>CAYPXB010000047.1:0-1770 GCA_964414745.1 uncultured Alistipes sp. | reverse complement strand
TAACATCAGATAAACTAAAATAATTGCAATTTTCAAGTGCACAGATCAGGATAAATTATCTAATGACAGGAGAATATTTTATGAAGAATACAATTTTTAAAATAATCAGATCGACCGTTTTTATAGTAATGGGAGTAATCAGTCTGATCGGATGTTTCAATATTTATTTTGATGGCTGGTACTCAAGTCATGAAACATACGGAGGCGACGCTTATACAGGTATTCAGAACGCCGCGGCGGACGCAGCTGACAATATTATAGAATTAGGAAGGCTTTTGCAAAATTCAATGAAATTCATTTTCGCAATAGCTGCGGTCTTTTTCATTGCATTCGGCGTTCTCGGTATAATTGAAGTGATCATGGCGAGGAAAAGATCCGACGGAAAATATGTCACGCAGATCATTGAAACAGATCCGGAAAATACGGATACAGCCATGAATCAGCCACAGTCCGGTGATACCGTAAATTGAGAAAGAATGATCGGAGAAGGTCCGATACAGATTATTTGCCACACTTATCAGGATATTATAATCTTTGTTAAACAGGAGTTTTATTTATGAAAAATTCAATAAAATACTTTATCGCTATTGCTCTTCTGACAATTGTTATGACCGGATGTGAATGCAGACATAAAACATGGATAGAGGCAACCTGTACGACACCGAGAACCTGCGCCGACTGCGGGATAACCGAAGGTGAACCGCTTGGGCACAAGTGGAAAGAAGCGACCTGCGACTCGCCGAAAACGTGCGAAGTCTGCGGAGAGACCGAAGGAGAACCGCTCGAGCACGTCTGGCTGGACGCGACGTGTACAGATCCGAAAACGTGCAAACTCTGCGGAAAGACCGAGGGCAAGCCTTTGGGACACAAATGGGAAAAAGCGACCTGCACAAAGCCCAAAACCTGCTCGGTGTGCGGAGAGACCGAAGGCGAGACCCTGGAACACACCTGGATAGAAGCTACCTGTACGGAACCGAAAAAATGCAAGGTATGCGGTGAGGAAGACGGCGAACCACTCGGCCATACATATGAAAACGGAATATGCACAAGATGCGGTGAAAAAGACCCAAGCCGCATAGAACTGTCAAGCGTGTCAAGCATAGACGACCTGGAAGAGTACCTTAATCAGAACTATTCCACATTGGAAACACCGTATGGAAAAATAGATGTATCTATAGAAATTGACCGTCCGGAAACAAATACAGACTTAGATTTGTACGGTTACGATATGTATATTCAGTGTGATGCCGATTTTACCATTCATGACCCTGTAAAGACGATTTCAGCAGAAAATGACTGGGTGTATTTACCCTATGATTTAGACAATCTGAATGTAACGGACAGTGAACGGCAGGAAATTGCTGAAATAATGAAAACATATCAGAAGAGTATCGCCGATGACGCTATGTCACGTTTCCCTTCGTCCTGCATAAAGGGAGGATTTTATAATTCTTGGTCCAGCGGGTGGACAGATTATGGGTGGCATGACGGTGGTAGTAACCAGTATTTTACCTGGACAAATTATTTTTGTTATAGTAATATTCACTACGAGAGTATTAAAAATAAAGAAAAACGAAGCAGCATTGATATCGATTATATTCCCGATGACGGAGGCAGAGAAATCGCGGGATTCAGTTGGGTGCCCGACGGCGATGATCATTGGTACGGCTACAATGACGATGACTATATAGGCTGAAGCAATATATACTTAAACCTGATACAGGCATTACAAATTTACTAACAAATAAAATAACGGAGGTATAACAATGG
>CAYPXB010000046.1:0-1835 GCA_964414745.1 uncultured Alistipes sp. | reverse complement strand
TTGTGGCAATGCTTGCCTTCAGTGTAGCGGCGTCGATACTGAAAGATAACGAGATTTCCATATTCACAATGGCTCTCGCCGGAGGATGTCTCGGATTTCTCCTCTGGAATCTCAATCCGGCAAAGTGCTTTATGGGAGATACAGGCTCAATGTTTCTCGGAGCCGCCGTGGCGGGAGTCGGTATCGTGCTTCACCGTCACCTGCTTCTTATACTCGTTGCAATGGTCTATATACTTGAGGCGCTGTCAGTGGTCATCCAGGTCACATATTTCAAGTATACCGCGAGAAAGCATTTCAAGGCGACAGGTGAGCCGCACAAAGGAAAGAGGATCTTCAAAATGACGCCCATACATCATCATTTTGAAATGTGCGGATTCAGCGAATACAAGATCGTTATATCATTTTCCGCAGCCGGAATAGTTTTCGGTGTTCTCGGAATACTGACATTATTTATCTGAGCGAAGTCCCCGGCTCACAGGAGGGAAAGATGGCAAGTCAGACAAAAAAGAAAAAAAGCGGTCTTGTGAGAGCGTTTCTCGGAGACAGAAAAAACGGTGATATAAGCCTCACATTTTTCGCGTATGTCATGATACTTCTCGTAGTGGGAATAATCATGATGTCGTCGGCAAGTTACGCGTGGGCGTACAGTGAGCATGACGGCGACGGCCTCTACTACGCGAAACACCAGGCGATAAACGCGCTTATCGGATTTGCCGCGCTTATTTTCTTTATGAAAATGGATTATCATAATTTCAAGATCATCAGAATACCGTTTCTGAAAAAATTCAATATAGCGGGACTTTTGTATATCGGCGGCGCTGTCCTTCTTATTCTTGTGCTTCTCTACGGAAACGACGAGGGAGGCGCCATGGGCGCGCGCAGATGGCTTCAGCTGGGACCTGTCGGATTTCAGCCGTCGGAGCTTGCCAAGTTCACACTTATCATATATTTTGCCTACAGCATGGAAAGAGACGGAAACAAGATGAACACGTTCAAGGTAGGCATCGCGAAATATATGATCCTGTTCGCCGTATATGCCGTTCTCATATATCTTGAGCCGCACCTTTCCGGAATAATTCTGCTCGGTACCATAGCCGTTGTCATGATACTCTGCGGAGGAGCAAACCGGAAACAGTTTCTGCTTCTGTCCGCGGCGGCACTCCTGCTTGCGATCGTTGTTATAAAGTGGCAGGCGGGCATTGAGGGAAGCTACGTCGCAAAGAGGATAAAATCGTTCAACGATCCTTTTGCGGACGTTCTGAACGATACATGGCAGACCGCGAATTCCCTTATCGCCATAGGCTCCGGCGGACTTTTCGGGTTAGGACTCGGAAATTCGCGCCAGAAATATCTTTACCTGCCCGAAACAAAGAACGATTTTGTTTTTCCGATAGTATGCGAGGAACTCGGATTTGTAGGAGCCCTTGCGATAATGATCGTTTTTCTGCTGCTCATCATCGAGGGTTACTCGATCGCCGCGAGGTGCAAGGACAAATTCGGTTCGCTCATAGCGGTGGGGATAACGACGCAGATAGGAATACAGACGATCCTGAATCTTGCCGTCGTCAGCAATCTTGTTCCCAATACGGGAATAAGCCTTCCGTTTTTCAGTTACGGCGGAACGGCTCTTGTGATGCAGCTTGCGGAGATGGGTATAATGCTCAACATATCACAGCAAAGATATTATGAAGAGCCAAAGGAAGAGAATGACCGGGAAGAATATGAGGAAGAGGATGCCGGTCCGAAAGATGCCTGACAGAAGAGGAAAGGTCGGGATGAGATGAGAGTTTTGCTTGCCTGCGGAGGAACCGGAGGCCATATAAACCCCGCGCTTG
>CAYPXB010000045.1:0-2160 GCA_964414745.1 uncultured Alistipes sp. | reverse complement strand
GAATCATAGCATAATAAAAGCATCTGATCAGAATGAACAGATGCTTTGAAGAAAATATTTTTATGAAATCAGAACAGTTGCGTTCGCCCCATCAGGAAATCAAGCAGGCTGCAATGACAGATACCGTTATCGTCATAGTAAGTGTGAGCGATGTCCGCACGGATAACGATCTTTTTGAAAAAATCTCTTGTTAGTAGCAAAGAGTATAGTTCAGCCTTTGCTTTTTCGTCATTATCCATACGGAACGCCGACTGAATGTATAATCTTCTGTCAGCATCGTTTACCACAAAGTCTATCTCCTTTTGCACGTTGCGTTTCTCCGAACGATCTGTGACTACGCCGACATCAACGCTGTAACCTCTGCGGACAAGCTCATTGTAGATGATGTTTTCCATAAGATGTCCCGGTTCATACTGTCTGTAATTCAGTCTTGCGTTACGAAGGCCCGTATCAACATAGTAATATTTATTCGGAAATCTGAAATAGCTTTTCCCCTTGACATCATAGCGCCGCGCCTGTGATATGAGAAAAGAGTCAATGATAAGTTGTATATATTTCTGAACGAGTGCGGGATTTATCTTTTCCTTTTTCATATTTGCGAGAGCGTTGGCTATATTTGTGGGGTTTGTAAGAGAACCTGTCTGCGATGCGAGAAAATCCAGAATATCTGACAGAATATCCTCCCGCTCTATACCGCCTCGCTCTACAATATCCCTGATATACAGTTCACTGTAGAGTGCCAAAAGATATTCTTTTTTATCGCGCTCATCGGAAACAGCGGTTATCCTCGGCATTCCGCCGTACAGCATATACATATCGAGAGCTTTTCGCTCATCACCGCCTGTTGCCGAGAAATATTCGGCAAAAGAAAACGGATAAACATGTATCTGTGATGCTCTGCCCCTGAATTGTGTTGCTATGTCACTTGAAAGTCCCTTTGAATTGCTCCCCGTAACATATACATCAAGATTTTTGTAAGCTTTCAGTTCATTGAGCATATCGTAGATACTGACTTCAATGCCGCCATTTTTCTCGTCAACTACATTGTCTGTAAGCTGAACCTCGTCAATAAACAGATAAAACTGTTTTTTCCTGTCTGACGTAACAATGCTCTCAACATATTCGCAAAGAACTATCGGATCACAGAACTTGTAATAACGCCGCTGGTCAAGCTCTATTCTTATGATACAGTCATCGCTCACGCCACTGTCAAGCAGATACTGATAAAACAGTTCAAACAGCAGCACGGATTTACCGCACCGTCTTATTCCGGTTATGACTTTGACATCACCGTTATGCATTTTATTTACCAATCTCTGCAAATAAAAATCTCTGTTTACCATATTGCACCTCGAATTTGCGTCGCAAATGACGCTACTTTTATATCAGTATATCACCTCCAAACGAAAATATCAAGAGAAAATTCAAATTTTCACATAGATTTTACATCATCTGCGACGTTAATCCGATATCAAACCTCATAAGATATAATACTTCAATTGCAGTTTCGGCCTCGTGATACCGCCATTTTGACACACTTAAGCAGAGCCGGGCAGAAACGCACCATATCGACAGCTTCATCGAATACTATCTTTGTCCGGTTTCTGTTAGCGGCGCAGCCGTAGACTTCGGCTCTCTCTTCTCCGTCACCGCAGGTAAGAAGAGTTATCAATTCATTATGAGCATAAGAAAAGCACCGCTTTAAGCGATGCTTTTTTACTGTCGATCAGTTATAGATCTTCTGCCTTGTAGACAGCATACCCCTCGTACCGGTAGCTGTTATCTATGCCTTTCATGTAGACCTCGCGGTCATCGATCCTGTCAGTCAAAACCTGCTTCAGAAGCTGTTTTATCTCAACATCTTTGATCGGGCTTCGTTCCATTGCCAAAAGATAATCTTCTTTATTTACCTTGCTCCAGTTGATAACAAAACCAATCTCTTTTTTCAGAATGTGATCAAGCCATATGCGCATACTGCGCCCGTTTCCTTCTCTGAAAGGGTGGGCAACATTCATTTCAACATATTTTTCTATGATCTCATCAAAATTATTCTGGGGCATTTTCTCTATTTTTTCCAACGCGGCGTCAAGATACATCGCCGACGCGAAACGGAAATTACCTTTGACAATATTGACATCACGACGCTGTCCCGCAAAAGGA
>CAYPXB010000044.1:0-2423 GCA_964414745.1 uncultured Alistipes sp. | reverse complement strand
AGCGATGCCGTGCATATCGGAAGATCGCTCCGTATGCGGCCGGGGCAGGAACTTACGGTATGCTGCATGGGAACGGATCTCAGATGTCGCATACGGGAAATAAAACCCGACGCGGTCTTTCTTGACCTTATCGCCGAAGAAAAGTGCACAGCCGAGCCAAGCGTTGAGATAACCCTGTTTCAGGCTGTTCCGAAAGGTGATAAACTCGACAGTATCGTGCAAAAGACAGTGGAACTCGGCGTCCGCAGGATCGTGCCCGTCCTGACAAGACGCTGTGTTTCACGACCCGACAGGAATGATTTTGACAGACGTCTCGAAAGACTTAACAAGATAGCCGAGAGCGCCGCGAAACAGTCGGGAAGAGGGATTATCCCCGAAGTAACGCCCCTTGTGCCATTCGGAGAGGCAGTGGAAAGGCTTACGGAAAACGACTGTCCGCTGATGCTCTATGAAGAGAAGGGCGGATGCTCTTTTTCGGATATAGATTTTGCCGGAGTAAGGACGATAGGTCTGTTTATCGGCAGCGAGGGAGGCTTTGACAAGGAAGAGGCTGATCTCGCAAGATCTTCGGGGGCAGATCTTATCTGGCTCGGAAAAAGAATACTTCGTTGTGAAACTGTACCAATAACAGCTATGTCAATTTTGATGTTTTTAACAAATAATATGTAAACTGTTGTACTTTAAGAAAATATGTGATATAATAAAAACAGTTTATTGAATACGATCGCAAGCGGTTCGATAATAATATCGGCACAGCCCGGTTCACGGCCGTGTTTTCTGCAAAATACCGCCGGATCCGCGGAGTGCTTTACGAAAAGCTTTCCAAACCAATTCTTGCGGAGAAAAGAGGATAATATAATGAAAAAGCTTTCAGTAGCCCTTCTTGTTGCCGGTGCGGCTGCCGTTACCGGATTTATCGTTTCGGCGGTTATGAAGGAAAAGAAAAAGAGTTCACACACAGAGTTGTTTGATGACTGTATCACCGATCCGTGCACAACGAACGAGGATCTCGATGTTGTTATTCCCACCGAAGAAACTGCGGAAACACCCGAGACCGCAACAGAGAGTGAAGAAAATGCCGCGGCGGCATCAGAAGAACCTGACGCAGCCGGCGAGGACACAGCGGATACGGACGGATCTGCCGAAGGCGCTGTTGCCGGGGAAGAAACCGAAGAAAAAGAAGAGGAATGATAATTGTTGTTACACGAGGAGAGCTGAACGCTCTCCTTATTTTTTGTAAAGATTGATCATATTAAGCCCGATAAAATCTTTGTGATATGTTACACTGCACAAATAAGTGGATACGGCTTGACATTTTTGCTTTGTGTGTGTATAATAAATGAGCGTATTTCGAGGCGTAACTCAGTTTGGCAGAGTGCTTGGTTTGGGACCAAGATGCCGCAGGTTCGAATCCTGTCGCCTCGACCATTTATCAGACGGCGGGTGCGCAAATAAGAAAATTTTGAAAAAGCACTTGACAGCGGTATATATGTGTGGTATAATATCTATCGTGGTTGCGGCGCTGGTGTAGCTCAGTTGGTAGAGCAGCTGATTTGTAATCAGCAGGTCGGGGGTTCAAGTCCGTCCACCAGCTCCATATTATCCGCGCAGAAACGGCGGGTTTCGTCGCGGCTGTGTGGATTTGACCATGTGCTTTATGGGAGAGTTCCCGAGTGGCCAAAGGGGGCAGACTGTAAATCTGTTGCTTTTCAGCTTCGGTGGTCCGAATCCACCCTCTCCCACCATCGATCTTCGCGGTATTCTTTGCCCGGCGTGTCGGATCGTCGTCAGATCATCATCAAAACCCTGCATTTTTCTGCAAGGTTTTTTTTGCGTCAGTAAAAGAAAACACGGGATCATCCTTGATTTTTGTGAGGTTGTTGAGATATTATGGTAAGAAACGATCTGAGGAACATAGCTTTGATCGCGCACGTGGATCATGGCAAGACGACTCTTGTCGATGAAATGCTCAGGCAGAGCGGTGTATTCAGGGAAAATCAGGAAGTCGTCGAGAGAGTCATGGATTCCAACGATATCGAACGCGAGAGAGGCATAACCATCCTCGCGAAAAATACGTCCGTAAGCTATAACGGTGTAAAAATAAACATAATCGACACACCCGGCCACGCCGATTTCGGTGGCGAGGTCGAGCGTGTCCTCAAGATGGTGGACGGAGTCTTGCTTCTTGTCGATGCCGCGGAGGGACCTATGCCGCAGACGAGATTCGTGCTGTCAAAGGCACTTGAGATGGGGCTGAGGATCATTGTTGTCGTCAACAAGATCGACCGCCCCGACGCCAGACCCGATGAGATCGGTGACGAGGTCCTTGAACTGCTGCTCGACCTTGACGCCAATGAAGAACAGCTTGAAAGTCCCGTGATCTTTTGCTCCGGAAGGAGCGGAACGGCTTCTCTTAGTCAGTA
>CAYPXB010000043.1:0-2428 GCA_964414745.1 uncultured Alistipes sp. | reverse complement strand
ACAAAGGCGGAAGTCATCCATAAGAGCCGGTCAGTCAGACGAAACTGCTTCGCTTTCCGGAAAAACGGCAACGACGGTTACTACGTGGAAGATTTTGCAAAAATCCTGAAAGAATATTTTACGACGGATAGTATATGGGGATAATCACAGATTTTTCGGAACTTGTCGACGGCGTGTTCTGTTTTTTCATATAAGAATATATTATGGATAAGTCCTGAAATCAGAATTGATTTCCGTAGGAAATACCGGTATAATTGTATTTATAAGAATAGATTCAATCTTGCCGGGGGAAGGCAACCGATGGATCGTTCTTTTGGGAGCATAAAAAAGAAATCCGGATTTGGCTGTATGCGTCTGCCGATAAAAGACGGGCAGGCAGACAACGCCGAATTTACAAAACCGGCGGATATCTTTTTGGAAAACGGTTTCAACTGCTTTGATACGGCTCATGGTTATATCGGCGGAAAGAGCGAAACCTCCGCCCGGGCCATGCTCCGCCGGAATATTCAGCGCGGCGTGGCTGTTCTCCCGACACCGCCACAAGTTCGTTCTTCTCCCACTATGACCCGAATATGGCAGAGTGGCTCGTGAAGATGGTCGGGGAGCGCAAACAAAACCATGACAGCAGAAAGGAGAAAAAGAATTGGTAGCGGAGGGAAAAATGAAAAGAAAGACGATTTCAGCGCTGTCATTTACCGTAATCACAGCGTTTCTTCTCTGCGGATGCGGAAAAGAGCTGGCGGCGGATAAAAATTCCGCGGAAAAGCCGGCAACCGCTCCCGGGGAAACAGAACGATCGGAGTCAGTAACTCCGACAGAACCGGAAGATGACAGCGATTCGGATGAAAAGGAGAATGATAATATGTCAGTAGTGTATTTTACCTCGGATATAAGTGCCGAAGGTATGGTTAAGGTATATGAAGCGCTCGGCTGGCAGCCGTCGGGAAAAGTCGCCGTAAAGCTTTCCACGGGAGAGCCGCCGGCAAGCAACTATCTGCGCCCGGAACTTATCAGAGATGTCGTGGAAAAAGTAAACGGTACTATAGTCGAATGCAATACGGCATACGGCGGTTCGCGCTCGGAGACCGCGATGCACTATCAGGTGGCGGAAGACCACGGATTCACGGATATAGCCGATTTTCAGATCCTTGACGAGGACGGCTCCATGACACTTCCCGTCAAAGGCGGCAGCGTGCTTACGGAAAACTATGTCGGAAAAGCGTTTTCGGATTACGGTTCGTATCTTGTTCTTTCTCACTTCAAAGGCCACGCCATGGCCGGATTCGGCGGTGCCGTCAAAAATATCTCAATAGGGCTTGCCTCGGGCGAAGGTAAAAGCTGGATTCACAGCGGAGGAACCAGCAAGACCAATATCTGGGGCGGAGAGCAAAACGCCTTTCTTGAAGCAATGGCAGAGGCGGGCAAATCTGTTTCGGATTTTCTCGGAAACGGAAAAAACATCACCTATATCAACGTTATGAACCGTCTGTCTGTCGACTGCGACTGCGACGGCAATCCCGCCGAGCCGGATATCCATGACATCGGCATTTTGGCGTCAGCCGACCCCGTCGCGCTGGATCAGGCCTGCGTTGACCTGATTTATGAACAGAAAGACGGCGACGGTGCATCTCTTGTTAAGCGCATTGAGTCACGCAACGGACTTCACACGCTGGAACACGCGGAGGAAATCGGACTCGGCAGCCGTAAATACACTCTGGAGAACATAGATGACTGACGTCATCAGACGAGAAGCTGTTTATTTATGGTATTATTTTGACTTGCAGCTTCGTCAGATCCTGCCATATTTTGTGCTTGGCATCATCCTCGGTTCGGTCATCTCCGTATTTTTCAAGGACAAAATACATAATGCATTTTTCTTGCTCCGGGGAAAAAAGATCGGTTTATTCGGAATCGTCATCGCAAGCATTCTCGGTATCGTTTCCCCGCTTTGTATGTACGGAACGATCCCGCTTGCGGCCTCTTTTTCCAAAAGCGGAATACAAGATGACCGGCTCGCGGCGTTTATGATGAGTTCAGTCCTTCTCAATCCGCAACTCATAATCTACAGTGCCGCACTCGGTCCTGCGGGACTGGCGGTACGCATTGTTTCATGCTTTGTCTGCGGGATCGTCGCGGGACTGCTGGTGAAATGTTTTTACAGGAACAGATCCTTTTTTGATTTTTCGGGTTTTGACGAGCCGAAAAGCCGTGATACCGATCCGAATATATTTATGCGTCTGCTGAAAAATATCGGTCGGAATCTCAAAGCGACCGGAGGCTGGTTTCTGCTCGGCGTTGTGCTCTCGGCATTGTTTCAGAGATATGTACCCGCCGATTTTGTGAGCGGATTATTCGGAAAAGAGGGGGAGGGTTTCGGAGTGCTGATGGCGGCGACGATCGGCGTTCCTCTCTACGCCTGCGGAGGCGG
>CAYPXB010000042.1:0-3062 GCA_964414745.1 uncultured Alistipes sp. | reverse complement strand
GGTAAAAAAGGCCGTATAATGACTGCTCTCGAGAACATACTTGACGAAAATCCCGCGGAGATAACGAGCGAGCGCCGGGAGAAAGCCGAGCCCGATGAACCCGATGTTTCCGTGAAAAAGCGAAAAAAAGGCAGATTTAAAAGAACGGCGTATACGATATGCGGAGTTGTTATGACATTATTTGCCATAATCGGACTTATATCGACAGTTTTGCTTGCCGTCGCGAAATTCAGAAGTTTTTCCGTCGCCGAGACAAAGCGCGAAGCGTTTACGAAAGTTATCTATCCCGCCGTTATCATGGATATAGAGGAGTTTGATTCCCCCTCGGAGCTTTCCTCTGACCAGGTGGTGTCTGTCGCTCTCTGGTCACTGATAATGTACGGAGACTGTTCAAAATATGAAAAGACTTTTGATATAATATCCGTGCCCGCTGTCGATGTTGAGGCGTACGCCGTACAGATTTTCGGCGATGATCTGCCTCAGATAAATCACACTACAGTCGGCTCCGGCGACACGAAGTTTTACTATAATGACACACAGAAATGCTACAATGTGCCTGTCGACCCGATAACGTTTACTTATGAGCCGAGCATAACATATGCATCCAAGAGCGGAAACGAGTATACGGTGAAGGTCGACTATATGAAGGAACTTCCCGCGTGGATGAAAGAAAAAGAGGATTACGCCTCAGATGTGTCAAAGACCGCGGAGTTCAGACTGATTGAAAAAGACGGCACATATATGATATCCTCAATGAAAGTGACAAGTGTGAATTCGGTATGAAATCATTTAAGGCCGCGGGTCACGGGAAAAGTAAACCTGTGCCGGAGCCGGCCGTCTGACGGGGCTGCCGAGATATATTTTTGAAACAGAAAGGATTTTTTATGTTCAGGTATCAGAAAGTGTTTTCACTCGCGGCGGGGCTTGTTATGGCGTCCGCTGTGCTGACGTCATCTTTTCCGGTGTACGCCGATGAGCAGATCACAGATGCCTCTGAGCCGGTTACCGAAACGGAACCGGAGCAGGAAAGCAAAGAAACAGAGGTTTACGGTGACTTCAGCTATTCTCTCAACAGCGACGGAACAGCAAATATAGAAAGCTACAGCGGAAGCGGCGGAGAAGTCGACATCCCCGAAGCGGTCGACGGGCATAAAGTGACGGAACTCGGAAAAGATTCATTTGTGAACATCCCGACCGTCGAGAGTATTGATATTCCCGCAAGTGTCGAGTATATCGCCGGGGAAAATCCGTTTCTCAACTGCGTGTCGCTTGAGAAGATAAATGTTTCCCCCGACAATAAAAACTACTGTTCCGAGGACGGCGTGCTCTACAGCAAGGACAAAACAGAGCTTATGTGCTGGCCGTCGGGAAAGCAAGGGGATGAGTTCACGATACCGGACGGAGTGAAAACACTCGGCATCGGCGCTTTCTGCAATACCCCTCTCAGCAGTATAGTCTTAAATTCCGGGATCGAGGCGATAGAAAGACACTGCTTCAGTGAGAGCGTGAAAATAGAATCGATCGATATGAGCATGACGAAAGTCACATATATAGATATCATGGCATTTTCATATTGCGAGGCGCTGAGCAATGTCGTGTTCCCCGAATCGCTTGAGGAGATAGGCGGCGGAGCGTTTGCCGCGTGCAAAAACCTGACAGAGGTGGATCTTCCTGAAAATCTTGTAACGATCGGACAGAACGCTTTTGCGGGAACGGGACTCAAAAGTGTCAGGATACCGGATTCCGTCGCAAGTATCAGTTACTGCGCATTCGGATATGATGAAAACCTTAAACCCGTGGACGGATTTGTGCTGATTGGTGAATCGGGCTCCGCGGCAGAGGTGTACGCGAGCGATTACGATGAGGAATACGGCTATCAGAACGATTTCGAGTTCATGACCGAAGATCAGTATGATATGGAGCAGCTCTACTCCGACCTCGAGATGAAAGAGTACGGGGAATATATGTACGCCGAGGTGGACGGCGGCGCCGCCCTTATAACCTGCACATCAGTGGACGAAGTCATTGAGGTGCCGGCGGAGATAGAGGGGCTGAAAGTCATCGCGATCTATCCGAACTGCTTTTACCAAAGCTACGCAAATCAGATAAAGCTGCCCGATACGCTCAGGGAAATAAAAGAGAGAGCGATCTGTATGTGTCCGAATCTGGGAAGTCTTGTTGTGCCGGACAGTGTTACGGATATAGGCGAACAGGCGTTCGGCGGCTGTACCGCGCTGACGGAGATAACGCTCCCCGGCGGACTTACATCACTCGGCGATGAGATACTTTTCGGCTGCACCGCACTGAAAACAATAAATATGAGCGAAAGCGGAAGCGGAAACTATGCCGTTGATGACGGGGTGCTCTACACAAAGGACAAAACAGCTCTTATCGCATATCCTCCCGCGAAAGACGGGAAAAAATACAAGGCGCCGTCCTCGCTCAGAGAAATAAGCAAATCCGCTTTTTGCGGAGCGTCAAATCTGAAAAAAGTCAATATATCGAAGGTCGAAAAGATAGGCGACTATGCGTTTGAGGACTGTACGGGGCTGAAAAAGGTGATCCTTTCAGAAGATCTCAACACGGTCGGTGAGTCGGCTTTTTACAACTGTCCCGAACTTAAATCATTGAATCTTTTTGACAAGCTTGAAAATATCGGAGCCGCCGCTTTCGGATATTATTACCGCAGTGCGAACGAAACGGAAACCGAAAACTCGTATGCCGTCGTTGACGGTTTCAAAGTCTACACAAAAGAAGGTACCGTCGGATATAACTACGCTTCCGACCAGGGAATGCAGATAATACAGAACAGCATATATCTTTTCGGATATAACATCGATCCGAAACTGTTTTATGTGCTTATCGGTGTTGTCGCGATGATAGCGGCCGCTGTCATAACATTTCTGATAAGGAGAAGATCCGCCCGGACGAAAGCAGAAAGATCCGGAGGAGAGGACAAGAAAAAACCGGAAGGCGGAAAAGAAACCGAAGTTGCCGGAAAAAAGGGAAAAGATGAAGAAGAGGCAGAAAGCAGTGAAAGCGATAAAAAAGACTAAACTGAT
>CAYPXB010000041.1:0-3183 GCA_964414745.1 uncultured Alistipes sp. | reverse complement strand
CTCAATGACACGCATATCGACGAATCTGCGTAAAAGCTTACCGCTCCAGTTTCCGATAAGCGCGTCATACTCCCGCGCGGTTATGACCTTGCCGATACCCATGGCGTCATAGACCATGCCGCCCTCTTTTATCTGTACCGGCCAGTCCTCAAAACCGTTTCTTATGTAAAAACCGCGCCGCTTTATCCGTTCATCGCTGTTTCCGGCATTTTCATCAAGCTGTTCTCTCGCGAGAAAAAGTCTTTTGCCGGAATATCTGTTTTTCAGCATTCTGATTATTTCGCTTCCGTTGCCGCGTCCGCGTTTTTTTTCATCGACCGCGAGATAGAAAAGATAGACAAGATCTTCGTATGTGACCATATACGCAAATCCCGTGAATCCGTCCCTGTCTTTCGCGATGAGCATATCTGCCCTGTGCTGAGCCGCCCTTTTGCGGATAAGCGAAAACGGCGCGCGTTCATTCGGCGGAAAAGCTCTTTTATAAAGCCCCGCCGCCGCGCGCATATCATTTTTGTCCGCTGTTTCCAGTATCATACAAAATATCACCCGCGTATATTATACCACATTTCAGCGGGAATATCAAATCAGACGGAAACGCCCCGTTTTATTCGCCGTCGGGAATATCCGTCGACGCCGCAAGCTCGGTCTGAGTCTCATAATCGGCTATACGCTCCTTAAGCCTTGTTATCGTCGCCGAGAGCGCCTGCGAGCCGAGGACCATTCTCAGCGGAGCGGGGTTCCTGTCGGCACTTTCGATGATCCTTTGCGCCATTTTCGCGGGGTCGCCGGGCGCGAGCCCCTTCGAGGCGTCAAGCATATTCAGAAATCCGTGGCAGCTTTCATACTCCGGCATAAGATCTGCGACTTTCGCGCTTCCGTAGCGAAACTCCGTTCTTGCTCCGCCGGGTTCGACGATCGTCACGCCGATACCGAACTGCGCGACCTCCTGCGCGACAGACTCGCAGAATCCCTCGATGCCGAATTTTGTCGCGTGATACATCGAATTTGCAGCGTATGCCACCTGACCGCCGTAGCTTGATATCTGGATTATGCGGCCTCCGCCCTGTCTGCGCATGAACGGTACAGAAGACTTTATAAGCTGTATCGAGCCCGTCAGATTTGTCGCGATTATCCTGTCTATCTCATCGTCCGAGAGTTCCTCCGCGCAGCCGAACAGACCGTACCCCGCGTTTGATACGACAACGTCGACACGCCCGTGATCCGAAAAAGCGTCCGCCACTGTTTTCTGCACAGCGGGAACATCTGTCACATCGAGTATGCGGCAGTCGAATTTATCGGGATACGCGTCGATAAGTCCCTGCACTTTAGCCTTGTTTCGCACTGTTCCGACGACTGTATCGCCCTTTTCGAGGAGCTGTTTTGTCATCTCCATTCCGAAGCCGCTTGAAACACCCGTGATCAGCCATGTTTTACTCATTTCATATATCCTCCTTGTTTCTGTATGATTATTTTTTAAGCCTTTGTTTATCCGGTTTCCTGCCTTACTTATTATTTTACGATATAATGATACCGGAATCAATTCGGAATTCGGATAATATCCATAAGTTTTTCTTATGCGACAGGAGATATATAAAAAGTTGACAAGAATTTTGTGTAATGATAAAATAATATCTGTAAAACAGACGGGAAAAGGAGCGGTTTTTATGGGAGTGCGGTTCAGAAGATCCGTAAAAATATGCAAAGGCGCGAGGGTGAATTTTTCAAAATCGGGAGCGAGTCTTTCGCTCGGCGGCCGCGGAAGGACATTGACCGTCGGACCGAGGGGAACGAGAATGACTGTCGGCATTCCCGGCACGGGGCTTTCCTACAGTTTCGGGACAAGCCGCGGAAAGAGCAGAAAAAAGAAAAGAAAGAAATCGTCATCATCGTCCCGCGGTTCGCGCGGCACGCGATCGGGTACGGGAGGCGGAGCGGCGTATATTCCCGTTCACAAAGAGTTTATCATCACGATGAATCAGGACGGAAAAGTCAGGATAACGGACAAAAACGAAAATGAGATAACCGACGCTGCGCTTTTAAGAAAGATAAAGTCGACCGACGAGTATAAAAAGACCGTAAAGGGTCTTGACGAAAAACGCCGTAAAAAGCTTGACGAAGAGTATGAAAAAGACAGGGCGTACAACGCGCGGTTTGTCGAGATATATAAACTTTCCCCGAAGGTACTGCGCCGTGAGGATTACAGAAAAGATTACGATGACGCCGAGGCCTTCGTTTATGTCAGGGAAAAGTACGATGTCGCGCGCCCGACCGCAAGAACTGTAAGAGCGCAGCTGTGGAAAGAGTCGAAAGCGATGGCGCACGGAAATTTTCTTGCGGCTCTGAGGGAGAGGAAAGAATATGTTGACAGAAACCTCCGGGACGAGCTTGACCGCCGCGCGGCGGAATGGGAGCGCGAAAAAGCCGGTTTTGACGCGCAGGAGGAGAGAAATTACCTGCTCGCGGCTGAAAAACACAACTCCGAACTGAGTGAAAAGCGCCGTTATCTTACCGACCTTCTGAGCGGTGAGGATGAACCTGTATGCGAAGCCGTCGAAATGTGGATATCGTCCTGTGAGCTGCCCGTCGAGATAAATGTGGATTACGAGTGGCGCCGCTACGAATACACGATGTATCTTGACGTCGACCTTCCCGAGATAGAGGATCTTCCCGAAAGCGAAACAATAAGGCTTGCGAGCGGAAATCTGAGAGAAAAAAAGAAGACTCAGGCGAAACTGAAGGAAGAATATCTTGATCTTGTGTTCGGCCTTGCCGTGTTTATATCCGCGAATATCTTCAACGTAAGCCCCGCCATATCAAAGATCGTTATTTCGGGCTACACACAGCGCCGCAATAAGGACGGAGATCTGAACGACGAGTATGTTTATTCCATAAAGTTCACGAGGGATCTGTTTGAAACGACACAGCTTCAGTCGACAGATCCGAGAGATTTCTGTATGAAGTTTGAGAACAGGTGCAATATCACAAGCAGTCTGCTCATGAAAAAAATTACGCCGTTCGAATAATCTTTCGGCAAATTTCACATTTAATATTGACAAACCCGGCAAATTATGATAAAATACGCTTATATCAAATAAACTTTTTCAATCTTAAAGAAAGAAGTGATCATCATGAAAAAACTGATTGCCGCGCTTGCGGCGATAGCGGTCGGAGCGGGAGTGCTCA
>CAYPXB010000040.1:0-3670 GCA_964414745.1 uncultured Alistipes sp. | reverse complement strand
CCGGATCACGATAAAAAAACTCCCGGCTACAGGGAATTTCCGTAGTCGGGAGTTATTTATATTCAATGTGTCTCGGAAAGGGCAGAATATGCCTTGACAAGGCGATTTTGCCGCTTCCCGCGTTGAGTATTTGCGGCGGAGATTTACTTTTTCGTGTTTTCTTTAGTAAGTAGATCGATGATCTCGCTCGCGATCTTTGCCAGTTCATCCCTCTGAACTCTCGGAAGATCCGCGAATTTGTTGAGAAATTCACTTTCCCGATAGGTCAGCGCCTGTGATTCGGAAATATCAAAAAGCGGCTTTTCCGCGAGGAAAATGCTGTCATAATTTTCCCTGCCGAGCAGATAATCGACGGAGCAGTCAAGATAATCGGCGATACGCATAAGGCTCACCGATGACATTCCCCGCCCGGAAGAAAGCTGGCGCAAAGCGTTGGCACCGAGGCCGAGATCCGCAAGAAGCTTGCTCGCGCTGATGTTCCGTCTCTTGCACAAATACATAATTCTGTCCTTGGTTTTTTTCGCATCATACATAGTAAATCACCCCTTTCGGGCAACGATTTTTCGTAAAATCAGAAAAATGACAGCCAAAATATTTTCCGAAAAATTTATCACACAGAACGTCACGGAGAGAAAACTGCCGGCAGATCGGACACGTTATTCCTCATTTTCCGTAAATTGACGCGGATCCATACCGTAGACCTGCACCACTTCGAGAAGATCGGAGTGCAGAATATCGTACGAGGAGGCGAGGCGGCCGCCGTCCGAATCAAGGTCAAATCCGAAATGATCGTACGCGTACCAGATGAGATAGGAGCAGTGCAGTCCGAACTGCGGATCGTCAGGGTCGGGAGCTTTCGGGCCGAGAAACCCCGAACTGAGGTGATACGGTATCCCCGTAAGCTCCGATGTTCCGTAATCGGCTATTTCCTGCCCGATGTCCTCGGGAGCGTCCCTGAGTCTGAGCACGGCGTAACCGGAATAATTATTCCAGTCCTTGTTGTAGAAGCACTTTGAATCCGTCCCCAGAACAGCGCATTCAAGCGTTGTTTCGGAATCGATCACAAGTCCCGCGTGACCGTGTCTCCAGCCAAGACTGTGAGTCGAAAGGGTGATAAGAATATCTCCCGGGCGCAGATCCACAAGATCGGGACCGGGCGTTTCAAGCCTGTCCTCTCTCGTGAACCAGCCGAGAAGGGGAGTGCATTCCGCTTCCGGAGGATCGAAAAAAAGCTCCTGCGCTTCGAGAACGGTATTAAAATCACCGTCGGCGATGAGCTTTTCGGCCGCCGGTCTGCCAAGTCCCGTCTGGAGGAAGATCGTTTCATAATCCGAATTTTCGGTAAGTTCCACACGCCCGTAATCAGGGACGAAATAACCGTCGCGGTGAGCCCAGAATTTCTGGAGGAGAAACAGGAAAAAGGCGACAAATACGAGAACGCTTATGAAAATGATGATAAATTTCTGCCATTTTTTTGATTTTTTCTGATGTTTCGCAGTCACGTAAAGCCACCCCGCCTCCGGTCTTTTCCTCCGAAAATTATAGCATACTGACCGTATTTTGTCAAGAATGCGGGTATCCGCGCCTGCGATCAGGGGCTTTTGTGACGGGATTTTAGGAAAATTTTGTTTTTTTTCTTGACAATCCGCCGACGATGTGTTAAATTATATTATAATGCAGATGATTCCGATAAGAAAACTATGTTTTTACTTCCGGCTAATCCGATATAATCTGAGAAATATAGCCGGAAACTATACTTCGGATGATAATTATCTGATATTTATATATTGCCGAAAGGAAGCGGATAATATGACAAGGGACGAAGCGTGGGCGCTGCTGAATGAATGGAACAAGGAGCCGTTTCACATACGGCACGCCGTCACGGTGGAAGGCGTTATGAAATATTTCGCGAAGGAGCTCGGATATTCCGATGAGGAGGAATTCTGGGGTATCGTCGGGCTTCTGCATGACCTGGATTTTGAAAAATTTCCCGATAGTCACTGCATAAAAGAGCAGGAGATCCTGCACGAATACGGCGCCGACGAAAGGCTTATCCATGCCGTCGCAAGTCACGGCTATGAACTCACCGTCGATATAAAGCCCGAACACGAGATGGAGAAAGTCCTGTACGCGACAGACGAGCTGACGGGGCTTATCGGCGCTGTGGCGATAATGCGGCCTTCGAAAAGCGTTTCGGATCTTGAGCTTAAATCAGTCAGAAAGAAGTACAAGTCGGCGAATTTCGCCGCCGGATGTTCGCGCGAGGTGATACAGCGAGGGGCGGATATGCTCGGCTGGGAACTTGACGATCTTATAAGCAGGACTATACTTGCCATGCGCAGCTGCGAATCTGAGTACAGCAAGTATTGATAAAATCTATATATTCACGGAGGTCATATTATGGAAAATATTCTCGATATCATAGCAAAAAGGAGCTCCTGCCGCAGTTACACGGAGCAGAAGCCGGACAGAGAGACCGTACTTAAGCTTGTGACGGCGGGACTTCAGGCGCCTACGGCGAGAAACGAGCAGGAGATTCATATTACGGCGGTCGGTTCGTCAGATCCGGTCCTGAAAGAGATCGAGGACGAAAAAAACGCGGGACAGGCGGTAAATGTGAATTTTTATTATGACGCGCCGGTCGTCCTTTTTCTGAGCGGCAAGGCAGATTTTCCATGGACAGGCGTTGATGCCGGTATTGCCGCGGCGACGATATCCCTCGCGGCGGAGGGGCTCGGACTCGGCAACCTGATCATCGGGTGCATAAAAAACGCCATGAGGGGGAGCAAAAAGTCATATTTCGCGGAAAAACTCGGTTTTCCCGACGGCTATGAGTTTGAAGTAGCCGTAGCCGTGGGTTACAAGGCGAAGGAGAAAGTTCCCCACGAAACCGATCCCGGGAAAAATTCGACGGTCATTTTATGAGTGAAGATCCGCGGTGTCGGGAAACCGGGGACGGAAGAATACGGCGCGTAGCGGCAGATAAGCAGTCCGGCTGCGGAAACGCGGATCCGGGCTGTTTCATTTTTACAGTAAAGCGCAAAAGCGCAAAAACGGAATCGGTATTTATAACCGTGACGCGGGGTGTGGTATATTTGTCATATAGTAAGCCTCGCGGAATTTCGCGGAGCTTTACCGATATATATACACATATAAGGGAGGATTTTTAATGAAATCGAAAAAACAGATTGCCATCCTGATGGCGGCGCTCTGCATGATCGCGCCGCTTAGCGCCTGCGGAGGAGATTCGGCTACCGAGTCCTCGTCGTCTGAGGCGACCGAGGCAGCTACCACACAGCCGGAGGCTACGACAGAGCAGCCCACCACAGCCGAGCCGGCTACCGAAGCGCCGACTGAGGCTCAGCAGGCTACCGAGGCACCCGAAGCCGAAGCCGAACCGACCGAGAGCGTGGACGTTGCCGCCGCCATTGCGGAAGCGGTGCAGAACGGGGACTATTCTCTGGTCGATCCCGACTTTAAGGCGATGATGGACGAATATGAGGCCTTTTACACCGATTATATCGATTTTATGAATACTTACAATGAATCCGATGACGTGAGCTCGCTTATGAGCGCTTATCTTGACTGGATGGGCCGGCTCACGACATGGACGGAGAAGATCGACGCCATTGACGTGGATAACCTTTCACCCGCGGATGACGCCTATTAC
>CAYPXB010000039.1:0-3696 GCA_964414745.1 uncultured Alistipes sp. | reverse complement strand
GGTCGTGACTTCCGCGTGTCCGCTGTCATCCGTGCTTGTCTGTGTGGTCGTCACCGATTCTTCATAGGGCGGAGCCGGATCTGTGCTTGTTTCACCGACGGCGCTGAATACCCACTTTACTCTGCCAAGCAGATCGAGGTGCTCGTTATTAAGTTCGGGGGACAGATACAGGTCAAGGTTGACGTTTCTTGTCTCGCCTTTTTTGTAATGCCCGAGGCTCTTCGGGTACTTCATCGAGCTTGTGTCGTCGGTATCTGTGTCAAGACTGCCCCAGACGGGTCCTTCATACAAAAGATCTCCGCTTTCATCGGTAATCACTATATTCGCGTATTCGCGGAGCAGTTTCTCCACAAGCTGATTTGTATGCTCGTCTGATTCTTCCTGTGCGGCATAATCCGCCCAGAAATTTATATCAACGTCGCCGTCCCACAAATTTGTGACTTCGACGATCTGGCTGCGTGACTCACCGGGGATAAGATCTTTGAAATCGGCAAAAAGGTCGCCGCCGTTTACTTCAAATGTGAATCCTTTCTTTGGTCCGTGGAACCGAACGGATGTCACTATATCTTCCCTGTCTGACTGATTGTATGTGATCCCGAGATCTTCGTACGACATATCCCAGTATGACAGAGAGTCGCCCGCCGCCTGCATTACCTCAAGCTTAACGATTATATCGGCAAATTTATCGGCATACTCTCTGCCTGAAATATCTCCGTTTATCCTGAAACTGTCAAAAAGCGATTCTGTCGTTTCTCCGGGCGCAAGCACACCCTTGTAGTAGAAATATCCGTCATCGGGATTTGAATACCAGTTTTCCGTATTATACGTGATCTCGATATTGTCCGTACTCAGATCCGGGTCGATTTCAAGATTTCCGTCCTTGTCTCTGCCGCTGCCCCAGACTTTTTCAATCATGACTCTCGGTATCTCGTCGATCGAGCCGGTATTCTTTACCTGAACGATCTTCGTTACATCGGCGTCCGGATAAACAACGGTATCCTGCTTATATTCCTCGACTATCTGACCTTTCACGTTTCCGACGCTAAGCTCATTTACAGTGTCATTCTGCACACTCCACGCCGCGTACGTCGCAAGCGTACCCGAAAGGAGAAAAGCGCAGGCGGATATCAGACTGATACCGGAATAGAGGGTAGATCTTTTCATATATTCACCTCCCTGAAATGCGACACTGCCGATCAGTCCGGAGATACCGTTGTGCCGGCGATATCAAAATCACTGTCGGAATCTTTATCGTGTGTCTTGTAGTTTTTGTCGAGTTCCCTGTTAATTATCTCGTTGTCAAGTTCCGCGAACGCCTCGTCACTGTCTGCGAAACCTGCCGTCTGTATGGCCTGAGCCTGCAGGACTATTTTGTATTTGCCGATCTTTTTCAGCTCGACGTCATTCCAGTCTGTCGGAACAATGATATCACTGAAAAGCTGAGCGCTGCTTCCCTCGCGGAAAATTCCGTTGTAGTTGTAATAATATGTTCCCGGAGATGTTCTCTCTCTGTCCTCTGTGAACAGATCCTCGTTTATCATACTGTAAGAGGCTATATCTTCAAGAGAGTAGCTCTCGCCTTCGATCAAAGCATTATCCTCGGGAGCATATCTGACAGTCTGCATTATCAGATCAAGGCGTTCTTCGTCTTCTATTATCTCACCGCTCCGGTCTTTTATCATCATTACGACACGCATATAGCTGTCGCCGGTAACAGATGTGACAGTCGGGTCTTTATCGCGCGAATCACCGGGCTTGAGTCCCTCGCCGTCACCGCGCTGTCCGGGCTCGGTCGGGTCTGTCGCACCGGGCGGCTCCGAAGGATCCGTTTCATCCGGAGTTCCGTCGTTCCAGCTCGGCTCATCGATCGTTATATCGAGATCGCCCATACTGAAACGGTTTGTGACCTGTTCGGAATCAGTCAGGAAGGAAAGCGTTCCGCCAATGCCGAGTGCCGCTATCGTGCAGATCGCAAGTGTGCCGATAATAATTTTTTTACTGTGTTTCATCAGCTATCCCTCCTCAAGTCACGACTCTGATGTTTCCGGCTCGGTAGCAAGCTTGTCGGGCGATCCGAAGAATCCCGGAGTTCCGACTTCTGCCTGATCGTCTTCCGACGGAGAGTTCGTAAATTGTGCCGAACCGCTCTGTACCCACTCTTTACCGGTCTTGTACTTATCGCCCTGAACGGCGTATCCTTCGACGTAGATGGCAAATCCGTTTATACGGTCAAGCTTGTTTATCAGGTCTGCCTGATCGCTATCGGGATCGAGTTTCATCGAGATACTGTCGAAGACAGCGTCTGTGCTTTCACCGGGTTTCAGCAGTTTACTGTAATAGAACGTCATCTGGTTGGTATATTTATTTGTGTCAAGTTCTGTTCCGCCCTTGAGGTACCATTTTCCATCGCCTGAGTCATCCGTCATAGTATCGGCAATTCCGCCAGGATTAGTCCAATTAACGTCAATTATCGGCATAATGACGCTGTTTACAAAACTATCCGGAATAAGCTTGCCTTTGTTTTCGGAGTTTTTGTCACTGTAGACAAACGAAACTTTCACCGCTACCCACTCATCAAGCTTTCCCGTGTTCGTGACTGTGGGATCTTTCTCCGCCGTAAGACCGGGTCTCATATTCTCCGCTACGGTATCGCCGTACAGAATATCTCCCCCGCTATCATCTTTACGCTTTCTGTTCTCTTTTACGTCATTCGGGTCTTTGACCTTGCTTCTGTCGGTTATGGGTATATCGTTTCCGTCTTCATCATGCGTATACCCGTAGACCGGTATTTTTTCCTCTCTGTCGTTATCGCCGTCAACGTCCTCCGTATCTGTTACGTAATCGTAGACGGGATAGACCTTGTTTCCGTCGTATTCATAACCGACAACGCCGTCCCATTTTGATTCTGTCAGATTGGCGTCGAGTCCGTCCGCCGCAAAGGTGAAGTTGTTGACACGCTGCTCTGTCAGATGTGTCAGATACGATATCGTTCCCGATACCGAGATCGCACCCACCAGTGCAACCGCGCTCACGCCGATGAGTATCTTCTTTGACTTAGCTTTCATGACTCTTCTCTCCTTTTCTCAATGTCATGCACGGTATCCGCACATATATCATATCCGGGACCTGACGGTCTGAATATGTCCACGCCCGCGGCGCTTTCTGATTTTCTGCAGTTCATGATGTTTCCTCGTTTTCCGATTTGTTTTTGCCGCCGCCCGCTTTCGCGTCTCCCGAAAAAAGTATGGAGAGCGCCACCGCGGCCGCGATGATTATAAACGCGATTATCTTGCCGCGAAGTGTGGACGTCCAGATCACAAGATACCCGACGACGGGAATGTGAAAGATCACTTTCCCTACGACGTTCTCGTAAATCGTCGGAGCGTCGGGCATATTGTTCGCAAGTCCTTTCGTTGTGATCTCACGTGTGCCGTCGTCTTTCGCGACGACCCTGTGCGTCACAAGAGTCAGATTTTTGTCACTTACATATGTGATGTCGTCGCCGATGTTTATCTCCCCGTAGGAAACCGGCTTTATCACCAGCAGACTTCCGACCGGCAGTTCCGGCTCCATGGAGCCAGTCAGCACCGCCTTGAATTCCATGTCAAAGACAAATCTCATGACAAGGACTCCGGCAAGCGCGATCAGAAGCACGGCTATCAGGATGTCGCTGAGGATATTCGCCGCTTTCTTCAC
>CAYPXB010000038.1:0-3719 GCA_964414745.1 uncultured Alistipes sp. | reverse complement strand
GGTGTCAGTCTGCGGACGGTGTAACACAGGTATAAAAATGGGTGTGCAAAAAATGCACACCCTAAATATTTTGCTAAAGAATTAAAAATTCATCAGATTCTGTATTTTAATCCTACAATACTCAAAAATGACCGTTAATTTCAAAACTCCATGTATCCCTATTAACTGTAGCAACTACCCCATCCGCAAACTCAAATGTGTATGTTGCCGTACCCCACTTGAAATTGACAACAGTAACTGCATCGACCGAATTATTCACAGCAAGAATGAGATTATTATCCCATTGATTTGAGATCGTAATTTCATCGGAGTTTATGTCGGTAAGTTTTACAATGCTGTGATCACTTCCCCATTCGTTTATTGTATCATTTCCATAACCCTTTGCGAAAATATATGTATCCTCATCATTTCCGCCATTCAGTGTATCGTTTCCAAAACCTCCGTCAAGAATATCTCTGCCATCATTTCCCGAAATAATGTCATCTCCGTCCTCTCCGAAAAGTTCATCACTGCCGCTTCCGCCACTGATATCATCATTGCCTCTGCCACCATGTACAATGCCGTCATCATCATTCCGAATCTCAAGCCTGTCATCATCGTCTGTACCCTCAACGGGAGCATTTTTTGCAGTAATGTCATACCGGTCGAGAAATGTGCCATTATCAAATACAAAATCAAAATCACAGTTGGCGTTAAAGTCATAAAAGCGGTTGACAATAAGGCAATCCGTTGAATCAGCCATACCAAAATGAATGATAAGATCATTATTCGCGTTTCGTATGTTATACATCTGTGTCGGACTATAACCATGGATAATCACGGTGTTCATATCAGATGACGCATTAATTGTATCATTCTCATACCCCTTCCCGAAAATATATGTATCGTCACCGTGATCTCCCTGAAGATAGTCACAACCTGTTCCGCCGTCAAATACATCGGAACCGCCGCCTCCGCAAATAAAAATCATCACCGGAGCCACCGCTCAGATAACCACTGTCATCTCCGTCATAGATCGTGTCATTACCGTCATCTCCGAACAAGGCATTTATGCCGTTTCTGCCGAGAAGAGTATCATCACCGAATCCGCCGTACATAAAATCCATATCGGCACCGCCTGAGATTGTGTCACTTCCATTTTCCCCGTAGAAAATATTGAACCCGTCTCCGGCTTCAAGGTTATCATCCGTCTCGTTTCCTGTCACTGTATCTCGTGATCCGCCTGTAAATACTGCGTCTGTTCCGTGAAAAATAAACTTGTATGCCGATGGATTCAACAGAAAATCAGGAACAGAGACAGTTTCATGTGTTTCTTTGTTTTTCATTTCAAATCCATACTCAGGGCTGACAGAAATGATATAATCTTCTTCATCAAAGTAATCCGCAAAAGATATAACATTTTCACCTTCAGTATCATATATGACATCATTGCCGTGGGACTTTTCTATCATGTAGATGTCATTTCCGGCACCGCCTCTGAGGATGTCATTTCCATATCCTCCATACAGTGCATCACTTCCATCGGCACCCGACAATGTATCACTTCCCGATTCGCCGAACAAATAATTATCTGTGCCGGCTCCCACGATGTTGTCATCATAAACAGTTCCCATGAACGTATAAGGAGTACTTCCGGCAAGTTCTGCTACTTTCGAGTATTTATTTGAAATACCCGAATAATAATTATAGTAATCCGAATAATAATGAGTATTGTGTCTGAGATCATACAGATGAAGATATAAACCGAGGTCATACACTGTCCCACGCATATCTACGGCATACCCGATTCTGCTGCCTATTGCCTTATTTATCTCCGTAAGATCTAATTCTCCGGTTTCCGTATCAGTCGTTATACGATTAAGGTAAAAATTCAAATCAGTATAACAGGTCGCGATCGTGTAATAGATATTCTCAATCCGTACGCAAATTGTTTTCAGAATTTCAGCTGCGGGGGCATTCGGATTTTCCCCGTCAATGCCGACAAACGTCCTGCCCTTAAACTGCTCGATCATATGCAGATCTCGTGCATCGATATTTCCACTTCTGCTGTTTGGCTTAATGTTCTCAGCTCCGGTAATACGATAGAGAAGCTTCTTAATAATAATGCTTGATTGCAGGATCGTTCCGAGTTTGAAACTGCAGATAGTATTCGAATGCTTCTCCCGTTGTATCTGATGCAACTGCCTCAAACAACGACGGAACCGCACCACTTGTTTCAGTTCCGTGCCTATTTGTCCTTGAAGTGTCAACATCGAACCAAAATTCGCTCACGGAAGTCATCCCTTCAGTCAGCGTAACCGATGCTGTTTCAGCAACATAGGTGCCGGTCTCCGTATCAAGGTAATCCGATTCAATGTATTCGGTACTTATTGCAGTGATTCCCTTTTCCTTTAATGAAAACAACTCATCCTTCTCAGACTGTCCGTTGTGATTTTGGTCGATCCAAATCCGAAGGCTATTGAATACCGGATCTTTTTCAGTAATCTGACCATCGCTATCTTCATCAAAACCACTGAGAGCATCAAAGCCGGATTCAGAACATTGTCCGTTAGGGTGCATAAATTTATCACCGAATAATTCGCTACCATTATCAATAGTCCTATTTTCATTCACATCTAAGGCAAGAAATCCGTCCTCTGTTCCTATCCATGCTGTCTTTTCCGCAAAATTATTGTTGTCAAGATCAAAGTTTACGCCGTCGTCAAGAGTGGTCAGGTCGATTCCTCTATTACCAAAATCAATTACAAGCGGATCACGAGGCGGTGCTGCATCGGCAGCAAGAGCATAATTTTCAGCTTCATCCTGAATACCTGTAATCAGATTGCTTTCGGCTCCCAAGTCGCAACTAAAGTCAGTTTTACCAAAAACATACAAAGTCGCTGCCTCTCCGTATCCATGTCCTTCGAATACCGGATATACCATTTCAAACGCTTCGACTGCAGTTAATTCACCTGATGTTATCGACGCAGTAATTTCCGGAATAGTTTTTGACGGAGCCAGTGATGAGTGTTCAAGCGCCCATTCAAACGCAATTCCGGCAAAAAAGCCAAGTGCGAGAACTTCAGAAGGGTCGGATAACAGTGTTATCAACCTCTTCCCTGCCGCTTCTTCGGTTTCGTCTGTAACCTTGCTTTGACTGTGCTCTTCAGTCTTGTCCTGCAAAGGTTGGAAAGTATTGTCTGAAACAGGCTCTAAACCATATGCCGGAGCAGGTGTGTTAAACGATTCAATATCTTTTGCTTTTTCCTTTAACACCTCTTTTGCTCGCTCCAATGAATCTTGTGTAACTTTATCCCGGATCGCTACGGGTATGCCGGTATCAGATTCCCTTGAAAATGAATAAATAATAAGCGAATTTTCTTGAACATAATAATCTACATTATATGTCACATACTCCATCCAGAACATCGAACCGGTTAGATCTGTACATAATAATATTTCTTCGAATTCAAAACTGTTTCCATGAACAGATCCGGGTGACCCGTTCTGCCCAAATTTATAATTACCGTCTCCGAAAAGAACATATTGCGCAAGCTGAACCTCGCCTTTTGCTTTGTTTATGCCAAAATAAGAAGGTGGTTTTACTTCCCAAAGAGAATTATAATTCTTTTCGGACTTCCAAATATCGGCTTTTCCGAAGTTCTTTTCCGGCTTGCCTACTTCAGTGATATCAATACTCATTCCATCCGGCATCACCGTATCCGCAGGAGACTTTTTAT
>CAYPXB010000037.1:0-4195 GCA_964414745.1 uncultured Alistipes sp. | reverse complement strand
TGAAATAAGCGGAGAAATTCTCCGCTTATTTTTTTGTGATCTTCCGGTTTTCTCTATAGCAAAATCCTAATGCATTATATAGATATTTGGCATTTTACAAAGAGCTTTTCAGGTGATAGAATAAAAGCATACCAAACATAGGTGTTTGGTGGCAGCAGATATAAATTCACACAAAAAAGCCGCTGTATCATCCCGGTGACGCTACGGCTTTATAATATAAATCAAATTCATATATCTGAAAGGAAGATGTAAAATGAAAAAAGGAAAATTATTCAGAAGTATAGTGGCTGTTGTTCTGGCAATGACAGGATGTATGTCGATCGTATCATGTTCCGATTCACAGGTAAGCTCAGGCAGCGAATCAACGGGTTCCGAGTCGCAGGAGGGAGAAAATACCGCATACAAATACGGAAAAATAGATATTCCCGCGCTTGACGGCGCGCTTTGCGGAGCGCCGATATACATTGCCTATGAAAAAGGTTTTTACGCCGAGGAGGGGTTTGATGTAAATCTTATCTCAGCTGATACCGAAACACGGAAGATCGGTCTGAACAACGGAACTATACCGATGGTCAACGGCGATTTCCAGTTCTTCCCGTCCAGAGAAGAAGGCGTACAGGTCAAGGTCGTCGACGGATTACATAACGGCTGTATCAAGTTTGTCGTGCGTCCGGATTCAGATATCACAAAGGCCGAGGATCTCAAGGGAAAGAAGATCGGTGTCGATGAAATAGGAGGAACTCCGCATCAGGTAGCGAGCGTATGGCTTGAGCAGGCGGGCATATCCGCTCTGCAACAGGACGGCGAAGTTGAATTTCTTCCGTTCTCTGACGGCAATCTTGAGCTTGAGGCGCTCTATAACGGAGATATAGATGTTGCGGCAATGTGGGATCCTCTCGGAAGCGTTGCGGAAAAAGCCGGCAAAGTAAAAGTTCTGTTCGATCTTCGCACCGACCCCGCATTCGCGGGAAAGTACTGCTGCTTTTTATACGCCTCCGAAAAGGTACTGAATGAAAATCCAGATGAGATCGCGGCTCTGCTTCGCGCAAACAGAAAGGCACAGGACTGGATAAGCAAAAATCCCGAGGAAGCGGTCAATATTATTGTCGACGGCAAATACGCGCAGATAGAAGACAAAGACCTTGCAGTAGAACTTGTAAAAAGCTATGAATACCCCTGCCATGAAGACAGAGAAAGCAATAAACAAAACGTAAGGTCCGATGTTCTGTATTTTGCGCAGGCTCTGCACGATATCGGATATCTCAAGAGTGATCCCGATCAGTTTGCCTCTGATATTTACGCCGAGGTAAATGTGGACGAGCAGTGATATGAGGTGGTTTAAGTGAGCATAATAAGCAGAGAGCGCCCTCCTAAGGGAGGGCTTTCTCCCGTAAAATTTCTTGCAATTATCTTGTTTTCGGTTACCGGCTTCGTTGTAGCGATACTGGCGAATATTTTAATTCCCCAGATCTCGGCAGGTGTTACACTCGAAGATTACAAGATCGGCGGAGTGACACTTAATATGAATGAAGCGTATCGCATCGTCCTCGCGGCGATTGCTCTGCTGTATCTCGGAATCGGCATTTTTTCATTTTTCAGTAAGGACAGACAGAAAAAATACAAAAAACGCGCTCCTTTCCGGTTCGCGGTCGGTATCGCGCTTGCTCTGTGGGATCTTCTCGGAACAAAACTTCAGGTATTGCCGCAACCTTTCTTTCCCGGTCCCGCCGGTATCATACGTGCGTTTCTGATGGAGGGAGATTTCATCTGGCAAAATACCCTGTATTCGCTGCGTTTATTCACGAGCGGTTTCTTGCTGGGAATTTTGTTCGGCGTGACGACCGGTATACTGATAGGATGGTTTCCGAAAGTCTATTACTGGGTGTCACCTGTTCTGAATATAACAGGTGTGATCCCCGCTGTCGCATGGATGCCTTTTGCCCTTACGTTATTTCCGACTCCGTTTGCGGCCGCTGTTTTTCTGATAGTCATATGCGTATGGTTCCCGGTCGCTTCTCTTACCGCGTCCGGAGTACAGAGCACACCGAAATCACAGTTTGAAGTCGCGAAGACTCTCGGGGCAAAAACATCATATCTTGTCTTCTGTGTAGCGATCCCTCACGCTATGCCGCAGATATTTACCGGTATAAATACCGCAAGCGCATTTGCTTTCACAACGCTTGTCATGGCGGAGATGATGGGACAGCCCGGAGGACTGGGCTACTATATCAACGCTTCAAAAGTGTGGAGCGCATATTATAAAGTATTCGCGGCTATTATAGTGATGGCGATATTATTCAGCCTTATTACGGAGATCGTCAGTCTTATCGAAAAACGTGTTCTCCGCTGGCAAAGGGGGCTGCTGAAATGAGCGACAGTGTGCTTTTGGAAATAAAAAATGTCAACAGAACATATAAGGATGAGGAAAGTACGGTCAATGCCCTGAGTGATATAAACCTGTCAATACAGAAAGGTGAATTTGTGTCGATCATCGGGTCGTCCGGCTGCGGAAAGACAACACTTCTGCGGCTTATAGCGGGTCTTGACAAGCCTCAGTCGGGTGAGATACTTCTGGACGGGGAAAAAATAACCGATCCGTCACCGAGCCGGGGCTATGTGTTCCAGCAGGGAGACCTTTTTCCATGGCTTACGGTAGAGAAAAATATCGCATCGGGGCTGAAAGCGCGCCATGTTTACCGCGAGAATAAGCATAAGGTCAAAGAATACATTTCTCTCATAGGTCTGGAGGGGTTTGAAAAATCATATCCGTACCAGATAAGCGGAGGAATGGCACAGCGTGTGGCTATTGCGCGGGCGCTTATAAATGACCCGGAACTTCTTTTGCTTGATGAGCCGATGGGAGCGCTTGATTCATTTACACGCGCGGATATGCAGGACAAACTCCTTGAACTGCGTAAGAGCAATGACGCGACAATGCTGCTTGTTACCCACGATGTCGACGAGGCGATATATTTGTCGGACAGGATAGTTATCATGACTCCGCGCCCCGGAAAGATAAGCGATATCATGAAAGTGGATCTCCCCCATCCGAGACACCGTGGCGGAACGGAGTTTCTTATGATACGCAAACATATTCTGGAAGAGTTTCATCTGGCAGCCGCCATTCCCGAACCGGAGTACACAATATAAAAAAACACACCGTTTTATGACGGTCAGAAAAATAAAACCCTTCGCTTTTTCCGCGGAGGGTTTTAATGATTTTATTATAACGCGGGAGCCTGTAACCGTACTTTGACTCCCGAAAAAGTTTTTATGCTTCCGGGTATACCCTAAATTTGCCTTTCCCGGCTGTCTTTTGCTTATCCTTGAACAAAAAGCGATAACGTATAACAAAAAAATAACAAAAAAACAGCAACATTGAACCTCGTCGGTAAAAGTCATAAATTCTGACTCTGAAATTTGTCATATTGACAAAGACCCGAAAGCAACGGAAATCCCTCAGCTGTCAGACAAGCGAGTCATCTACCATGAATCTGACAGTCGAATTTACGAGATCAAGCTGGATCTGCGCCGTGTCAAGCTCTTTTTTACACTCATAATAATCACGCTCGACCTGCCCGATATCATAATTGACATAACGATAATCGATGACATTGCTTCCATACATGGATTCGGATTCACGCTTCTTGGGAAGTGTATTCATCATTGTCCGCAGTTTGTTGCACTTCTTTGTAAGCTGCGGAATGTAGACAAGCGCCTGATCGATCGTCATATTTATCTCCGGAACGACTGTCGTCGTGTTGAATACATTGATGGAATGTTTCAGAAGACGGATCTTTGTCTCAAGCTCTTCGATCTTTTTGTTTGTTTCGGTGTAATCATATTCCGGTCTGACGGATTCGGGATCTTCTCCGAGTGAGGCAAGAAAACTCTTGCATTCGTTTTCTTTGCCGATCACGGAATTTAACTCCTCATTCAGTTTTTTGAGGATCTTCGAGGCTTCCGCCGATGTCAGATTTGCCATATTATATATACCTCCTGTTTTCTGTTTCTCAGGCTGATAGTCTGAGAAAATCTTATGCTTATCAAGTTTTTTGTATCTGTAATGATTGTATCACATTTCTGTGATTTTGTCAATCGTCCGGAATTGATTATTGAATATATCCTGTTTCAGACCGTACAAGTCGGTAATATCAACGCAATAAATAAAACCGGCACCGTTTCGGGGTGCCGG
>CAYPXB010000036.1:0-4496 GCA_964414745.1 uncultured Alistipes sp. | reverse complement strand
GTTGAACTTTTATTTTAAGTTATCATATTTTGTCAGTGATCCGTTTTCACTGAGATCGGGATATCCCCACTGCCTTAAAACTTCATACGCGGCAACGGCGACAGAGTTTGACAGATTAAGACTTCTCAGACTGTCCCTCATGGGTATTCTCAGACATCTGTCATAATTTTCAGACAAAAGCTCCTCCGGCAGACCTTTGTCCTCTCTTCCGAAAACGAGGAAAACCTTTTCCGGATATACAGCCTTACCGAATGATTTTTTCCCTTTTGTAGTGAAGAAAAACATTTCTTCCCCGATGTTTTTATCAAAAAATTCTTTTGTATCGTTATAATACGATATATTCAGCTTATCCCAATAATCAAGCCCCGCTCTTTTCAGTTTTTTATCGCTTATCTCAAAGCCCAGAGGACCCACAAGATGCAGCGAAGCGCCGATAACGGCGCAGGTCCTGGAAATATTTCCCGTATTCTGAGGGATCTGCGGCTCAATAAGCGCAATATTCAGATCATACATTTTCTTTACCTTTCAGATTTGTTTTTTCTGTATTCAAGGTAGTTTTCAAGTATAATTACCGCGGCTACCTCATCGATCACATTTTTACGTTTTTTCCCTCTTGTATTTGTGAGATTCAGATAATTTGCCGCCGAAACAGTTGTGCTTCTCTCGTCCCACAGTTTCACGGGACAGTCCACGAGCGTGGCGAGTTTCTCGGAAAAAAGCCTGCACTTTTCCGCTCTTTCCCCTATCGTTCCATTCATATTTACAGGATATCCGACGACGATCTCCTCGGCGTTTTGCTCATATGCGATTCCCGCCGTTTTTTTGATGCATTCCTCAAAATCTTTTTCGTGTATGACACATACGGGGGATGCCAGAAGTTCGCTCTTTCCGCAGACAGCGATCCCGGTGCGGGCGTCGCCGAAATCCACTGACATTATTATCATAAGGACATCACCACGCCTTTACGGCACCGATTATTTCGGTCACCGAACCGATACCTTTATCGTTCAGGAAACTGTCGATCTCATCGATTATCCTGAGCGGTGCCGCAGGATCCGAAAAAATCGCCGCTCCGACCTGAACTGCCGAAGCACCCGCAAGCATCATCTCAATGGCGTCTTTTCCGTTTGATATTCCTCCCATACCGAAAATAGGGATCTTTACGGCGTTTGACACCTGCCAGACCATTCTTACCGCGATCGGCAGTATTGCAGGTCCCGAAAGGCCTCCGACATTATTTTTGAGAACAGGTCTGAAAGTATTTACATCGATCCTCATACCGAGGACCGTGTTTATAAGAGATACCGCGTCAGCTCCCGAGGCTTCCACAGACCTCGCAATTTCGGCAATATCGGTCACATTAGGGGATAATTTCACAATAAGCGGCTTTTGTGTGACTTTTCTTACCTGTCTTGTTACATCCGCCGCCGTGTTGCAATCGGTGCCGAAAGCCGCTCCGCCCTGTTTCACATTCGGACACGATATGTTAAGCTCAAGCATATGTACGCTTGTTTCGTTAAGCTTCTGCGCGACTTCGACACATTCCTCCACGGTCGAACCGGCAAAATTTGCGATTATGACCGTATTTTTTTTCATAAGCCAAGGAAGTTCTTTTTCAATAAAATGATCGACGCCCGGATTCTGTAATCCTACAGAATTTAGCATTCCGCCGGGTGTTTCTGCAATCCTGGGAGACGGGTTTCCGTATCTCATATTCAATGTAGTTCCTTTTACCGAAATGCCACCGAGTTCTGAAAGATCGTAAAACTCCTCATATTCACGCCCGTAACCAAAAGTACCCGATGCGGGTATCACAGGATTTTTAAAGTGCGTTCCGCAGATATTTACAGAAAGATCAGCCATCACCATATCACCTCTTTTGCGTTGAACACAGGGCCGTCTTTGCAGACGTGCAGATACTGCTCGGTTCCGTCTTTTCTGACTCTGCAGGCACAGCCGAGACAGGCTCCGATGCCGCACGCCATCCGTTCTTCCAATGATACTTCACAAAACACATTGTTTTTATTGCATATTTCCGCTACTTTTTTTAACATTGCGTACGGACCGCAGGCATAAACGGCGTCGGCTCCCGGAATCCTCTTTTCAAGCGGCTCTGTCACAAAACCTTTTTCGCCCGCCGATCCGTCATCTGTACAGACAATGACATCGGAACATAATTCATCAAAATCATTCTCAAGAATAATGGCTTTATAATTTCTGAAACCGATTATCGCGACAGATCTGTCATTGTATATTTCGGCAAGCGACAGCATCGGGGGCGTCCCGATACCTCCGCCGACAAGGATAATATTCTCAGCTTTCGTATCTGTTGTAAAACCTTTTCCGAGAGGAGCGATAATATCTATATAATCACCCTCGTCAAGTTTTGAGAGAGCTTTAGTCCCGTCTCCCCTTATCTCAAATACGAAACGCAAAGTACCTTTTTTCCTGTCGATACGGCATATTGAGATCGGCCTTCTGAGCATAAACCCGTCAACTTTAATGTGCATAAATTGTCCGGGAACGGCAATTTGCGCTATATCGGGACATTTTATCTCATAACTGTACATTTCCTGCGCTATGGAAGATTTTTTCATGATCAGACAGTTTTCCTGTGTATACTTCAAACTTATCATTCCTTTTTGTTTTCAGAGGCAAAATTGCCCTTCGTCGGATATATTATAACATATTCTTATCTTCAATGCAATAATCCGGACGGAAGTTTTGCACATAAGTTCATGATCCGTTACAATATTTTAACAGTAAAATTTTTTACTGAAAATAAATTATTTTTTATATGTTTTGGTATTGCATTTTTTTTCAAATTATAGTAAAATATGTATTGTGTATTTTGGATAAGATCAGAAATTAAAAATAAGGAGTTTAACTATGCCGATCAAATACGTTTTTGTCACCGGAGGCGTTGTATCCGGACTGGGAAAAGGAATCACCGCGGCTTCACTCGGACGCCTCCTCAAGGCAAGAGGATATAAAGTGACTTTGCAGAAATTTGACCCCTATATCAATGTTGACCCCGGCACGATGAGCCCATACCAGCACGGTGAGGTTTTCGTAACGGATGACGGCGCAGAAACCGATCTTGACCTCGGGCATTATGAAAGATTTGTCGATGAGAATCTGTCTGTAAATTCCAATGTCACAACCGGAAAGATCTACTGGACCGTACTTAACAAAGAAAGGCGCGGAGACTATCTCGGAGGCACAGTCCAGGTCATACCGCATATTACGAATGAAATAAAAGAGCGTATATACCGCGTCGGCAAAGAAAATTCCACAGATGTGGTCATCACGGAGATCGGCGGAACTGTCGGAGATATAGAAAGCACGCCGTTCCTCGAGGCGATCAGGCAGTTTGTGGGCGAAGTAGGAAGAGAAAACGCCATGTACATTCATGTAACTCTCATTCCCTACATAACCGGCTCGAATGAATTAAAATCAAAACCTACCCAGCACTCCGTAAAAGAGCTGCTTTCGATAGGCATTCAGCCGAATGTCATAGTGTGCCGTACCGAACGGGAAATACCGCGTGATATGGCTGAAAAGATAAGTCTTTTCTGTAACGTGCGGAAAGAAGATATCATACAGAATATGACCGCTCCTTCCCTGTATGAAGTACCGCTCTGGCTTGAGCGAGAGGGACTTGCGGACAGTGTATGTCATCACCTCAGACTTGAAAACAGAAAAGCCGATCTTGCCGAATGGACAGAAATGGTACAACGTCAGAAAAATGTAAGTAAACACGTGAAGATCGGTCTTGTCGGAAAATACGTTGCCCTGCCGGACGCGTATCTTTCCGTAGCGGAAGCGTTAAGACACGGCGGTATTAACAATGACGCGAACGTTGAGATACTCTGGATAAATTCGGAGGAGATAACCCGTGATAACGCGAAGGATATCCTTTCCGGGTGTGACGGCATAATAGTACCGGGAGGATTCGGCGACAGAGGAATTGAGGGGATGATAGAGGCAATACGCTACGCGAGAGAAAATCTGATCCCCATGTTCGGAATATGCCTCGGTATGCAGATGGCTGTCGTTGAGTTTTCAAGGAACGTCGCGGGAATATCCGACGCCAATTCATCGGAATTTGTCCCCGACGGAAAAAACAGTGTCATAGATATAATGGACGATCAGAGAGATATTACGGATAAGGGAGGAACGATGCGGCTCGGCCTTTACCCATGCAAGCTTAAAGATGGAACGCTCGTACAGAAAATATATGATGAAAAACTTATTTATGAACGTCACCGTCACCGCTGGGAATTTAATAACAGCTACCGGTTGACGCTTTCCGAAAAAGGTCTTTCCATAGCGGGTCTGTCCCCCGATGAGCGGCTTGTCGAGATCATTGAGCTGCCCGGTCATCCTTGGTTTGTCGGCGTTCAGTTTCACCCCGAGTTCAAGTCAAGACCGAATAAACCGCATAAACTTTTTTCGGATTTCATAAGAGCGTCTCTTGAATGCAAAAAACAGGA
>CAYPXB010000035.1:0-4995 GCA_964414745.1 uncultured Alistipes sp. | reverse complement strand
TGAGCACTCCCGCTCCGACCGCTATCGCCGCAAGCGCGGCAATCAGTTTTTTCATTTCAATTTCTCCTTTGCTAAAATTATTGTGTAACAGTATACGTCAAAAACGTATTTTAAATATGGTAAAAGAATTGTAGCATAATTTTGTTTTTTTGTCAATATATAAACAGGCAACTTTACAATTGCATTGAAACGGATTTTTATGTGGCAGAAAACAATAAAATCAGTAAAATTTTAAAAATATATTGACAATTTAAAATAATGTGATATAATGTGATATTGTCAGGCTTCTGATTTGATTTTATGCAATAAATCGCGGAGTGTGGCATTCAGACGTATAAATCGTAAAATTATTGCGGGAGGTAAATTTATGAACGGATCTGACAATATGACCAATCCGACGCCCGAACAAGGCAGTGATGCGGTAACCGGGGTGGAAACAGTAACAAAAAAGAAAAAGGCGATAACGATCACAGCCATAAGCGCGGGTGCCGCGGCTGTTCTGGTCGGCGGAGCCGTCGTTGCGTATAATGTTTCCGATTTTGTGAAAAATCAGGTAAAACTGCTGCTTAATGATCCCGATGAGTATTATGCGTGGGTCATCAGGGAAAACGCCGCAGACGAGTCCGATAAGATAAATGAAAAATATAAAAATTATCTTGACAGGACGGAAAACGGCAGTACCGAGAATCTGAATTTAAAATATGACATCAGTGATGACGCCAGAGGAAAACTCAGGGATAAATTTACCGAACTATATGAAGACGATGAAGGAAAGGACAAAGCGGGCAAGTTTGCAGATAACCTCAGTTCGGTTTCGCTCTCGTCGAAAATTGCGTCGAAAGACGGAAATTCCGGTGGAAATATCGCGCTGAATCTGAACGATGAAACGATTTTGTCAGTTGACATGGTAATAAAAGATGACATGACCGATTTCTACACAAGGATACCGGAACTTACGGAAAGGTGGCTTGCTATTCCGCTGACTTCTGACGAAGATACCGATACCGATACCCGGCCGACTTCAACGGAAGCACTCATCGATATTTTTAAAAATCCCGGCGAGTATTTCGGTGAGGAAGATCTGGGAACGATTATTGAAAGATATGCGGGAGTCTGCGCCGATTCTCTGACCGGATTTGAACTTGAGAAAAAACAGGAAGTCGGTATTGCCGATATATCTGTAAATTATACGGTACTTACAAACGATCTGGGCTCTGACGGCGAAAAGGCGTATGATTTAACAAAAAATATTCTGAACACTTTAAAAGATGACACGATAATAAAAAATGCCTGTGTAAAGTCGGGAGCGGCCGGCGAAGAAGATTATAAAAACTCCATAGACGAACTGATCAAAGAACTTGACAATGATACGAACAGCTCGGAAGAAACAGATAAGACTGCCGTTGAAACACTGTCGCTCTATGTCGATCCGATGGGGAAATTACGCGGCATCACCTTAAAATCGGGTGATATTGTGTATTTTTCGCTGCTTTGCGGTGAAGCCGATAATGACGATATCGGAATTGAGATGGAAATCTATGCCGACGAAGAAAAGACAAATGTGACGATAGGTGCCGACAGCACTCCTTCCGGATACACAGGTGATGCATCAGTTTTTTTAACTTATGACAACGCGCCGGACGACAATAAAACATATGACATCGAGTTCAGCGACCTTAAAGTCGTAAACGAGGACGAAGGCTTTATCAGCGGAGGCATAACCGTTGCCGACTATAATGATATCGGAGATATCGCTCTTACATTTCAATCTGACGGAAATTCTCAGGATATAGTATGGGACGCGGTCGTAGATTCCGTAAATTACGGTAAACTGACGCTCAATATTATGACAGAGGACGGAGCGACGGTCGAGATACCGGCTGAGGGTGATGCTCTGGTATTAGATTCGGAGAGCGGTTATTCTCTTGAAGATTATATACCGGAAGATCAGATGAAAGAGGGCATGAAAAATATCTGTGCAAAATTGTTCGGCGATGTAATGACAGATGAGGAACTTACTGAATTATCGGAAACGCTTGCCGAGAAATTCTATCAGAGCGGAGATGAAGCGGGCGGAATTTACGGCGGCTACGAAGATTACAGTGATTACAGCGACTATGACGACAGCGACGATTACGACTTGTATGAAAACTACGACGACAGCGGATACTACGATGATTATGGCCTGTATGAAGATTATGGCGAATACAGTGACGAAGCCGGATACGGATCAGATGAAAGCTATGAGGGCTATGACGAATACAGTGATGAAAGCGATGACAGTGAGTACAACGGTGAAGGCAATTTCGGAGTCTCCGGTGATTTCGGAGACAGCGCCAACATGGACAATGCCGCGGGTGCTTTCGGTATCGTTGAAAACAGTGAAAATTAATTCTGTCTTATGACCGGTGACAGACCGCAGCGAAAAAATCTTAAATTTTTTGGTAAAATAAAAAGTCCGCGAAAAATTTATTTCGCGGACTTCTGTTTTTATCCGGCAGTTTTCAGTCGTAAAAGACTTCTTCCTTCAGAATGTTGTAATTTTGGTCGAAATCGACCTCAAGGACCGACCCGGCTCCCGAAACATTTGCTCCGGAATAAGTGCCTTCCGCGGGGATCTGAACCTGTTTTATGTCATATCCTGCGAAAAACGGGACTCTGAGCGACAGAAGATAGAGCTGTGACTTTGCAATATTCGTGGAAATCCGGGGAATTGCATTCTGCGCGACAGATGAGATCATCGACGGACTGATGTTTTTCAGTCTGCCGACTGCCGCGGTGATAACGCGCCTTTGTCTTTCAGTCCGCTCAAAATCCGCATTTCCCACATATCTTATACGTGCATATGACAGAGCCTGCTTTCCGTTGAGAAGTTTTCTTCCTGCTCCCTCAACGAGATCGGAGTCAACGGGGTCTCCCATCAGTCCATTGACTTCGTTCCTCAGAATATTGTTTATTTCCTGCGCTTCCGCGTCCGATATTTCTATCTCCACGCCTCCGAGCGAATCGATTATCGAAACGAAAGATATGAAATTGACCGTAACATAGTCATCTATCCTGACTCTGAAATTATTTTCGATGGTTTCCGTCAGCAGATCGGCTCCGCCGTATGAATATGCGTGTGTAAGTTTATCCATGCCGTGTCCCGGAATATCGACATAGCAGTCACGCATGAAAGACGTGAGAGTTATGACATTCGACCTTGAGTTTATCGACATCAGTATCATCGTATCGGAACGACCGAGCTCTTCGGCGGTCCTTGTATCGGTTCCTATCAGAAGTATGCTTTTTATATGTGATGAGTTCAGCGCGTCATATGAGTGGGTATGCCCTGCGCTTTCCCGGTAGTCAAGTTTATTTATAAGATAGACCGAAGTGCATGAGTACGCCGAAAAGATTATAAGCAGCAGCACAAGCAGTATCATCAGGAGCTTATACAAAAAACCGTGCTTTTTCCTGCTTTTCTTTTTCTGCTTTTTCTGTTGCGGCTCCATTCCGTAATATTTCTCGGAAGAACGGCTACTGCCGGTTTTCTGCGGCGGAGGAGATTTTTTTTGCCGGTTATAGCTTTCGGATCCTGCCGGTCTGTTACGTTTTCCAGAATTGTTTTCAGGCGCGCGCTGTTGCTGCTGCGGACGGGATGAAACCGGGCGGGGAGGGGATTCATAGTCATAGTAGCCCTCTTTTGAACTGTATGGTCTGTTGATGTTCCGGTTTTTTTCTTCCTGACCGGATCTTTGTTTGTCTGAAACTTTATGAAGCGGAGGATACTGTCGGCGGTCTATCCCGGCCGTATCGGTATTATCCGACTGTGCGGCGATAAACCGGGTATTTTCATTATCTGTGTTTTTTATATGTCTGTTTTTGTCATGCTCGTCTTTATACTGCATTTTGTTCTCCTTTCAGACAGATCCCGCCGGATGCTGCTTTGAAGGTCGTTTAAAGCTTCTTCAGACTTACGGCAAGGTAAGTGAACGCTGTGCATATAATGTTGTAAATGATGAGAGAAGTCGCTGAAAAGAAACCGTAGTCAAACGCTTTTGACAGAATAAGAATAATACAGAGCCCGAAGCCCAGGAGAATTGAGACCGTCTGGAATATAAGACCTATTATTGACGCGGAGTGCACGACTTTTGTGCCGATAACAAGCTGAGCGAGTGATGTGAACTTGCCGGAGCAGGCCATAGACGAGCTGAGTCTGACGGCCTTTTTCGTTTCCTCGTCAAAATCGTCGTGGAGTTTTTTCGGAAGTATCCTCATCATTTCCTCCGGTACGCCGAAAAGGGAAGAAAGTTTTTTCGTTGATATACACGGATCGACACATTTTATTATTACGCAGATCTTGTTTTTGCACAGTTTTTTCAGCCAGAGTCTGACATTCCGGTCGGCTTTGAGATCCACAATGAATATCGCCGCGAGATTGCCCGATATCGAAAGATACATTATCTCCTGTGAAGAAGAAGCGAGATCCGCTTCTTTTGCCTTTGTGGGGACACCTTCGATATTATGACTTGTCATAAGTTCGCGGCTGCCGAAAAGCACACGACGGTTGTTTATCCATCCGCAGAGTCCCAGACCCTCTTCAAACGTGAAGTTTTCGATATTGTACAGAGAGCTTTCTTTGTCTTTTATGACGTCGCAGAAAAGCATCTGCATTATGCTTTTTGCGTGATAAGTAAGACTTGCGGCTTCAAGAAGAGCTTCATCGATCTTTGTGTTCGAGAAAACTTTGATACCGCTTAAATTGACGGAACCTTCGGGGAAAAGTTTATCCGCGCTTATAAGTATAGAATTTGTATCGTAAAAATCGTCAACGCTCTGATATCCGAGCATGACTCCCTCGTTTGCAATTGTCGTGTTTGAGACATTTTCGAGAGGAATATTCGATACAAGCGGCAGCGCGAGGCATGAAACGGCGCTCAGCAGCATCGTAAATATCGACAAACAGAACACGACTGTGTCGACAGACATCGTGTCACGCTGAAAATACGCGAT
>CAYPXB010000034.1:2371-5093 GCA_964414745.1 uncultured Alistipes sp. | reverse complement strand
AGTGAAAGTCGGTAGCTTGCAGGATATTCTGAAGATAGCGCAGACCCACCCCATCGCCTGTATATCGGCTTGCTGTTACAAAAATAAAAATAATCCGGCTGAACGAAAAAAAGCAACGGAAGATCTGGAAACGCTTATTGCTGCGGGATACGATTATATTACAGTAAACGGAGGCTGGATAGAGCCTCTTCCTGACGGAAACACTACAGAAACAACAGAGGAGAGTTTTATTGTCATCGGACCGGAGTATGGTGAACCCGATGAAAGTTTGAATAACTTCAGAAAGCATATGATATATCTGTGTGGTTATTTTCACCAATGGGCGGTACTTTATATATCGTGGGTCGAAGATTTTGAAAGTGTTGATGAATACACCAAGAAACAACGTGAAGACGTATACAGAGTTTTTTCGGATCCCGATTATATAGATGACAAGTATAAATCCGGAATAAACAATGATGATGAGCAAAAATTTTACGACGAGATCCAGAAAAAGGAGCATCTTGATCTGTATAAACTTTACGGTGAATATCTGAGCGAAACCGGTAAAGTGTTAAAGACTTTCAATAATGTAAATGCCGGAATGATAGGTGGTTATTTTACGACCGTTGCAAGAAAGGCAGGCGCGGATAAATTTACGCTCCTTGCGTCGGATATGCATTTTTACTCTGGATTTACACCGACTTCCTTGGCTGACAAGTTTATTACTGCTCAATATAGTGAATACCCCATAGAAAGACAAAGAAACGTCATTATGGCAAGCAGATTTCCCGGAAGTTCTTATTGGGCTGAAGCTGAGGTGAAATTGAAAAGTTATCTTTCCGGTGAAACAAAATGGGAAAACGGCGAGTATAAACCTTGGAAAGAGTCTTTTGAAAAAGAAAAGTAAATCAAAATAGATGAAAGGGAAGTTGTGACGATTTAATCCGGGGAAAACAGAATTTATAAAATAAAATAATTCGGGATCTTATTTTCTGAAGATCGTTAAATTCTCGCAATAATCGAAAGCGTTTTCTGCGATGATTTCTACGCTCCCGGGTACAGTGATCGATTCTAAATTTTTGCAGGAGGCAAAAGCTTTTTCTCCGATACTTCTGACACTGTCAGAAATAGATATGTATCTTAAAATTTCACAATGCTCAAACGAACAGTCGCCGATATTTGTGATGCCATCCTCAACAATAACTTTTTCGATGTCACATCCTGCCCACGGTGTTTCGGAACCGTTCCTGTAATTATGCATTTCTCCCGTACCGCCTATTGTCAGTGTTTTCGTCTTTATATCAAAATTCCAGTAGACCATAAAAGCACGCTCCGCTCTTAAATTTCCCGCACATTATACCATAAGACGCTGTTTTTGTCAATAATAAAAACCGTTCCCCGGACTCCCGGAGAACGGTTTTTTTACACATAAAAATTACTCATGAACCGAATCAAATCCCCTAATCGTTACCAGATTTCCTTTATCCATTTCACACACCGTGTCGCACAGGACCTCAACATCTTCTGCCGAATGCGACGCGATCATGATAGTTTTTCCTTTTGATTTCAGGTCGAGCAGATACTTGCGCATATCGGTAACGCCGTCCTTGTCCAATCCGTTCATCGGTTCATCAAGTATCAGCAGATCGGGGTCTTCCATTATTGCCTGCGCAAGTCCGAGCCTCTGCCTCATGCCGAGAGAATATTTTCTGACAGGGCGCTTAAGATCGGGATCAAGTCCGACCGCTTCCATCGTCCTGCGTATTTCTTCCTTGCCGATACGTCGGTTCAGATCGGCCAGCATCTTCAGATTGCGAAATCCCGAATAATTCGGGATAAAACCCGGTGTTTCGATGATGATACCGACAGAGTCCGGGAAATCACAATCTTTTCCGATCTGTTTGCCTTCAACGGTTACAGATCCGGAAGTAGGGCGTACAAACCCGCAGATACACTTCATCAGCATGGTTTTTCCGCTGCCGTTTCTTCCGATCAGACCATGTATTTTTCCGTTTTCAAAATCTACCGAAATATTATTTAATATAACCTGATTTTTGATCGTAAGATTAAGGTCACTGACAGTGATCAAATCAATCACCTTCCTGTTCAATATTGCGGAATTGCAATCTGCGCACTACAAGCAGACAAGCAATCAGTAACAAAACATCTCCGATAACAAAATACAACACCGAACTTGAGATCGGAGTAACGGGATCCCGCAATAATTCCCGGTAATGCAGCCAGATCATCGTGTTGGCAGTAGGGAAGACCCACTGCGCGGATATCTGTAACGCGCAGGTAGCCGCGCCCAGCGCGCAGATCGCGATAACGGAAAAGATACCCATCGTCCGTAAATACAGCATTTTCATCAGACATAAGATCAGCGCGATCATCAAAAGATACAGTGACAGAAGCACTACAGAGTACAGCAAAGCGTCTGTCAGCGATATCTGATTGTACAGATTCGGCGGCAGCAGCTTCGACACAAAGCCATGTGCCTCCTCCGGAAATCTGGAATCATATAAGGATATGGTATTACTCCATTCGCCCGAAAATGTTCCTTTGCCTGCCAGCATAAGCATACAACACAAAAAAATAACGGCAACAAATGAGAAAATACACATGACAGCAAACAGCATCTGTCCGAGAAACCAATTGAGCTTTCCGGCACGCTGGACTGTCAGGAGCGTATTGCCGCCCATAACGGGAAAATCGCTCATCAGCAGAATGAACACAACAG
>CAYPXB010000034.1:0-2271 GCA_964414745.1 uncultured Alistipes sp. | reverse complement strand
AGCGTATTGCCGCCCATAACGGGAAAATCGCTCATCAGCAGAATGAACACAACAGGCATGAATAAAATCATCATTCCGGAATTGCATACGGCAAGGAACGGCTCAAAAATGTTCAACGGTTCACCGAATTTTTCCGAATGCTCCAACATGGGCTGTACAGCGAAAGAATAAATAAATACCAGTAAAATGCCGACTGTAACTATTCTCGGATTTGTGACCCATTTTATATATTCGCCTCTTGCGATATTCCAGACAGAGCGAAGCCTGATTCTATGATGCAGCATAATCTTGCCTCCTGTTGATCATAATACTGTAAAAAATGAAGGCAGATAAGATCAAAGCGGAATAAAGAAGAATATTTTTCCATATTTCGCTTTCGCCCGAAAAGACCCGGCTTACAAGATCCGGATCCAGCATATTCAGAAAAGAAATGCGGGCTTCATCGATATTTTCATAGTCTTTATAAGCCTCTTCCCGAAGACGGCTTAATTGTTGCAAAATAAGATATTTCAGAAAAAACGGAATGCTGATAACAAGATACTTGTTTTTCAGCAGACACATCATAAAGCAGGCAGGTACGGCGGAAAATGCTCCGTACAGGAACATTTCAACAAACCGCAAAGCGAAAAGATACGGATATCCGAACTTATCGAACAGCGGGTAGATCTCAGAAAAACCGAATTCATAAGAATCCCGCAGTGACGCGTCATATTCCGAAATACCGGGAAAAGCAAAAGCGACGAAAATAACAAATATCAGGAATCCGAAAACCAGTACCAGCCCTCCGATTATCATCGCGGAGAGAAACGAACCTGTCTGATATGCCTGTTTGGACATACGGATGCCCGAAAAACGCATCGAACCCGTCGACCGCTCCGTGCACTGAATCGCGACAAACGGAAATGACGCTATCATGGGAATGAACATCTTCAGCCATCCGCTGACACAGTTGCGCAATACATTATGTGAACAGAACTCGGTATTGGTCAGCATTTCCTTGCGGTCGAATTCGAGAAATGCCTGCATGATCGAAACGTCAACGTTTGCGGTATAATCATGATACAGCGGAGCTGTAATGAAAAGAACGGTCGTCAGTAAAACACAGGCAAGAAATCCGTAATTTGTCATTGCTTTTATCAGATTAACCCGAATCAGCCTGATAGTCCGCATTACAGTATCCTCTCCTCCGTTTTACCAGTACGTGTAATATTCAACATCACCCGATAAAGAATCGACATAGAATACATAGTCATAGCCGTCGTTCTGATTTTTTGCGACAAACTTCCATGCCGCGTCGACGGTAAGGTGTTCATTATTTAACGTTTCATCATCAAAATACGGCGTATACACCAGTTCGGCGCGGGAAATCTCGATCTTTGAAGCGCCGGAAAGCGATTCCGAGAGTTTCTGTTCGGCTTCTTCATATGAAATAACCGTTTCCTGCTTTTGATTGTTTTCGATCTGGTACGCCCGTTTGATACCAAACATCATAATTGAATCGATTTTATCCGACTCGATCATAAAAGCATATCCCGGATACAGATCATAGTGATGACTGCAATTTGAGTCATTAGTATCTGATCCCATACCTTTTTTCATGGGTTGCGTATCCAGCCTTATACCATTATATGTTGAGGTAAGCCAGAAATGATAGCCATATATACCGTCGCCCATATCAACGACCCACGCATCGGTCACATCTGCCACAAGGTGTTCATTTGCGACGCCTTTATCGGTATCCTGAAGGATCTGTTCGGTTGTCGGAATCGCGTCTGTCAGAGGAAGATCTTTGTCAAGAAGTTTATAGCTTACATCGCTGTCGAAATTTTTAACGGGAACGTGTATTCTTTCCACGACTTCATTTTCATCCACTGCGTTATACATTGCGACTGTACGGTCTTCGTCGGGATAATCAAGCTTAAATGCCGCGTCACAGGTGACATTCTGCAAAGCTCCGTTCGGATACATCTGTATCATTCCTTTTTCACTGTTGAACCAAAGCCACGGAGTATCATACTCTCCATTGAGAAGAGCCTCTTTATTTCTGGAATATCCTCCGATTATCGGATTGCCGTCATCGTCATATTCAGTACGCGGCAATTGATTTCCGTCTTTATCATCTCCATTAACATTATACAGCAATTCTTTTTCCTCGGCGCTGAATACATCCGGATAAAATTTATCAACCGTTTCGTCAAATTTATCATACAATTCCTGCATGGAGAGATCCGGTTTCATCGTCATTTCAAATGTTTCTATTTCCGGTTTATC
>CAYPXB010000033.1:0-5753 GCA_964414745.1 uncultured Alistipes sp. | reverse complement strand
GTGAAAATCAAAGGGATAATGAGGAGACAGTAATGAGTACGGAAAATTACAGTAAAATTATCAACCGGATACTTTCGGAAGTAAAGAAAGTCATAATCGGCAAAGATACTGTGGCGGTCAAAGTACTGCTCGCGATACTTTGCAAGGGGCATATTCTGATAGAAGACATACCCGGCGTCGGAAAGACGACGCTTGCTCTTGCGTTTTCAAAGGCGTTGTCGCTTGACTGTAAAAGGATGCAGTTTACACCGGACGTTATGCCTGCGGACGTTACCGGATTCAATATTTTCAACAAGGCAAAAAATATTTTTGAATTCCGTCCCGGGGTAGCGTTTTGCAATCTTTTTCTCGCGGATGAGATAAACAGGACTTCAAGCAAAACGCAGTCGGCGCTGCTTGAACTTATGGAAGAAGAAAGCGTTACCGTAGACGGTGTTACATACAAACTGCCGAAGCCTTATATTGTGATCGCAACTCAGAATCCGATAGGTTCCGCCGGGACCCATAACCTTCCGGAGTCCCAGCTTGACCGCTTTATGATAAAGCTTGAGATGGGTTATCCCGAAAAGGAAGATGAGATGACGATACTGAAAGACAGACATAATTCAAATCCGTTGGATTCCGTTGAGCCGGTAGCTGATTCGGATATAATAATTGAGCTTCAGAATGCTGTTTCTTCCGTATATGTCGACGACAAAATAAATGATTACATTGTGCGACTTTCAAACGCCACAAGAGAAGATCCGATGATAAAAGTCGGCGTCAGTCCGAGAGGAAGCCTTGCGCTCATGAGGATTTCAAAAGGTGTTGCCGTTGCCATGGGACGTGATTACGTCACTCCCGATGATGTGTCCTATATCTGCGGTGATGTTTTCTGTCACAGGATCATTCTCAGCCAGAAAGCGCGTCTTTCCGAAAAAAGCGAAAATGATGTAATCGGCGATATCATAAAAAAAGTTCCCGCTCCGTCTGTTTCAAAGGTACGAAGGTGACATTATGGTCTCGATGAAAATTCTGATCATCCTGCTCATTTTCGTATGTGCCGCCTTTTTTGTGCTTTATGTCGGGGATTTTTCCCTTGTACTGCTCATCACCGTAATTGCTTTGCCGATAGTGATGTTCATTATGCTTTTGTCCGTAAAACTCAGAAGCAGGGTCAATATAATACTGAGCAGTGATACTGCGTCAAAAAAAGAAGTTTTCGATATTACGCTCTGTGTTGACAACAAGAGCATGATCCCCGTCGGCAAAGCGGTCGCCGTGGTCGATTATTACAATGTATTCAATGACGAGATAAATTCGTTTGAGCTCAGTTTTCCGATACTTCCGAGAAACAGTCAGAAGATAACGTTGCAGATAAGTTCCGCCTTCTGCGGACTTCTGAAAATAAACTGTGCTTTTATTGAGATATATGATCCCATGCGGATATTTCGCATGAAAATAGGAAAAAATACCGGCAAAAGCATCGTCATCATGCCGGACTGCGACGATATATACGGTATCGTCTCGGATATTAAATACGGAAATGACGAAAGCACTGTATTTTCTCCCGATTATCCCGGAGATGACCCTTCTGAAGTCTTTGATCTCAGAGATTATGTTCCCGGAGACAAACTCAACAGGATACACTGGAAACTCAGCAGCAAGAGCAGGGATCTTATCGTGAAAGAGTACAGCTACCCGATAGATTCAGATTCCGTGATCTTTCTTGACCTGAGTTTTACGGACGATTCCGAGTATGTCCTCCCGCTGTATGATACTCTTGTCGAGCTTTTTACGTCATTATCGCGCCTTCTGATCTCAAACGGGCGGTTCTGCACACTTGTTTACTATAATTACGCCGAGAAAGGTTTTGCGCGCAGGACCATAGACAGCGCTGAAAACCTCGGAACAGTCATTAAAGAAATTTTTCTGTCATTCAGCGATGATCTTTACATGGAGCCGTTTGAAAATTACTTTTCGGATACAGAATTTCTTAAAACTTCCTCATTTACGCTTGTCACAGCCGAGTTCGACGAAAAGCTCATGCAGAGGATCGACAAAAGCGTATTTGCGGATATAATAAACATATTTGTCGCGGTAAAGACAAGCGATGATGCCCGTAAATTCAGCGGTTCATATTCCGATATAAATATTATGCCGGTCGTTGCCGGCAGGATAAATTCCATTGAAAAGAGCTTTGAGATATAGGGATTTGCATATGAAAAAAAACAGATCTGTCAATAACAGCGGAATAGAGATATGTGACAGCATAACAATGTCCGTGAGGCGGCGAAAAATAAATTTCAGAAAGATAACACTGGCTTTGTTAGCCACCCTCGGATTTTATTCCGTTGCGTTGTCTTTTCTTGAAATGTTCGGTTTTTCGTATGATGCCGGGGTCGTTATTGCCGCAATACTGATATTTTCGCTCTTTTACGCGATTATATCGTTGACGGGGAAAAAATTCGTCTGGTTTGCTTCTGCGTCACTGATCGTATTTTCTGTTCTGGCGCTGAGAAATATGGATCATCTTACAGACGGATTTAAATTTGTATATAATTTTATTTATAAGATATCCAACCACAGGGAGATAAATTATTTTAAACACCTCGATCCGGATCTTGAAGTGACCTGCACAACACTTCTTTTTGTTTTCGCGGCATGGTTCATATCTTTTGTCATTTACACTTTCACCGTTGTCAGACCTAATCCGATCCCCGTGATCATAGTTACGTTTCCTCTTATCGAAGTCGGTCTGTACAACGGCATAAAACTTCCTGTATTTCCCGGAATACTTGTCATCGCGTACTGGTTCGGACTGCTCTCTGTGTATGGCAACGATGCGGGAAGGTATAACGGCGGAGAAGGGGGATTTATAAGAAAGGGGGATAATTTCGCGCCTAAGCGTAATATGCGGCTCAAAGTCACCGAGCAGTGCGCAATGATAGTGGTTTCGGTCATTGTTGTCGCAGCGGCGGCGGCGCTTTGCGTAATGAAAGCCACTGACTACAAAAGGAGCGAATCTGTCGATAACAAAAGATCCGAGATAAAACACGCGGTGAACAGCTTTTCTGTCAATGACATAGACGCCGGTATAGCCGAACTGACCGCGGCATTGGGAATGAAGGTGAATATAAATAAGCTTCCGCTCGGTATCACCGACCGCGTAAATTACAAACACATTACCGATCTTGAGGCGACATTCAGCGGCGCGTGCGACGGGGCCGTTTATATAAAAGGCTATACGGGAGGAATTTACACAGGCAGAGAATGGGAAAATCTTGATAATGAAGTTTACGATGTAAATAAGGAAATGTTTGATGATTTTGAAAATGCAAATATTTATCCGCAGGATCTTCCTCATATTTTCATGGAACTTGCAACCGGAGAAGATGATAAAACTTTCAGTCTGGAAGAAAAAAGAAGCACAGTCCGCACCTATGTTCCGTATGGAGCCGCCGGTGGAGAAGATCTGGAATATGACAGGGATCTGAGTGTATCATCACAGAAAAAGGGAAATGAAAAATATTCATATGATTTTATATATACATCCGCAAATAATGCCGCCGGTATCCTCGGCGAAAAACAGTCGGCGGAGTACTCGTTTCTTGATCTTGAAAACAGAGAGCAGATAATTGATTTTACAGAAAAAAAAGGTATTCCGAACAGGTATAATTCGGTCTCTTTGGACGTTTATCTGAAAAACGGTCTGAAGTCTGTGAAAACCGGAGCGACGGACGGGGACGCTTTGATGGCGGGATTACTGGAGAATGAGTACAGAGAATTTGTGTACGATAACTATCTTTATCTTCCCGATACGGATTCTATGGCTGAGATCTATGATGCGTTTTCCGATATACTCGAAAAAAGCAAGACAGCGGTCACCGCAAAAAGCAAGATCGAATTGTTGAAAGAACTTCGGGACAGGATCTCGTCAATGACGGAATATACTCTTTCGCCGGGAAGGACACCGTCAAATCGTGACTTTGTCAATTATTTTCTTTTTGAAAACAGGAAGGGGTATTGTTCACATTTTGCAAGTGCGGGAGCCGTCCTCGCAAGGATGGCGGGTATACCGTCAAGGTATGCCGTGGGATATATCGTGATAAGTACAGATTTCAACGAAAATACAAAAAACGGTGACGGATCCTATACGATAAAAGTTGCGGACGACAGAAGCCACGCCTGGACAGAGATCTATCTGGACGGATTCGGATGGGTTCCTTTTGAGTTTACAACGGGATTTTCAGACAGCAGCGTATTCTCGCAGTCGCAGATGACAACGACTCCCGCTGTATCGGGCACAACCGACTTTACAAGACCGACAGTGAATACGCCTTTGCAAAACAGTGATTCGGAAAGAGCGGATAAACCCGGAACACAGACGTTTTCAGACGCGGTAACACAGACCGAAACTGTTTCTTCACCGCCAAACACGGGAAATTTGCCGGAAGCGAATGAAAACGGCGGCATATCGGTAATAACGATATGTATCTTCTGCGCGTTGTCTTTGGCTGTCCTTACGTTACTTGTATTTATCAGACGTTTTATAATACTGAGAAACAGGAAGAAAAGATTCTCGGAAGGAGGCATATCGGGCAGGATTATCGAGATATACTTCTATGCGGAGAAACTGCTCGCTTTTATCGGAGAAAATCGTGAAAACCGCTCTTATTCGGAATTTGCGGCCGCAGCAGAGGAAAAGTACGGCGGCAGATATTTTGAAAAGGGAGAATTTATCAGATTAAAAGATATAGCGATACAAAGCAGTTTCGGAAGATCCGAGCCCGAACCGGAGGATCTCGTTTTTTCACTTGATTTTGCCGAAAGATTTGCCATAAAAATTTACCGAAACAGCAAGTTATACAGAAAATTTTATATGAAAATAATAGCCGTTCTCATATAAGGCACGCTTGAATTATGAAATTACCGGGGATATTGTGATTTTTCAAAGTAAATTTTCATAAATTCGGTTTTCAGGATAAAAAAGAACCATCCGGCTGCTGCATTCCCCTCGCTCCACCGGACACACATTCCGGAAACATCACCGGGATCACCGCTGGGCGGCTTTAAGGTTTTCATATCTGTCAACAAAAAAGTACCCGGTCATACGACCGGGTATTGTATTTTTAATATCACATATTGAAAAGCCGGGTGAAGATACGGGCATTTCGCAAAGTTTTTCTTATGCAAAAACAGACCGCCGTCTGCCACATTCCCCCGACGTCATATGGATATACGGGGCGCTCCCCGAATTTGTCGATCATATGCTTTGCGTTGCCTTTCGGACGAGGGGCGGCCGCATAATACAAGAATTTTATTCTGCCGCATCTCCGCCGATCGTAATGGTAACATCGCCGTTTCCGAGAAGATCCTTTATTTCGGCGGCGGTTTTGTCAGTTATGTGCCCGAGCCTTGTATAAGCCCAGGAGTTCGGGGCATAAAACACAACTATCCGGTCTCCCGAATACAGCACGATGTCCCCGGCATCAGTCGTCAATTGAACATCGTTTTTCGGCAGACTGTGTCCGATAGAACCGACCTGCTCAAAACCGCCGTACATAGACATCCGGATAACAAGGGGATCCTTTGCGCAAAGTTCCCTCAGGGCTTCGACGGATTCGTTATCTTCCCATTTCACGCCTGCTTCGGTATCACCGATCTTAAGCCGCATAGCTGTCTGCTCCTCCTCTTCATCGATTGATCCGTTTAATTCCGGTTCACCCGCCGTTTCCGACTGTTCATTACTGTTATCAGTACCTGAATCGGTC
>CAYPXB010000032.1:1945-6083 GCA_964414745.1 uncultured Alistipes sp. | reverse complement strand
TTTTTGCTGAACAAAAAAATCGGTGATTTTATAAACCCGCGAAAAATAAAAGTTCCGTTATCGATCCTTATTCTGACTACGACTATCTCAAATTTTGAATTTCTGTAGATCTCATTCCCGCCGATGTCAAGCCCGAAAGAGCCGGGTAAAAAGAACGGTTTTACTTCTATGTCGGGCTTCAGGGAAAGCCAGTAAAATTTATGAAAAAAATTTATCGCGGGGTGTTCCGTTATCACATCGACATCTACTTTGGACAACAACGAGCGGATCCTCTGCATCGCGAAATCAAAGCTGTCGGGATCGTAATTATAGGGATAGAGTATGTTGGATCGCAGTTTCCACGCAAGATCGTTTATATATAACCCCTGAAACGCCGCGGGTACTGCCTTGTATCCGGAGAACATTTTCTCGAACATTCTCATCGATTGTTCGAAAATATAGCAGGCACCGTTCAGTTTTCCCGATGAACTGCTCTCACTGCGGTAATAAATATATGTCGCTTCATTGCAGAAACCTATCTTCAGCTTTTTTTTCAGCACATCACAACAGTAATTCTGATCCTCCGAAAAATTCATCGAAGTATCAAACAGCACATTATCCTCAAACATATTCCGAACCATTATATTCATTGTGGTCTGGCCTATATACGGATATATGTTCAGGTCATATATGCCGCTCTCCCTCATCGTTTCATATCTGAAATGCGGCGGCGCCAGCTGTCCACGATAATACGTGATAATGGGATATGTTATCAGATCGACTTCATCACCGCACTTTTCCGCAAATCTGACAAGTTCGGGTATCGAGCCTTCGGAAAGTTTATCATCGGCGTCAAGGAATAATATATACTTCCCTTTTGCCTCCCTGATACCGGCATTTCTCGTATCGGACACTCCGCTGTGAGGCTTGTCGATAAACCGTACCTCACTGTGTTCCTTCTCAAGTTTCCGGCAAAGCTCCGCGGTATTGTCCGACGAACCGTCATTTACCAGTATTATTTCCTCATTGACCTCCGGTGACGAAAACTGTTGTGCCAGGCGTGATACAGTCTCTGACGAATTGTATAAAGGGATTATGATACTCAGCATCAACTGATTATCTTCCATAAAAGAAGTCCACCACCTATGAATATGACATCAAAATTCAGATAAGATCTTAACAGAAAAATCTTTCCGCCGGCGTTTTTGTTTTTCAGATCCGACCTTGTGCTCTTCAAAATAATCTTCTTTTCAGCACTGTTGCTTTCAATGCAACTGTCATTCCGGTGCTTTCTCAGATTCACTCTTTTTTGTCGGTCGCCCGGTTTCCCTGCATCAGATACTGATACAGCTTTTCCTCGCAATCCTGCATCGGCAGGAAAAAACTGTCCATTCTGTCTGAAAACTGTTTTTCGGGCTTAAATCCGTTATCCGCGATCCTTATCAGTTCATCCACCGCGTCTTCCGGTTCCTTGACAAGTTTTCCGAAAGCCTTATCAAACGGAAGATCAAGTTCTCTGTACTGGTTCATCCCCGATTTTACCTGCAGATAATCAGGAACAAAGTAAATTATCGGACGTTTCAGATAAGCGAAATCGAAGGTAAACGATGAAAAATCGGTTACGAAAGCGCAGTAGTCCTCGTCCCTGACAGAGTTGTCCGCAAAAACCACCGTTTCATTATCAAGACTGAAACACTTCCTGTAGGCTTTGTAAAAAATAGGATGCAATTTAAATTCAATGCACAGATCATGTTCTTTCAGATAAGATCTCAGCCTTTCCGAATTTATAAATGCACAGATCTTTTTGAAATAATCGGAAGAAACAAATCTGTCTGTCAGAGGAGCCCAATAATTCTTTACCTGCGGAGTGATCAGGTAGTTTCTCCACGACGGAGCGAAAAGTATCCGGTTTCCGGGCTTTGCTTCACGGTCAAGATGCAGAAATCTCGGCATTCCCGTTCTCAGTATGTCTTCGTCACGGAATTTATACTTTTCTCTGAAATTTTCAGCCTCAAAGTAAGAAGAAACAACTACTTTGTCTATCCGTAAACTTTCGGGAGTATATTTCCAAGGTATGGACGCGTGAAGTATGCCATGCTGCAAATATATAACGTCAAAATTCAATATATCGGCATAGACACCGTCATTGCCCTTGCCGAAAGGAAAAATATTATCTCTTTCGGCAAAAGCCGTGATCACTTTGTCGCAATGAATAAACAGATCTTTGTGAATGCTGCTTCCGAATTTGATGACATGACTCATATGCTCTTCTTTGAAAAGACCGGGTGCTATCCTGGCATTATTGTTCACATAATATCTCTCAATCCCGTCATCTTTTTCAAAGTCATGAATAAACTGATAATATCCGTTATCCTTGTCTACTCCGCCGCAGTCGTAATAGAGCCACACCGGCTTGTCGGGATGATGAACCGCCGATATGCGCAAACGGTAAAGTTCGCTTTCGGAAGAGCTTATCTTTTCCGTCGTTTCAACGATGAGCCGCCGTCCGGCTTCCTCGGTCATATCATCGAAAACAAATGTACAGTCCTGCAAAGACGCCGATCTTCCGTCAGAATAATAATCAGATCCCTCCAATGCGGAATTAAAGGGCGAAGTCGGCATGAACCAGAATTTAACAGGATACTCACACATATCCATCCTGAGCCTGAATTCAAGTTTTTTTATTTCCCGGTCATCGAAAGTAAAATAAAATCCCCAGAATTTATTGGTCTTTATCTTCGTTTTATATCTGCTTCGGGTGGATTCGAAAAGATCGACATTGACATATTTTCCGTTAACGACGGCAAACAGTTCCGGTTTCTCTGTAAAATCAAAAATGACCGACTTGAGATGCCCCAATATACGCAGCTCTCCGTTTTTCATTACGAACCTTACTATTACGGCTTCAAACATCGTATCTTCTTTTATCACTTTGCCGTTAAGAATGATCCTGTAGCTTTCGTTATCCGAATAAAAAGCAACCGGAGATCTTTTCAGCTTGAATAAATAAAATTTATGGTAAAAGTCAAGACCCGGGTGCTCTAAAATAACATCGTCGTCTATCTGGTTTAAGATTTTTATGATCCTGTTTACAGCCTCTTCATACTTGTCTTTTTCATAGTGGTAGGGGAAAAACTGATCCTTACGGATCTTCCAGCTTGAGTCATACAGAAACATTGCCTGCAGATATTTCGGCACACCGTCTTTGTAGGAATCAAAAAGTTTTTCGTAATAATTTTCAACTACGCTCTCCCAAAAATAATAAGAATACCCCGATGTGGCTACCACACTGTCCTTTCGCAAATTATAAAAATATGTGCCGCCGTTGACAAATCCGACTGTCATTTTTTCTTTCAGCTGACCGAAGATATATTCCTGATCTTCGGCAAACTCAAGTTTTATATCAAAATGCCTGTTATTGCCGATATGATTCTTTACGGCGATATTGACCCTTGAAACAGTGGCATAGATACAGTCGTCAAGTCTGTATATACCGGTATCTTTCAGATACTTATATCTGAAATGGCTGGGCTGTCTTACATTTTCCAGTATCTTGACTTCCGGATATGTGACAACATCCGTTTCTCTGTACACCGAGTCAAAAAAATCAGTCACACTTTTCAATGTTTCCGGCGACAGTGAATCATCAGAATCCAGAAACATTATATACTTGCCCCGCGCGTTATCTATTCCGAGGTTTCTGGCAGCTGAGACCCCGGCATTATGCTGAGAGAAAATTTTGAAGCACTCATAACGACGGCTGTATTCCTCACATATTTTCAAACTTGCGTCGGTAGATCCGTCATCTATGAGCAGAACTTCCATTTCATCCTGATCTATGGTCTGGGTCAGAAGACTGTTCAGACATCCTTTCAGATATTTTTCCGTGTTGCATACAGGTACTATCACAGACACTCTGTATTCGTATGTGTTCATTTTCTCACCTCCACCGACAGCGGACCCGAACCGGTTTTTCACATACTGCATGAACTGCTTTTGTTCTCATAATCCGGCCGATAAATTTCAATCCGTAATATATTACTTTTTCCTGCGGAATTTATAACCGAGCCATGCCGTAAAACTGCGCCAGATGACTTTAAAGCCCAGTCGTCCCTGTGAATAAAGCGCGGGTATCTCAGACATAGGGTCATTATATATA
>CAYPXB010000032.1:0-1845 GCA_964414745.1 uncultured Alistipes sp. | reverse complement strand
CAGTCGTCCCTGTGAATAAAGCGCGGGTATCTCAGACATAGGGTCATTATATATATGCGCGTTTTTGCCGGATTGCATACCCTGAGACTGATTCAGCCTGAACATCGATGCCATATTCTTCTTCATATCGGCGAGCTCTGCGCTTATTTCATTCAGACGGTCGTTTGTATCGACAATTGATTTTTTTAATTCATATATATTTATCTGCGGGATATATCTCTCTGATGTGACGGCAAAGACCCTGTCACGGTATATCTCGTATTCATCATAGTACAATTTCAGAAAAATATCGGTGCTGCATCCCGCTTCAAGCTCAAATACCTTTTTGAGTAAAATATCTTCCGAGACTCCCACGCAAAGAGTCTGCATAAGTCCGAACGCTTCCTTCTTCCGGTCTGTATCTCCGTCGAAAAATAAGCAGCTGATATCCCTGAATAGCTTTTCAAAGACCGCTGTTTTTATCGCGGCGTTCTTTGCCTCCGCAAATCTGTCGATCACAAGAGATTCACTCTGCGCGACGCCCTCGATCGTCGGTTTTACTTTTTCAACGTTTCTTTTCTCCTCCATGTAGAAACAAATATCATCTGTTATGGGAAGGCTGTCCGAAGTTACAAAAACCGACAGCATAAACACCGAAAAACTGCTGCGATCCGTAAATACATCAGCCGGCATATCTTTTACCAGCGAATACTTAAAACAGAACGACGTGGGATCATAAAGATCTATCTGTTCAATGACATCGGAAAGCGATAATCTGACTGTCTCAAATTTATCGTCCTCCTTTACGGCTGTCAGAGGCATTATCACATCCGCTCCCCGGTATCTGCAGACGGCGCGTGAACATATCGGAGCGGTCACGGACGTAACATCGACAAACATAACATAATCACTGTGTACGTCGATCATGGATATGGCTTCTTTTATTTTTTCTTCATAACTTACGGCATTATCGGATATCTTCTTCAGCTTTTCGGCGTTACCGATGATCTTTTCAAGCTCTTCGTCATTGCCTTCAAAAACATTTTCCGCCAGAATAACATCGAAGTTTTTTTCATCCTGTCTGTATAACGAATTGATACATCTCGCAAGGTGTCCGGTATTTTCCGCCGGGACGATTACATATGTCAATTTCATTTACTTGTCTTTCCTCCTTATTTACAGATACGAACCGATTCAAAATACAACATCGTCATATCATCCAATTCAGCACAACTTTGAAATCAACGGTCTTAGCGATCTCAAACGCCTTGCTTATGTCATTTATGCTCTCTATATCAACTTTTGATGAGATGAGATACTTCATCCTTCCAAGGAAAGTCTTATCATTTTCCAGAAGTTTTACAGCCTGTTCGAAATCTTCCCTGCCGGAGCGGCTCCTTCCCTGTAAAGTCAGCCCCTTTTCAAGCACCATTCTCGTGTTTATCGGAACAGGTTCCTCGCTGACTCCGAGCAGCATGATCGTTCCCTGAGGTTTCAGTGTGTCTATCATCTGATCCACGGCGGCACCGCTTCCGGCTCCGCCGACGCATTCGAAAGTATGGTCGTATTTTGCCTTCTTTTCAACCTGATTGACAGTCATCACTTCATCGACAAAACCGAAATACTGAAGTTTTCCGGGATTCACACCCGTTACAGTGATTTTGGTATCGGGATAAAGACTTTTCAGAACGCAGCATACCACATACGCGAGCGCCCCGTCACCCCACACACCGATATTCTCACAACGCTCATGCGATATTTTCTTAAAACTCCTTACAGCATGGACGCCTACGCTGATAAACTCGGTAAAGCTCAGCACATCGCCCGGAAGATCGCGCCTGTACGGTATGACCTGAGAATGACGTA
>CAYPXB010000031.1:0-6845 GCA_964414745.1 uncultured Alistipes sp. | reverse complement strand
CTTAATATATTCAATTCTTTTTCGCTGAAAACATTCGCGGGGCTCGGTCTTGCCGACGCCATCGTTTCATTTGAATGTAAAATATCACAGATAAACAGCCTTGTAAAATATATCCCGACAGGAGCGGTGACGTACGGAAGACTTCCGCTGATGCTCACGGTAAACTGCCCGATAAAGAATGAAACAGGCTGTAAAAACTGCAAAAAGACTGTCAGCGACAGGACAGGAAGAGTTTTTCCCGTCGTTTGCGGGGAAGACTGTTTTGAAATACTGAATTCGGATATCCTGTATATGGCTGACAGAGCAGATAAATTCAGAGATCTTGATTTTTATGCGATCTTCCTGTATAATGAAGATCGTCGCCGCACAATATCGGCAATAAAAGGAGAACGTCCTGAGGAAAATATTACGAGAGGTCTTTACTTCAGGGGAGTATAAGGACAAACGGGAGAAAAATGAAACTTTTGATAAAAAAATTAAGGAATAACGCTAAAATACCGGAAAGAGCGACCGCCGCGAGCGCGGGTGCCGATCTTTTTGCCTGTATTGATTCACCGAGAGTTATCTCTCCGGGTGACATAGCCGTCATCCCCACGGGGATCTCGGCTCAGGCGGAGGATGATTCGATCGCTCTGATGATATATCCGCGTTCAGGGCTGTCATCAAAATACGGGATAGCCCTTGCGAACTGTGTCGGAGTCGTTGACGGCGATTACAGGGGTGAGATATGCGTTTCTCTTATAAACAACGGAAAGAAAGACTTTACGGTCGAAGGCGGAATGCGCATAGCCCAGCTTGTCGTGACTCCCGTCATCTTCCCCGAAATAGCCGTGACGGACCGTCTTGAGGATACTGTCCGCGGAACGGGCGGATTCGGCTCTACGGGTCTTAAATAACAAACGAGGTGTAAGAATGAAAAAAGTTTTGTTAATGCTTCTCTTTATAGTTACCGCGATCGTCGCAGGCGCGCTTATAGGAAACGCCGTCGGAGGGATCGAAGCCCTCGCTTGGCTCGGCTATTCGAAATCATTTTCCTTCCAGCCGGGAACGTTTATCGATTTTGACGTATTTTCGCTGACTTTCGGCATAACGTTCAGGGTGAACGTCGCTCAGCTGATACTCATGTTCATCGGGATATTCGCATACATAAAGCTTGCCCCGAAACTTATCTCAAAATAAGTTTCGCGGAAAGGTCATATCCCCGCTGTTTTGTATTGTCTGCCCCTGCCTGAGAAAAAAGCAGGCGGTTCTCATATATTTTCTGCGCTGTGAGAGAGAAATAAATAAATCGCTCACCGCTCTTCCCGGTGACCCGAACTGCGACGGTCAGCCGGAATCAGGCGTATTATATTCGAAGGAGCTTCAGAAATGTTTACAAAGGATATCGGAATCGATCTCGGCACCGCAAATACTCTTGTCTACATGAGAGGAAAGGGCATAATAATCCGCGAACCCTCCGTTGTGGCAGTGAACACAAGGACAGATAAATGCCGCTATGTCGGAAAAGAGGCAAAGGAGGTCATCGGAAGGACTCCGGGCTCTATCGTAGCCGTAAGGCCGTTAAAAGACGGCGTCATAGCAAATTTTGACATAACGACGACCATGCTGCAGGAGTTTATAAAAAAAGCTCTGAGAGGCACTCTCTTCACAAAGGCGAATGTAATAATCTGCATACCGTCAGGAGTCACCGCCGTTGAAAGGCGCGCCGTCCGCGAAGCCTGCCAGAACGCCGGTGCCCATAATGTACTTATAATAGAGGAACCGATGGCGGCAGCCATCGGAGCGGGACTGCCGACAAACGACCCCGTCGGCAGCATGATCGTCGATATAGGCGGAGGAACATCCGAGGTCGCCGTGATCTCACTCGGCGGGATCGTCGCGTCGCGGTCGATAAGGTGCGCCGGCGATGAGTTTGACGTATCCGTCATAAACTATATAAAGAAAAAATACAATCTTCTCATAGGCGAGCGCACGGCGGAGAGCATAAAGATCGAGATCGGCTCCGCTTTTCCGAGTGAAAAGGAACAGACGATGGAGATAAAGGGGCGCAATCTTCTCAACGGACTTCCCGAAAACATAACCGTAAATTCCGCGGAGATAAGAGATGCCCTCGTTGAGCCGCTCTCCCGTGTCATAGAGGCTATAAAAGCAACTCTTGAAGACACCCCGCCCGAACTTTCGGCAGACATCATCGACCAGGGTATAACACTTGCGGGAGGAGGCGCCCTGCTGAGAGGTCTTGACAAACTGATAAACAGGGAAACGGGAATGCCTGTGTATATCGCGGAATATCCTCTTGACTGCGTTGCTGAGGGTACTGGAAAAATACTGGAAAATGTCGATAAATATCAGGACGCCCTTACCGAAAACGTCAAGTACTATTAAGGAGGTCCTCCGATGCGGCAATTCTTCAAAAGCACCCGTTTCAAAGTACTTATGGCGCTTCTCGCTTTCCTTGTGGGAATAATGATCTATGCTCTGACAAAAGGCGGTTACTCACTTTCCGGAGCGTCTGTCGTAAACACGATCACGAAACCGTTCCGGCAGATCTCAAACAGCATAAGCGTGAGAGTGGAACGCTGGATCGATAAAATGTCGAACGCCACCGAATATTACAACGAAAACATCGAACTGAAACAGCAGATAGGCGAACTGAACAAAAGACTCGCCGATTATGAGGATCTTGAGGAGGAAGTCGAAGAACTGAGAAAATTCGTCACGATAAAGGAAGAACACGATGACTATGTCATAACACAGCCGTGCGAAATACTCGGATATGTCACGAATGATCCGTTCAGATCTTTCACGATCGATCACGGGACCGACGTCGGGATAACGCCGTACTGCCCTGTTGTGACGTCCGAGGGGCTCGTCGGAATAACTGTTGAAGTCTCGGAACACGTCTCGACTGTCCGCACGATACTCTCGCCGGATCTGTCGGTCGCAGCCGCCTGCTCCGAATCGTCCTCTCCTGACAAGGGGATAATTGAGGGAAGTATCCTCACGGCTCGTGAAGGCAGGACCAGACTTTCATATCTCGATCCGGAAAATGAACTCAGGCCCGGTGATCTTATGGTCACAGCCGCCACAAGCGGTATCTTTCCGAAAGGCTACCCGATAGGGACGGTACTTGAAGTCGGTATGGACTCAAACGGTCTTTCCGCGTGTGCCGATATTGAGCCGTGTGTGGACATCTCACGTCTTTCCTCGGTAGTTGTGATAACAGACTTCAGCGGCAAGAGGGAGGCTTCGGAAAACAATGAGGATTAAGACTCCCAGAGAAAAGAAAGTCCTTTTCCTTAAGTCCGCTCTTCGGTGGATGTTGTACTGTCTGCTTATTTTTTTCGCATTCGTGTATATGACATCCGGAACGTCGATGAAGCCGATAATTCTTCTTCCGATAGCGCTGTGCATCTCAGTGTACAATGAGCCGGTGACATCCGCCGTTACGGGGACTGTCTGCGGTTTTCTCACGGATATAAGCTGCGGAAAACTTTTCGGATATAACGCTGTTGTATTCACGATCTTCTGTGTGCTGCTCTCCCTGCTGTTTGACCTCTACCTGAAACGGCGTTTTTTCAATATCTTTGTTACGGCATCGGTCCTCGAATTTATACACGGCTGGCTTGATTACAGATTCTACTACGGGATCTGGAATTACGACAATGTTGATCTGATCTTCCGGGACATGACTGTCCCTGTCTGGATCTATACCGTGATCGCCACCGTTTTTGTCTATCTGATCATAAAAATGATAAATCATTTTCTTCTGCCCAAAGAACACGTGACACTTGAAGAGGCAATCAGAACAGAATAAAAGATAAAAGGAGCAAAACAAAGTGAATAAACTGACCGACAGCCTGAAATCCGCCGTCATCGTTGCCCTTGTGCTTTTCCTCGGTACGGTGAGCGCTCTGCGCCTTATGGAACTGCAGGTCGTTGACGGAAGCGAACAGCTTCCGGTAAACAGAAAAAGCAGCTCTCTCACGTATACAAGGAGCGTTCCGGCGACACGCGGTGAGATCGTCGATTATAAGGGAAACGTCATAATCGGAAATTCTCTGAAAAACGATATTATCCTCCATGCGGCGCTTTTCCCCGAGGACAAAAAGCAGGGGAACGAGATCCTGCTCAATACATATAATGAACTGCACAAAAGAGGTTTCGATGTAAAGCTTGATATTCCCGTTTCCGATTCGACACCGTATGTTTTTACGGGAGATGACGGGGAAAACGATGACCTTAAATCACGGCTAAACCTCAATGTATACGCCACGGCGGAAAACTGTATAGACAAACTTATTTCCGATTATGAGATCGATGATTCATATTCCCGGGATGAAAAATGGCTTATCGCCGCGATGAGATATGAACTTCTGATTAAAGATTTTTCCTACAGCAACGATTTTGTACTTGCGGAGGATGTGGACAACGCCACGGTCATCGAAATGAAAGAACTCGGTGACGTCCTCTGCGGCGTTGACGCCGTCCAGTCGGCAAAGCGAAATATAATCGTCGGCAATGTCATGCCGCATGAAATAGGCACGGTAGGTCCTATTTACGCCGATGAATATGAGGAGCTCAAAAGCGAAGGCTACGCCATGAATGACGTTGTCGGAAAAGGCGGTATCGAATCCGCCATGGAAAAGGAACTCAGGGGACAGAAAGGTTCCGAAAAAGTAACCGTCACAGACGGCTCCATAAGCGAAGTTTCCACGGAAAAAGAAGCTGTTTCGGGAAATACGGTAAGACTTACGGTAGACGGAGAATATCAGGTAAGGCTTCAGAATATACTTGATAATTTTCTCGCGAATTTTCAGAGGATAAACTCTAAAAAAGAACTCCGCGGAAAAGATCTTCACTGCGGAGCCATAGTTGTTCTCGATACGAAGGATAACGCTGTCAGGGGGCTCGCGACTGCTCCGACTTATGATCTCAATGATTATAAGAACGATTACGATTCCGTGCTCAATGCCGAAAACACGCCTCTTGTAAACCGCGCGACCGACGGACTTTATCTTCCGGGCTCAACATTCAAGACGATAACGGCGACAGCCGGTCTGAATGAGGGAACAGTCGACGGAAACACGACTTTTTTCTGCAACAGACACCTTGACTATATGGGCACGGAATACCACTGCACCGGCAATCATGGCGCAATATCAATGTCAAGAGCCATAGAAGTGTCATGCAATATTTATTTCTATGAGCTTTCATCAAGGCTTACGATAGACAACATAACAAAATATGCCTCTCTCTACGGTCTGGGACAGCACACGGGCATAGAGACCGGAGACGCGGCGGGCTATCTTTCAAATCCCGAAACGTACAGTCAGCGCGGCGAACAGTGGTATATAGGCTATGTCCTCCAAGCCGGAATCGGAAACATAGGATGGGGAATAACCCCGTTGCAGATGGCCTGTGTCGCAAGTACCGTCGCGAACGAAGGCGTACGCTACAAGCCCCATCTTGTCGACAGCCTGCTTGATTACGGCACGGATAATGTCAGTATGGAAACAGAACCTGTCATCTCCGAGCAGATCGAACTCAACCATGATTATGTATATGACTATATCGAGCAGGGAATGATAGCGGCTTCTCACAATATGCCCGCCAGATACTCGATATCAAATCTCGGATTTGATGTGGCGATAAAGACCGGTACGCCCCAGACAGACAATAAAGGCGGCCAGAATTCCTTTTTCATAGGATACGCTCCCGCCGATGACCCGGAGATGGCTTTTGCGGGCGTCATCGAGGGCGGAGAATACTCAAAATATATGATACGGGATATTATAACCGCCTATCGTGACTGCTACGGTCTGAACGGCTCGGCTCCCAAAAAATCGGACGGAATACCTTCCGTGACAACATCTGCCTCCGAGACATCCACAGGCACCGGATCGGGTACGGAAACTCATTCTGCCCTGACCTATACCGAAACATCACCGGCATCATCGTCACAGGCGTCGCAGACTCCCTCAGCGGCTCCGCAACCCGGTACGGAAAATACCACCGGCTGATGTTCAAAATCTTTATATCCGCCCGGTGACAGCCGCACCGACGCACAGTGTCTGAATTTATTTCATACGGAAAAAGAGAATAACATAACAAAACGCCGCCCTCTGTAAAGGGCGGCGATATTTATTAAAAGTCATTTATCAGTCATAAGTACTGTAGACAAATTTCATTCTGAAATCTTTTTCCCATTTTATCATTTCTTCGATTTCTTTTTCCTTTTGCTCTATTTCCTCAGGTGTCGCTGTTCCCAATGCCTTCAGCTCCTCCAGCTGATCCTGAGGGGATACATACAAGGCGCTGTCATGCACCGGTTCATCGATCGACTTGTAATCTTTAACAAGATAATACTTGCAGTGTGCGGGATCCGTATTGTAAATAATGACCATATCGCCCTTGCTTCCCGCTTTTATAAAACCGATCGCATCCTCCGTCGCGGATCCTCCGCTCAACTGGTATGTCGATATTGAGTTGCCGGTCATGTCGAGCCTGAAGATCTCTCCCATTATTCCGTCTTTATTCCTGAAAAACAAACTGCTTTCATCGGACAGATCGTCTGATACGGTATCGTTTGTCGTAAATACCGCCGGATATACAAAAGTAAATTTATCATTCTCTCTCCTGAAAATATAGAACTCCTCTTTTTCCGTCTCATCTTTTCCTGTCACAGCTTTTATGTAATAATAATCGCCCTCTATGATCACATCGGAGATCCGGTAGTCCTCATCACCAAAGAATCTATACAGATCGATATCTTCTGTTTTGCCGGGCTTTCCGTCTGTTGTGATCCGGGAAATCAGGGTATGTTCCGTGCCGTTCTCGTCAGA
>CAYPXB010000030.1:0-6912 GCA_964414745.1 uncultured Alistipes sp. | reverse complement strand
ATCTCGTTATCTTTCAGTATCGACGCCGCTACACTGAAGGCAAGCATTGCCACAAACGTTACGGATCCGCACAGCCCGTCAATGCCGTCTGTGAGATTTACGGCATTCGTCAGATAAATGATAAGCGGCAGCATTATGATATAATAGAATATTCCGGCATCAAAAGAAAAGAAACCGAGATCTATCACTGTCGACGCGTCGCCGAACACATTCATCGCAATAAGAAAACCGGCTGAGACCACCGTCTGCATTATTATCTTCTGCATCGGCGTAAGGCCGTCGTTTCTGTGCCTCACGACTTTCAGGAAATCATCGATGAATCCGATAGCTCCGAACAGCAGAGCAAAAACCACACAGCTTACAAGACGCAGGAGAGCGTCACGGTTTACGCTGTCCGACGTATCGATACCGCATCTCCACCTGTACAGAAAATACCCTGACAATACAGAGATCACTGTTGACACGATAAACATTATTCCGCCCATAGTGGGAGTTCCCTGTTTTTTTTCGTGCCACTTGGGTCCGTCTTTTGTCTTTATCGGCTGACCGAATTTAAGCCTGTGCAGCACAGGTACGAGTATAAATCCGGAAAAACCCGCTATAGCGAACGAAAATAAAGAAACCGTCAAATTTATCCAAAAAGGCATAATGTCTCACTGCTCCCGAAGTTTTATTTCCCTCAGACAATCAGCCACGACTTCACGCTCATCAAAGTGAATGTGAACGCCACCGGCAAGGATCTGGTAATCCTCGTGACCTTTTCCCGCAAGCACTATTATATCGCCTTTTTTCGCCGTTTCAAGAGCGTGATATATAGCCTGCCTTCTGTCGGTGATCGTCTCATACGGGACAGATGTCCCGCGCAGACCGACGAGTATATCGGAAATTATTGCGTCGGGATCCTCATTTCTCGGATTATCAGAAGTGACGATGAGCCGGTCGGCGTACTTAGCCGCCGCCGCTGCCATCTTCGGACGCTTGTCGGGATCTCTGTTTCCGCCGCAGCCGAAAAGACAGACAAGCTCGCCCTCCGTAAATTCCCTTACGCTTCTGAGTATATTCTCGATGGCGTCCGGTGTATGCGCGTAATCACATATGACAGTATAATCCTTGCCCGTCGGAATGACTTCGCATCTTCCTTTCACGGGACCGCATTCCGAAACGGCGGAGAGGATCTTCTCCGGTTCAAGGCCGAGGTGAAGGCAGACTCCGACAGCCGCTGTAATATTCGATACATTGAACATACCCGGCATTCCGGAACTTATCTTATATTCTTTCTCTCCGTGTTTTAGTGTAAAATCCGCGCCGCCCGGACTGATAACGATATCCGCGGCCCGCAGATCGGCATCTGTGTCTGTCGAGAAAGACTCTTTATCACACGAGATCTCGCCAAACAGCCTCCTGCCGTAACTATCGTCAATATTGCAAAGAGCATACGAGCAACGGTCGAAAAGTTTCCTTTTTGCCCGGTAGTAGTCCTCCATATCTTTATGATAATCGAGGTGATCCTGCGTAAGATTCGTAAATACGGCCGAGTCGAAAAACGCAGGGCCTATCCGTTCCTGAACAAGTCCGAATGACGATACCTCCATCACAGCGTACTCACAGCCCTCTCTGTACATCCTGTCAAGAAGTTCCATAAGATCATATACCATAGGCGTGGTATTATCGGTATGTATGATCTCGTCGCCGATCTCATTCTGTATCGTACCGACAAGCCCGGTCCTGATACCGCAAGCCATAAGAATATGCTTTATGACATTCGTTATCGTCGTCTTCCCGTTCGTTCCGGTCACGCCGATAAGCTTCAGTTTTCTCTCGGGGTGATCAAACCAGGCCGCGCAAAGATCACCGTAAAGGCGGCGGGAATTATCCGTAATTATCTGCCGTCTGCCCAGACCGAGGTCATGTTCGCACACAACGGCAGCCGCCCCTTTTTCGAGCATATCCGCGGCGGCACTGTGTCCGTCAAAGCTGTTGCCCTTTATACATACGAAAATGCTTCCCTTCTGCACTTTCTTCGTATTGTCCGTAACAGAGCTTATCTCGATATTATCAAGAACTGTCGCGGCTTTATCCTCAAGCAGGTCATAAAGCTTCATACAGTATCCGCCTCCGTAAATAAAATTATGTCAGTCCGAATTTTCGGAAACCAGGAACTCGACTTCGATGACCGTTCCCTTGGGAACCTGTGTTCCCGGCTCGATCGACTGCTCGCTGACCTGAGAATCCGGTCTGTCCATCGATGAGCCGACAGCCACGTAGTTCAGACCTACGTAAGATATGTTCTCGCTTGCCTGACCCGGCGAAAGACCAAGCAGATTCGGCACCTGCGTATATTCCGTCTGATAATCCGGATCTGTGTACAGATAGACACATCCGTCCTTCGAGATCGATGTTCCGCTGATCGGTGACTGGGCGAATACTTCCGTTCCCTCGCCGATGACTTCATAATTTATGTTGAGCTTTGCAAGTTTTGCCTCGGCGTCCGCAAGATCCGACTCAAGTACCGGAACGCTGACATCAAGATTCTCGATCTCCTCGTCGGTGTACTCCGGACAAAATCCCATGTACGGCAGAACATCATCAAGTATATCGCGCGCTGTCGGAACAGCAACCTTGCTTCCGTAATAATCGATATCCGGGTTCGGCATATCCGCCATAACATACAGAATTATCTCGGGGTCGTCGGCAGGCGTGAAGCATACATATGAAGCCGCGTACTCGTTTTCCTCATCGCTGTAGAGACTGAGTCTCTGTGATGTTCCGGATTTTCCGCCTATTTTATACCCCTTGATATACGCGTTACCTCCGCTGTTGCCGGAAACGACTCTCTCAAGAGCGTCTTTCATCGTAGCGGACGTATCTTCGGAGATGACCTGACGTCTGACGGTGCGCTCGTTGTCCAGAACGATATTTCCGTCCTCATCTACGATCTTGTCAACGACATACGGCTCCACAAGATAACCGCCGTTGATGACCGCGGCGTAACCGGTGATCATCTGTATCGGGGTGATCGTGTTTGCCTGACCGAACGAACTTGTCATTAGGTCTATATATTTCATGTTGTCGACAGTGTAGTGTATTCCGATCTCCTCACCGGGGAGGTCTATGCCCGTTTTCTCTCCGAGGCCGAACGCGTCGAAATAGTACATGAATTTCTCGATACCTATCCTGTCACCTATCTGCATGAACGCGGGGTTGCATGAATTGGTAAGCGCCTGATAGAAATTCTGGGTTCCGTGACCGCCGACTTTATGGCACGCTATCGGTTCGGGAACGCCCTGAAACGACATAGAGCCCGAACAGGTAAACGTATCGTTCTCAAGGTCGATAAGATTCTCCTCGATGGCGGCGGAACTTGTAAACACCTTGAATACCGAGCCCGGCTCGTATATCTCCGTTATGCACTTGTTCTTCCATTGCGCCTCGCGCGCGTCGGCCTTAGCCTGATCCGCCTCATCTCCGGTCATCTGCGCAACTTTCGCCGCAGTTGTCGGATCGGCGATCTCGTACGGCTCATTGAGGTTGAAGCCCGGATATGTCGCCATCGCGTATATCGCGCCCGTCTTGGCGTTCATAAGTATCGCGCAGGCACGGTTTTTTACCTGGAACTTCTCTACCATCTCCTGAAGATGATCCTCCAGATAATACTGAAGCGTCGTGTCAATGGTAAGATAAAGATCATTTCCGTTTTCGGCGGGATATGTCTTGGAATACTTGTACGGAAGTTCGTTTCCGTTGGAGTCCTTGGCGGATATCGTCTTTCCGTCCGTGCCGGCAAGATAATCGTTGTAATACGCCTCAAGTCCGTACGCGCCGTTTCCGTCCGCCGATGTAAAACCTATCACGGACGCGGCAAGCTCATTCTGGGGATAATATCTTTTTGTATCTTCCTCGACGTTGAGCGACGACAGTCCGTACCGGTCAAAATAATCGAGAACTTCATTGGCAACGGGCTTTTCCACCTGTTCCTGAAGGATAACATACTGATTGTCCCCCGCCATGGCTTCCGTCACTTTTTCGGGGCTTATTCCGAGCCTTGACGACAAGAACGCGACCGCCTCCTGTTTGAACGCCTCCGCCGAAACGGGAAGCTCTTCGCTTTCCGTGTCCGCGCTATCTTCGGAGGACGATCCGGTTGTTTCCGTCTTTTTGCTGTTCCGGTCGTCTATCTCTTCCTGCAGCGCCGCCATATCCTTTTTGAACATCGTCGGGTCGAGGAAGACCTTATAGACCGTCGCGCTTTTCGCAAGAGGCGTTCCCGCCGAATCATATATTGATCCTCTCTGGGCGGGTATCTCAATCGAGCCGAAGTGCATATCGTTTGCCATCGCCCTGTATTTGTCGTTATCAAGCACGGAGATCTCAAAAAAATGCGCACACACGACCGCGAAAAGCACACAGAATATGCCTGTCATAACGTATGTTATTCTGAACTTCATCGATTTTGAAGGCACGTTCTTGTTCATGGCACTTTCCTTTCTGTAAACGATATCTCCCCGCCGGAATCTGTCAGTACCCGGTCCTGTGTTTTTATGGAAAACGGAGCGTGATATGACCGGCAGGATCCCCATTTATGACAACATATGCCTGCGCTCCCGAAAATCACCATAAAATAGAATAAGGCAGGGAACCGCCGGATACCCCGCCTCTGAACATCCTTTCTTTTTTTATTTTCCGATGTTCTTTCTACCGATACGACGAAGGATTTTGTGCTTTCGCACCGAACCTTCCGGCTCCGGAACAAAACGCCCCGGAGCCGAACGATCCGATATTCCGATCACCCGCTGTATCTCCTTTTGTCTACATATTTTCGCGGCTTTTTTTCTTTACGCCGTTTTTTCTCTTTCAGGATAGTCCGTATTCTGTATCTTTATTGATACTACCCTTTGAAATAATCCACGCATCTTCTGAAAAACTCTTTTATCTTTGTTATCGGGCTTTTCTCGGATTCGGGGATCTTCACAACGTCATCTGTCTGGATCTTGATGTACTCGATCTGCGAAGGAGTTATCTTCTGCATACCGAGGACATTTTCTGCATAGTCTTCGACGTTTTTGGCAGTCATTCTGCTCTCAAGCTCTGACTGAAGCCTTACATTCTCAGCCTCCATCAGCGTCAGCTCACTGGTCTTGGCGGACAGTTCGTTGTATACCGTGTTCCGTCTGTCAAGGGTGTAAATAACTGAGCCAAGCAGTACCGCTGCCAGCAGAGATATCAAAATAATAGTAAATACAGAACCGCTCCTTGCTTCTGTCTTTTTCATCTGAATCTGCGGTTTATACTCAGGCTTGCTTTGCCGATCTGAATCATAATCGGGTTCATCGGCAGGCTCGGCTCTGTTGTATGTACCGTTTCTGTAATAATACGCCGAATTCCTGTCAGCCATCTGTCTCCGCGCTCCTTTCTATTATTCTGAGTTTTGCGCTTCTGCTTCTTTTGTTGATTTCAAGTTCCTTTTCGTCAGCCACAACGGGCTTTTTGTTCACAAGCGTTCCTCTCGGCTTTCTGCCGCATACACACTGAGGAAAATCCGGAGGACAGATACACCCCCTGCACCATCCGGCAAAACGCTGCTTCACTATTCTGTCTTCAAGAGAATGAAAAGTGATGACCGCGAGCCTCCCTCCGGGTCTCAGACTGTCAAATGCGCTGTCAAGGCCTTTCGACAGACAATCAAACTCGCCGTTCACCGCTATCCTTATTGCCTGAAAAGTTTTTTTGCAGGGATTTTTGTCGCGCCTTGCCTTCTGCGGAATGCTGCTCCGCACTATATCGGCAAGCTGCCCTGTCGTTTCGATCGGGACTTTTGCGCGGCTCTCCACGATATTCGCGGCTATACGATCCGAAAAGCTCTCTTCTCCGTACTCCCGCAATATCCGGGCAAGCTGCTCCCGCGTAAACGTATTCACAACATCCGCGGCGCTGATCCCTTCCTTACTCATTCTCATGTCCAGAGGCGCATCGGAATGATAGGAAAAGCCTCTCTCAGCCTCATCAAGCTGGTACGAGGAAACACCGAGATCCATCAGAGCCCCGTCGATCTTATCGATACCGAGGCTGTCGAGAACATCCCGAAGCTGTGAATAATTGCCGTGTATCACCTTTACATTGTCAAATCCGCTCAGTCTTTCAGACGCCGCCGCAACCGCATCGGGATCGCGGTCAAGGGCTATCAACATACCTTTTTCGCCAAGACGGCGGGCAATCGCAAGCGAGTGGCCTCCGCCCCCGACGGTGCAATCGACATAAACACCGTCCTCACGAATGCTGAGTCCGCTGACAGACTGTTCGAGAAGGACGGGGACATGAACGTAATCCATAAATATCTCCTTAAAGGGAAATGCCCGCGAGCGCCTGCTCTACATCCTCCGGAGAAATCTCTGAACTTACCTTTTCCCATGTGCTCTTATTCCAGATCTCAACGTGATCATTCACGCCAAACACCGATACTTCATCGGTGATACCGGCATAATCTCTGAGCTGCTGAGTGATAAAAATACGTCCCTGTTTGTCGGGGACTTGTTTATCGGCTGTCGAGAGAAGTTTGCGTCTCACATTGCTTCCGAGCTGTCCCGGGATCTGGCTGAGCTTGTTCTGATACACTTCAAACTCTTCAGGTGAATAAACGGCGATGTAGCGGTTGTCATGTCCTATGCACAGAAAAAATTCAGGACCGAGCGCCTCGCGAAGCTTGTTGGGAAAGCTCATTCTGCCCTTGGCATCAATGCTCGGATTATAAGAGCCGCACAATGCAGTTGACATTACCCGTTCGCCTCGCTTTCTTAAAAATCTGTGGAAGGATTCACCACTAAATGGTAAAAATCACATCTCATCACCTTTTTTTACCTCTAAAGATATTATACAACCTATCCCCGGATTTATCAAGATGTATATTTCTACAAAAGT
>CAYPXB010000029.1:0-6945 GCA_964414745.1 uncultured Alistipes sp. | reverse complement strand
AGAGATGACAGATATTCCCTGTCACCGTGAAATCCCCGGACAGACTCAAACTCCGTGAGCAGCCGAAAATCACTGCTTTTCACCGCGCACATCGTTACGTACTCTTTTTTGTCGTCCCGGACTGTTTTTTCAGAAATTATCTTCAGACCGCATTCGTAAATTTTCTTTCTGAGCAGTTCCGGTTTAGTCATCGGCTGAAGTATGAATCTGATATTTTCCGGTATATCTTTACGGGCAACAGCTCCAGCGATAATACCGGCGACAGTCTCTCCGCCCATTCCCGCTATCACTATGTCGGACACACCGTCAAGCGGTATATTATCAAGCCCGTCCGACAGAACAAGATCGATATTCGCTAACAGACCATATTTTTCGATCGTATTCTTCGCAGCTTCAAGCGGTCCCGCTTTTATATCAGAAGCTATCACCCTGTCGCACTTTCCGCCTTTTATCAGTTCGGAGGCAAGATACGCGTGATCGGCTCCCACGTCGCACACGACGCCCTCTCCCCCGACAAGATCATAACAGGATCGCAATCTTTTATCCAGCATAAAGCACCTCTGTTCACAAAAATAAGAGCGTGCCCTTATTAAACGGCACGCCGCAATCAAAACATCATATCAATCAAAACATCGGCGAAAACAGCGCCTTGATCTATTGTTTCGCCGAAAAATGAGCGTTAAGCTTCTCAACAAGCTCCTCCGGATCGTTCCCATGGATGGCACAAGCCTGAGCAATTGTTTCGCTTCTTGAAGAGGGACATCCCAGACAGTGCATTCCTATCTCAAGGAAAAAAGGAGCAACATCAAAATCCGCATCGAGAATATCACCAATAACAGTATCTTTAGTTATCTGCATGATCATCAACACCCTTTCTTTTTACAGGTAAGTGTTCATTGAAAAACAGCGGGAACACGAGCAAAGCGCATATAGCAAGAAATCAGCCAAACTCAAGAAAACCGAACAGATTCACAAATAAGATATAAGTTTTCCGTAAATAAGCTCCATCGGTACCTTAACAACACACCGAGGTATTTCTATCTCCTGAACATCTTCACAAATATCCGATTTTTCCAACTTCACACCAAATGAAAAACAAAAATTCCTGCCGAAGCCGATTTTAAAAAACAGAGATCACTTTTCGTTCATCTTTGCAAAGCACTCACTGCAATAAACGGCTCTTCCCTCTTTCGGCTCAAAGGGAACGACTGCCTCTCCGCCACATGAAGCACAGGTCGTCGTATACATGACCCTGTCAGCGGATCTGTTTGCTCTTTTTCTCGCGTCGCGGCACGCCTTGCATCTCTGAGGCTCATTCACAAAGCCTTTCTCAGCATAAAATTCCTGTTCTCCGGCGGAGAAAACGAATTCATTGCCGCATTCCTTGCATACTAATGTTTTGTCTTCGTACATCTTAACATACCTCGCTAAAAATATTTGGACCACGAGTTGGATTTGCACCAACACCTTTGTTTAACAACGCTCTTGAGTTAAGCTATCCGGTCATCTATGCGAAACATATCCCGTAACAAAGCGGGTATTCCCGATAATACGAAAATATCGGTCACGTCTGCCGGCAGGAGCTTTATGCGACCTGCCGACAGGTGACTTTACTGATCTTTTACTGGTTCGAATCGGGTGACTTTGCTGCCTCTTCTTCCGCCGCTTTCAGAAGTTCCGACATATCAAAGCTGAAATTGGCGGCCTTCTTCGGCTTCTGCTCGGTATGACCGGCTGAAGGGGAGGAATAACTCCTCGGCTGACTGTTATACTGCGATGCCGATGACGAAGAGCCTGACATTCTGTTAGCGCCCGTATTATTCACACCGGATCCGCTTTCTCCGGTGACTGAGGATAACTTTCTCGCCTCAAACGTAGCGGACGGAGCGTCAACCTTCTTGACATCAGCGTTCTTATTCTCATCTATGGACTTTCTCGCCGCGTCGATTATCGACTGTGCCTCGCTCATGCGGTCGCCGGCCTGACTCGTCAGACGGGTGATCGCCAGCGATATATCCTTGAACTTGGCATTTACGCCCTCGATCTCGTTAAGGAGCATCCTGCGGACTGTGGCCGAAAGTTCATTTACCTTATCGGCATGAGCATTTGCCTCATTGACGGTAACCTTAGCCTGTTCATTCGCTTCATTTATGCACGCCTCAGCCGTCGCATTTGCGCCATTGAGTGTCTCCTGAGCCTTAACAGTAGCTTCCCTGACGATCTTTTCGGCATTCTCGCTTGCTTCCTTTGTCGTCTTATCGGCAGCGTTGCGGGCTTCTATGGTTATCTTATTGGCTGTCTTCTGAGCTTCTGTAAAGAGAGCGCCCATATCGAGCGACGGGGGTATCATTCCTCCGGCTTCGGCCTTGTCTTTGAGTTCGCTGACTTCACCGTTCAGTCTTTCGATCTGAGCATCCCTCTCGGCGACGGCGCTTGTTTTAGCCTGCAATTCCTTGGACAATTCGGAGATCCTTGCGTCCTTTTCGCTGAGCTGGGCATTCTTTGTCTTAAGTTCATTATCACGGAGTGAGAGCTCACCGGAGATCTTCGCGATCTGCGCGTCTTTCTCCGCGGAATCGGTCGAAGACGCGGCTTTCTGAGCATTTGCGACAGCTTTCTGAGCGGCAAGCACTTTCTGCTCAGATGCCTTTACTTCGCCTTTGAGCTTTTCGATCTCTGCCTTGGCGGCAACAAGTTCCGACGGGTCAATACCGCCGCCACCGCCCTGAGCCTTAAGCTGGCTTATAACAGCCTCATCCTGCTCATACTTTTTCTTCAGTTCTTCAAGTTCGGTCTTGGCGTCCCTGAGAGCCTTGTTGGACTTATTGAATTTCTCCTGAAGCTTGTCTACCTGATTTCTGTATTTTATAACCTCCTGCGGATCGGCGGGACCTGCGTCCTTCGTCTTTTTAAGCTCGTCCTCAAGATTGACGATCTTCTCGTTAAGTTCGTCAAGATACTGCATAACATCCTCTTTGACGAAACCGTTACCGATCTTGGTAGTTCTTAACACTGTTGGTTCTTCCATACTTAGCACTCCATTCCTCGCAGTCAATGCGGTAAAAAAATAATTCAGGCAAGAGCCTTTTTAATAATTATATCATACAACTTAAGAATTATCAACTATAAAAGTGTAGAATTTTCACGTTGATTTTAGTGCATTTTACAAAAAATTGCAAGTTGCAGTGTAAAACCTGTACGTAAATCAGTAAATTTATTTTACAACCGTTCGGTTTTTCAGGTTTTAATTATCAATAAAAACGGCGGTTTCACAAGAAACCGCCGAGTCCTGTCAACTTCCGAGCATTTTGAATATAGCGTCAAGATCGTCATCCTGCGCAGGCGTGGGGCTTGGATTTCCGAGTCCCATTCCTCCGTCAATAAGAGGATTATCTATCTGAATTACGTCACCGTCTTCACCGCTCAATCCGGGAACAAGATCATCATCACTGTCAAATCCTGCCGCAATGACAGTTATCGACATCTCATCCTGCATATCCTCTTTGAATGCGGTACCGAAAATGAACTCGACTCCTTCGGCTGCCGTGTCCGTGATCATCTTTGTTGCCGCGTCCACGTCTGAGGAAAGAACATCTTCGGACATCGCGATATTTATAAGAAGCCTCTTCGCTCCCGATATCGAGGTCTCCAGCAGCGGGCTCGATATAACGGCATTTGCCGCTTCTTTTGCCTTGTCTTTTCCGGAGCCGTGGCCAATAGCCATATGAGCGTATCCCGCGCCCTTCATGATCGTCGAGACATCGGCAAAGTCAAGGTTGATATAGCCTTCCTCGACTATCAGATCCGAAATGCTCTTTACACCTGTCTTGAGAACATCGTCCGACAGGGCAAATGACTGCATCATCGTAAGCGGCTTGTCAAGGCCTACGAGAAGCCTCTCATTCGGGATAACTATAAGTGAGTCGACATACTTTTTAAGCTCCGCGATTCCTCTCTCAGCCTGAGCCATTTTCTGCTCTCTCTCGAAAAGAAACGGCTTTGTGACGACCGCCACGGTAAGTATTCCCATCTCCTGCGCGATCTTCGCAACCACAGGAGCGGCACCCGTTCCGGTTCCTCCTCCCATACCTGCGGTGATAAAGATCATATCCGCGCCTTTGAGATGCGTCTCGATCTCGTCGCGGTTCTCTTCCGCAGAACGCTGTCCGATCTCCGGCTTGTTTCCGGCTCCTCTGCCTTTTGTGAGCTTTGCGCCGATCGGTATCCTCGTCGTTGCTTTTGATCTGTTCAGGGCTTTCGCGTCAGTATTGATCGCAATATATTCAATATTGTTCACTCCGGATTCAACCATGCAGTTTACGGCATTTCCGCCGCCGCCGCCGACACCGATCACTTTTATGTTTACGTCCGGCTCAAGTGATTCCTCGTAATTAAAATCTGACATTTATTACTCCTCCTGTTTGCTTTCCTTTGTTTATGACAAATAAGCACACATCCGAGGAAGGATATCCTTCCCCGCCGGTTCTGACACCGGGCAGTCCGACAAAAGGCAAGCAGATGTACCTGTAAACCGCGAATGTACTTTGAAAGAATCGCCTCATGTCTATATATTATATCAAAAGTCTGCTGTAAATACACATTTTATTTTATCATAAATACGCCCTTTTTTCAAGTCTCAAAATAATTTTTTACAATTTCTACACATTTACTAATATTTTTTCTTTGAATAATCTGATTTTGTGCAATATTACTCATTTTGATTGCCTTCCGGTACAGGTTCTGCCGATTCTGTGCTGCTTTGCTGAATCATCTCATCGTGTTCTCTGAACATCTGCTCCTCCTCGGCGTTGTATTCTCCCTGTCCGTCGCCCGCATATACTGCCTCTGTCATGGGTTCTGTCATTGTTTGCTCGGTCGGGGGAATGACTGTCGGCGCCGTGGCAAGGGGCATTCCGTTTGTATCGGTCGCGGGTTGCCCATCGCCCATGCCTGTAGTGGGTTCTATATTTTCGGGGATCGCCGCAGGTGAGTCGCTTGTTCTGAAACTGCACTGATTTGAGCCGATCATCGTGATATATCCGCTCTTTCCTTTTATGCCCTCGGCTGACATCACATCACCTGCCATATCCATCTTGTACTCAACATCTGTCCAGTTGCCCATCCTGAATATTATTCCGTTTTCAAAATTTACTGTTATTTCGTATTTATCGCTCATGTCTATACTTGAGATCTTTTCGACTTCGGGGTCGCTCATCTTATCTATAAAAGCGTCAAATGCCGTATCTTTCTGAGGATCGGCCGACTTTAGCTGCTGTCCGGGTTCTTTTGAATCCGGGTCGAAACCGTAAAATATAGGCAGCCCCGGAGTTATAAAGCTGTTATTTTCGAGGATCTTGCCTTTTTTGCTGACAAGGAGGGTTCCCGAATCATAGTTTATATTGTATGACGGAATGCACTTGCTTACGTTGATCACGAGAGATGACGGAAAATCTATGTCTATCTCGGCTGTTTCCACATATATGAGTTCATCGAGTATCTTTTTCTCGCTTCTTTTTTTGTTCAGTCTCAGAAGATTGTCGCCTTTCATGATGCCCGATGCATCTACGATCTCCTCCGCAGAATACAGATCCGATTCGCCGGATACCCTTATTTCCTCTATGTTGAACAGAAACGTATAACTCACCGTTATACCCGCCGTCAGAACGAGAAGTATAACGATAAAACCGTAAAGATTCATTTTACGTTTTCGTCGCCTCAGCCGTTTACTGCTGTTGTCCCTCTCGACATTCGTTTTCTCAACGTCTTTCATAAGCACTCCTGTTTGGTCATTCTCGCCGTATTTTACGATGATCTGTCCGGTGACTCCGCGTAAAGTCCGTCTATCACGGAGAGAATACGCTCCTCCGTATCCGCAAGATGAAGTGAAGCCGCGTTTTTCGCCATACTGCCGACTTTGTCCGGGTCTTTCATAAGATCTTCGATTATTTCAATCATTTTCTGTGCCGTAACATCTTTCTGCTCGATAACGACCGCGGCACCCGCTTTTCCGAGGACCATGGCGTTGTGAAACTGGTGATTTCCGGCAACCACAGGCGACGGAATCAGTATCGAAGCCCTTCCGACAGCCTCAAGTTCAGCCAGCGTCGACGCTCCCGAACGACAGATAACAAGATCTGCCGCGGCGAGACAAACATCCATATCGTTTATATACTCGGTTATCCTGAGTCTGTTGTTTTCAAGCGGTATACCCGCATCTGACATAGCCTGCGGAAAACTTTCCCTTCCCATACCGCCATAGCCGTGTATGTGATTTACCGCGAGGTCTTTTCCGTAGTGCCATTTTATTACTTCCGCCATGACCTCATTTATGCAGCCCGCACCGAGACTTCCGCCAAAAGACAGAATAGTGAAACTGTCATCAAGTCCGAGCTTTTCTCTTGCCTCACGACGGCTCATATGCATTATATTATCCCTTACGGGCAGACCCGTAACGCTGTACTCTATCTTGTCTTTATCCATATAGTCGAGAGCTTCCTTTACGGTCAGCATAACATGATCCACTTCTTTTGAGAGAAGCTTATTTGTCAGCCCCGGGAAAGCATTCTGCTCATGTATTGCGGAAGGTATGCCCATCTTCGCGGCTTTTCTTATCACTGGTCCTGCCGCGTATCCTCCCGTGCCGATCGCGATATCCGGCCTGAAACCGCGGATTATCTCCTTTGATCTTTTTCCCGATACGGCGAGGTACGCGAGTGCCCTGATATTTCTGCCGATGTTTTTTACGGTAAGTTTTCTCTGAAATCCCGCAAGCTTTATCGTCTCAAGCCTGTATCCGGCCTGCGGCACGAGCTTTACTTCCATTCCGTCCGGCGTTCCGGCGAAAAGAAACTCCGCGTCGGGATATTTCGATTTTATTATATCTGCGATGGCAAGCGCGGGGTTTATATGGCCTCCGGTTCCTCCGCAGGCAAGCAAAACTCTCAT
>CAYPXB010000028.1:6655-8150 GCA_964414745.1 uncultured Alistipes sp. | reverse complement strand
CTCAGCACATCGCCCGGAAGATCGCGCCTGTACGGTATGACCTGAGAATGACGTATCCTCAGCAGTTCCTGCATAAATCCGTCTGCCTTGCTTGAACGGAATACCGAATCAAGCCGGTAATTCTCGTCGTAAAATTCATCCTTGCCCGGCATATTCGGAAGCAGCACGACCTTGTCTCCCCGGCTGAACTGTCCGGTAGGATCGTACATCACGCTGCCGCACGCCTCGTGGATAAGAGCCATGGGAAGTCTTGACTGAAGAACAGCCGCGTCTCTCAGACCAAAATAATATCTCATATCGGCTTTGCAGATAGACAGTTTTTCCGGTCTGACTATAAGGTGCGACGTTCCCTCAAGTTTTACATCGTTGAAAAAAGTTTCGATAACAAACGGCTTGACCAATTTATACTGTAAGCAAATCATCTTTCAAATTCTCCATCATTATCTGTGCTATCTTGTAGTCATAAGGATAAGTTATCTTCATATTCGACACACTGCCCTCTACGAGATGGACTTTGTGTCCCCTGAGCATAAACATCTTACACGCATCGGTGACTGTTTTCAGCTCACTCTCGGACATTGACGAGTAAACTTCTTCAAAAAGCCTTACACGGAAACTCTGCGGGGTCTGCCCCTGATACGTGTTTTTTCTCAGCGGAATATCGGTGATATGCCCGCCGTTGTCGGAATAGACGATAGTGTCGGTCGCGGGAATGACCGTATCGCATACGCCGTACTTTTTTGCGGCTTCAATATTCTCCGAGATCATTTTGAGCGTTACGAACGGCCGCACGGCATCGTGCGTCACAAGAATATCATCCTGAGAACCGCTCATCAGCTTTGTCTGCTCAACAATGGCGTTGATCGTGCCGTTGCGGTCGCTTCCGCCGGGAACAATCACCAATTCATCGATATCTTTGTAATATTTTTCTTTGATATCCGTCATATACTGAAGCCAATCGGGGTTTACCGCCGCTATCACGACATCTATGTCGTTATGAACAATGAACTTATCGATCACGTGCGCAATGATCGGCCTGTCATTAATCGTCAGAAACTGTTTCGGTATGGTGTAATTTCCCATTCTTGAGCCGATCCCGCCGGCAAGCACTCCTGCAAATATCATCTTATCCTCCCATAATACTGCAAATTTAAACATCAAAATATTTTCCGTCTGCCGGTTCAGTATCCGGCCGCCTCGTTTTTCGTTATTTAAGATAATAACGAAACATCAGTTATTTTTTATTATAACACTGTATTTTGTAATTGTCAACATATTGTTTTTTTTTTTTTTTTTTTTTTCTTTTAATTTTTATGATTTTTGCCTCCTTTTGATTTTTCCTGTTTTCAGATATGAATACTATGTTTTAGTGATGAAAACAAAAAACCGAGGTTCGCCGGACGGAAATTATTTTTTTCGTATCCGCAGAAAAAACAAAAAATTTTTTTGCTCTACTCCGGTCTGAAAATGTACGGTCGTTTACATTGGCAAAAAA
>CAYPXB010000028.1:4375-6555 GCA_964414745.1 uncultured Alistipes sp. | reverse complement strand
ATTTTTTTGCTCTACTCCGGTCTGAAAATGTACGGTCGTTTACATTGGCAAAAAAAGCAACCTTATGGTATAATACGCAAATAAATCTCTGTACGGAGCGTGAAGAAATGATCGGGTGGAAGTTTGACGAAAATAAAAAGTAAAACAATTCATGTTAAAACAAAAAAAGGCATTCGGATACAGATCCGAATGCCTGTTTTCTGCGGATATTTAATGCGGATATTTCCGGAATATCTAATCCCCGGCGGTAAAATTCATACTTCTTCTCAGAACGGGCTTCAGACGGTATGCCAGTACCGAGGCAAGGATCATTTTCAGCGCGTCGCCGGGCAGAAACGGAGCGACACAGGCAGTAATAGCCTCTTTCAGACCGCTGCGGGTCAGTATCATGAACCACAAAGTTCCCGTTGTCATATAAACAAGAAAGCCGGCGAGCATTGCAGGGAGCAGGACATAAAATTTATTCTCACGCCTCTCTGTGATAAATCCGACAAGCCACGCCGCCGGAATATAGCCGAGTATATATCCCCCGGTAGGACCCGCGAGCACTTCCGGGCCGCCTTTCAGCATCGCAAAAACGGGAACGCCCGCAACGCCGAGAAGCACATATACTGCCTGACTGACAGCGCCGGACTTCGAACCGAGCAGCGCTCCCGCCAGAAAAACAGAGCAGGTCGCCAGACTGATCGGAACAGGTCCCACGGGTATGGCGATCTGTGCCGTGACCGCGGTCAGAGCGGCAAAAAAGGCGCATAAAACAAGCCGGAATATTTTTTCTTTTTTCATATACAGACTCCTCCACGAAATATTGTCTTTGAATATTATATCACCCGGGTTTTCACTTGTCAACCTTATGGCGACATTCAGGTTGTCAAGGCGGAGGAAACGGTAAACGGCTGCTTTGCGTTTTTTTGAATGACTTAAACTTCCGGAAAGGTTGAAAAGACATTGAATCTGTGGTATAATGTATGTGATTCAGTAATCAAAATATATGTAAATCGACGCATATTAAAAATCCGGTTGATGACACCCGGTGTCGGAAAGGAGAAACAATTGAAGGATATACTTAACAAACTGAAAAAGATAAGACTTACGAATATGATAATCCTCACTGTGGCGGGTATTATCAATTCATTCGGTGTGGTGTGCTTTCTCGCACCGGTACACCTCTACGACAGCGGTATTTCCGGCACTTCCATGCTGCTCGGCCAGATAACGCCGGATTACCTTTCTCTGTCGTTTTTCCTAATAGTGCTGAATGTCCCGCTTTTTATCTACGGCTATAAAAAACAGGGCGCGCTGTTCACTTTTTACGCGATATATACCGTGCTGGTGTATTCGTTTATGGCATGGCTGATAAGTGACGTCCTGCCGATCGATGTTTCATTCGCGTCGCCCCTTGCCGGGACGGATCTGCTTCTGTGCGCGCTGTTCGGCGGGGCGGTCTCCGGAGTGGGAAGCGGTCTCGCGATACGGAACGGAGGCGCGATGGACGGCATAGAGGTAATAGCTCTGATATTCGCAAAACGTATCGGCATTACCGTGGGCACATTCGTAATGGCATACAATGTCATTCTGTATATCATATGCGGCATCGTTCTGCAAAGCTGGATACTTCCGCTTTATTCGATAGTCGCGTACGGCGCGGCGCTCAAGACCGTTGATTTCATCGTCGAAGGTATCGACAGAGCGAAAAGCGCGATGATAGTCACCGAAAAGGCGGACGAGATATGCTCTGCCCTGACGGAGGAATTTGAGAGCGGAATGACAAAAATAGACGTTGTCGGAGGTTATTCCAACTCGCCGAAGACCATGATATATTTTATCGTCAATCGCTTTCAGGTCACCAAGATGAGAGAGATCGTGCGTGATATCGACAAGCAGGCGTACATAACGATAAGCGAGGTTGCCGATGTATTCTACAGCGCCGAAAAGCAGAAAAAGACCGGCTGAAGCAAGCCGCGAACCGGTTATGATGCGGCCTGACAGAGCAAAAGAATTATTCGGTATTGACTTCCGCAGAACGCTGTTCAGGTGATACACCCGTCGGAAAGAACCACGGATAATTTAAGGAAATAATCTGATACCGTTCATATGTCCGCTCTGTATTTTTGTTTACTTCGTCAAAATAATCTTATAAATTCCTTGCATTTGTTTTTCTTTTATGTTATACTTGTTGT
>CAYPXB010000028.1:0-4275 GCA_964414745.1 uncultured Alistipes sp. | reverse complement strand
AAAATAATCTTATAAATTCCTTGCATTTGTTTTTCTTTTATGTTATACTTGTTGTAACAGATAATCGTGATCGGGTGTTTCTGAAATTAGGGGTGATTATTTATGAATAAAAAACTTTACACAGAACAGTCTTTATTGTAATCATATGCGTGGTCTGTGTCCTGGCTGCAGCCTTTGTTTTAATATATGTAAACAGACATAAAAGCAGTAATATCACATCGGATATAACAGTCAGAACCGGCGAAGACAATATCGTCTGCTATCAGACGGAATTTAAAGAGGAAAGTGAAAAATATGATTTTAAGGATCTGTTCAAAGGCGGTAATTCTTCTTCAGACCTCATCTACGTTCCGCCCGGAGAGACAGTCACGATCGATTCCTCCCGGAATATCCCGGAAAATGATATAACACTGTACGACGTTATCTTAGATGAAAACGGAAACGAAAGATACACAGACAAGGAAGTGAAATCGTATAAACTTCAGGCAAACGGCGGCAGTGTCGCTTTTGAGCTGAAAGAAAATACCGCGGCGTCACTGAGTTCCGACAGCAGCAGCTATGAAAAAGGCGGTATCATAAGAGGCTTCTGTTTTGTCACAAAAGATGAAGATAAAGATAATCTGTACCGGTTCGTGATAAAGACCGACGCGAGATGATCGGCGCGTTTCGGCCGCCTTTCCGGATTTTGTATCCGATGTCCGGCTGTTCCGGACTGTGATAAATTCAAAATAATCAAAAAAGGGGGTAACTGTGATGAAGTTGCGAAAACGCATATTATGCCTTCTGGCGTCTGTGGTATTCTGCGCCGGAGTTCTGACAGCCAATGCGGCATCTGCCGCCACGGTCCTTACGGAAAACGCGACAGGCGTTGAGGACGGCTATAATTACGAGCTCTGGAAAGACAGCGGAAACACCACCATGACGCTTACGGGAAACGGCACATTCTCCTGCGAATGGAGCGATATCAACAACTGCCTCTTCCGCACGGGCAAAAAATTTGACTGTACTCAGACTTATAAAGAGATCGGAAACATAGTCATCGACTATGAAGCGGACTATCACCCGAACGGCAATTCCTATCTCTGCGTCTACGGTTGGACAAGAGAACCGCTCGTTGAGTACTACATCGTCGAGAGCTGGGGCTCGTGGAGACCGCCCGGAGCCGACTCCATGGGTGTGATCGAAGTCGACGGCGGCACGTATGATGTCTACAAGACAACGCGTGTCAATCAGCCATCCATCGACGGAAACACAACATTTGAGCAGTACTGGAGCGTTCGTCAGGAAAAGCGCGAGAGCGGCACTATCAACGTCGCCGCGCACTTCGCGGAATGGGAAAAACTCGGGCTTCCCATGGGAAAGCTTTATGAAACGGCGCTCAATGTCGAGGGCTATCAGAGTTCGGGTTCCGCCACTATACTGAAAAACGAGGTTACAGTCGGCGGTGAAGTTCCGTCTCCCGGACCAGATACCGATCCCGCGGAGCCTGATGAGGACGGCTATTTCTTCCACTCAACGTTCGAGAAGGACGAGGACAGCTGGACAGGCCGCGGTGATGCCTCGGTCTCTGTTACGGATACGACGGGCTATCTCGGCGAAAAATCGCTTGCCGTCTCCGGCAGGACCGATACATGGAACGGTGCGGCAAGATCTCTGAGCACAAAGACTTTCGTGCCCGGAACGGCATACAGTTTCAGCGCCATGGTCATGCAGGATCAGACGGATTCCGAGGATTTCAGACTGACCTTGCAGTATGATCTTGACGGAGAGGAAAAATACGCCTCGGTTGCCGAGGCAACGGGAGCGAACGGGCAATGGGTCCTGCTTGAAAACACAAGTTTTACGATACCGGAGGGAGCGACCGGACTTCTGCTCTATGTGGAAACGGCCGACAGCATGACGGATTTTTATCTTGATGAGGCTATCGGCGCGCCTGAGGGCACATCAGTGGAAGACCCCGCGAAGACTCTTACGGGCGACGCAGACGGCAGCGGCAAAGTCGATGTCGCGGATGTAGTCCTCCTTACGCAGTATCTTCTCGAAACGGAAACGGAGATCAACGGAGCCGCCGCCGATATTGACGGAAACGGGATCCTTGACGCGTTTGATCTGGCTATGCTCAGAAATCTTCTCCTGACAGCTGAAAGCAAGCCCGATACTCCGGAAACTCCTGACAGGGTCGAGGGACAATGGTACAATATCTCAGATATATCCCATATCGACACCGAAAAGCCGATGGTCGCCATCTGCTTTGACGACGGACCTGTAGACACCGGAGATGACGGCTCCGCGGGCAGGATACTTTCCGCTCTTTCCGACAGCGGATTCCATTCCACTTTCTTCTACTGGGGAAACAGGATAAACGCCCGGAACGAGTCGGAGATCATACGCGCTCAGGAACTCGGCAACGAGATCGCCAACCACACCTGGTCCCACCCGGATCTGACAGAACTTTCGGCGGCGGAGATTCAATCGGAGATCGGAAAATGCGCCGAGGAACTCACACGTATCACCGGACTTACCGATTTTCTTGTACGTCCTCCGTATCTCGCGGTAAATGACACCGTAAAGGAGGCGGCAGGCGTTCCCCTCATAAACTGCGCGGTCGACTCGCAGGACTGGAACGGCGCGTCCACCGAACAGATAATCAACACGATCACATCCAAAATGGCGGACGGCTCGCTTGACAACAAAGTCGTCCTGATGCACGAAACTTATGATACCACCGCCGAGGCTATCGAATATCTCGCCCCGTACATGAAAGAGCAGGGCTGGCAGATCGTCACGGTCTCGGAAATGTTCAAGGCAAATGACAAGATCATGTATAACGGCACGGTCTACAATGAAGTTTCATAGAAATTATAAGAAACGCAAAACGCACCCCGAATGAAAAACATCGGGGTGCGTTGTTTTTGTGACGTATCGACCGCAGTTTCACGGCCTGACTGAGGATCAGTTCATATCACTGAGATCGCCGACACATATTTTGCCGGATTCGTCACCGGATCTGTACAGCACTTTTTTACCGTTCGTTATCACTGTTCCGGTCGTTTCCGCTATCTTGCGGACACTTCCGTCATTTATATTGAATACGAAGATACTGTCTTTGCCGGATTCATCCTGCGCGTCCTGCCTTAAAACGTAATGATCCGACGGTTCGGATGTCTGATTCGGTACCGGGGAAAAATTGTCAAGTGTCATAAGTGTCTTTTTTTCGAGATCGTAAACATACATTTTTCTCATCGCGCTGCTGCCTCCGTCGGCGAGCGTTATAAAGAAATTCGGACCGGAAACATTCATACTGAAAAACTGCATTTCTTCGGAGCTCTCAAATGCCTCGGTCACTTCATCAAGCTTCTCACCCGATAAAAGTCTGCCCGTGAGATCGTATATATTCAGGTTGCATTCCTTTGTTTTGAGATCCTCACAGAACTCGTATATTTTTTCATTTCCCACAGTGTAATATGTGTATAAATCGGTTTTCCTGAACTCTCTGCTGAAAACTTCCTTTTTCGCTCCTCCGTCACTGACGTCGGCGATCGCAATATGATGTACGGTATGTGTAAACCGATGTTGGGGTGTGTAAAGATCAAACCACCATACGGCATACTTGCTGTCGCTGACTGTAAAAGCGGAATAAAAACTTTCTTTCTCAGAATCATATGTTTCTTTGCTTAAGATGGATACCGTGTTTTTTTCAAAATCAATACAACTCAGTATTCTGTCCGTAGCCGATTCATAGTAATGGTAACATTTGTCACCGCAATAGGCATATTCTCCCGCTTCAGAATAATGTTCCCTTTCCATTCCGTCAAGTTTGACGGTCTCTCCGCTCTGAAAATCATATTTATAGATCTCATTATCTGAATAGTCCGCCTCAAGCGGTTCGGACGCGATATATGAAAAATAGTCATCTCCGAGGGAAAGCAGACTTATATCTTTTGATTCATCGAACTGTATATCTGTCTCCTTCACGGGAAGCGGTTCGACCTCCGACGGCAGATCGGGCGTTACCGGCTTATAATCATTATCGACCGTTACGGCTTCCGGGTTTTCCTCCGATACCTGCTCACTGTCTGAACTGCCGGTCTCATCGGTATTTTCCGCGCCGGCTGAATCATCGTCCGATCCGCTGTCCGATTCTTCACTCTTTTCGTCATCCGACACGTTATCCGTGACACTGTCAGGTTCAGATACGGATACTTCTCTGGATTCCGTTTCTGATTCGTTCCCGTCTGATTTGCAGGAAACAGACAAAGCAAGAATTGCCAACAC
>CAYPXB010000027.1:0-9691 GCA_964414745.1 uncultured Alistipes sp. | reverse complement strand
CTTTTCCTTAACTTCTCTCCCGCTTTCTTTCACTTCTTCGATCTTTGGGCATCTGATTTTAGAAAAGTTACTTGACATTATGATATTTTTATGGTACAATGACTTTGCTGGTATTTGCGCCATTAGCTCAGTTGGTAGAGCAACTGACTCTTAATCAGTGGGTCCTGGGTTCGAGTCCCCGATGGCGCACCAGATCGGCCCGTTGGTCAAGCGGTTAAGACACCGGCCTCTCACGCCGGTAACACCAGTTCAAGTCTGGTACGGGTCACCATTTTTAGTCGGTGCTAATTGCAGTGAGGACACACCCGTTCCCATTCCGAACACGGAAGTTAAGCTCACTCGCGTTGAAAATACTTGGTCGGAGACGACCCGGGAAAATAGATCTGTGCCGGCACACATTCCTCCATAGCTCAGTCGGTAGAGCACTCGGCTGTTAACCGAGTTGTCGTTGGTTCGAGTCCAACTGGGGGAGCCAGAATTTAATCCGGATACTTCTGTCTGAGGTATTCGGATTTTATTTTTGATATTTTGCAATTTTTTGCGATATACCGATCAGTATATGAGGTGCTTTATGAGTATTTATAACGTAAAACTTGAAAAATACGTGGATGACAGTTATGAGATCGAAACAGGATACAGTCTTGCTGATAAAATGATATCGGATATAAAAAACGGTCTTGTCGGAAATATCGGCAAGTTCGCGATTATCACCGATGATACCGTTAAAGATCTTTATGCTGTTCCTATTTTGGATAAACTGAAAAATGCGGGTTTTCACGCAGTAATTTTTTCTTTTGAACCCGGCGAGAAAAGCAAAACACGCGCCACAAAAGAAATTATCGAAGACGCGATGCTTGAAAAAGGTTTCCGAAGAGATTGTTGTGTTATTGCTGTCGGCGGCGGTGTTGTGACCGATCTGGCGGGGTTTGTCGCCGGAACTTTTGGCAGAGGCGTGCCGTTTATAAATTACGCGACCACGTTACTTGCCGCAGCCGACGCGTCCATAGGAGGAAAAACAGCCGTAGACACACCGCTCGCGACAAATCTTATCGGAATCTTCAATCAGCCCGAGAAAGTATATATCGATATCGCGACATGGAAAACTCTCCCGTCAAGGCAGATCTCAAGCGGTCTTGCCGAAACGGTAAAGCACGCCTGTATCGCAAGTTCGGAATTTTTTGAGTATCTCGAAAATAATATTGATGATATACTCTCAATTCAGCCTGATGCCTGTGAACATACAGTAAACGAAAACTGCCGGATAAAATATGAAGTCGTTATGAGAGATGAGCGGGAAAGCGGGCTCAGAGAAGTCCTGAATCTCGGTCATACCGTCGGCCGGGCTATCGAAACAGTCAGCGATTACAGGCTCCTTCACGGGGAGGCGGTCGCCATCGGGCTTGTCGCTGAAGCCGGACTTGCCGAAAAACTCGGCCATGTTGACAGCACCGAGAGAGAGAGAGTGATCCGTCTGCTTGACAAAGCCTGTCTGCCCACCGCAATACCGGATTATATAGACCGGGAGGAACTTGTCAGGAAACTTTATACCGACAAAAAAGTCCGGAACGGTCGGCTGCGGTTTGTGATACAGGACGGAATAGGAGCGGTAGTCGAATTTGAGAAAGGGGTTTACGCAACTCCGGTTGAGGAATCACTGATCCGCGAGGTAATATACGGGATGTGATCCCGCTTTTTACCCATTATGTTTTTGTTTGGTACGGCGCACCAGAGTTCTGAGATATTTCTTTTTTTCCGGGCTTATCCTTCTGCTCTCAACGGCCTTGCTTATCGTTTTGTTATGTGTCCATACGTCCAACAAATTGTTTTCCAGAACGGGCAGTACAGAATCATACTGTGAGGCAAGTGCCGTGGCAAAATACCAGGCCTGTGCCATTTTGACATAATACTCATCGCTTTTTATATTTGCGACAAGAAGGCAATATTCCGTTTTAAAACCGTCGCCGAGAAAATATCTCATAAGCATATTGATACCGAATCTGATCGTATATATCCGGTCTGACGATATCCATGATCTTATCTTCGGAATAAGGCATTCGCCTTTATCTTTGAAAATTTTCGGTGACATCTGGTCACAGGTCGCCCAGTTGTCGACATACGGCAGAAAACGGTCAAGTTCTGTCAGAACCCGATCAAAGCCGGACATCTGAGATATAATAAAAGCGTGCAGCTGATTTTCCTCAAAATATCCGTGCGGGAGATTTTTCAGAAAATCGCCGCACATATTACCGTCAGCCGCGATATCTTTTGCGAGTTTACGCAAATCGGGAGTCCTGACGCCTATTATGGTATCGGGATCTGTGGTCGGCAGAAGCTTTGCCATAAATGATCTATAATCAGGATCCCGCATAGAAAAGAGCGTTTTTGTCAGATCCATCTGGCACATTGACCTCCGAATTGAAAATATTATGATATATACTCTGCAAAATACCTCTGAAAACTTTTACCTTTTCCGGTAAAGTTTTCAGAGGCTTTGTTTACTCTGTGAAATCTGTTTATTTATTGATATGTTTCCCCGGAAGAATCTCTCTCAAGGAATTTTTGGAATATTCTGTTGAGAAGATCATCATCATCCACCGTGACATATTCATCATCCTCCTCGTCGCTCCCTTCGACGACACTGAGGATCACGACTTCATCTTCCGTTTCCTCATACGGAAGAAGCACGACATATTCACTGCCCTCAAAATCGAATCTGTCGATAAGTTCAAACTGTGTTTCGTTTCCTTCATCATCCGTCAGCGCCAGGTATATCCCGTCGTCAATGTCCGGATCTTCGTCATCCTGCAGGTTTTTCTCTTCATCGATCATTTTTTTACCTCCGTTATTTTTCACTCGGTTCTGTTTAATCGAGTCCCGCGGCTCTCAGTTTTTTTACCTGAGACCTTATATAGCGGAAAACATAATTTTCACCTTTTTCGGCAAGCATTACGAGAAGCCGCTCCAGTTTATCCGAAGTGCTCTTTTCGATAACACGAGTTCCCTTGCTGCGCAGAAAATATCTGAGCGGCATATCATTTTTGAAAGAATCCTTGTTGTACGTCTTAGAGGCGGCAAGTCTGTCGCAGAACATTTCGTAGATATAGATGTCCGGCATTTTTACCGGCTCCATCAGTTTTGTCTTGGGGTTGTAATCTGTCCAGTACTCAAAGTGGTGGCGATTTCTTCCCTTGTGATGCATCCATGCTTTCGAGCATCCGTATTCTTCCCGCTCTCTTTCGTTCGGACTTCTCGTACCCTGAAAGAACAGCACTCCGGGAACGAATTCAACAGGGGAGAATTTGGACAGATCGTGCACGATACCCTGCCAGTAAAGACCGGCTCTGAAGCAGTATTTCAGAACAAGATTTTTGTGATGCAGAACAGTCCTCAGATGACCGAAAAAATTATCTAAAAGCATATCTTCACCCGAATTTCAGCGAAAGCATAACAGCAGAGTCACTCACTCCGCGGAAAGTATGATGTGCCGGAATCGCGGAGATATTCCTGTCAATATTATATTATACTTCATATGATCGCGATAGTCAAGCGATAAAGCAAAATAAACTGTTGACTTGACGGCGGATCTGTGTTATAATGAATTATCATACTATGATGACATTGTTGTTTTGGTTATTTTATATGACAGCCTGTCATATTATTGCGGTATTATATTTGCATAAGGAGGAATGTTTTTGCCCACACGGTGTTTTTTTAATCTTCCGACAGAAAAACGTATGAGGATCGTAGCGGCGTCCGTGATCGAGATGTCCCGTGTTCCGTTTGACAGCATATCGATAAATAAGATAATACGCGACGCCGAGATATCGAGGGGAAGTTTTTACCAGTATTTTGAAAATAAAAACGATCTTATAAAATATATCCTTTCCGATTTCAAAGTACTGGTTCAGAATTGTTTCCGGGAAAATCTTGTTAAAAGCGGCGGCGAGATATTTGTCCTTGCCGAAGCGCTGTATGACGATGTGATACGTTTCGGGGAAAATGAGAAGAAGCGGAAGATCATAGGGAATTTTTTTCTGGGTATGAAGATCTCGAGAAAAAACAGGACGGATTTCTGGGATATGTTCGGAGTAAACAGCAAGTTGCTCTATAACATACTTGAGCCGTATCTGGAAAAAAACAGGCTCATAAGCATTGAACCTGAATTTGTTGACTGTATTTTTGAAGCGATATTTCTTTTTATGGCGCAGTCATTTGCGGATGTATTTTCCGATTACGAAAACGCGGAGTTCTATAAAAGGGAATTTCACACCCACCTTGATATTATCAGGAGAGGTTCTACAGTAAATTAAAAGGAGTGTTTTTATGTCTAAGTTCAGCGTGCGGAAACCGTTGACTGTCTTTATGGCTGTCATCGCGGCGATCATCCTCGGATTTGTGTCATATTCAAAAATGACTCCGGATCTTATGCCGAGTATCGATCTGCCGTATGTGCTTGTCGTTACCGCCTATCCGGGAGCGACACCGGAAAAAGTTGAGACCAATGTTTCCAAGCCGATAGAGCAGGCCATGGGTACTTTGAACGGAATAAAGAATATATCGTCAACGTCAGGCGAAAATTCTTCCATGGTAATGCTTGAATTTGAGGAAGATACGAATATGGATACTGCGACGGTGGATATCCTGCAAGGCCTGAATCAGGTCGAAGGCACATGGGAGGACACAGTCGGCACACCGTATATCCTCAAACTTAACCCCGATCTGATGCCTGTAGCCGTAGCGTCCGTCCAGCGAGACGGCATGGACAAGTCTGAGCTTTCGCATTTTCTTGATGAAACACTGCTTAACAGGCTTGAGGGTATCGACGGTGTCGCGGATGTCGGTGTAAGCGGAAACCTTGACGAGCAGGTGAGTGTACTGCTGTCGGAAACGAAAGTAAATTCGCTGAAGGAAAAGATATTCGCGGAAGTAGACAAAAACTTTGAAGAGCCTCAGAAACAGATAGACGATGCGAGAGCGCCTCTCGATGAGGCTATGGCGGCTTTCCGGGAGCAGATAGACGCAATTAACGAAAATGCCGATATGCCGCAGGAAATGAAAGACGCCTCGATAGAGCAGATAAAATCCACGGCCGAGTATAAGCAGGTCAGCGACGGTATTGCGGAACTTGACAAGAGTCAGGAAGAACTGGACAAATCAAAAGAGGACGCGCATAACCAGATAGACCTTTCCAAGATACTTTCAATGGACACTCTGTCGGATATTCTGACAGCTCAGGATTTTGCGATGCCCGCCGGTTATGTCTATGAGGGAGACACAGCATGGATGGTAAATATAGGCGATGAGCTGAAATCGGTCGAAGAAGTACAGGATCTCGTTATCGCCGATCTTCATCTGGGATCGCTTGAACCGATAAAGATAAAAGATGTTGCTGATGTCGTCATCACCGGAAACGCCGCCGATATATACGCGAAAATAAACGGAAGTGACGGAATACTGCTGTCATTTTCGAAGCAGTCGTCATACGCGACGGCAGAAGTCGCCGACAATATAGCGGAAAAATTCGATGAGCTCAGAGATGAGTTTCCGGGTCTTGAGTTTGTGACACTTATGGATCAGGGTGACTATATACACCTTGTGATCAATTCGATAACTTCAGATCTGCTGTGGGGAGCTCTGTTTGCGATAATCGTCCTCTTCCTTTTCCTGAGGGATATAAGACCGACGTTCATAACATTGTGCAGTATACCCGTAAGCGTGCTTTTCGCGATAACGCTCATGTATTTTTCCGGAGTCAGCCTCAATATGATGTCGCTTTCGGGACTGGCGATTTCCGTGGGAATGCTCGTTGACAACTCGATCGTCGTGATAGAGAATGTCTACCGCCTCAGGAGCAAAGGAGAGTCGGCGGCAAAAGCCGCGATCTCGGGCGCGGTGCAGGTTGCCGGTGCGATAACTTCCTCGACACTCACGACAATATGCGTTTTCCTTCCGATAGTTTTTGTCGAGGGACTTACGAGAAAGCTGTTTGTCGATCTGGCTCTGACGCTCAGCTACTCACTCATCGCAAGCCTTATCATCGCTCTTACGTTCGTGCCCGCGCTTTCATCGAAAATGCTCGTAAAATATAAGAACAAAGAGAAAAAGGAGAGCCGGATACTCGCCGGATACAAGAAAACCGTCACATGGTGTCTGTCTCACAAAGCGATCGTTTTTGTATCGGCAGTCGTTTTGCTTGTGGGAAGTGTCTTTATCGAGATGTCCCGCGGACTCACTTTTATGCCGGAGATGGATATGCCGCAGCTTACCGGAACTCTTGAGACCGAGATCGGAACATCTTTTGACGATACGACAGCGCTTGCCGATGAGGCCATGGAAAGGATAAGATCGGTCGATGAAGTCGAGACAGTCGGAGCAATGATGAGCTCGGGAGGACTGACCGGAGGATCGGGAAGCACAAACTCGGTGACTTATTATATAATGCTTGACGAAAATAAAAAGCGCAGTTCCAAGGAAATTTCCGATGAAATAAATGATCTCTGCTCGGATCTTGACTGCGATTTTGAAGTTTCAAGTTCCATGGATATATCGGCTCTCATGGGCGGATCGGGAGTTTCCGTAAATATATACGGAAATGATCTTGATGAACTTCGGAATACGGCGCAGGATGTGGCTGACATATTGACGGATGTCGAGGGAACGCAGAACGTATTGAGCGGACTGGAGGAAAATGATCCCGCTCTGAAGATCACCGTGGACAAGGAAGAGGCAATGAAACACGGACTTACAGTGGCTCAGGTCTTTTCAGAAATATCGGATGCGGTGACGACCGAAAAGAAAGCGGTAGATGTCATATTTGACGGTAATTCATATGAAGTATATGTTTCAAATAAGGATATTGACTCGCTTTCACCCGATGACCTGAGGAACTATTCCATCAATGTGACAAATGCCGACGGCGAAGAGGAATCCGTAAAACTAAGCGATATTGCCGAGATCGTGGATTCTGAGGCACTGAGCAGTATATCGAGGGAAAATCAGAAGAGATATATAACCGTATCGGCCGAAATTGCCGACGGATACAATGTCACGCTGGTGGCAAATGATGTTGAGAAGGCTCTGAATGATTATGATATGCCCGATGGTATGGAATATAAGATCGCGGGAGAAAATGAAACGATAGAAAATTCGATGAAGGATCTTTTTGAGATGTTCCTGCTCGGTATCATACTGGTGTATATGATAATGGTATCACAGTTCCAGTCACTGAAGTCTCCGTTTATAGTAATGTTCACCATACCTCTTGCAATAACGGGAGGAATGCTCGGCCTTATCATAACGGGATTTGAGATAAGCGTTATCTCAATGGTCGGATTCATAATGCTGAGCGGAATCATAGTGAACAACGGAATTGTGCTCGTGGATTACATAAATCAGCTTCGTGACGGCGGAATGGAGCGGCGCGCGGCTATAGCCGAGGCCGGTGCGACAAGAATGAGACCTATTTTCATGACGTCGACCACTACGATACTGGGACTCACAGTCATGGCTCTCGGTATCGGAAGCGGATCTGAAATGATGCAGCCTATGGCTATCGTGTGCATAGGAGGACTTATCTATGCGACGCTGCTCACTCTTATCGTTATTCCCTGCCTTTATGACCTGATGAACAAGAAGGAGAGAAAGAAAGTTTCCGAAGAAGATATGGAAATAAGCAAGCTTTAATAAAAATATAACAATAAACGGGCGGAATCATTATTCCGCCCGCTTTTTTCTTAAGTTTGTCAATCATTTGACTCGTACGTTACTTCAAGTCCCTGATCCGGGTGATATCTCCAGCTTACCGTCACATCATCGTACGTTTCCTCCTGTCGTCCGTCCAGAGCGACCGTAGTTTCCATTTTTTCCATCAATGAGCTTGGGAGGCCGAGAGACATATTCACCATATCTATACCGAGATACGCCGCATAGTCAAGTTCTTCATCGCGATCATAGGGGTTTGTATCAATTTTCAGGTATTTTCCGTCATAACCTATTGTCGCCCATTCTTCATCCAGGGAGCAGTCATCAAAGATCTGATAGAAATCGGGTCCCGCTGTGACCGTAACTTGCACATAGGAACTTATATCGTCAGCGTTGGCAGATATCGTACATGATCCTCTGCCGACAGCGTTTATATTTCCGTTGTTGTCGACTGTCGCCACGCCGGGGTCTGTGGATTCCCATGTTATATTCACTCTGCCCTCAGCTCTTCCGGGAGTTATCGTATATGACACATTCTCAGTATCGTCCTTTTCAAGGGTAATATCACTCTCGGACAGAGTGATCGTTTTGACTTTCGGCGGTACCAGAAAGAAGATGAGCAGAACGATCAGGATCACCATCAGCAAAATTATCAGTACTATGACGGGAGTGGAGATGCGATTATTTCTTCTCTGAACAGTCGGATTGTCACTTTTGGGCGATAAGCCGCCCAAATCGGCTGAATCAGCGTAATTTACCGTTTTTGGCGGTTCATGGTTGCAACTGCATCCGTATGTTGAACAGCCTCCGTTTTTATCCCAGCAGTTTTTGTGGTAAGTGACCGAGCAGGAGGGGCAGACCACATCTTCGTCTCCCGCATTGATCGGATTTTTGCAGATAGGGCACTTTTTTTCAGTATAGTTTTCCATTGTTATACCTCCGTTATTTTATTTGTTAGTAAATTTGTAATGCCTGTATCATGTGGAATTGCTCAGTGTCAGTGTATAAGATTTATTTGGATCAAGATCAAAAGAATACTCCTCACACTTTGCTTTGTCCCCTACCCACAAACTCGGTGTTATTACTGTTCCGGAATCCACAACATATCCTTCGTTGTCTGTTAACTGCCATCCAATATGGCAAGTTTCTCCGATATTTACATCATCGGTTTTACTGTCAAGAGATATTTCAAATGAAAATGTTGCATTCATATCGCCGGAAATACCGATATCTGTTTCACACGTGATGCTGTGCACAGTTAAAGTTGAAACAGATGAGTAAGAATCATCGGTATAAGTTGCCGGTGTTTGCGGGAGTGATATATCGCCCTGTTTCAAAGGCAGTTCATCGATATTGAGAGTGAATGATTCAAAATAAAAGTTATCTCCGTACAATTCGATCGACATGGTACCGTATTCAGAAAGACCGGGAGTAATCTCTCCTGATGAAATATTCAGTTGGCAGCCATAGACCGTATCATAACCTATGTCACTTTTCCAAGTTGTAAAATCGTCCTCGGTAAAACCTAATTCTCCGTCGTAGACAACTTCATCCTGTTCATTGTAAATTGTAATCATGGCAGTTCCCGAACCGTCGACGTAATTTTCTTTAGTTGAATCAAGAAACGCAAACATTACATTGTAAGAACTGTTTTCGCTGTCAAATTGTACATCCTGTCCTGAAAGATATGCAATTTCAGGTTGTGTCGTAGGAGCAACAGTAGGCTCTTTTTTTTCTGTTGTGACGGGAACGGTTTTTTCTTCGGTAGTTGCAGGTATTTTCTCTGTTGTTGATGTTTCCTCAGTTACTGATATTTCTTCCGACGATGAAGGCTCATCGCTTTCTGAGCAGGAACATAGACTCAGTGCCAATACAGATGCCAAGAACATATAAAATATTTTATTCTTCATAATTATTCCTCCTGATATTGATTATTTTATCCTGATCTGTGCACTTGAAAATTGCAATTATTTTAGTTTATCTGATGTTA
>CAYPXB010000026.1:0-10518 GCA_964414745.1 uncultured Alistipes sp. | reverse complement strand
CGCCTACGGAAGAAACGACGGAGACACCGGAAACTGATGAATGGGGAATGGAGATACTGGGATACTGCGGACCCGACGCCACATGGAGTTTTGATGAACTTACGGGAACACTGAGAATAGGCGGAACGGGCAATATGTATGATTACGGCTCGTATGACAACGATTATGGATATTACGAAGTTTCTCCGTGGCATTACAGCTGCAGTGTTGAAAACGTCATAATAGGTGACGGAATAACAGGTATCGGCGACTATGCATTTGACGGGGAATATTATCTCAGTTCCGTGACTGTCCCGAAAAGCGTGACATATATAGGATACGGAGCATTCGGCGGGTGCGAAAGTCTGACCTCCGTATCGATACCGGGCGGTGTGGAAAGTATCTATGGCGAAGCATTTATAAACTGCAGCGGCCTTGAGTCGGTAACAATGGCTGACAGCGTCACTTATATCGGCAGTGAGGCATTCTACAACTGCAACAGGCTTGATTCGGTGATTTTTTCGGAAAACATCACGGATATTCCGAAAAGCGCTTTCTACGGTACGCCCTGGCTCAACAGACAACTTGGTTACAGTCACATAGCTGTGGCAAACGGTATTTTGTTTATGGCGAACCCGTATTACACAGGCGAGATAATAATACCCGGTGAAGTCACGACTATAGGAGAGTACGCATTTGAAGACTGCGGACTGACTTCTGTCATGATACCCGAAAGTGTAACAGATATTGAGGAGGGAGCCTTTTCACGATGTGCCGGTCTTTCTTCTGTGGAAATTCCTCAGAGCACGGAATTTATCGGAGAGTATGCGTTCAATGAATGCACAGGATTGACGGCGGCGGATATTCCGGACGGAATCACAGCCATAAACAGCGGAACATTTTCTCAATGTGCCGGTCTTCTCTCCTTAACGATCCCGGACAGCGTAACATATATCGGATCTTCGGCTTTCAGCGGCTGCGAAAGTCTTTCCTCCGTCGTGATACCATACAGTGTCATGAGTATTGACTACGAGGCTTTCTGTAACTGTAAAAGCCTTATCGCCATAACGATCGAATATCCCTATTGTGAGATATATGACTCAGACGACACTTTCAGCAACGGAAGTTACAACGGAACTGATTTCTATGGCACGATATACGGTCATGAGAACTCGACAGCCAAAGATTACGCCGAATCATACGGCTATAATTTTAAGTCATTGGAATCCGACCCGATAACGGGAACTACCGCTCCGGCGGATCCCGGCGGTGTAGTCACGACCACGGCAACTACCGGAACAAAAGAGCCTGTGATCTCGACGACAATGCCGGCAACGACCGAAAAGCCTGTTACAAGCCGGAATACCGGAACTTCTCCGGAAACCGCCGGCACAGAAAAAGATACAGAGGATCTTGGCGATATTGACTCAAGCGGCAGTATCGACTCATCGGACGCCTCAATGGTCTTGCAGGAATACGCGCTTATTGCGACGGGACAGAGCGGGAATCTTAACGACGTTCAGGAGAAGGCGGCAGATGTAAACGGTGACGGATCCCTGGACTCATCCGATGCCTCGGCCATACTGCGGTACTACGCATACACGGCGACGGGAGGCAGCCGTGAATTTTGGGAATATATATAAAAATTGTTCTCCTCCGGCAGGTAATACAGATTTTTATAAGGTGAAACAGACGGAAAGACGGCCGATATACTGTGGTACATTCGGCGAAACAGCGGAATTTATAATAAAAGACGGACGTAGTAAAGCCTGTTGAGAAGAATGTCCTGGAACAAAAATCATAAAGATAAAATAAATAAAAAATTGATAGCCTGTTGACAAATCATCTGATGTATGGTACAATGCAAATGTGAAGTCCGCTACGCTTCCTGACAGGCAAATGCCAGAAAAGACAGATCATCAGACTGTTATTTCGTCTGTATTGTTCGTGTCCGATCCAACGGTTATCAATAAGCCATGTTTTGAAGCCGGCTTTGTGCTTCGATACATGGCTTTTTTTATGAATTTTATAGATGACAAATAATCGGAATCATCTGATGGAGGATAGAAATGACGGGCAGTTCAGGCAAATTACAGGATAAAGCAGAATCGGAAAGACCTCTGTATGCGAATTTTGAATTTCCGGAAATACCGGAAAATTTTGCAGAGAAGGATGATAGAACATTATTTTCTATTTTTCTGCATCCGGCGTTGGTTTGTTTTAAATATGCGATGAAGTGGATCATCATACTTTTAATCAGTGTGTCAGTAGTGATGATAGGGCAAAGGATCATAAAAGGAAAAAGTTACAGACAATATAAAACAAAAGAGGATGTCTGCGTTTCCGAAACCAAAATGATTCGTAACTATGAATCTGTTGTGGCTGCTTTTTGCGGAAAAGATTTTATGCGCTCTCCGGAGAACTATAGTTTTAAAGTACGATTTGAGCCTGTGACTGTGTTTATCATAGCTTCATTTCATCGTTATGTATATTCCAAAATAATTCCGGTGACAGATATAAAAGTAAGCTATAGAACCGCTTATCTGCTGAATATATATTGGGTATGCACCCTGATTGTGATCCTTCTTGCACTGAAATTTACATATTTGGGTTATGTGAAAGTATTACTTTTGAACATTTCGGCGGAGTTTCTTAATGTCAGTTCCATTTTATTGCTCTTTTCCATTCCTTTTGCATGGTTATTTTTTATCTTGGGATTTATAATTTATCCGCTGCTCGTGGGAATCTTATTTCCGTTTATTTCTGCTGTTCTTCTGGTATTGTCCGTCGCTCTTGCCATAATCGGCACTGCGATTTATCTGGCCTTGTTGATGATACTTGCGCTGGTGTGCATAGCAGAAGAATTCAAAGATTTTATCATGAACAAAATCAGAGCCTCAAGATGAATTTGTATATTTATCATTTCATATACTTAATTTAACGGAGAGAGCCGGCTTATCAGCCGAAACAAAAATTATCAAAAGGAGAGCAGAATATGAGTGAATGTTGTTTATGTAATGGGGAAGCGAATATATTTTCAAAACAGTCCCTGAGAGGAAAAGTGTGCGGAAACTGTTATTCCTACATATCTCCGTGGGTAGATATTAAGGTCACGGAACCGGATATACTGAGAAAGATAAGAGACGATAACATTGAAAAATTCAAAGAATTTGAGGTGACATCGTCATATGGGACTGTTTACGCAGATGAGATCCATAATATTTTCTGCATAAGCAACAAAGAAAAAAAGGGTAAACCTGCCGAATACAACAACATACACAGAATATCCGAGCTTAAAGAAATATCACTTTTCTGTACCGATTTGAAAAAAATATCCGACAACGATATCAAATGTAATATTAAATTGAGGATCATAACCAAAGATATTTTCGGAGACATAAAAAATGTCGCGCCGCTCAGCGGTGAATTTCCGGTAAAATCCAATGAAAGTTTTCTTCGCGAAGAAGTGGGAAACAAGATCTTATACAGTGAGCCGTTGCTTTTATGTGCTTTCAGGTCAGTGATAGATCAAATGATCGAAAATGAATATATAGCCTCTCGGGAAAAGCTGAAACGGATAACCGAGTTCGACAATATCCTTTTGGAAATGGGAAAAAACTATGCCAGAGGCGTACTGTTTCTGGACAGAGATTCCGACTTTTCCGCCGACATTCTGAAAGATCGCAGAAATTTTCTCATCAAAATTTTTCATCCCGACCGAAATACGGATTTTGCCGACACCGCCATAACCGCCCTGATCAACGATGCTTATAATACTTTGTCAGAGTCTGTTTAACGGCAAAACAGGATCTGATATTTATAAAAAATGTTAAGGAGATGGAACGATATGATTTTTTGGGATTTTAACGAAAACATGAAATGGCTTACAATAAGCGGAACCGGAGAAATGGAAGATTATGACTTTCAGAATAAGCCTCCGTGGCATAAGTGCGATGCCAGAATATTGCTGATTCGGGAAGGCGTCAGAAGTATCGGGGAGCGCTCCTTTATGTTCTGCAAAAATCTGACAGCCGTATATATTCCCGACAGCGTCGAAAAAATAGGCTGTATGGCATTTTGTGCAACGCCGTGGCAGGAAGAAAAGCTTAAAAATGAAATGATGTGGGTATATAAAGGAACTTTGGTTGCCGTAAATTCCGATATAAAAGGCGATATCATCATACCGGATCCGGTAAAGAAAATAGGAGACGAGGCTTTTTTAGGATGTAATAAAATAAAATCCGTTGTCATTCCGGGCAGTGTTGAAAGTATCGGCAAGAGCGCATTTTCCGGCTGCGATAACCTCAGAACCGTGGTCATACAGGACGGAGTTAAAAATATCAGCGCCGGTGCTTTTGCGGGATGCAAAAAGCTAAAAGATATAACTATCCCGGGAAGCGTCGAACAGATCGGCGGAGATGCTTTTTCAAAAACACCATGGCTTAAAGCAAAGTTTGAAAAAGATCCGTTTGCGGTCGTCAACGGCATATTGTTTGATGTTGACACGGCACTTAAAGGCGACGTTGTTATACCCGACGAAGTCAAAAACATCGGAGATTATGCCTTCAGTGAATGTAAAAATTTAACATCTGTGACTATCCCGGAAAGTGTTACGGATATCGGATTTTGCTCTTTTGGCGGATGTATCGGTATGACATCTGTGACGATACCGGAAAGTGTCACAAATATCGGAGATTATGCTTTTGACAAATGCGGCGGCATGACATCTGTGACTGTACCGGGCAGCGTCAAAAAAATCGGAAGAGGTGCTTTTGCAGAATGTAAAAGCCTTTCATCTGTAATGATATCCGACGGCGTCGAAGACATCGGAGAATTTGCCTTTAACAAATGCAATATGCTGTCGTCCGTTACAATACCGGGTAGCGTGAGAAGGATCGGAGCAATGGCCTTTTCAAAGACACCATGGCTTTCCGGAAAACTTGCAAAAGAACCGTTCGCGGTTGCAAACGGCATTTTGTTTGATGTTGACGATGCACTGAAAGGCGAAGTTGTGATACCGGACGGTGTTACGAATGTCGGAGAATGGTCAATGAGCGAATGTGACAAGATAACATCCGTGAAAATACCCGAAAATGTTATCTCCATACAGGCCGGTGCTTTTTCAAACTGTAAAAAACTTTCATCCGTGACTATTCCCGACAGTGTCACATACATCGGAGAAATGGCATTCGCTTATTGTGGCAAAATACAGTCTGTTATCATACCGAAAAGCGTAACATTTATCGGGGAAAGCGCATTTTGTGGCTGTGATGGTCTGACTTCTGCCATAATATCCGAAGGTGTTGAGATCATCGCTAATAATGCTTTTGATGGTTGCACAAATCTTTGCACAATAGAGATCCCCCGTAGCATCGATGCTATTGAGGAGAGTACTTTTGAGGATTGCAGAAAGCTGACATCCGTAACTATTCCCGACAGTGTCGACTTCATCGGAGAATCCGCATTTTCAGGTTGTACAGGGCTGACATCCGTTACAATACCCGAAAGTGTCAGATTTATCGGGAGGTACGCTTTTTATTCCTGCAGCAGAATTACTTCGGTGGTAATTCCGCGCAATATCGAATTTATCGGAAACTTTGCCTTCGGATGCTGCGGCAGTCTGTCATCTGTGATCATTCAGGAAGGTGTAACAAATATCGGGAATTCGGCATTTTACGGTTGCAGCGGCCTAAAGTCTGTAACTATTCCCGACACTGTCAATACTATCGGCGCGGGTGCTTTTGAGTGTTGCACAGGGCTGACGTCGATGATTTTACCGGACAGCGTAAAAATTATCGGAAGCACTGCTTTCAGCGGGTGCAAGAAACTGAGATCGATTTCAATACCCGATAATGTAAAAAATATCGGACTCGGTGCTTTTGCCGGCTGTGACAATATCACGATATATGGATCTAAAAATTCTTTTGTTCAGAGTTACGCAAAAGGAAATAAGATAAGATTCAAAACAATTTGATTATAAACAAAAAGGCATCCGGAAATATTTCCGGATGCCTCTGATTATCTTGAGCAAAACCATATACTCGAGCAAAATTCGTCTGTGATTTTCTGTCGGTTTTTTAAAAGATCTATCTTATAATGCGTCCCTGGGATGACTGTTGCCGTTTTATCTTGCGGGAGGGAGTCTTGTCAAACTCCATATCCCTTACTCTCAGTCTGTGAATTGCTTTTGCGGGAGGGAGAGTCTTGTTGATCTTATCGACAAAATCTGTAAACGCAGTCTCGACATCGCCTCCGGCCGCGACAAATTCCGGCGAGGGGGTGATCTCCGCGCAGATAAGATCTTCCTCTGCATAGACCATCACTTCGGCGGCGAAATCGGAACCTGAAAATTTGTTTTCGAGTTCTTCCGGTGAGACATTCTCGCCGTTCGCAAGGATTATGAGATTCTTCTTTCTGCCGGTTATAAAAAGACGGTTCTGATCATTGACGTATCCGAGATCTCCCGTGCGCAGCCAGCCGTCCCCGGTAAGAGTCTCCGCCGTCTCTTCGGGGTTTTTATAATAGCCCATCATTACAGACGGACTTTTGACGAGTATCTCCCCGTCCACGATCTTTACGCTGCAGCCGTTTACGACCTGTCCTACATCTTCGTGAGTCTCGATCTCGCGACTTGCGGTAGATATCCTCGGGGAGCATTCTGTCATGCCGTAACCCTGTCCGATGATAAATCCGAATGAACGGTAGATCTCCGCAAGTTCCGGCCTGAGATATGCTCCGCCGCTGTAGATGACCTTCAGATTGCCGCCGAAAACTTTTTGCGCTATCGCGGCAATGGGCACCTCCGGAGTAGCGGCAGATGCCGCGCAGATCTTTTTATAGATCGTTTCTGCGATCATCGGGACAAGCAGTATCGTCGTCGGCCTGAAATATGCCAGATTCTGCGCAATATGCATCATTGAATCGTTGACGCATACAGTAGTTCCGTAACGCAGCGAGAGAAGTATATCACACGTAAAGCAATATACGTGGTGTATCGGCAGTACGGTCAGAAGACTGTCCTCGACAGTACTCTCATTATCCTGGCACATGGTGTTATCGATAAGATTGGAGTGCCGCAGCATTACTCCCTTGCTCTTGCCGGTCGTGCCGGAAGTATAGAGTATCGCTGCGCAGGAGCCGGGGTCTATCGTAATATTTTCTTCGGAAGGAGAGTTGTCCGCAAGGATCTGAGAGAGTGACAGTCCCCGGGCATCGTCGCCCCATCCGATAAAAGTATGGATCTTAGGACAGGCATTCTCAATATCCGGTATCATGGCGGCGTGACGCCTGTCATAGAAAAATATCTCCGAATCCGAACGCTGCAGGTGGTCAATAAGATCATCCGTACCAAGCTGCGCGTCCAGAGGGACAATTATATTGTCGCTCATTACCGTTCCGAAATAGCTCACCAGATATGAATAACACGTAGGACCCGAAACAGCGGCATGAACCCGATTCAGTCCTTTTTTGCGCAGAAAGTTTACGATTTTCAGCGCGTCCTCGCAAAGATCACGATATGAGTGATCGATGCTTTCTTTTCCGGCACGTTCACGGATAAAAGTTTTATCTCCGTATTCATCGGCGGCAGCGATCACCAGATCCCGCAGAGTTTTTACAGACGTTTTGTCCATTTCAGGCTCCTTTCAGTTTTTCCACATAGTCAATGGCTTCTCCCACAGTATGCAGATCCGTTATGTCCTGCTCATCGACGGAAATGTCAAGCTCCGTTTCGAGAGCGCCGAGAAAGTCCACAAAATCATACGAATTGAAGTGCAGGTCTTCGATAAAGCGGGAGTCCTCGGTGATGTCCTCCGGTTCTACCTCAACGTATTCGCATATGAGCTTTTTAAAAGTTTCCAGCATAGAATAACCCTCCTTTTTTTAAATAATATCAAGAATCTCTCCGACAGTGCGGCTGCTGTTTTCGATGCCGCTGAACAGGACTCTGCAAAGGTAGTAATAGAAGTACTCCATCTCATAATCCGTTACGGCGTCCTTGCGGTATTCAAAGCTGAAGTTCAGACCGTTGTCCTCCACGCGGTGCATGACCGTCAGATAGAGAGGCTGTCCCGCAACACCGTTAGTATACCAGTGACTCTTGTAGGGAATATCCGGCACGCTGTCGTCGGTGCTCTTTATCGTCAGCGGCTGATAAGTCAGAGACATACTCTCATAACTTTCGCCGGGGCGGAACTTGCGGTAGCGCGAGCGGCGCATATTGTATTCGATGGGGTCAAAATTTGCATGACGATAGAGGCGGTTCTGCGCGTCCTGAATGATCTTCAGCGCCTCAAGGAAAGTCGTTTCCGGTTCGATAATGGTTCTCAGCGGGAAGAAGTGGATCCTCGTGCCGCCCGAGCGCTTTTCCAGAAGTGTTCCCCGTCTCGCAACACAGCTTTTGACGGATATATCCTTCTCGTTGTTGTTGAATTTTGACAGGGTGGTGCGTAATCCCATGAGCAGCAGGCAGACCATCGGTATATGACTTTCCTCACAGAATTTCATAAGCCGCTCGGAAGCTTCCTTTTCGAGAGAAAATACCGAGATCGACGCCTCGGGGTTGACAGAAACGATAACCGCACTGCGAAGATCGGGATTTCCGGTCTCGCGCCGCTGTGTTATAAGCCGTCCCATACCGTTGAAGTCGGTATAGATAGGCTCGTTTTTTGCCGTGATCTGCTCTGTCCAGAATTCCTCATCGCGTTTAAGTGCTTCGGAATTTGCCTCGTATGCAAGATCTTTTTCCACAGCCTTGAGGTAGGACTGCATCGGTTTCGGAAAAGCTCTTCCGTATCTTTTTGCACAGTAGATTTCAAGCACATCTCTGTAAAAAGAAACGACAGCGCTCGAATCCATAGTCATATGATCGACCTTGAGGTATACTCCGTTGAAACCGTTAGGCATTCTGACCATGACGATCTCGTTCATAGGAGAGTTGAAACGCTTGAAAGGAACCGCTGTCCATCGCTCCATTTCTCTTATCGCGTCTTTTTCCTGCCAGTTGGAGAAATCCACAAGCCGTATATCACGTTCCTCAAACGGAACAAGATACTGATACACGGTGTCATCAGTGTCTTTCAGAAAGCGGATCCGCATAGCGTCAAAGCGTTCATATGACTGATAGATTGCCTCTTTGAGCAGGTCGAAATCGGTTTCCGTCTGTATATAAAGTCCGGAGCCGATATTCAGGACCTGATGATACGGGCAGAACTTTACTGTGTAGTTATGCATTCTCTGAGCCGCAGTCAGAGGATAGCACTGCACAACAGCGCCGTTGACGGTAAATTCTTTCATGGGTGATCCCCTCCTTATTGTATCCATTTGTCAAGGAAAGCCGAGAGCTTTTCCTCATAAAGTGTCGGGTTTTCGTAATAGCTTGCCGCATGGCCTGCGTTTTCGATGATAACGAGTTCTTTCGGAGCCTTGCAGGCATCATAGTTCTCGTAACTCATGCGTGTGGGAACAAAGTTGTCCTTGCTGCCATGAACGAACATAACCGGCCGGGTGTTGACGCTCAGAGCCTGCAGGGTCGAATAATCCCGGAAGCCGTATCCCGCACGGTTTTCGCAGATGGCACCTGCGATCTGCATCACCGGGAACGGGGGAATATGATAGTCCCTGCGCAGAATATGCGCGAAAACATCATACGGAGAAGTAAACGCGCAGTCTGCAACGACACATTTCACCGCTTCCGGCATTTTCTTGAATCCGGTAGCCATCAGAATTGTGGAAGCTCCGAGTGAGTCACCCTGAAGAACGATCCGGATATCCTCTCCGAATCGGTCGGTCAGATAGCGAATCCATCTCATGCAGTCAAAGCGCTCAAGTATGCCGAAGCCCACATAGTCGCCGCCGCTGTCGCCGTGCGCCCGCAGATCCGGAACAAGACAGTTATAGCCCTCGGAAAGATAGAATTTTGAGATAGCCGCAAAATCACTGATTCCTTTGCTGGTGTATCCGTGGAAAGCGAGGACGAATTTTTTCGAGGGCGTGTCACAGGGAAAATAGTTCGCACGCAAAATGATCCCGTCGCGGGCAGTTATCGATACCTGCTCGTGTTCACGTGCCAGCAACTGCTCTTTGCGTGGAGTTATGAGTTTCATATAGGACTCCCACTGCGCGGGGTCGGCAAATTCGCTTGTGTCCACCCGGACGCTGTCCTGCCGGGGGATAACGCTGTCAAAGAGCTTATAGGCACCGCCGAGTACCGCTGCCGTGCCGACGGCAATTGTCCCGCCGACAAGCCATTTAATTTTCATGGTGTATTACATCCTTTCGGAAGGCGTGAGATCCGCCTCCATACGTTCTATAAAATATTTTACCATATTAAGCCTGTTTAGTCAAGAGAATTTTAGAAACTTCGTACAAATCCTTCGAATAATTCAGAAATCAAAAAAATCGAATATGTAAAAGATCTTTAATAATTATGACATAAATGAAAGAACGTAAGAAAAAAAGAAAATTCCCGAAAAAATTTTTAAATCTTCGCAGAAAAAGCTTGACTTTAGTGTTTTAAAGTGCTAAAATATAATAAAGAGG
>CAYPXB010000025.1:8824-10713 GCA_964414745.1 uncultured Alistipes sp. | reverse complement strand
TGGTCGAAAGTCGATTCGTATATCGGAAGCAAAATAAATGAGTTTGGCAGCAACTACGCTTTCTTTCAAGACTGGGGCAGCGCGAGATACAGTGCCTCGTTCCAGCTGTGTGCCCTCGTTGAGTCAAAACATTCCGACAAAGACTACACCGACTGGTGCAAAGGTCAGATGAGCTATCTGCTCGGAGAGAATCCGTCGAATACGTGCTTTGTTGTTGGCTTTGCCGACAACTCCACGAAAAATCCTCATCACCGCGCGGCTTCCGGTTATAACAGCAATGATGAATCCACCGGTCAGTCGTCGATAAGCCCCACAAACGGTCACGTTCTCGTGGGAGCTCTTGTCGGAGGACCGAGCGACGCGAACGGAACATACCGTGATGATATGCAGGTGTACTCTGTAAATGAGGTCGCCTGCGACTATAACGCGGGTCTTGTGGGCGCCGCCGCGGGTCTTTATGACAAATTTAAGACAGGCACGTGCGATACATCTATCGAAGGCGCGAAACCGTTAGATCAGCAGCCCGCCGAAACGACGACAACGACGCAGGAACCTGCCGTAACGACAACGACAACAACGACCGAGGAACCGGTTCAGACAACAACGACTACTACGACGACTGCAGAGGAGACAAACGCGGTCACAACGACGACAGAGCAGGTACAGACCGAGGCAACGACAGCTACGGAAACGACAGCGGAATCTGTCACGACGACCGAAGGAAACCAGCTTCCGACAAGCAAGGATTATTATCCCGGCGATGCCGACTGTGACGGAGATATCAAGGTCGATGATGTTGTTATGATACTTGATTATACCGTTGATTCGAAATCTTCGAAGATGACGGAACAGGGTAAGGAAAATTCCGATGTCTACCAGCGCGGAGACGGCATTCAGTCAAACGATGCCGCTTCGGTCGCGAAGTTTATCGCGAAAGTTATCAGTTCTCTGCCGGAATGTTAAATCGTTCCCGTCATTAAGATCAGAAAAACAGGCGCAGCCTTTGAATGAGGCTGCGCTTTTTTATTCCCCCCGGCTCGGGTATCTTTTGTCTTACTATTCAACCTTTATCTCGAATATGTACTCCTCAAGGTGTTCTTCGAAATTCCACGTGCTTCCTTTTATATACAGACTGAAATCCTTTTGCTCCATAGCCGGGAACGCGATCACTCCCTCGGTCTTGCTGCCGGGCAGGAGTTCTTTAGTAAGTTCCGGATAATCCGCCTCATAGTTTTTCTGCTCCTCAAACTGATTTTCACCCTGCTGTATGCGGGCATTAAAACCGTATACGCTGAATTCATCGGAGCCTTTATTGTTTACTTCCAGATAAACACGTGTTTCGTTTTCGGCAAACTCGACCTTTTGTACCGTCACGTTGTAACCGTACTGCTCCTGTGTCTGATCGACCTTAACTTCCTTCAACGTCGGTGAGGCTGCCTCGGCATAGTCGACGATCTCATATTTTGTCGCATAGACAGACAGAGCGGAAACAGTCGCACCGAACAGATTTTTTCCGCTTTCTTCACCCATCACCATACCGGTGATCCTTACGTAATCCTCTTCCTTTACCTTAAAATCCTTGTCGGGGATCGCGACAACGGTATTGTTGTCACGGTTTTCTATATCGGAATACATCTGGATGGCGACACCTTTATCGCTGTATTCCGGATCGGTGAAAACATATCCTGTGAGCTCAACGCAGTGGTTCTTGAATTTATCCGGCTCGGAATAGAGCGTACTGATCTCATCGCCTTTCAAAGGAACGACGACATCATTTTTATATGTTCCCTCTTCTACCTGTCCGTCCTCCCATGTTGTTTTTCCTTCGCCTTCAAAATGACCGTTTCTGAATTCACCCTCATATGTCCACTTGTCTCCGTCTTCATTTT
>CAYPXB010000025.1:0-8724 GCA_964414745.1 uncultured Alistipes sp. | reverse complement strand
AAATGACCGTTTCTGAATTCACCCTCATATGTCCACTTGTCTCCGTCTTCATTTTTCGTCACAAATTTCCCGTTACCGTCCGGAACTCCGTCCACAAGATCTCCCGTGTAGCTGCCCGTTCTGTCTCCGTAGGAAAGATGCAATGTGATCTCCTCTCCCGAATCGTCGCTGCCGCAACCTGTCAGTGCCACTGCCGCGCACATGAGCATCGCCGTCAAGAAATTTGTTTTTCTCATTCTGAAAACTCCTTTTATTTTGATATTTACGCCCCGGACAGAGAAATTTATTGTAACTAAAAAGAGAATGTCAATTTCCCGGAAATTGCGGCGACTGAATCTGTGACTGTGCGTTTTCCGAAGCGTCTGCGGTATTATATAATTGTACGGAAAAACTGTCAAGGTCATTTTTGATACAGTTAGAATGTTTACAATTTGTTCATAATCTATCGCGATCGGGACACAAAAAATCCGGAAAGAGATCTTGTATCTCCTTCCGGACAGGTTCAGGCGCCCTATAGATTTTTATACTTTTTCGGCTATCACACCGTTTGTCTTGTAAATGCTGTTTTCCGGGACGACCCCGCGCACGCAGCTTGTGGGATATATATTTGAATTTCTGCATATCACCGTTCCCGGATTGAGAACGCTGTTGCAGCCGACCTCCACCATATCGCCGAGAATGGCTCCCATTTTCTGCAGCCCCGTTTCAATACTGAAATCACTGCCGTTTACGCACACGAGAGTCTTGTCCGATTTGATATTCGATGTTATCGACCCCGCTCCCATGTGTGATCTGTACCCCAGAATACTGTCGCCGACATAATTATAATGCGGTGTCTGGACGTTATCAAACAAAATAACATTTTTCAGCTCAACGGAATTGCCGACGACGCAATTTTCTCCCACGAGCGCGCTTCCTCTGATAAAAGCACAGTGTCGCACTTCCGTGCCGGCGCCTATTATGCAGGGGGCGCCAATATACGCCGACGGAAACACCGTCGCCGTTTTGTGTATCCATATATTTTCCGAGGGGCTGTCGTATTCATCCGCACTGAGTTTTTTCCCGAGATTCATTATAAGCTCCGATATTCCGCCGAGCGCCTCCCAGGGATATTTAAATTCCGAGAGATAATCACCCGCGAGAGAATGCTCAAGACTGAATATACTTTTTGTTCTGATCTTCTCAGTTTCCATTTTGCCTGTCTCCTTATATTTATATTTTTTAATCATAAGAAAAATATCTCTTTCAGCCGCACCGTTCCTTCTCCCCTGTACACAAGATACAGCGGACTTTCTCCGTCGGGTATTTCTATTTCGGTATCTTCCCTGTGCCAATCGTGTGACGGAAGGGCATTGACCGTAAACAGCGGTTCCTTGTCAATATCCGTGCGGATCTCAAAAATTCCGCTGCCGCTGCCGCTTGTCACGATACCGAACCCCTTGACTCCGTCAAACAGAAAATATTTATATCCGATAAGCGTTCCGTCGGAGATCTCACCGATAAACCGTTCATTCCCGTCATCCGAAACATTCGGAAAGCTTTCGGTGTATATGCTGTTTGAACCGTGCGGCATTTTGCCGTTTGTGATATTGCAGGCGATCACCGCAGGATAAAATCCTACCGCCCTGAGAGGCCCTCCGTTGAGTCCGCACGAAGTGATCTCAACCTGCGGTATGGAACCGTCCGCATTTACCGTTATCCTCTCCGCACACGCCTGACGGCTGTAATCGGACTTATGCGTCAGCCTGTGATAGAAAACATACCACCGTCCGCCGATATTCTCGATACTCCCGTGAGTCGTTCCCGTCATATTGAGCCGGTCTTTTTCCTGCCTGCCGTCAAGACCTATATCTCCGTTTGATACGACAGTTCCGCCGAATATAAAATCCCTGTCGGGATAAGAGCTCGTTGCGTAGCAAAGCTCATGATTCTGCAATGAAGAATATATGAAATAATACGTATTTCTAATCTTCCTTATCGAGCTGCCCTCAAAAAAAGGGTGTTTTTCAAATGAAGTGCCTTTTGTTTCGTACGGTATTATATGCCTCGGTGCGCCCTTTACCGTCACCATATCATTCTCAAGCACCGCAGTGACGGGACCCATGATATTGTCGCGGACAGACAGCACCTCCTCCTTTGTCCTGTTAAAGCGCTTCATGACTTCCCGAAGTTTTTCCTCATTTTTCTCAAGCTCCGGTACGCTTTCATCTGGATACTGCGTGCCGAAATACAGCCTTATCACTCCGTCGTCATTTATAACCGCGGGGTCGAAACAGACATATCTGTTCATCGGCTTGCCGTCCGGATCTTTCACACAGCCGAGATATTCGTATTTCCCGGCGGGAGTGTCGCAGACCGCCACGCTAACCGGACCGTAATAGCCCCCGACTCCGCGATACCCGGAGAGACAGTAGTAAAGATAATACCTTCCGTCGTTGCCGCGCACGACATCCGGGGCATACATGTATTTTCGCCCGTATCTGTCGCCATATCCCGGATCCTGAGAAGCGCTGTATATGACGCCTTCGCTTCTCCAGTCGGACAGATCGCTGACAGGCGCGGAATACACCGTATAGTCGAGCATACAAAACGTCTCGCCGCCCTCTTTGTCGTGAGATCCGAATAAATACACACGGTCGCCGAAAACATGAGGCTCGCCGTCGGGGATATACTCGTTTAACGGAAGAAAAGGGTTGTATACCTGTTTTTTCATATCAACACCACCCGATAAAAATCATTACAGAACAGCCTTGCCGGAACCGGCTGTTTTTGTTTCGTGCCGTTTCACACACTTCTCACACCATTGAGTTTACCACGTCGGCACGCTTTTGTCAATACCGCCCTTACCGTTTTCGGCTTGACAAAGCATTTTTGGTATGTTAAAATTAAGTCAGTAAATTTTCATGGAGGTTTTGTTATGAGATCGTTTAATATGAAAAAAACTCTCGGTCCGGTCCTCGCGGCATTCATATGTGCTTCGTCTCTTACCGCAACTCTCCCGGTGAGCATCGCGGAAAGCAGCGAAGATGTCATCTATGAGACAGGTTTTGAGGACGGAGATGTTTCCGCATTCACAAACAGAGGTGAAAACGATACCACCGTTTTGTCCGCGACAGATGAAATGGCTCACAGCGGTTCGTATTCTCTTCTGGCGAGCGGTCGCTCCGCTACATGGAACGGTCCCGCGTTCAGACTTGACGACAAATGCGAAGCGGGAGAACAGTATCTTGTAAGCGCGGCGGTCTGCGGCAAATACTATACGGATGTGACTGCGAGTCTGCAGTACACCGACTCTTCCGGCGGGGTACATTACACAAACCTCAGTCATGTCAGCCAGAGTGAATGGGTCGAATTCACGGATATGAAAGTTTGTTTTTCCGACGATGTCACGGATGTTTATGTTTATTTCGAGGGCGGCACGGATGATCTTTACGTTGATGATTTTTCCGTAAAGGCGGCCGAAAAGACACCAATAGAGAACGATATTCCGTCACTTAAAAATGTTTACAAAGACTATTTCAAGGTCGGAACGGCTGTCACAACAATGGAACTTGCCCCGAATACGACAAAAGATCTCATACGTAAGCATTTTAACAGCATTACCCTCGGCAACGAGCTTAAACCCGAATCGATACTTGACAGAGAAGCGACCGCGCAGCTCGGCAACTATAACGATCCTCAGGTGAATCTCGCAAGCGCAAGGCCGATACTCAATTTCTGCCGCGACAACAATATCTCTGTGAGAGGCCACGTTCTGGTCTGGCACAGTCAGACCCCCGACTGGTTCTTCAAGGAGAAATTTGCCGACGACGGCGAATGGGTGGACAAGGAAACAATGCTCGTTCGTATGGAAAATTACATAAAAAATGTCTTTGCCGCGATTGAGGAAGAATACCCGACCGTTGATTTCTATGCGTGGGATGTCGTCAACGAAGCGTGGAGCGATTCGGGTGAGCCGAGAAAACCCGGAGAACAGGGCGCAAACGGATCGTCGGATTCGGCGTGGGTCAAAGTCTTCGGCGACAACTCGTTTATCGAGTACGCGTTCACCTACGCAAGAAAATATGCCCCCGAGGGAACAAAACTCTATTACAACGACTACAACGAATATATAGAGGGAAAAACGAACGCCATCTACGATATGGCGATGTCACTCAAGGAAAAGGGCCTTATAGACGGTATCGGTATGCAGGCTCACCTTGATGTCGGTTTTCCGACACCGCAGCAGTTTGAAAAAGCTCTCGACAAATTCGCTTCCACCGGACTTGATGTCCAGATAACCGAACTTGATATAACAACGACCGACACCTCCGAGGCCGGATTTGAAAAACAGGCTGAAATATACGGAAAGATCCTCGAGTCATGCCGTAAATATGCCGACAGCATATCAGCCGTCGTTTTCTGGGGAACGACAGATGATCACAGCTGGAGAGCCGATAAATATCCCCTGCTCTTCAACGCCGACTATACCGCAAAGCCCGCTTATTACGCAATAATCGACGGACTTGAGATACCCGATGAAACAACAACGGAACCCCAAACCGAACAGCCGACAGACACAACCGGGGAACCGACCGAATCAACGGAAGCGACAGAAAAACCGACTGAAGAAGCGACAGAGGAATCAACCAATGTGACCGGAACGACCGGAGAGGCGACTGAAACCACGACTTCGGCGCCGGCAGACGAGACGCATTACGGTGACGCGACCTGCGACGGCAGTATCAACGTTGAGGATGTCGTGATGATACTTTCATACACCGTCGATCCAAACGGATGCGATATAACGCCGGAGGGCATGAACAACTCCGATGTCTACCAGCGCGGAGACGGGATCAATTCCTCGGACGCCGCGTCCGTGCAAAAACTCATCGTGAAAATAATCCCGTCACTTCCCGAGTCATAATAAAACAAAAAGCGCAGCCGCCATAAAAATATGGCGGCTGTTTTTTACTGGCAGTTTTCGCATTCGGTGATCTCTCCGACAATGGGCACAGGGTCGACACCCTGCCTTCTGTAATAATCGGAAAGCGCTGCTTTTATCGCCTGCTCCGCTAAGACGGAACAATGGAGTTTTACCGGCGGCAGCCCATCAAGAGCCTCTACGACAGCTTTGTTCGTAAGCTTCAGCACATCTTCAATCGGCTTGCCTTTTATAAGCTCCGTCGCCATCGAGGATGTCGCAACAGCGGCACCGCATCCGAAAGTCTTAAACTTCACATCCGTCACAATACCGTTGTCGACTTTGATATACATTTTCATGATATCACCGCACTTTGCGTTTCCTACCTCTCCGACACCGTCGGCATCTTCGATCTCGCCGACATTTCTCGGATTCGAAAAATGGTCAAGAACTTTTTCACTGTAAAGCATGACACTATCTCCTTTGCTGTATGGATTTTACAAATTTAACAATATACCGGCAATAAACGGAATATTATAATGATTTATCCTCTTTGACGATCCTTTCCCAAAGCGGCGACATCGACCGCAGCCGTTCGACGACTTTGGGTATGACCTCAAGGATATAGTCTATATCCTCATCGGTCGTTTCATCGCTTATCGTAAGCCTCAGCGATCCGTGCGCCACCTCGTGCTTCAATCCGAGAGCGAGCAGAACATGAGACGGATCGAGCGATCCCGATGTACACGCAGAGCCCGATGAAGCGCATATACCGTTGAGATCGAGCATCAGAAGGAGCGATTCACCCTCGACTCCCTCGATCGAGACGTTGCAGTTTCCGGGAAGCCTTTTTTCCCTGTCGCCGTTGAGACGCGTCCTCGGTATCTTCAGTATGCCGTCAATGAGCCTGTTTCTCATCGCCGTGACTCTGACGGCTTTTTCGGGAATGTTTTTGCAGGCTATCTCTATCGCGGTGCCGAGTCCGACAATTGCGGGGACATTTTCCGTTCCGGCGCGTTTGTTGCGCTCCTGGGCGCCTCCGTGCAAAAAGTTCGGAAGCGTTATACCCTTTTTTATGTATATCGCTCCGACACCTTTCTGGGCGTGTATCTTGTGGCCGGAGAGCGAAAGAAGATCTATTCCCTGCTTATGCACGTCAATTTCGACGTTTCCGACAGCCTGAACGGCGTCGGTGTGGAAAATAACGCCCTTTTTGTGGCATATTTCTGCTATTTCTACGATAGGCTGTATCGTGCCGATCTCATTGTTTGCGTACATGATCGTAACAAGCGCCGTATCATCACGTATCGCCTTTTCGACATCCGTAGGGTCAATAAGTCCCTCGGCGCTCACGGGAACATATGTCACTTCCCATCCTTTTTTCTCCATATCCCCGCAGGTATGAAGTATGGCGTGGTGTTCAAACACAGATGTGACGATATGCTTTTTTCCTTTGGGAGCCATCCGCTCGCAGACTCCCTTTATCGCCCAGTTGTCCGACTCGGAGCCGCAGCTTGTAAAATATATCTCCGAGGGATCCGCGCCTATCGCCTTCGCGACTTTTTCTCTTGAAAGTTCTATTGCTTTCGCGGCATCTCTTCCGAGAGCGTATATGCTTGACGCGTTGCCGTATTCAGTGCGAAAATAAGGCATCATCGAGTTTAAAACAGCTTCCGAGACCTGTGTTGTGGCCGCGTTGTCCGCATAGACAAATCTCTTTTCCATGCCTGATATTCCTCCTTTTTATTTCATTCCGTTCTTGAATAAAAGTCACGCTGCCCGGTCGCGAGTTCATCACACCGCTCATTTTCGGGGTGTCCCGCATGACCTTTTACCCATACAAACCGAACTTCATGTTTTTTCAGGAGCGGAAGGAGCCGCTTCCAAAGATCGGCGTTAAGGGCGGGCTTTTTGTCCGGTTTTATCCATCCGGCCTTCTCCCACTTGTAGACCCATCCTTTTTCTATACTGTCCACGACATATTTGCTGTCAGTCGTAAGTACGACCCGACAAGGCTCTTTCAGCGCAGAAAGCCCCGTTATGACGCCGAGAAGTTCCATACGGTTGTTTGTGGTTTCATGCTCTCCGCCCGAAAGTTCTTTCACGGCATCGCCGTATCTGAGCATTACACCGTAACCCCCAGGACCCGGATTTCCGCTGCAGGCGCCGTCGGTGAAGATCTCCACATCCTTCATAAAGTTTCACTCCCGAAACTTTTATAGCCTTCGCGAAGCGTCATTTCCGCAAGTGCCGCGCCGAAAGCTGTAAAGCTATGTATATTATAATCCGAAAAACGATAAAAATCAATATTTGTTAACCGCAGTAAACAAAAACTCAGCTTTTCTCCTCTTCATCGCTTCCGGCATCATCATCAGAGGCGACTATCTTTTCGTAATCTTTCTCGTCTTTTGCCCCGTCGTCAGACTTTCGGGCAGACCTCGGCGCGAGTTTTTTTCCTCTGTTCATGAGAACGACGGCGACTACGGCAGCGCTGAGGAGCAGACCCACAGCCACGACGATAAACGCGACCCGTTTAAGACTTCTGTCAACCACGGCATATTCAAGATTTTCTTTCCTTGCGTACTTTTCGGCGGCCGAGCCGGAATACACGCTCATTCCGAAATCATCAACTTTTTCATACTCAGTCGTGCCTTCTTTATATGTGTAGCCGAACGCTCTGTCGCCGATATTGCCGACACTTTGCGGAATAATGACTTTTTTCAGGTTCGGGCAGGCAAAAAACGCCTCCGTTTCTATCGACTCGGTTCCCTCCGAAATTATGACCCTCTCGAGTGAGACGTTGTCCATAAACGCCTGACCGCTTATCGTTTTCAGGGTCTTCGGCAGAGAGATCGATTTAAGCGCCGTACAGCTTCCGAAAGCAAGCGCACCCATTTCTTTCAGCCCCTCGGCTGTGATATCGACATCCGTAAGCGACGTGCAGAAATTGAAAGCCGCCTCTCCGATCTTCGATACGGACACAGGCAGAAAAACGGCCGTCATCTCCGTACAGTACCCGAATGCCCCCGTTGAGATCTCGCTGACACCGTCGGGAACGTAAAAAGGTCCGCTTACAGCGGCAGCCGCGGCGTGCATCAGGGTCTTTCCGTCCTTTGAGTAAAGTACATTGTCCCTGACAGTGAGCACGGCGTTGTCGTCCGCTTTTATTTCCTCAAGCACCGGACATTCAAGAAGAGCTGTCGGCGAAAAGCTCTCCGTCGCCGCGGGGATCTCTATCCCCCTGAGCGCGTAACATCTCTGAAAAGCGTAATTTTCAACCGTTTTCACACTCTCCGGCAGTTTTATCTCCTCAAGTTTTTCGCATCCGTAAAACGCTCCCTCGCCTATCGTTTCTACACCGTCGGGTATGGTAACATCCGTAAGTTTTGCGCATCCCATGAAAGCTCCCTCGGGAATCTCTGAAAGCCGCTCCGAAAGCTCGACTTTTTCAAGACCGCTGCAACTTGCGAAAGCGGCGTCTCCGATCGCTCTGACACTCGACGGTATCTTAAGTTCCTTTATGAATGTACATCCCGCAAATGCCTCCTCGCCTATCCCGACCACGGGATATCCGTTTACTATAGACGGTATCTCCTTGAGTACAGACGTCGGATCGCACTTTGTGATTATATACTGGTTGTCCTCGTTAAGCTCATAATCAAACGTCCCGTCGGTAAGCCCGCTTTCGATATTGTCCGGCAGGGCGTACGCCGCTGTCGTCGGTGATAATAACACCGCCGCGACGGCAACCGCCGGAATGATCTTTATCAGTTTAGTCTTTTTTATCGCTTTCACTGCTTTCTGCCTCTTCTTCATCTTTT
>CAYPXB010000024.1:5683-11134 GCA_964414745.1 uncultured Alistipes sp. | reverse complement strand
TTGTCACCGTACTTTACATCAACGTCATTCAGCCTTATTGTCCTTCTTTTAGCCTCATTCACAAAATTATAGAATTCTTCCTCACCCGAGAAATTAAGCTGATTCCAGCACTCAAAGGCCGTATCCGTCTTGTCTTCCGCGTCAACTATGAATATCGCGAAGATCTTGTATTTGTACATCTTGTAGTTTGAATTGAGGTTTATGATCGGGTGCTCGCCGTAATAATTTACATTGTTGCGGTACTGTTTAAGCGTTCCGAACATCGAGCCGTCCATCATATTATGTCCGTAGATTATAAGATTGTCGGAATTTTCCTCCGCAAGCTTTCCGTCGATAACGTGATCGAATCTGTTCCTGTAATCAAGGAAAATGGCTCCGACCCTCTCCTCTTTCCCGGTGATACCTATATTGAGGTACTTGTCATTGTCGGCGCACTGGACGACAGGATAGTTTACTTTCGTGCCGGGAATATTTATGACTCCGACGATCTCGCTGTTCATCTCGAGCAGTTTATCGACTCTCGGAAGAAGAGTATACGTCGGTTCCTCGTCAACGACGCCCGCCTGGACGTCTGTCTGGTTCTGGGGATAGTTGCTCATGAGCCGTTCGTAAGTCTTGCCCGATCTGTAATTATCGACATAATAATCGATGACCATGCACGCGCATACGATACAGGCGGCAATTGCTATGAGAAAAACTATTTTTCTTATCTTCTCGCCGGTGCTGTCGCCTTTCTGGGGGAGAAAATCAAGAAGGAACTGCCTGAAAGACCGCCTTTCTTTCTTTACGGCGACTGCCGCTTCCCCCGCCGGAGCCGCCACAAAATTGTCAGACACTGCTGAAACTGTCCCGGAGCCGCCTTTTTTGCGCTTTCTGCGACCGGATTTGTCTTTTTTCGCGGCAACATCTGTCTTTTCGGGCTCGGTTGCCGCTATTTTCTCGTGGCTGCCCGTCCGGACTTCTCCCGCGGGAGCCCAGACTTCCGTATCGGCCGTTCTTTCCGGCTTATCGGCTTTCCTGTCCCCGACCGCATCCGCGATGTTTCCGGCATCGGTTCTTTCCGGCTCCACAGAAGCCCTGTACGCCGGCACTCTCTCCGGCTTTTTGCCGTCAAGTTCTTCAAGTATGCTCTCGGGTGTATATTTTTTTTCGCGATTCCTGTCGCCCGATATTCTGGAGATCCTCTCCGAAAGCTCGGATTCCCAGTTTTCACCGAAATCCGCAGCCTTTTTCTCATCTGCCTTTTCGGAGAACCGGTCGCCCGCCGCAGTTTCACTTCCCGGTTTTTCAGCCGCGTCTGCCGCAGACGTGCCGACGCTGTCTGCCGCGGACACCTGACCGCCGTTTCTTATCGATTCTTTTATCGCCTTTATCTTTTCGGCTCTGCGCCTGTTTTCATCCTGAACGCTGCCGCCGGAATGAAACTCTCTGTTCATCTCATCCATCCGATCGAACCGCCTTAATCAGTTTTTCCTCAATAGTCCCGAACACAAAGGCAGCGACCCTGTGTCTTATGCTGTCTCTGGTCATATCCTCGGGATCTGTCAGATCCGGCAGTTTTACAAATTTCTGTCCGCATACATCAAAGCCGATATAAACAGTGCCGACCGGAGTTTTTTCCGTTCCCCCGCCCGGACCTGCCACACCGGTAACGGAAATACATATATCGGCACCTGAGATCTTCTTCAGACCGTCTGCCATACAGGAGGCAACCCGGCTGCTGACCACTCCATATTTATCGATGAGTCCGCGTGGTACTCCGAGCATTTTTTCTTTCATTTTCCCGGAATACGTGCAAAGACCGAGCTCAAACACTTCAGACGCCCCCGGAACCGACGTTATCAGTTCCGAGAGAAGTCCGCCCGTACAGCTCTCGGCCGTAGCCACAGTCAGACCCCCGCTCTTTAATAATTCTACAACATTTGTAACCGTTTTGTCAAGATTTGAAACGCAATATTCAGAATTTTTACCGTTTTGCATTGCTTTTTTCCACCTCGTTTTGCACATCTTATCCAAAAAATGCGGCTTTTATCCGTGAATTTATTCTGTTATTTATCTTAAAAGTTTTTTATACGGCAATCAGTGCAATATTTTATATTCACCGCGTGATGCCGAATGTTGTCAGTCCGGTGTTTTCAACGGCCTTATCTATGGCGGATTCAAATTCAAACGCACTCTGCGCTTTTTCCACATCGGCAAGCAGCGGCCTTATCTTCGGATGCTTCGGTGTAAAGACCGTGCAGCAATCCTCATACGGCAGTGTCGAAATGTCGAATGTGTCGATCTTTCGCGCGATATTGACTATTTCCGTCTTATCCATCCCCACAAGCGGACGGAATACGGGTATTCTGCACACGGCGTCGGTACATCTGATGGCAGCAAGCGTCTGACTTGCCACCTGTCCGACGCTCTCGCCCGTTATCAGCGCGAGATATCCCTCTTTTTCGGCGATCCTCTGGGCAATTTCCATCATGATCCTTCTCATGATTATCGTAAAATACTCTTCGGGACAGTTATCTTTGATAGCCTCCTGGATCTCCGTGAAAGGGACGCAGTGAAGGGCGATACCTCCGCAATAATCGGTAAGCTTTCCGCAAAGCTCTTCGACTTTCAGTTTCGCTCTTTCGGAAGTGTACGGAGGACTTTCAAAATGTATTGCCGCGATATGGACTCCCCTCTTTGCCATCATCCATCCTGCCACCGGGCTGTCGATACCGCCTGAGAGGAGAAGGAGGGCTTTTCCGCTGCTTCCGACGGGCAGACCACCCGCACCTTTTACGGCTCCGGCGTGAACATACGCTTTCGTGTCGCGTATCTCCACTGTCACGGTGACGTCGGGATCATTCACATCGACGGACAAATGGGGAAATTTTTCAAGTATAGCCGCGCCTAGTTCCGAACAGATAGCCGGCGAATCCATCGGAAAAGATTTATCCGAACGTTTGGCGGCAACTTTGAATGTGCCGGCGTTTTCAAGCTCATCGGCGAGATAATCAAAACTCTTCGCGCATATGTCATCAAAATCCTTTTCGCATACGCACGCACGGCATATCGAAGCGATACCGAAAATCTTCTTCAGTCTTTCAACTGCGGCCGATATGTCCGCAGTGTCATCTTCGGGTGTTATCCGGACGGTAGACTGCGCTCTGAAATACGTGAATCTGCCGAGATTTCCGATCCTCCGCTTTATATTCTTAAGCAGCATATCCTCAAAAGAACTTTTATTCAGGCCTTTCAGCGCGACCTCGCCGTATTTTACAAGTATGACCTCTTTCATCCAAAGATCCCTTCCGAAATTTCATTTTCTGATTTTTTTCATGGCCTCGCGGACAGCTTCGTACAAAAGATCAAGATCTTCGCGGGTCGTTTCCGCGCTCATGCTGACTCTTACCGCGCTGTCGGCATTTTCACGGCTCACGCCGAATTCCTCAAGGACTCCGCTCGGCACTCCCTTTGAACAGGCCGACCCGCTTGAGACATAAATGCCTTTTTGTTCGAGAAAATGCAGTATTATCTCCGAGCGGTATCCCGTCAGTGAAAAATTTATGATATACGGCGACCCGTCCGCGGGCGAATTTATCCTTACTCCGTCTGTCCCGGAAAGCTTATCCTCAAGATATGATCTCAGACCGGACACTTTTTCAAGATTTTTACTCACATCCGGGGCAATTTTAGCCACAGCGGCTCCGAATCCCGCAATGAGCGGGACACTCTCCGTCCCGGAGCGTATTCCACGTTCCTGATGACCTCCCGTCATTATCGGCACGATCCTTATGCCCTTTCTTATAAAGAGCGCGCCTATGCCCTTGCCCGCGTGTACCTTATGGCCGCTGAGGGACAAAAGATCGGCGGAAAGCATATCGGCGCCGAAACCGTGTTTCATATAACCCTGAACGCAGTCGCAGTGAGTGACGATCTCCGGAAATTTTCGCTTTATCTTTCCGAAAGTTTCCTTTACCGGCAGATAATAGCCTGTTTCGTTGTTGACGAGCATCATGGAAACAAGACACGTATCATCGTCACAGGCGTTTATAAAATCCTCGGGATAAAATCTTCCGTCCTCGCGGGGACTTACACGCACTGTATCAAAGCCTTTTTCCCCCAGATCCTTCACGGTCTCCGAAACGGAGGGATGTTCGACGGAGGATGTCACGATCTTGCGGCGTCTTCTGCCATATGCCATGGCAGCGCCTCTTATGGCAAGATTGTTGCTCTCCGTGGCGCCCGAGGTGAAAAAAATGCTTTTGCTGTCACATCCGAGCGAGTCCGCTATCGTTTTCCTTGCCCGGTCGACCTCAAGCTGGGCATCAAGTCCGGCTCTGTGGAGCGATGACGGGTTTCCGTAATTATTTATCAGAGCATTGTTTATCGCCCCGACCGCCTCCGCACATGGCAGAGTCGTGGCGGCGTTATCGAGATATACCGGGTATTCTGACATTTACATTTCCTTTTCCGGACAGCTGTCCTGTTATCCTGAAGGGATATAACCGCTTGATTACGGATCTTCCGACAGATCAGCCCTTTATCTTTTGACTGCCCGGCAATGGGCAGAAAATATTTTGCTTTTGTGCAGACACTGTTATTATAGCACACTTTTTTCCAAATTTCAAATTATTTTTATTTTTTGGGAGATAATTTTTTCGCCGGCCCGGGATTTTTGAAAAAAACACTTTTATTTTTATTTCTGTTGTGCTATAATGTTATGGAATAGTCTTTTATAAGGTCTTACAGCGCATTTTCAGAAATTCCCCGGCAGGAGGTCGAAATGTCAGACAGCAAAACTCTAATATACCGAAACACAAAGGAAAAATACCTTACAGCGTTCGTTGCGGGCTTCTTATGCGTGTTTATTTCGATACTCCCCGTGATGATCGTGGAGGGCGGATATTTTATATATTACGGCGATTACAACGCTCAGCAGATACATTTTTACAATCTCGCCAACGATGCCGTGAGAAACGGACAGCTCGGGTGGAACTGGTATACCGATCTGGGCTCGGATTTTCTCACATCATATTCTTTCTATCTTTCGGGAAGCCCTTTCTTCTGGCTATCGACGATACTGCCGAGGAGCCTTGTAACGTTTTCAATGCCTGTGCTCCTCGCGGTAAAGCACGGTCTGGCGGCGCTCACGGCGTACGCTTACATAAGAAGATTCGTGCGCAGCAAGAACGCCTCTCTCATAGGCGCTCTTCTCTACGCGTATTCCGGATTCCAGATATATAACATCTTCTTCAATCATTTTCAGGACGTCACGGCTTTTTTTCCGCTGATGCTCATAGCCATGGAGGAAAATGTCAATAATGGCAGAAAAGGCGTTTTTGCCTTTACCGTAGCGGCTTTGTCGATCATAAATTACTTTTTCTTCACGGGTCAGGTCGTATTTCTGATCATCTATTTTCTGATAAGGATACCTTGTCCGGATTTCCACATCTCCCGGAAAAAAACATT
>CAYPXB010000024.1:0-5583 GCA_964414745.1 uncultured Alistipes sp. | reverse complement strand
CGCTGGTTCTATATGCCGATACTCATCTTTGCGATGATGACCGCTCAGACGATAGACGACGAAGACGCCGACCCGGTGCCGGCAATAAAAATATGCGCCGTAATGCTGGCGGCTTTCGGGATGATCTCACTTCTGCCCAAAAAAGAGGACGACGAAACCGTATTCTTCGATTTCCCGTCGAACTTCCCATACTTCTGCCTGACTCTGGCAATAGCCGTTGTTTCGCTTATCGTCGCCGCCGCTCTTTTCCGCAGAAAAAAAGACGGAAGACCGTTTATGAAACAGGCTGTCTGCCTGACGATGGCGGCATCTGTCATATGTACGGTATCGGTGGTATATTACTGCGCGAGCGCGCCGTCGGCAGCGAATGAATATATTGACGCCGCCCTTGAGGGGAAGGATGATGTCGCGGAGCACGTCAGCGATGACAACTTCTTCCGTGTGGATATATCCGAAAATTACGACAATTACCCGATGTCATGGGGACTGCCGAGCATCAGGGCTTTTCACAGCGTCGTTTCTCCTTCGATAATGGAATTTTACGACGCTATGGATATTCAGCGTGATGTGGCGTCACGGCCGGATCTGTCGCATTATGCACTGAGAGAACTTCTTTCTGTAAAATATTATTACAACGCGATAGAGGAAGAAAACGAAAATGACGTTGAGGCATCTCTGCCGGGATTCAGATATATCGGCAGCAATGACAACTTTGAGATCTATGAGAATGAAAACTACCTGCCTATGGGTTTTGCCTATGACACATACATTTCCGAGGACGAAGCGGCCGTAAAAGCCGGTGATGTCCGCGAGATGATCCTTCTCAAGGCACTCGTTCTCAGCGATGAGCAGATAGCAAAATACGGCGATATACTCGATGAAATAAGCATTGAGGATTCGTCGGGACTTGTTAGAAGCGATTATGAAAAATTCTCACTGGAGAAGAAAGAAAATGCATCTTCATCATTTGTGTACGATTCGTACGGATTTGAGTCGGAGATAACCCTCGACAGACCGCAGCTCGTGTTCTTCAGCGTCCCTTACAGCAGCGGATGGACCGCGCAGGTAAACGGAAAGCCTGCCGATGTCGAAAAAGTCTCATACGGTTTTATGGCCGTTCGGTGCGACGAGGGCGAAAATACCATAACATTCAGTTATACGACGCCGGGTATCAGAGCGGGGATCGTCATATCACTCACCGGTATCACCGGAATACTTGTACTTGTCGCAGTATCGGCGGTGCTGCGGAAAAAGAGGAAAAAGTCCGGATACGCGAATCTTACGCACTGTTATGATTATATTTCGACGGAAAGGCCGGATATCCCGGAGGAATACTGCGACAGTCTTGTGAGAAAATCAAAAAACGCGGAAATACCCGGTGAGACCGCAGACCGGGATAAAAAAGAATGAAATATGAAAAGGGAGGCATGAATACAATGCATCTTCAGGAAGAAACATTGTCAAGCAAAACAAAATATGAGGGGCCGATATTCACCGTGACAAGCGATATCGCCAGACTTGAGGACGGAGAAACGGCGATACGGGACGTTGTGAGACACAGCGGCGGAGTATGTGTTATCCCCGTGACGGATGACGGGATCATTTACCTTGTAAAGCAGTTCAGATACCCGTTCGGAACAACGACGCTGGAGATCCCCGCGGGAAAACTCGAAAAGGGTGAATTCCCGGAGGATTGCGGCAGACGCGAGCTTACGGAGGAAACAGGCCTTGAATGCCGCGAATTTATCTTCCTCGGCGAGATATACCCGACACCGGCGTATGACACGGAGATAATCTATCTGTACATGGCGAGAAAACTCGCACCCGCCTCGCAGAAGCTTGACGGCGACGAATTTCTCGATGTTGTGAAAATGCCGCTGCATGATGCGGTAAACGCTGTTATGGACGGGGATATAAAAGACGGCAAAACGCAGATCGCCATACTGAAAGCCGCGCGTATCCTCGGAATTTAGACACCCGGACAGCAAAAGAGACCTGCATTATATACAGGTCCCTGAGACAATAAATTTGAAACCGGATTTTTATTCGGAGGCATCCCCTACAGGCTCATTCAGCTCAGTCTGCTCCGCCTCAAGCATAGCAAGCTGCTTATCGTAAGCTTCAAGAATGCTGTCCTCAAACATTTTTCTGGCTGAGGGTGATATGGGATGTACGATATCGCGGAAGATACCGTTTTCATCCTTACGGCTCGGCATAGCTACAAAAAGTCGCTCATCGCCCTGAACTACTTTGATGTCGTGTACGGCAAACATATTGTCGATTGTAACTGATACGACGGCTCTTAATCTGCCTTCTGACATGATTTTTCTGATTTTTACATCTGTGATTTCCAATATGATGACCTCCTTGTGTAAATGACGTACAGTACGACACTGTGCTGCTTGTATATTTACCGGTTTCAGCGTAAAATATACATATCGGGAATGTCCTTCCGGGACGGTTCCCGGAATATATTATAGCTTTATTTTTTGTAAAAGTCAATATGTTTAGCAAAAAAGGTGAAAAATATGAATACGGATATACTCAGAAACAAAAAACATATACATTTTATCGGGATAGGCGGCTCAGGAATGTACCCTCTTGCTCAAATTCTTAACTCCAAGGGATATTATCTGACCGGATCGGACAACAACGAGACCGAAACACTCGATGCCGTGCGGAAAATGGGCATAAAAGTGTATATGGGGCAGAGGGCGGAAAATATCGAAGGCGCCGACCTCATCGTCTTTTCGGCTGCGATAATGGAAGATAACCCCGAACTTGCGGCGGCAAGAAAAAGCGGAGTCCCTGTCCTTGAGAGGAGCGAGCTCCTCGGAACAGTCACAAGCTGGTACGATAATGCCGTCTGCGTCTCGGGAACTCACGGAAAAACGACGACGACTTCGATGATAACCCAGATACTCTTTTCAGACGGTATCGACGTATCCGCTGTCATCGGCGGAAAACTCCCCTGCATAGGCGGAAGCGGCCGCTCGGGAAGCAGCGACATCATGATATGCGAGGCGTGCGAATTCGTTGATACATTTCTGAAACTTTACCCGGATATTTCCGTCATACTCAATATTGACGCCGACCACCTTGATTATTTCAAAACACTCGATAATATTATAAAATCTTTCAATAAATTCGCCGGTCTGACAAAAAAAGCGCTTATCATCAACGGTTCGGACGCGAATACCCTGAAGGCGGTCGAAGGCGTCACGGGAAAGGAAATAATCACATTCGGCAGGGACAGCTCATGTGATTATTACCCCGAAAACATAAAACATGAAAACGGCCTTCTCACAGAATACGACGCTATGCGCGCAGGCACACTTCTCGGCACCGTCAGACTGCACGTCGCGGGAATACACAATGTTTTCAACTCTCTCGCCGCCATTGCTGTCTGCGATTATCTCAATATCGGTTTTGACGCCGTTCAGAGAGGACTTGACGCTTTCAGGGGGGCAAAAAGGCGGTTTGAAAAACTCGGAGAAGAAAAGGGCATAACCGTCGTTGACGATTACGCGCACCACCCCACAGAACTTGAGGCTGTACTGAATGCCGCGAAAGAAATGGGATTCAGGGAAGTATGGGCGGTCTTTCAGCCGTTCACTTTCTCGCGGACAAAACTTCTGCTCGATGATTTCGCGCGAGTGCTGACGATTCCGGATCATATCATACTCACCGATATAATGGGCTCCCGCGAGAAGAACACATACGGTATATACACACGCCACCTCGCGGAAAAAATACCGGGGTGCATATGGTTTCCGCAGGATGAGAGCGCCGAATGGGATGACGAGCGGAAATATTTTAATTTCAGGCAGATCTGCGACTATGTATGCGAAAACGCGCGCGAGGGAGACCTCGTGATAACGCTCGGTTGCGGAGACGCTTATAAAATATCAAAAATGATACTGGAAAAACTGAAAAACGAAAGGGGTTAAAAAATGTTAAGCGACAAGGAAACAGAAGTCTTTAATTTTATCAGAGGCAGGCTCGCAGACGGAGTGTCCCCGTCGGTGAGGGAGATAATGAGGGCGATGGGATTCAGATCCACATCAACAGCGCACAGATATATAGAAAGACTCGTTGAGGAAGGCCTTATAGAAAAAAACGGAAGTCTTTACAGGTCGCTGCATCTTCCGAACAGCGGCTCGGTTTCCGTTCCCGTGATGGGTACCGTGACGGCGGGAATGCCGGTAACAGCCGTTGAAGATATAACCGGTTACGTCGGATTTGAGGCAGGCAACCGCGATCCTCTCGATCTTTTCGCGCTTAAGGTAAGAGGCGACAGTATGATAAATGCCGGAATACTCGACGGTGACATCGTTATCGTGGAAAAAGGGGCGTTTGCCGAAAACGGCGATATTGTCGTGGCTCTTATCGAAGGCGAGGAAGCTACCGTCAAGACTTTTTACAAAGAAGAAAACCATTTCAGACTTCAGCCGCAGAACGACAAAATGGAGCCCATCATCCTCGAAGAAGTCGAAATACTGGGAAAAGTCATCGGCCTTAAAAGATATTACTGAAAAAATTTTCTGAATTTTTGAAAAAAGTCTTTAATATCGGTTGAAAATGTAGTATAATATAAGGAAGATATATTTCCCGGTACCTGTTCCGTCTGTCCCGGGTACAAGACGGTACGGCAGGCAGAACGGGATGAATACATTAAAAATCTGTCTTTGACGGCATAATAATACATCAAAGGAAGGAATATCACTATGCTTAATGAAGTGAAAGTTATCATCTGTGGCAAGGAGTACAAACTTAAGACATCCGAATCTCCGAACTATGTCTTCTCACTGGCAAGATCCCTTGAAAACAAAATAGAAGAAATGACTTCGGAAAACGGTTCTTCTCCGTACAGCGCGGCGATCATGGTCGCGCTCAGTCTTCTTGACGACCTTAACAAGGCAAATCAGCATCTTGACAGCATCCGGGAACAGTCGAAGGAATATGTCGACGAGGCCGGAAAATCACGTATCGAACGTGACGCGGCACTGAAAGAGATCGAGGTGCTGAAATCAAAGATCGCCCAGCTTGAGAACCTTGTAAAACTCAAACAGCTCAAAGACAGTATCTGATGAGCCGCAATTTCCCGGAAATACTCGCGCCTGCCGGAAATATGGATTCTCTCATTGCCGCTTTGCGGACGGGAGCCGACGCCGTATATATAGGCGGAAAAAACTTTTCCGCAAGAAACAGTGCGGATAATTTTCCGGATGAGGAGATTCCGTGTGCGGCAGATAAATGCCATCTGTACGGTGCAAAGCTTTATCTCGCCGTAAACACACTTATCCGCGACGATGAGGCCGACGAATTTTCCGAATTTGTGAAATATGCGGCAAAATCCGGAGTCGATGCCTTTATCGTTCAGGATCTGGGATGTGCATATATAATAAGAAGATCCGTACCGGACGCCGTGCTTCACGCTTCCACCCAGATGACGATACACACGCTGCATGGCGCAGATCTCGCGAGATCGCTCGGTTTTTCCCGTATCGTTCCGGCAAGGGAACTTGACTGTAAAAGTATCGGAAAAATATGCGGGTCGGGTATCGAGACGGAAGTTTTTGT
>CAYPXB010000023.1:10502-13177 GCA_964414745.1 uncultured Alistipes sp. | reverse complement strand
ATTTCAATCCACGCTCCCCGTGTGGGGAGCGACGGCGGGACGCACAGATCTGCCAGCGTATAAAGCACCGGAATTGTGCATTTCGCCAAAAATTATCGAAAAAAATACAAAAGTATTTTAAACAAACGTAATAATTACAGAAAAAACCGTTTTTTGGGGGTGCGGATCCCCCGGTAAATTTATGTGAACTTATGATCCGCACTAAAGCAATAAGGGTTCATCTACAGAGATCGCCGGTTTGGCTCCGTAGTGTTCGACCTTTGATTTATAATTGTTTCCGAGGTAGTAAAAGCGCAGTGAATCGTGCTTTTCATCGATCTCATCCAGCAGTTTTTGTTTCAGCACACACCACGTAGCCGCGTCCGCCAGACATTCGAATACGGAATTCTGGACGCGTATCCCGTAATCCCGGCAGCACTTCGCAACTCTGCGCAGACGTCTTTTACCCGCGCTTTCTTCGGTGTTGACGTCATATGTGATCAGTATGAACATTCGTGTATCTCCTCCTTTATTTATGGAAAAAAGGCGGATAAGCATCCAGATCCCCGCGCAGGGTCCTCGCGAGCAGAAGAGCCTGCACATACGGGAGCATTCCCCACTGTATTTTTTCGTTCAGAAACGGATGGGTGATGATATCGTCTTTTCTCGTCTGCCATGCCTGTATAAATGTCTTACGTCCCTCGTCATTGAGCAGGACCGCCCCGCTTTCCTGTACAATAAACGCGCTGCTGCCGATCATTTTTTTGTTGATCATCATCAGGACAAAACGGTCGCACATCGGCACGCGGAATTCCTCAACGAGGTCAAGAGCAAGCGAGCGGCGGCCGGGACGGTCGGTGTGAAAGAATCCCACGTAAGGGTCAAGTCCGACTGACTCAAGAGCCGAACAGCACATTCCCGCCGCCAGAGAATAGGCAAAAGACAGCATAGCGTTTACGCGGTCGAGCGGAGGGCGTCTGTTTCTGCTTTTAAACTGAAAATCATCGTTCTGCTGCAGGATCATCTTATCAAATACCGAAAAATACACCGACGAGGCTTCGCCCTCGATACCGCGCAGACTGTCGGCGTCGCGTGCCGTAAGGGCGGACTGAGACGCCTCATAAAGATATTGTGACTTTTTTTCAAATAATTCCGTGTCAATACGCATTTTATGGTCGCGTATCATTCTGTTTAGCGCAAAATGTCCGTTTGATATTTTTGCCGCGATCATATTACGGGCGATACTGAGGCTCTGCTCGGGTGAATCTGCGATCCTGTACTGTTTTTTCCGCAAAAGCACGTTTCCCGAGATCTCTCCCTCCGCACGGGCAAGAAATTTGCCGTTTCGCGTCATGAATACAAGTTCACGCTGTTCCGAGGCGCATTTTCCCATAAGGGCGGGACTTGCGCCGGAAGCGCCGAATGTTATGATACGCTCAAGATTGTGCAGCGGTACCCTGCCGATCTCTTTTTTATCTTCGGATATCACGACATTTTCTCCGTCCAATGACAGATATCGTCCGGGGCTGACAACATAAAGTGTGTTCAGGAGTTTTTTCATAAGTCAGGTTTCATCATCTCCCTCAGGTATTCCGATACGTTCTTTTTTTCAAGTTCCGGAAGACATATATCACGCAGCGAACAGGCATTGCATGATCTTGTCCGTTTTGCCGCCGGAGTATGCCCGCGGTCATACAGTCTGTGCATTTCACCGATAGTTTCCAGTGTTTTTTCGCGGATCGTATTATCCAGAGAAACGCGGAGCCGTCTTTTTGTTTCGCCGTAATAAAGGCATCCTTCGGTTATCTCACAGCAAAGCATTTCTTCAAGGCAGAGAGCCTGCGCGCAAAGTTGCATTATATCACAGTCACCCTCTTTCGGCGATCCCCGTTTATACTCTACCGGATTTACACGATAGCGTCCGTCGAGTCCGGTGACCGGGATACCCCCGGTGTCGTCTCTTATAAATTCGACAACGTCACATTCTCCGCTTATGCCATATTCCGCAGATCGTACACGCATCCCGCGTACGGCCGTCAGATCTCCGCGCTTTTCGGAAAACCCTGTGTCATGAGCGTTTTTATGCATAGATCTTCCTTCCGCTGTCCTGAGATTTTCGATCCATTGCCCCTCGATATAAATCAGAGCCCATTGTCTTTTGCAGAAGGCAAAATGCTGGATACCGGAGATCTGAAGGCAGTCTTCTTCCTTATATATCATACAAGGTCGATGATCTCCGGGGATATGCCGATGTCATCAAGAGTTACCGTATAGTCGGAAAAGCCTGTGGGTATCGTTACCCCGTCCTTAAGGGCGATCTTTACGGAGCGATGAACTTTCGCGGAGCTTATTCCCGGAGTTTTTGCTTCATGCTCCCACCAGTAGACGCGGCAGACTTCCATGCTGCCGTCGGGTCTTGCGGCGGAAGCGTCATTTTCGAAAAGCGTGATCAGAGCTTTTTTTATTTTTTGCGCATCCTCATCGTCAAAGCCCGTCTTTTCGGCAAGCTGGCAGTTTATGCTGCCGTTTATCACATACAGACCGAAGGGAATAAAATATTTTGTTCCCATAGTGTCTTTTGCTTTGCCGCTACTTCCTTCCTGTCCGTTGACACTTTTTGTTATCTGCATTCCGACGATATCAACGGGCGAAACGCTTTCCGCCTGACGGATGCTGACAGGTCCTCTGACAGGGAC
>CAYPXB010000023.1:0-10402 GCA_964414745.1 uncultured Alistipes sp. | reverse complement strand
CAACGGGCGAAACGCTTTCCGCCTGACGGATGCTGACAGGTCCTCTGACAGGGACTGAGACACTGTCTCCGCTGAACGCGAACACCTGTCCGAAACTCCTCACATCGATCCATTCCTTGCAAGCCGCCTGTGCGAAGGCGTCGCTGTCGGTATTCTTTCCTTTTGACAGACCTGCCAGAGTCTCATTTTTCTTGACACGCTGTGCAAGGCTGTCGTATCCGTCATCGCACCTGTCGTCTGACTGAACGAAGATCTTCTCTCCCATATCCTGCAGACGGTTACGGATCTTTCTCTTGATACAGACATCGGAGATCTCACCCATACCCTGAAGTGTCGTGCGCGGACGGTTTCCGTCAAGCGGATCGCCGTTGGGATTGGCGTTTGTAGCGGTGACCAGGACCGTAAAATCTATTTTATGGCTTAACATTATTCATTTTCCTCCCTGTTGTTTTTTGATTTATATATTTCCGCCGTAAAGTGATGGTATCCGAGAAGATAGGCGGGACTGAGAGCCGAGTTATCTTCAAACGATGCACGGTCAAATTTTCCCATGATCTCATTGAGCATTTTTTCATATCTTATTTTGTACCCGTCATTTTTGTCACCGAGCTTTTCCAGATACGGGCGAAGCCGTTCCTCGATTATGCCCCATGTACGGAACGGCCTCTGGGAAAAAGCGTTCCAGTAGCGGCGGGCGTTCGTCAGTCGTCCCTTGTCCTTTTCTTTTTCGTAAGTCGCATTTTCGGCCGCATCGGCGATCGCAAGCAGACAGCCGTACAGATAGCTGCGGTCGGTTTCGTTCGGATCATATGCCATTGCAGTGATTCCTCCTCTGTCATAATTGTATTTTCGTATCATACCGCACGCTATTTCAACCGTTTTGGTATGATGATATTTTTTCTCAAACGCCGGCGGATTTGACGCTTTTCTGACAAGAGCCCTCACGATGTCCGCGGGCATTCTCGCACCCTGCGTTATACACGGGATAAGACGCAGGATATTTTCTTTTCGTATCTCCTCATTGCATTCTACTCTGGTTTTCTCTTCTGCCTTGCTTTTCTCTTTTATTTTCATTTCGCTGCCGAACGCGTAGTTGACGATATCATAGACGCTGAAGGAGTTTATAAGATATTTCCCGGCTTTATTATTGTATCCGAAACAGGCTGTCTGTTCATGCCAGTTGTAGAGGTTTTGCAGAAAATCGGATTTTTCAAGTTCCGAATAAAAGCAGATGGAAAGTCTCCCTGTGGTTGCCGCGTCCAGTCCGAGGATCATGACTTTATGGTGCAGGTTTATTTCCTTTTGCTTTCCGAATATTACCTCGCTCAGCAATTCACTGTATTTTTTTACGGTATCGGGAACTTTTTCCGTTTCGATAAAGCCTTCATCTGCGTCGTCATCATCATAATCGTACGCGGCATTCCGGATATCCGGAAGAGGCTCAAGCGTGCTTGCCCATACGATCAGCACCATGGAACCGATGAAAATTCCCTGTCTTTGTATGAGCCATTTCAGCGCACTGTGCATTTTCTGCGAAAAATCATAGCTTACGGCAAGAGCCTCGTCGGCATTTCTGAATCTTCCGCGGTAGGTGTAACCTCTGTCATCATTCGCGGAGATCAGCTTTGCGCCGTCTCCCGGATAGCGGATGTATTTAGGGTGCTTTTTGGCAACCGGAAGTTCTTTTCCGGTAGCGTAGCAAAGCCGTATATCATTGAGTTTTGTATTGTTCCGGTTTATAAACGCCTCCTGCAGGGACTCATCTTCCCAGGTACGGGGCTCTTCCAGACCGTTTATCCTGAATCTTATGAATACATCTTTCTGGCTCGTACTGTTTATCTTATACTTTTCGTCCAGCTTGCCGCTTTCGGGGTCGGCACGGAAAATCCCTTTTTCCAGAAGATCTTTTATCAGGCAGCCTTTTTCAATATAGGTATAAAGCGCGTCGACCGCCGGATGGGTAAATTTACTCTCGTGCCACTCCCGAAGCTGACGGATATATTTATCGTAATACTCGCCGCTTTTCTTTTTGCCGTCAACAAATTCTGCATAATCCCCGGCGAGATAGATGAGTTTATCCGTATATGGCATCGGAACCGGAGAACTTGTCCGGCTGTCCGAATCTTCGGTCACCGGAATCTTTGTTCTTTCTTCTTTCGATCCCGTTTCTTTGGCATCTTCAAAACTTCCGTCAATGTTCAGAGTTACTTCGATCTTTGCGTTTACGGTGGACTGAGCGATCGGAGGCGGTCCGGGGTCACCGTCGTCGAATTTTCTTCCGTACTGTGTCACATAGACCTGATAAAGTTCATTTGCCCAGCTCATTTGTCATCCCCCCAAGGTTTTGAAAGCACATCAGACACATTGTCCGTTTCCGGGGCGGACTGCTGCGCGGAGCCAAACTGTTTTATAGGCATTTTGCGGATATGGCGTTTGGATGGACATTCTTCGGGTCTGCAGAAATCAATGACGCCGTTTCGCATCACAGGCTGCCAGAAGCGGACTGTCATCTGCCCTTTGTCCTCATCAAGCAGAGCCTCATCGGGGTAGGTAATACCGTGGTACATGGTGCTGAAAGGCATTTCAACCGGCATACCGTCCTTTCCGGCATCATAATATCCTTCTCCCTCATCGAACCGGCAGGGTTCGACATACCCCTGACATTCTCTCGTTCCGAGAAAGATATCACGTCTGCCGCCGGATTCTATCGAACGTTTCGCGATGCTCAGATGTTTTTCGGTTATCCGGTCTTTCTCCATCTCCGGTCTGTTGAGATTCCACTCAAAATGTGCTTTTACCCGGTATTGCACATCTTCAAGATAAGTGTAGTACGAAAGCGAATTTTTGCCGCTGTCGTTGTAATCCATTGTGCGTATTCCTTTCCGCACAGTCCTGATCCGGTTCATCACACGGACGCTGTCCACATACCAGATGATGGTGGGCTTCCAGTAAATGCTATGAAGTATCCCTTTCAGCGCCTCATATGTCGGTATCATATAAGTGCAGCGTTCTCCGCCGATACGGGTGAGAACATCCGTGAAAAGCGCCTGTCTGCCATAGACTGTGAATTCCACCTGATTTCCTGTCATAATCATTCCTCCTTTGTCAGATTCATAAAATATATTGCGGCAGCTGTTCTGCCTCCGTCGTAAGCCCGCATTCGTCGCTGTAAAAGCGGTCATCCAGAACCGGCACTCCCGAAGGCAGTACAGTCAGAGCATTTTCCTTTTCCAGTTTATCTGATTTATTCTTGTATACCTCCACAAGATACGGCTGCAGAACGCGCAGCAGCTTTGAAACAAGATTCGGTCTGCATTCGGTTTTCAGAAGATCATAAGCTTTTTTCGCGTTTGGTTCCATTTCGTACGGAACGAGAATGCTTTCCGTACGTCCGGTAATAACTTCAAATTCCGATCCCGCCGTCTGAAATGCCTGTCTGTGAAAGCCGCATTTCAGCCCGCCGACTTTACAGCGTTCCCCGTTGACCGAGAGCAGATCCAGAAGGGTATCACTCTGCTCCTTCGAACCGTCTTTGCACGGAAAACAGAGCTCTTTTTTATTTTCGCGGTAAAATTCGGCAAAGTACGCCGATATGTCAAGATATTCCGAAACATCGTCATCTGTACGTTCTGAGCCGCTGAGTATTCCGCGGGTAATGCTCTGACCCGTTGCGATCTCGGTAAGGTTATAGAGTTTTTCTTCCCTCAGGTGCATAAGATATACGGGACAAAGCCGATCGGATTCCCCGTTGCGGTTACACCGGCCCGCTGCCTGAGCGATACTGTCAAGTCCGGCCAAAGCACGGACAACGCATGGAAACGAAATATCGACCCCTGCTTCTATCAGCTGTGTTGTCACGCAGATGACAGGGGTTCCGGTCTCAAGATACTCGCGTACAGACGCGATCTTATCTTTTCTGTGTTTCGCGCACATATTTGTGCTGAGATGAATAACTTTTGCGTCGGATCTTTCGCTGAGACGTCTGTATAATTCCAGAGCCGAGTTTTTTGTATTGACAATGAGAAGGAGGCTGCCTCTTTTTCGCTGCTCTCTGAGGCAGAACTCAGCGGCCTCATCGTATGAGTAATCACTTTTTCGGAGAAGATTTATTATCTTTGTCCTCCTGAAGGCCGCAAAATCCTCCGAGGTATCCCCCGCCATATCAGGGCAGGCATCGAGCGTCAGCGGATATTCCTCCATAGTCTCAAGCGGGGGCTGTGTTGCCGAGCAGAGTACGATCGTCGAGCCGCAGATCTTTGACAAAAAATTCATGGCGAGATTAAACAGATACGTACATCTTAGCGGAAGCGACTGCACCTCGTCAAAAATGATCACGGCGTCCGACAAACGATGCATCCGGCGCACGCACGAAGAACTTTCCGAAAAAAGGGTGTTGAGAAACTGAACCATCGTTGTCGCGATAACCGGGCTGTCCCATCTTTCTGCGTGCAGTTCATACTGACTGAGGTCATTGCCGGACGAAGTATCTGCCCGGGCAAACGCGTCGGAATGATGTTCCAGAAACACATCATTACCCGACAAAGACCGGATAACTTCGCTGTTTTGTTCGATAATTGACATGAACGGGGCGACATAGATGATCTTTTTCTTATGGAAGATCCGGCATTGTCTGATCGCGAACCTGAGCGATGACAGTGTCTTGCCCCCGCCCGTGGGGACTACAAGCCTGCATATTCCGACGGGATGTTCCGAAAATTTTGCGCAGCGTTCCGATATCTTCCTCCGCTGCACCGAAACAGGATCGGTTCTGCGTCCGAGATCCGCGAGGAGAGTGCCAAGATTTTCCTCCATCTTTACCCAGAGCGGATCTGTGTCATATTCCGCATCGGGCAAAGTTTCTCCGGACATAAAGCACGCCGTGTCGGTCCTGTCCGCATCTGTCAGGACCGAGGTCAGGAGCCGTTCCGACATACCGTGGCAGAACGCAAGCACTTTGTTTTGTGTCTCCGTGTCGCTCAGGTGCATATCATTCACGAGAGCCTTTATTTTTTCGCATAAAGTTTTATATTCCTCGGCGCTTTTTTTCAGCAGTCCGGGGATCTTGTCAAAGAACGAAAGATCGCGGGCGTTTTTAATTATTTCGTCGTAACGTTCATTCTTTGATAAGCGTTCACGGAAATAATCATTGCCTTTGTGATCCACCCAGTCATGAAGACCGTGATGAGAGAATATGACACGCGCGAGCAGCTGCGATGCTTTTCCGAGAGATTTATCATCTCTGCCCGAGTCGCAAAGATATTTTCCTCCGGCGTAGCTGTGGTCTATGGAGCCTCTGGAAAAATGCGGATCTCCGCGGATATAGAGGCTGAAATCGGTTGTAAGTTTGCCGATGTCATGCAGAAGTCCCGCCGTTTCCGCCATATTTTCCATATTCAATGGCTTTCCGAAACGGGCAGCGAGTCCGGCTGTGTTAAGACAATGCTCCTCAACGCTCTGCTCTGTGCCGTCGTCGCGAATATGTGCAATCATACCGTGTAACCACCTCCGCCTGCATTTTCAATCGTTGTCGCCGCTGATTTTTTCAATCCGATTCCTTCTTTCCCGGTAGTATATTTGCAAGATTTAAAAAACCGCAGATATTTTATCACTTTTCACAACATTTGTCAACTGTTTTTCGGGACATTTAAAAATTTTCAATAAATATTCCTCTGCTACACATAAAAATGCCCCTCTGTGTCAGGCAGAGAGGCATACTTCAGATTTTTCATATAAAATTCATATCTGTCGCGATAATGGAAACAGATTTACCGAGGATAATAATTATCCAGAACATATTCCTTCAGGCTTTTCCAGTTTTCAGCCTGCCGCTCATCCGGAACATAGATGTCGTATTCCGAAACCTTCGAAAAGTCATTGCTGCCGTCATCAAGGATCATGACTTCATTGTCGCTGTCCTTAACAGGGTAAAAAGACGGGAAATTCGGATTTGCCTCCCTACAGACAGTTTTTCCTCCGATCGTAAGCGACCTGCAGAATACAAGATACTCTTTCTGCGGTTTCAGTAATCCGCAACAGTTCATATAGTAGCTATACGGTTTGCCTTCCCGCTCGCTCAGAGAAAACTCCTCATAAGACTGAGTGTGAAATCCCCGGTATGATATTTTTATCTCCGACCCCTCGTGACCGGGATCTCCTTTTATCACTTTTTGTACATTTACGGACTGATCGATATAGTCAAAATCGATCCTGAGTTTATCTGTCGGTCTGACGAGAAGTATCAGAATATCATCGTCCGATCCTTCAGACAGGGAATTTTCAAAATTTTCCGCCGTAAGTTCAGTACCCGCCGGTATCATCATATCCGTACAGACTGCTTTTGCCTCATCGTACGTTCCGATATTTTTTATTTCCGACGATGGAAGCGATCTTACCGGGCAGACCCCGGCGACTGAAGACAACGCGAAGATAATTCCCATAATTATGATATGGATCACTTTCACGACGACGCACCTTCTTTCAGGGTAAGTTTTCCGCTTGCCATAGAGTATATCTCGTCGCAAAGCAATTCAAGATCTTCTTTGTTGTGGCTTGAAATGACAATAAGCGCGCCCCGCTCTTTTTCTTCGGTGATAAGCTGTCTGACGGTTTTGACACTTTCTTCGTCCAGTGCGCTCGTCACTTCATCGAGCAGCAGCACGTCCGGACGTTCCATCACAGCCTGCGCTATCATAAGCTTTTTCTTCATTCCCAGCGAATATTTTTTTACCGTTCTTTTGTCGTCCGGATCCAGACCGACGCGTCTGAGCGCGTTCTCTATTTCTTCGTTACCGATGATTTTTTTGACTGAAGCGAGATACTCCAGGTTCTTTTTTGCCGTAAATTCCGGGTACAGACCCGCGTTTTCGATGATTATCCCAAGACTCGGGAGAAATGAAATATCGTCATAGAGAACCTTCCCGTCATAAGTCACCTTGCCGTCTGACGGTCTCATGAGTCCGGACAAAGCCCGCAGGAACATCGTTTTTCCCGATCCGTTTTCTCCGGCTATCCCGTATATTTTCCCGCTTCCGAATCTTACCGAAATATTATCAAGTATTACCTTGTCTTTGAATGTTTTCGTAACATTCTCCGCAACCAGCTCTGACATATAAAATACCCCTCTCAAAATTCGTTTTCAACCGTGGACAAACCTATATCCTGTTTTTTTATAAAATAATACCCGATGATCTCCGTAGCGGCAGAAACGGCAAATATTGACAGAATCAGGACGATATACTGCTCTGAAGTCAACGCGTCCACATACAGAACAGGGAAGTGGATCCCGCTGTTTTCACTGTGTATCGGAACAAGGCCCAGAACGACAAGTATGTGAACGATATTTGCCAGAAGTACAGACTTCAGTGAACCGATCGCGACAGCTGAGATATTTGTCAGGACGCATAAAAAGCAGCTGTACAGCGACAGCAGTATCACTTCCTTCACTGTAAACGGCAGCAAAGCGCCCGGAGATCTGAAATCCGTCAGAAGGCTTATGACCAAAACAAACAGAACAACATACAGTGAGCAGAAAATAAATATCATTGAACTCAGGTGTAATATTTTGGTTATGAACCATTTTTTCATATTCGCGTTTCTTGAGAAATAATATATGCTGCTTATCTGCAGATCGGAATATATATAATTGCCGAAACAAAATATCTGTACGACTATGAAGATCAGAGAATAATAAAGCGTAAGCACGTTCTGTGTTTCGCAAAACTCACCGTAAAAAACCTGAAAGAAGCCCATATCCCTGTACGGCTGCAGCTGATCCGCTCTGTTTTGCAAAAGGATCAGTATCAGGGACAGAAGCTGTATCACGGCGACCGGCAAAGCGAAAGCACATCTTTTATAATATCTGAAATTCATGGCTTATATACCCGCGGCGACTTTCTTCCTCACAGCCCTCACCAGAAGAAATACCGAAACGATCACCGTGACGGAAATATATATAAAGAAATACGGCCAATTAAACAAATACGCGTTCGGGATGACATACCCGATCGGATCGGTGTCAGACACCATTCCGGCCGCGGCGGATATCCTGTTTATGACCAGATTGACGATGATGTAAGGCAGAAACAGCAGTATTTTGAACTTGGACCTGAATAAAGTCGACAAAGCAAGACCGAACACTCCGACAAGGCCGGAATACAGCGAAAAAAGCACAAGATACACCGCGTCATACAGGAACGGGTGGGAAAATATCAGCGATTCAAACGGTATATTTCCCGAAAAGACCGGATTATCGGTATAAAGATAAAACACTTCATCCGAATATGAAACAGATGAAATGCCCATACCCGAGATTATACGCCCCTCAGTGGGGAAAGTAAAATAAACCTGGATAAGATCCAGCAGACAGGGAATAAACATGATCGCGAAACTTCCCACGAAAGCCGCGATCGCTTTAGCCGCGTAATACCTGCCGTAACTTGTCCTTGACTCATAGAGTATCGGGATATTCAGGTCTTCATCGTTCAGAAGAGAAAATGAAAACGGCAACAGCGCGACGATCGGGAAGATCATTGTCAGAAGCCCCACCCCGATATTCATATCGCAAAGAACAAAAGCGCTCTGAGCGGCGCATATATATGAGTCATCGGTCTGCAAAGCTGTAAGAGCGCACACAAATATATAATTTACGACGCAAAACAGAAACATAAAGATCAGAGATGTAGCAAACCCTTTTTTACGGAACATCAGTTTAATCTGTGTTCTTATCATGATCATCACCTTACCTTTCCGGAATACAGTATCATAAGGCGGATCAGACCACGGTGGCTTTTCCGGAGAATTTGCCGGATGTTTCCCCTCTTACATAGAACGTAAAGGTATGATCTCCGATATCATACATATCACAGACCCAGTCATGATTATTCAAAGTAAGCGGTGCCGAAATTTCTGAATTTGTTCCGTTCCATCTCAGGTATATGCCCTGATTCTTGTCATATACTTTTGCCCGTGCTACTTTCAGCCCACTATACATACAGACAGGTATTACTTCAATACCGTTCATGTTAGTTGCATTATAGCAATGAGAGCCAAAAGAAGTAAAACTCTTGTTGACCTTGCGTGCCGAAAGAGTATAACTCCTGTCCCCGGCGTTTGCGTACAAAGCGGATGCGGACACCACAGCTGCGACCATCATGGCGGTGACCCCGATTTTTGAAACAGTTTTTCTGAAAGCATTCATTTCCCAATTTCCCCTTTCCGGTTAGTAATATAAATAAATAATTCAGCACAAAAATTTTCGGGAATAACCAAAAATTTTTATACCGTATTCACATTGTATCATATACTTTTGAGGATGTCAAGACGCTTTTGCAAAAAAAAAGTTTGAAATGTTGACAAAATGTCTGAAATCTGATAAAATATATTCATACATATTTATCGGCTTGTCAGGATTATTTTACACGGAGGGATTTAACGATGAAAAAATTGAAAATTGTATTGACGTGTGTTATGTTGCTTTGTGCTTCTGCAGTTCCGGTCAATGTTTTCGCAGAGTCAACTGCTGGTGATGACTCAGGCGCCTTGAACGGAACCGGTGAAGCAACAGCATACGAGTGCGTGGGTGATCCGGGCTTTGGAATATCACATATTCCGCTTGAAGAACAGCTTGATGATCTTATTAACGACCCGGCACTGTCAGATGAGGACAAGGAAGCAGTGAAAGAAAAAATACAGGAGGCGATGTATTTTCGAGATGAGGGGCTGAGCAGTGGAAAAACGAAAAATATTGCGTCTGCAACTTATCCTACGACCACGATCGCAGTACCGTCATATACGCAAAACAATGAGTATTACTGCGGTCCCGCGACAACGATGCAGACTCTTAAGTATTTAAGCTATGTTGTCCCCGGAGGAACCAGCGTACCGTCACAGGAAGACATTGCATCACATATTGGTACAACAAAGGAAAACGGAACGGAATGGACTCGCATAGTTAAATACATCAAAAGTTTCACTTTTATGGGCAAGAAAACGTCATATATAGAATATATTCCGTCAAGCAGCAGTAATATGACATCTGTTATCTATTCGGCAATTACAAGGAAATCACCTGCGCCGCCGATACTTCAGGTCAAGGTAACAAGCGCAAATAAAAGTATTTTAGGTTATACTACGGGAGGCCATTATTTAAACGCCAGCGGTGTCAGGACAGTAGCCGGAAAAAATGAGATTCAACTTACGGATCCATACCGCGGCAGGAAGGGATTGACCCCAAAATACTATATTTCTGCTGATGACGCTTATAAAATCACAAAAGCCCATTGGGCAGGTCATTTTCTGTACTGAATGATAGGGGGTAATGAAATGAAAAAATTGTTGTGTTTACTGTCAGTGTTGGCAATTCTTGCTTTGTCTGTTTCCTGCAAATCAGACGGGAACGAATCAG
>CAYPXB010000022.1:0-14054 GCA_964414745.1 uncultured Alistipes sp. | reverse complement strand
TATAAGCCAAAACCTCGCTTTCCGAAACAGAAGCGGGGTTTTCTGTCTGTTGACCTTAAAACGCCAATGTAGTATAATATGGTATGCACCGGGTGAATAAATATTGGGAAAGGGAGTGCTGATTATGCTTCGTATAGCGGTCTGCGACGATGACGACACGGTATGTTCGGCAATCGAGTGCTATATTCGGGACAGTTGCAACGCCTTGTCTTCAGAGAGCGAAACAGATATTTTTACATCGGGAAACGGCATTATCCGTCATCTCGGATCCGGTGAAAGATATGATATCATTTTTCTTGACATCGAACTTGATTCCTGCAGCGGAATCGATGTAAGCAATTATATCAGGAATGTGCTTAATGACGAAACGGCGCAGATCGTCTTTATTACGGGAACGACCGGCTATGACCGGCAGTTATTCACATTCAGACCCTTTGAATTTCTCGAAAAACCCGTCACCTCTGAGAATATTTCGGATACTCTCCGGAAGTATCAGAGAATATTCGGAAGCAGACCGGATCTTTTTCACTACAGATACGGTCACGACACTTATTGGGTAAATCTGAATGATATTATTTATTTTAAGAGCCTTGACAGAAAAATACTGATAAAAAAGATAAACGGATCAGATGAGTTTTACGGCAAACTTGAAAACATCGGGGAACAATTGCGTGATCGCGGATTTATTTCGCCGCACAGGTCATATCTGCTCAATTATAAACATATCAGGATATTCAGATCCGACAGTATAATCATGACTGACGGCGATGAGATACCTGTAGCGAAAGGCAGAAAAAAAGAAATTTCATATCTTCAGCTCAGATTTGAAAACGGGGGAGAATAATGGGATATTTCGTAAAAGTCATTTCTGTTTTCCTGAATATATTCAATATTCTGACAACGCACAATGTTTTCTCCTCGCTATATCCCGGCACAAAGCAAACAGACGAGGGGAGAATTTTACCTTATACGGCAAATTTTGTGTGTACAGCCATAGTTTACTTATTCGCGGACAATTTTTTTGTTCTGACTGTTGCGGAGTTTTTTACCGTTTTATGGATCTCGCTTACATACAGGGAGAAACTGAATGAAAATATACCCGGCGTGGGAATACTGACCTTGTTGTTTACAGTTCCCGATCACCTTGCGCGGGTCGCAACAGACAGTGATATTTCATATGTTTTGTCCCGTATCACCGTGACAATGCTGATATCCGCGGGATCTCTCCTGCCGCGTTGCCGGTTTGAAAAAGACCGGACGGAAAAATATAAAAATTATCCCGTTATCTTTATGATATTTGTTATTTTATGCTCATTGGCAGCGGAGGTCGTTCTTATACAGGAAAACGGGATCACAGGCAAGGCTCTGATCATTTCGCTGCCTGTGTTTGCCGCCGATATCTTCGCTTATTTTCTGTATGAATCATCGGCACGGCACTACGTGCGAAGTGTAAATATGGAAATGCTGCGGCGTGAAAATGATCTGTATTTCAGACAGTGCGAAATAATGGAAAAATCCACCGAAGAAATGCGATCTTTCCGTCACGACCTGAACAACCAGTTTATCGCGCTTTCCCGCTTGCTTTCGGAGGGGCAGACTGAAAAAGCAAGGAAACATCTTGATTCTCTTTTTTCTCAGACAAAGCAGATGACGGTTTACAGCTGCACGGGAAACATACCTGTTGACAGCATAATAAATTATAAGCTCCGGCTCGCCGAAACAGAACATATAAAGATAAGCACGCACATTGCCATACCGCCGGATATAAAAATGGATACCGCCGACATCGTGACAGTCCTCGGCAACCTGCTCGACAACGCAATTGAAGCCACAGTCCTGAAAAGAGAAGACCGCAGGATATATCTGAAATTATTTTATACACAAGGCAGACTTGTTATCCGTGTGTCAAACTCGTATAACGGACAGATCAGAAAAGACGGCGACCGCATGGTCACAACAAAAACCGACAATAAACGGCACGGCTACGGACTTGCAAATGTCGAAAAAATAGCCGAAAAATACGGAGGCGTCCTGAAAATCGGCAATACGGAAGATGAATTTACCGCAGATCTGCTGATGTATCCCGAAAATTGAATAAATCCGCCCATTCACTGCAATAATTACGGCATTTCACAGCAACTTCCCGTCAGACACCCGGAATCGTGATATAATACCAATGTCAGGAAAATCATATTGCATATTGCAAAGTTGCGGAGGCAATTTATGTTAGAAATAAAAAATATGTCCAAATTTTTCAATGACGGGAAAACAAAGCGGTATGTGCTCGATAAAATCGATCTTACTGTAAACGACGGTGAATTTGTCGCCGTGACCGGTCCGTCCGGTGCGGGAAAATCCACCCTGCTCAATATCATATCCGGCATAGAATCCCCCGGTGAGGGCAGGATTTTGTTAAACGGCAAAAATTACGCGGATCTCGGGGATGACAGGCTTACAGTCATGCGCCGGCGGCATATCTCCGTAATATACCAGTTCTTCAATCTTGTTTCGGTCCTTGACGTTACCGACAATATCAGACTGCCTCTGTTGCTTGACCATAAGGAATGCGATGACAAGGAAGTCGAAAACATTCTGAAAATGCTTCATATATACGGACTCAGGGATAAATTCCCCCATCAGCTCTCCGGCGGAGAGCAGCAGCGTGTCGCGATCGCGAGGGCACTTGTAAGCAGACCCGATCTCCTGCTTGCCGATGAGCCGACCGGAAATCTCGATAAAGTAAATTCCGAGGAAGTCGCGGGTCAGCTTGCCAAAGCAAACGAAGAATACGGAATGACTGTCATAATGGTAACACATGACATGGATATCGCATCATACGCGAGCCGTATCGTCCGGCTGAACGACGGCCGCATTGTGTCTGACGAGGTAACGGCAAAATGAATATCATAGATAAATGCGCCGCCGGATACTGGAAGCAGAACAAATTAAAATTCATACCGGTCATGATCTGTACTATGCTGTCAGTTGCTCTTCTGATGAGTCTTTTTGTATCTTTTAAAGTCTTCTTTGATTCCCGGGTAAGCTCAAAGAAGGATATATACGGCGATTATATGATAAAGATCTGCGGAGTCGGCGCGGACGAAAGCAGACTTATTACAGAAAGCGACAGCGTGGAAAGTTCATTCTCGGCAAGTCCTGTCGGTTTTTCGGAAATAAGCACCGAAAATCCTTACAAAAGATATCTGTTTATCCTGAACGCCGACAGCGGGTTTATGAATAAAATGCCCGTCCGTTTATTGAGCGGACATTTGCCTCAGACTCCCGATGAGATCATCCTGCCTCATCATATGGGAAGCGTTTATAAGATCGGCGATACGCCTGAGCTGACTCTGGGGGACAGAACGGATAATACGGGAAATATCCCGGTTTATTCGCAGTATCGTGAGGGCGAGTATCTTGAACCGACCGGGCATCATACATACAAGGTCGTCGGATTTTATGAAAGAGCTGTTTTCGAGGATACGTTGTTTCCCGCTTTCATTGCGATCACAGGCGGCAAAACAGACTTGACTGCCGGCCCGGCGGATCATTATGTGACCCTGAAATCACCTTATCTTGCAAGGTCGTTTCAAAAATCATTCAGCCGTTTTGAGTGTGAGCCGAACGGGGAACTTCTCTCCTGCTACGGTATCGGTTCCGATTACAGAAAACCTGATATTGCGCAGCTGTTCACGCTTCTGACAGTTCTTCTGATAATCGTCGTATCCGCTCTGCTGTTCGTTCTGAACAAAAATATCATATACATATCGCTTGGTGAGAACAGAAGAAAACTGTACGCAAGGCTTCATCTTCTCGGTACGCTCAGACGGCAGTTTTATCTGTCATCCCTGAAAGAGGCAATAATAATCACGGCGGCAGCAATACCGCTTGCGTTTATCATAGGGCTGTTTGTTTCTTCAAAGATCCTGTCAGCGCTGTCCGAACTGACTTCCGTTGAAATGCGGCAAAGTTCCGGGCGTATCACTTTTCTGCTTATCTCCGCGGGGATCGTATTCATCTTTGTGCTTACGGCTTATTTGCTGTTTATAAAAAATTATGACAAAAACAAAGCCGGACGAAGATCCTCCGGAAAGAAATACAGACCGCTTTCCGCCGCCGGGGCTGTCAGAGATATATCGGAAAAATACATGAAAAACAATAAAAAGCGGACAAATTCCATAATCGTTTCAATATCTGTCTGTGTTTTTATGTTTATATCATTCACCTGTGTCTGCAATAATATGAGATCCGCCAATGAACGGTTCAAAGACTCGATCGAATCCGATATAAGATTTGATTATTATGATTATCACCTGAATTACGCAGATCCTGTGGAATTATTCCGTAAATTGAAAAACTTTCACGGCATCACGGACGGAAATTGCGTGTTCTCGATTGACGACGGATCGGCCGATATCAGCGGCAATGATTACAGATCCCGGATATACGTCTTTGACGATGATTACTTCAGGTCGTCTTTCCAGGGCGAAAATCCCGTGGCATTTTTCAACGGCGTTGATCTCGGAAAAGACCGCGCGGAAGGCGTATTCACATTCAAAAGATTTGTTCCGGTCGGCGACGTCGATCCATTTGCCGAAAACCAGAAATTCCGGACCGAGGAAAGGACGTTTTCCGTCGATTTCTCCGCCGATGTCAGGGAATACCGGAAATATCTCGGAGCCGACCTTGAAGATTATGACCTGACGATAATATACCCTTATTCTGTATTTGACGGTATTCTGAGCGGATATGATTATAAAAGCGTCGCGAAACTGTATTTTGATTCGGACAGTCCGGACGACACGTATAAGGAAATGTATGATTTTTTCAGCGATAACGGTTACTCAGCCGAATTTCTCGTAAACAATACGGCATTACTCCGTGAGGAGCAGAACAACTATTATCTTATACGCTTTTTCAGTACTATTTTTACGGTATTCATTTTTGTGATAGCGACATTCAACCTTGTAAATATCACATTAAGCAGTATCAGAAGCCGCATTCCCGATTACATCGTCATGTATTCGCTCGGCACACAAAAGCGTGACATACAGAAGATGAGTGTATCTGAAAACATCAGCTGCCAGATAAAAGGGATCGCGATCTCATCACTGCCGACTGTCGCCGTTTCGGTCTGGAGCTATTTTTTCATCAATTCACAAGGCAGCATTTCTCCTTACATTCCCGTAAAAGAGCTGATGACGGTGCTGCTCGTGTTCATGCTGACCGATATTATCACGGTGATCCTGTCCATACATCTTCTTGAAAAGGACAAGATCGTCGGATATCTTAAAGAAATGAATTTGTAATTATACATGATTGAAAATACATCCGATATTTGTTTTGTATCGAAACAATAAAATCCCGCTCTTTTCCGGAGAGCGGGATTTGTTATCCGGGATATTCTCTTGACAAAAATCGGGAGAAGTGATAGAATAGATAAAACAGCCGGGGCAGATAAAACATCGGAAAAATCACTGTGAAAGAGTTATCGGTGTCAATAGATTTACCGCAAGGCAGGACTGCATATACCCGGGTGCAGAAGATACAAGATTCAGATGTCCCTTTTGCGGGACAGTAAAAATTCTGAAACGGAGGTATTCATAATGGCAGGAACAATTACCGTAAAGGGAATCGGAAAGGTTTCCGTAAAGCCCGACTATGTCGTACTTTCCATGACCTTGAAATCTGAAGATATCAATTATGACAAGGCAATGGAAATAGCGGCGACAAGTATCAGTCAACTTAATGATACCATGTGCGGTATCGGATTTGAAAAGGACTCTGTCAAGACAGTCGATTTTGATGTTCGAGCGGTTTATGACAGTGTGGAGAACAAAAAAGGCGAATATAAGAGCGTTTTCAGAGGTTACAACGTAACTCATGAGCTGAAACTCTCCTTTGATCTTGACTTGGACAAATTGTCCGAGACACTTTCCGCTATTGCCGGATGTCCGTCTAGTCCTCATCTTTCCGTTTCTTTCACGGTAAAGGACGCTACGGCAGTAAGTGAAGAGATACTCAGGCTGGCTGCCGACAACGCAAGGAAAAAAGCTGAGATCCTGTGTGAGGCTTCCGGCGTAAAATTGGGAGACCTTGTTGATATCAACTACAGTTGGGGAGAAATCGATATCTATTCCGACACCGACTTCAGATGCGAAGAGATCATGCCCGCGACCCTGCATTCTATCAGCTTCGCCCCCGATGATATCGATGTCAGCGATACTGCCACATTCAGGTGGGAAATCAGATAAACCGCAGCAGCAATACAAAAGAATAAGCAAGCCCCGCTCTCCCGGTTAAAGAAGAGCGGGGCTGTTTTTTATCTTTTAAGAAAAGTTTCGAATTTTTCCGTGCCGCCTGTCGCGGTGTAGGCGTAGTAACTCAGGATCGTCGATGCGTCCGAGGAATCGACGGAGCCGTCACCATTCACATCCGCGATCGTTTTCTGCTCCCGGGAAAGGGCACCTGTCTGCCCTGTTGCCGTGAGAGCGTATTCCTGCAGCACCATAGAAGCGTCCGACGAGTCAATAGTCCCGCTGTAGTCAACATCGCCGAGGTTCAGCGTATTTTCCTCCGGAGGCGCGGGCGTATCATTGCTGTCCTCTCCCCCGGAAGGCTTTGATTCCGACGGAATAAACTCCATCAGATCATCATAAGCGTGGAACGACAGGGAATATTTTTTCGCAAATTCCTCCGCGCACGATCCGGTTTTTCCGCCGATCCAGAATGAATATATCTTCGAGTCATTCTGATATGAAAAAGTATCGCTTTCAAGTGTTATCTCAGTCACTGTCGACGGTATATAGATAAGTCCGCTGACACTCCTGTCGTTGAAGTTCTGCCCTACGATGCCCCTCATACTGATGCCGTTATGAAATGTCACTTTTCTTATATTAGGGCACGAATAGAACATATTTCCGTAATCATCGTTCAACATCCACAGCGAATCGGGAATATGCACCTCCTCAAGAGCCGAACATCCTTCAAGGACGCAGGCATAGAGCTCTTCCAGTGAATCGGGATAGTTCAGGACTTTAAGGGAAGAGCAGTTCTCAAAAGCGTTCTGCTGTATGCGAACGAGACCTTGCGACAATTTTATATCGACCAACGATGAACAGTTGCTGAAGGCAAAACTCTCTATTATTCTCACTGTGTCGGGCATTTCCAGCGACTGCAGTTTCTTATAACCGGCAAACGCCGAGGAGTAAATGCCTTGGACCGCACCGCCGTTTATCTTTTCCGGGATCTTCAGCGAAACGGCATTCCTGTCGGAATAGCCGGACACATAGAGTTTTCCCTCCTGAAAGCGGTACACAAATCCTGTAGCCTCGTCTGTAATGTTGCCTGTTTCATACGCGACCGCTGAGACCTTATCTTGCACCGGTTCATAAGAGGCTGATACCGGTATACCGCCCGGTAATGCTGCGGAAAACATTGCTGCGACAAATAAAGTGACTATTGCTTTTTTCATAAATACCTCCATACTTGTTTCCGGACAATTTCTGTATTGTATCCTCACCGGCGCTGCATAAAGTCATCTTCAAAAAATCCTTCCGGCAGAGCGTCGGGAAAATGTCCGGGAAAAGGTTTGTCATTCGTAACATTTCCGTTGCCCGATATGGGAACGGCGTCCCCTTCGTAAGTCGACCCGGGTTTTACGGCCGACTGTATAAAATCCTTGTTTCTTGCGAGGATCTCCCGCAGGTCATAATAATCCTGTTTTACATACGCGCGAAGATCCGACGGAACTCCGTACGCCTCCATTCCGAGTTTCTTCGCGATATAGAGCGCGCGGTAAAGATGATATCTCTGTGAAACTATGATGACTTTTTTCGCCCCGAACACATTCGCGGCACGGTACATACTGTCATATGTCGAAAATCCGGCGTGATCCATAAACACATCTTCGGACGGAACGCCGCTGTCCATCGCGTACTGCTTCATCACATTGACCTCGTCATAATCTTTCCGGCCGTGGTCACCCGACATAAGTATCTTGGGCGCGGCTCCCTTTTTGTAAAGACCGACGCCGACGCTCAGCCTGTCATCGAGCATCAGACTCGGATCGGTCCCCCGCACACGGCAGCCCAGAACGATCACGCAGTCGGCGTCCTCAGCCCTTTCGGCTTCTTCGGGTGTTATTATATGCGATTCTGTGCTTTTTCTGACATAAAGATCGACGCCGGATACATAGACGGCACCCGCGGCGGCAAACAGACAGCAAGACAACAGTATCTTTCTGAAAACAGACATTTTTCTGACTTGTTTTTTCATATCGAATACCCCGCTTCGATTTCGATCTCAAAAAATATTATTTTCTTCTCGCACCGTTTTTTCTGTCGTTGCTTCTTTTTATGTCACACATACGCTCCTCGCTCGTCTGCTTGAACCGCGTGAGCATATCCTCAAAAGAAAGCTCACCCTCGGGTTGTTTCTTTTTCGGTTCGCGCGCGTCTTTCCTCATGTTTCCGTCAGGCTGCCTTTTACGCTGACGGTTCGCCGCAGTCGCGTCCTTCGCTTTTTTTATCGAAAGGCTTGCCTTGCCCGCGTCGTTTATTCCGATGACTTTTACTTTCACGACCTGATTTTCCGTCAGATGATCTCTTATCTCATGTACAAAACTGTCGGAGATCTCAGATATATGAACCATCCCCGTGCCGCCGCCCTCAATATCAATGAACGCGCCGTATTGAGTTATGTTTTTTACTTTTCCCTCATAAATTTTTCCGACTTCAAGTTGCATACTTTAAATAAACCCCTCCAAGGATCAGTCTCTTGACGTATCGTAAAATCTCCGCTCGTCCGGGTACGCATAGCCGCGCTCCTCGATGGCCACTTTTTCCATATACGCCGACATATCGTCGCTGTCGAGCACACGCTGAAGCTCTGTATTTTCCGTTTCGTAGCCGCTTATCTTTTCCCGGACTTCGGCAAGTTCCTTTTCCTTGTCGGCACAGTCCTTTCCCGTGGTGATGACAACGGCGGCGCAACCGATGACGAGAGCAACGCCCGCAAGCTTGACAAGACCGCTGTTAAACAGCCCCTTTTTCTTTTGTTTTACTTTTTTTGCCAATTTTTTCACTTTCTTTCAGAATTTGTCATTTATATCATTATACACCAAAACGACACGTTTTAGCAATACAATTTCGCTATTTTTAATTATTTTAACTAAAACTGTCTTTTTCCCACGGTTTTTTCTGCTTTTTCATACGGTATTTGATACTCAGACACAATATCAACATATGCACGGTCTATGATATGATATGTTATCGATAGCACTTCCTTTTTTCTGAACGGATCTTTCCGGCATTTTTGCTTTGAGGGTTGAATTTTCTCTCTGAAAGCCGTATAATATTTGTATAATACGATCCCGTGAATGAAATCTGTACGAAAAAGAGGAATTTATATGAAATTCAGACGTCTTGCCGCAGCTCTGCTTTCAGCTGTGATGGCAGTGACCGCTTTATTGCCGGCCACAAAAATTCATACAGAAGGCGCAGACAAATACAATACTGCCTCCGTCACAGCAGGAGCCGCGGAAGTTATGCGCCGTCCCTGTGACGCGGAGCATCCTATGCTCATCGTCCACATCGACACCTGGAACTATGCCGATCCCGAAAAGATAATCGCTCTTATTCCCGATGACCTCAAGCCTTACTGCGTGTTCAACGTTTCGATGTCAATAAACTGGAGCAGTACCGAACACCGCTGGCTTATGACACAGGACGGCTATGAACTCGCGAAATCGTGGATAAGATCGTGCGCGGATGCCGGAGTATGGACAATGATACAGCCGTCAAGCGGAGGACAGTGCCATTTTCCCGATTATGACTCCGGCGGCGATATCGTAAAATTCCCGAATCAGAGCAGTTTTGTGCAGAAAGCCGATGAGGATTACGAAAATACCGTTTTCGCCGAATTTTTCAGGGATTACCCCAATTTTATAGGATATAACTACTGTGAGCAGTTCTGGGGATTTGAGTCCGCCGATTTTCCCGTGACACCGATGCAGAGATATGAGCATTTCGCAAATCTTCTGAAGCTCTGCAACAGATACGGCGGTTATCTTAACATAAGCTGGTGCGCCAATCAGTGGAGTGCCGGGCTTAATCCCGTGGCAATGCTGAAAAAGAACACCCGGTGGCGTGAAGCGTGCGAAAACTACACCGAAAATCTTCAGCTCGTTGAAAAATACACCCAGACAAGCATGATAAATGATGTGGAAAGCGAAGTCTTCGGCGCATATGTCTCCGGATACTGCGGCAACTTCGGCGTCAGATACGATGACACCGGCTGGACGGATCTCGGCGCGGACGGCAGCTCCGTTTCCGAAAAAAACCAGTACAGAGTGTCAACAAGCATACCGATCCATCTCGAACGTTTTGCCCTGAACGGAGCGACGATCATCGACGGTCCCGAACTTATATGGAACGATGATTTCAAAGAAGTTCCGGGAAAGAAAGACAGCGACGGCTACACTGCCCGCGCGTGGGAGATGTATGATCAGTATCAGAATGATATTCTTGACCTGTTCAGAAAGATCACAGACGGAACGATACGCATACCCGACCGCGAAGAGGTGATCGAACGCACCAAAGTCGTTGTAATACAGGATGTGGACAGCGGAAGCGATACCGACAAATACTGCTCGTATCCGTCACTGTTCGAGGGACTGTACAGGATGCCATCCGACGGAAATCACGAGAAAAACCACAATCTGTTCAAATCCACGGGAAGATACCCCACAGTCCCGACTGTATACGCTCTGCGCGATGATATTGCCAAGGGCTTTCAGGTGCAGATAAAACAATCGGAGATACCATCGCGCTGGAGCGGGATTACGGCAAAGCAGGATGAGTTTGATAAGCTCTTCCCGTCGGAGTATGTCGGAAACTGCTATGCCGCGCGCATCGAAAATTCATGGGTCACCTACAATCCCGACAAAAGAGGCGAAAACCGCGGCGCGATACTCGGTCTGAAATACAATACGTGCGAAAGCCTTGACGTTAATTTCAACGCATACGGCACCGCATTCATCAACGAGTATCCGGACCATATCGACATTTACGCAAACAACTATGACGAAGACGCGAAAACGACTCTCAGGACAGACACATTCAAAGTGAACGGCTGTGCCTCTGAGCCGTCATACACAGCGAGTGACAGAGGCGTAAATCAGACAAAATCGGAGATAACCGAGAACTTTGCGGACGGTACATACACTCTCACCGTAAAGCACAACGGACCTGTCGACATAAGCATAGAGTGCGGCGGAAAAGAGACAGACAGACTGACATCTTGCAAAAAAGCGAAAGTCGCAACGATCACACAGCCTCCTTTATATGAAGGCGTCCGCCAGTATGAGGCCGAGAATTTCGATACAAAGAATACGGAGGGAAACGTTACGAACGCCTGCACAGGCGATGTGACGGGAATACACGGAATGGGATTTTTGAAATTCGGCAAAGGCGCAGACGCGGCCGTTAAAGATAAGGTAAAGACCCGCCTCGCCGGAGATTTTGATCTCAGCCTGCGCTATTCATGCACTTCAGACACGGAAAACGTCGATCTCTTTGTAAACGGCGCAAAAGTCAAGGCTCTGAAACTTGCAAATACGAACAGTTACAGCAACTGGAAGACGGTCACGGAGACCGTGGCGCTTGAAAGCGGGGAGAATACGATAGAATTCAAAGCAAACTCGGCTCTTCCGGGCTCGCTGTATATCGACTGTATCACCGTTGAGGGCAAATTCGGAGAGGCCGGCTCGAATATGAGCGGAACATATATAACACAGCTTGCCGTAAATGACGAGGAAAACGCCTCCGACTGGGGAATATACGAAGGATTTGACGACGGATCATACGTATACGGCGACCGAGATATTACGGCGCCCGATGTTCCCGCACTGCTTTACGGTCTTGAATATGTGCGGACAGCCTGCGATTCCAAGATGTACGAGTCCGACCTCGCGCAGTTTATCGCGGGAAAAGACATGACGGCATATGTCGCGGCCGACCCGAGAGTATCCCCAATGCTGACCTGGCTCGGAACATGGACAAAAAGATCCGAAGTCCTCGGACTTTCGGACGGGCTTGTGTTCGAGATATACAAAAAAGATCTTGAAAAGGGAGAAAAATGCATACTCGGCACAAACGGCGGCAGCGGCAACTCGGCAAACTATATCGTATTCGGCGGAGAAAAAGAGCCTGAACCTCTGAGCGGCAGGCTGATAAAGGATCTGACGGTATATGACAGGGAAAATGCCGTTGACTGGTCGATAAACAGTGCTGTCGGGAACGGAGCCGTCCAATACGGAGACAGAGCTTTTACACTTGACGTCATTCCGGATGAACTGATCGGCGCCGAAGCGGTGATCACGGCCTGCGATTCCAAAATGTTTCCCAAAGAGCTTGCCGGATTCAGGGCGGCTCAGGATATTACGGTATATGTCGCCGTCGATATGCGGGCAGCCGAAAGTCCCGGCTGGCTTTCCGACTGGGTAAAGACGGAGAGGACAGTCATAAATTCAAACAAGACAGAATTTGTATTATATAAGAAAAACGCAAACAAAGATGATGAGATAATTCTCGGAACAAACGGCGGAAACGCGGATCTTGCGAACTATACGGTGTTGGCAGTTCCCTATGAAGCCGGTCTGCGGGGCGATGTCAACGCGGACGGGGCATTTGACCTGTCGGACGCCGTCCTGTTTCAGAAATGGATCATAAACGCTCCAGGCGCGCGTCTTGACGATTGGAAAGCTGCCGACCTGACCGGTGACGGATGGCTTGATTCCATAGACCTTTGTCTAATGAAAAACGGGCTTATATCCGAATAACGGGTTATTGTCACAGTGTCGTCGCCTGCGCGTTCCGAAAGATCCCGTCATTTTTGCGGAAAGGATCGGAAATATATGAAAAGATCAAAAAAATACGCGATGTTTTTCGCGGCTTCCGCACTGGCTTTTTCCGTTTACGGATGTTCAGGCGCGGAAAAGACCGCAGACAATGATTCTTCGGCAGACCGGGAAAGTTCAGCCCGCGTGGAAAATTCGGGCTTGGTCTGCGATTCGGACTTTACCGCGGACGCCACAGACTACATTTCGACCGGCACCGATGAAAACGCGATACTTGTGACCGGCGGAAACGTAAAGCTTGACAATATCGGCGTCACGAGAACATCCGACGATTCATCCGGCGGAGATGACGCAAGCTTTTACGGAGTGGGTGCCGCGATCCTGGCAAAAGGCGGAACGGCGACGATAGAAAACGCGGATATCACGACAGATTCAAAAGGCGGAGCGGGAGTTTTCGCCTACGGTGACGGCACCGTAAATATCAGCAACAGCAGCATTAAAACAAAACAGGATGCCTCCGGCGGCATTCACGTCGCGGGAGGAGGCACTCTTTACGCGGACAACGTAAACGCCGAAACGGACGGCGAGTCCTCAGCGGCTGTAAGATCCGACCGCGGAGGAGGCCTTATGGTAGTCACAGGCGGCAGCTACACGTCAAACGGAACCGGCTCGCCTGCTGTCTACAGCACCGCGAATATCGTCTGCAAAGAGGCAGAACTTACTTCAAACAATTCGGAAGCGGTATGCATAGAAGGACTTAACAGCCTGTACCTCTACGACTGCGATCTCATCGGAAGTATGAAAGATCTTTCGCAAAATGACTGCACCTGGAACGTGATTCTTTATCAGAGTATGTCGGGCGATTCAGTCGAGGGCAACAGCACTTTTCAGATGAGCGGAGGCACACTGACCGCGAAAAACGGCGGTATGTTCTACACGACGAACACCGAGTCGACATTTATCCTCAGGGACGTCGATATAAATTACGCCGAAGACAATGATTTCTTTCTGCGCTGTACCGGCAACAACAACAGCCGCGGATGGGGAAGGTCGGGAGAAAACGGCGCCGACTGCTCATTTACGGCAACAGATCAGGAAATGTCGGGAGATGTGATCTGGGACTCTATAAGCGGCCTTGATTTTTATATGACGGGCAGCAGCAGTCTGACGGGAGCTTTTGTTCGCGATGACAGTT
>CAYPXB010000021.1:10048-14302 GCA_964414745.1 uncultured Alistipes sp. | reverse complement strand
AAAACAATCGGTTTTATTTGTGCTTTTTAACCGGATCACGATAAAAAAACTCCCGTGAAGGACGGTGTACTTCATGGGATTTTCTGTATTGACATTTCGTAGTATTTATAGTATAATTGCGGTATTGCGGGAACGCAGTTAACGGAGGTGATATCGATATGCATGACCGTATAAGTCAGCCGGCCGGGCAGATAATGCTCGGGAATATCTTTATTATTATCTGTTGCGCATTTTATTTACTCTGGTGGATTCTTGCTTTCAGACCCACGGGTGCGGTGAAGGGGATAAGATCGGGATGGCTTCTGATTCCTGCGGTCGTTTCCGGGGTCTTGTCTTTGGTCATGATAATTCGCACTTTAAAAACGGCAAAACCCGATGATTCGTTTTTCGGTGTCGGTCATGTCATCGGAGCGGGTTTTGTATTGTATTTTATACTGCTTATCGTGACAAGAGTTTTATTTCACCGTCAGGTCACGACAGAGCTTTTTCTCATCGTCGGATGGACTGTTCTCGCTTTTTTGGAAATAAATCTGCTCTATGGTATCGGTTCATTCGGACGCGGTGCCGCGATAGCTCTGTTTGTCGCCGCGCTTGTTACGGCGGCGGTCAGTATGGTATGCTATATCCTTTATTACGGTTTAGATATAAAAACAGGGTATATTGACGGAATGATCCCGCTTATACTTGTCGCGGTCTTTATGGCGGTGCTTGCCGTTCTGGCATTGAGGACAAAATAAATGCAAAAAAATCACGTGAGAAAAGCGGCTGTCTCACGTGATTTTTCTGTCTATATGGTTTTCAGATGTAGATCTCGCATTCTTTTCGTACAGAACAGGCTTTTTTAATCGTCATTGCGGCGACAGAGACCATAGCCCCGTTCACGGTTCGTGCTTTTGCCGGACATATCGTGACACAGCGCATACAGGATATACATTTTGACTTGTCCGTTTTCTTTATATCTGATTTGTCGATAGCGCCGACAGGGCATTTTTCGGCACACTGTCCGCAACCCGAGCAGGATGAACCGGCTTTCGGCACAAGACCCGCAGATCCGGCCTTTTTGTACGGACGATTGCCGGGGATATTAAGATTTCCTTGGCTCTGAGAGGCGGAAAATTTTTGCGCGATCTCTTTACCGGCTTCCCTCAGGTTTTTCTCATCTGTCTCATCGGGTCTTCCCGTCGCGTACTGAGGCATTATGGAATGTTGGGCGACGGCGGCAACAGCCGCGATAACTTCAAAACCCCCGGCTTTTGCCAGATCAGAAAGTTCCGCAAGAGTATCCTCGTAGGCGCGGTTTCCGTAAACACACATAACGACGCAGGGCGCTCCGTTACCGTTAAGGGCTTTTATACGCTCTGCCGCCGCGGAGGGAACACGGCCTCCGAACGATGGGACTGCTATAACGGCAATACCGTCTTTTTCAAAGGAAAATTTACTACCGTCAAACGGATATTCCGACAGATCTGTCGTCTGAGTCCGGTCGCCGAGTTCCGAACAGAGGATCTCCGCCGATCTTTCCGTTCCTCCCGTCGGGCTGAATAAAATAAGTGAATGTTTCAATTTTGTGACAACTCCTTTACACTGTATTATCAAGGTCTTCACTGAGCTTATCGGGTATCCCTCTCGGCCCGCGTATCGCCGCGACACCGTACCGCTCTCTGAGGATCTGAAAAGTAAATACATCCGTGTCGTATCTCTTTGACAGTTTTATCTCCATCAGAGCCTTTATGTTGAGTTCATCATTCCGGCTGTCATACGGTATGTCTGTTTTCAGGACAGCACATCTGAAGATAACGGCTGAGATCGGAGCGGCGGCATAGATGAAAACAGTATCGCCGTTTCTTATGCCTTTTCCCTGTTTCCAGACGATGGTATCACTGCTTTCAAAAGCGTTTTCGATATCGTAATATCGCGGATTTGCCGGTATTATCCATTCTTTCGGCGGCCTTATCCGGTTTTTTGTTTCGCGTGACGCCGTAGCACTGAAACTTATATCTATCCATCGGCATATCTCGTCAAAAGGGACAGTCCCGTCGAGCAGTACCGACATCCAGTTGCCTTTGTTCATATGATATCCCGAAAAAAATCCTTTCTGCCGTATCATCATGTCAAGCATGAGCGGATCGCCCGGTTTCACATTAAGTATATCCACAGTGTCCGTGTTGTTCAGACCGAGTTTTGAGCCCGGAATGTTCATAATGAGCCCGTACCACTTTTTATTGTCTTTATGGCGGAATACGGCATAGCCGGGATATTTCGGCCAGAGATACTCAATATCGCTTTTGTATTTTTCTTTCACATATCGGAAAACGCCGTCCCGCAGATCATCTTTATCCACTATTGTTTCGCCCCGCTTTTCCGTGACATTGACCGTGCGTTCGCGGTGAATGAAAATTCAATAATTTTCATGCTTACATCGTGATTATAACACAGAAAACGCGATGAGTCAACAGAGAAAGCCTAAGTTTACGGATGAAAACGTACAGACCGTTTTTGTTATTTATATGAATATTTTCCGCTCTGTGTTGATTTTCGGGCATAAAAGTGGTATAATATAATTATCGGTTGCGGAGTTTATCCGCACGGTGAAAGGGTGAACAATGTGAAGATCGTAATTATCAAGGGCAGTCCGCATAAAAGCGGCTCTTCGAATATGCTTGCCGGGCAGTTTATCAAAGGCGCAAAAGAGGCGGGGCACGAGATCCTCGAATCGGACGCGGCACACATGGATATTCATCCGTGTCTTGGCTGCGGCAGTTGCGGAATGAACGGCGACTGTGTGCAGAAAGATGATATAAGGCAGATCCGTGACGCTCTCCTTGCATCCGATATGGCTGTGTTCGTGACGCCCGTGTATTATTTCGGTATGTCCGCTCAGCTCAAGACGGTCATCGACCGTTTTTACAGTTACACGGTAAAGCTGTCCGGAAAACACCTGAAAACGGCGCTCATAGCGGCGGCGTGGGATCGGGACGCCGATGTTATGCCGTATCTTGTTTCGCATTATGAAAAAATATGCAGATATATGCATTTTGAGGATTGCGGGAAAATATTGGGGACAGGCTGCGGAACGCCGGAAATGACGAGAAACAGCGTTTATATGGAAAAGGCTTTCAGGCTCGGAAGATCTTTATAATTTTGGGAGCGGTGATGAATCATGAAATATATAAAGCTCGGGAAATCTGATCTGAATGTATCACGGATATGTATGGGCTGCATGGGGTTCGGAGACGCGAATACCGGACAGCACAGCTGGACTGTCGGTGAGACGCAGACAAGAGAGATAATAAAACACGGTCTTGATATGGGAATAAACTTCTTTGATACCGCTATCGTCTATCAGAACGGCACAAGCGAGCAGTATGTTGGAAAGGCACTGCGGGATTTCGCGAGGCGTGATGATTTTGTCATCGCGACAAAATTTACGCCGCGCACCCGGGAGGAAACAGACTCGGGCGTCAGCGGTCAGGAACATATTGAAAATTATCTGGACCGAAGCCTTGAAAATCTCGGAATGGACTATGTTGACCTGTATATATATCATATGTGGGATTATCACACGCCCATGGAGGAGATCATGGAAGGACTGAATAATGTTGTAAAGGCAGGCAAAGTCAGGTATATCGGTATCTCAAACTGCTTTGCGTGGCAGCTTGCGAAAGCGAATTTTTACGCGAGGGAGCATGGATTAACGGAGTTTATTTCCGTTCAGGGGCATTATAATCTCATCGCGCGGGAGGAGGAAAGAGAGATGATCCCTTTTTGCGCCGATCAGAACATAGCCTTGACGCCTTACAGCTCTCTTGCCGGGGGACGTCTCTCGAAACGTCCCGGCGAAACGTCGAAACGGCTCGAAGAAGATTCCTACGCCAAGTTCAAATATGACGCCACCGCCGAGGCGGACGGAAAGATCATAGACAGAGTCGCGCAGCTGGCGGATCGGCGCGGTGTTTCGATGACGGAGATCTCACTTGCGTGGCTTCTCGGGAAAGTTGCCTCTCCCGTTGTCGGAGCGACGAAGTTTTCACATATCGACGGTGCGGTGAAAGCCGTGGATCTTGAACTTACGGAGGAGGAGAACACTTATCTGGAAGAGTTATATGTTCCGCACGCGCTTGTCGGAGTGATGGCGCAGAACGGAAAACAGAAAGCGGGAAATGTCGTATAAGCATATAAAAGCCGTGGGGTACCCGGAGATAGAAAAATTGAAAAAATTATGAAGAAACAAATTAACGGAATGAGGTAGCATAT
>CAYPXB010000021.1:0-9948 GCA_964414745.1 uncultured Alistipes sp. | reverse complement strand
ATAGAAAAATTGAAAAAATTATGAAGAAACAAATTAACGGAATGAGGTAGCATATGGATCTGATAACAGCGAAAAAAAGAGTGAAAGAGCTCTCGGAACTTCTTGAAAAGTATAATTACCAGTATTATGTCCTGAATGACAGCGAAGTGAGCGATTATGATTTTGATATGCTCATGCGAGAACTGAGAAAGCTGGAAAGCGATTTTCCCGAACTTGCTTCTCCGTCGTCCCCGACGCAGAGAGTGGGAGGCGTAGCGCAGAGCAGTTTTGAAAAAGTCCGGCACGCGGTTCAGATGGCCAGCCTTCAGGATGTCTTTTCTTTTGACAGTGTACGGGAATTTTTTGAAAGATGCAAAGAAACGTTTGACAGTTGTACGTTTACCGTAGAACCGAAGATAGACGGGCTGTCGGTTTCTCTCGAGTATGAAAACGGCGTTCTCGCAAGGGGTTCCACAAGGGGGGACGGTTTTACGGGCGAGGATGTGACGGAAAATCTCAGGACGATACGGTCCATACCGCACAGGATAAAAGATGCTCCCGAATTTCTTGAGGTACGGGGAGAGGTCTATATGCCGCGTGAGAGTTTTTTTGAACTTGTGGAGCAGCAGAAAGATTCGGATGAACAGCCCTTTAAAAATCCGAGGAATGCGGCGTCGGGTTCGCTGAGGCAGAAAAATCCCGCTGTGACCGCGCAGCGAAAGCTTGATATCTTTATTTTCAACGTTCAGCAGTGCCGGGGAAAGGAATTTTCTTCTCACAGCGACTCGCTCGATTACCTCGGATCTCTTGGCTTCAGGGTGATACCGTCATATAAGATATGCCGCGAGTTTCCGGAGATACGGCAGGAGATAGAAAGCATAGGTGAAAAGCGTGCGGGTCTGCCATATGATATAGATGGCGTCGTCATTAAAATAAATGATCTCAGACAGCGCGAAATAATGGGGGCGACAGCCAAAGTGCCAAGATGGGCGGTGGCATACAAATTCCCTCCCGAGGAAAAAGAGACAAAGCTTCTGGATATCGAGGTAAATGTCGGAAGAACGGGAGCTATCACGCCCGTTGCCGTATTTGAGCCTGTACTTCTTGCGGGAACATCGGTATCGAGGGCTATTTTACACAACCAGGATTTCATCGACGAAAAGGATATACGGATAGGGGATACGATAATCGTCCGCAAGGCGGGGGATATAATACCCGAGGTGCTCAGGTCGGTAAGTCACGCAGGCAGCTCTGTACCTTTCAGACTTCCCGATGTGTGTCCCGTCTGCGGAACGCCTTCGGTGCGTGATGAGGGTGAGAGCGTACTGAGATGCCCGAACGTTGAGTGCCCTGCGCAGCTGCTCAAAAATATGATACATTTCGCCTCAAAAGACGCCATGGATATTGAGGGACTGGGGCCTGCGAATATGAAGCTTTTCGTGGATTCGGGCCTTGTAAGTTCTCCGGCAGATCTTTACCGGCTTGAAAAAGACCGGCTTCTTGAGCTTGGGCAGTTCGGAGACAGGTCGGCGGACAATCTTCTGAGAGCAATAGAAAATTCCAAAAGCGCGCAGCTCGACCGGCTTATATATGCTTTGGGAATACGCAATATAGGCAGGCATGCCGCGACTCTGCTTTGTGAGCGCTTTCCCGATATGGACAGCATACTCTCCGCAAGTAAAGAGGAGATCGCCTCAATAGAGGGATTTGGCGAAATAATGGCGGACAGCGTATATAACGCGCTCCGGGAGCCGCACAGACTGGAGCTTATTCAGCGTCTCAGGGACGCCGGAGTCAATATGAACTACACCGAAAAAGCGTCGGGTGACAGACGCCTTGAGGGACTTACATTTGTGCTTACCGGAACATTGCCGACGATGAAACGCGACGAGGCGAAAAAGCTTATCGAAAACTTTGGCGGGAAAGTCACCGGCTCTGTTTCAAAGAAAACGGATTATGTTGTCGCGGGGGAGGATCCGGGAAGCAAGCTTACCAAGGCGAGAGAGCTCGGTATAAAAATAATAGATGAGGATGAACTGAAAAATATCACATCCGCTTCGTCTGAGCAAGGATGAATATTATATTATATGTTTTCCGGGAGGTAAATATGAATATTGATATCAGACACATAGCAAAGCTTTCGCGTCTGAGGATAGAAGACGAAAAGCTTGAAAAATTCGAGAAGGATATGGAGTCCATAGTGGCGATGGTCGACAGACTGCCGGATATTGACGAAGAACTTGCCCTCGACCCGTCGGACGCCATGAGATTGCGCGAAGACAAGGCAGAGCCCGATAAATTCACGAGAGATGAACTTATCGCGAACGCGCCCGAGGTGCAGGCAGGCTGCCTTGTAGTGCCGAAAACGGTTGAATAAGGGGGATGACAGGCAAATGAAGCTTTATGAAAAGACGGCGTCCGAGCTTTCTGTTATGCTGAGGAAAAAGGAGTGCAGCGCGTCCGAGATACTTTCCGATGTGAAGTCGAGAATATCGGACGTTGAGGGAAAGATCGGTGCGTACACAACATTCAATGATGACGCGGAAAAAGCGGCGGAAGCTGTGGACAAAGCCATATCGGAAGGTGAAGATATTCATCCGCTCGCCGGAATACCGATCGGCATCAAGGACAATATCTCGACAAAGGGGCTGAGAACGACCTGTTCCTCAAAAATGCTCGAAAACTATGTTCCGCCTTTCAACGCCACCGTTGTCGACAAGATAAACAGCGCTGGAATGGTCATCACGGGAAAGATGAACATGGACGAATTTGCCATGGGTTCGTCTACGGAAACATCCTATTTTCATCTGACACATAATCCGCATGATACCGGTCGTGTTCCCGGAGGCTCATCGGGAGGTTCCGCGGCGTCCGTTGCCGCCGGAGAGGCTATTGTGTCGCTCGGCTCGGATACGGGCGGCTCGATAAGACAACCGGCGTCTTTATGCGGCGTTGTCGGAATGAAACCGACATACGGCAGGGTATCGCGCTACGGTCTTGTCGCGTTTGCCTCGTCACTTGACCAGATAGGCACGCTTGCCCGCTCGGTAAGGGATGTTGCCATGGTTCAGAGTCTTATCTCCGGTTATGACAAAATGGACGCGACATCCGCGTTTTGTGACTGCCCCGATTATGCCTCGGCTCTGAAGGACAGTGCGAAAGGTCTCAGAATAGGCGTTCCGAAAGAATATTTCGGAGAGGGGATCGATGATGATGTCAAGAAGTCGGTAATGGAGGCGATAAAGTCTCTTGAGGAAAACGGAGCCGAAGTCATAGATATATCACTGCCGAGTACCGAATATGCCATAAACACATACTATATAATCGCGTCCGCAGAGGCGTCCTCGAATCTTGCGAGATTTGATGGTGTGAAATACGGATACCGTGCCAAAGATTATGACGGGCTCACCGATATGTATGAGAAAACGAGAAGCGAAGGATTCGGCGATGAGGTAAAGCGCCGGATAATGCTCGGAACTTTTGTGCTCAGCTCGGGATTTTACGACGCTTACTACAAGAAGGCGAAACTTGTGCAGAGAAAGATAGCGGGCGAGTTTTCGGACGCGTTTGAAAAATGCGATGTTATCGCGACTCCGACGGCTCCCTCCTCGGCCTTCGGGATAGGGGAGAATATAAACGATCCCATAAAGATGTATTACAGCGATGTATGTACCGTTCCGGTGAATATAGCGGGTCTTCCCGCGATAAGTGTGCCGTGCGGCGCAAATGCCGAGGGTATGCCGTTCGGTCTTCAGTTTATAGGAAACAAATTTGCCGAGCAGACCGTGCTTGACGCGGCGAACGCATACGAGAAGATCCACGGCGGTTTTAATACGGTCGTAAGCCTCTGAGCGGAAGGAGATGTGAAAATGAAAGAATATGAAACGGTGGTCGGACTTGAAGTCCATGCCGAACTTAACACCCGTTCCAAAATATACTGCAGCTGCCGGAACGCTTTCGGGCTTGAAGTAAATACGCAGGTATGCCCTGTCTGTATGGGTATGCCGGGAACTCTTCCCACTCTGAATGAAAAAGTGGTCGACTACGCGATAAAAATGGGTCATGCGCTCAACTGCAAGATAAACAGTGTGTGCAAGCAGGATCGGAAAAATTATTTCTATCCCGATCTGCCTAAGGCATATCAGATATCACAGGCGGATGTGCCGCTGTGCGAACACGGGCATCTTGACATAATGGTCGACGGAGTCGAGAAATCCATCGGCATTACGAGGATACATATTGAGGAGGACGCGGGAAAACTCCTTCATGACGAAACATTCGCAGGAACGCTTGTTGACCTGAACCGCTGCGGTGTGCCGCTTATCGAGATCGTTTCGGAGCCCGACATAAGAAGTTCCGCCGAGGCGAAAGCTTATCTTGAGACCATAAAGAGCATCCTCCAGTATATAGATATTTCCGACTGCAAGATGCAGGAGGGTTCGATACGCTGTGACGTAAATGTATCGGTGCGTGAAAAGGGAAGCGACGTCTTCGGAACAAGATGCGAGATGAAGAATGTAAACAGCTTCAGCGCTGCGGTGCGCGGAATTGAGTACGAGGCAAAGCGCCAGACAGAAGTGCTTGAGGCGGGCGGAGTAGTTGAGCAGGAGACAAGGCGCTGGGACGATGTCAGAGGAATGAGTTTTACCATGAGGTCAAAAGAAGACGCTCAGGATTACAGATATTTTCCCGAACCCGATCTGCGCACCATTGTCGTCGACGAGGAGCATATCCGTGAGCTTAAAGAGGAGATACCCGAGCTGCCGAATGCCAAGATATCGCGTTACGTAAAACAGCACGGACTGCCTCAGACGGACGCCACTCTGATTGCCGAGTCTGTCGACAAGTCAAAACTCTACGATGAGTGTACGGCTCTCGGAAAATGCTCTCCGAAAAATGTCAGCAACTGGATACTTTCGGACATATCGAAATTTACGAACGATACCGGAAAGAGCATTTCCGATACGCCGCTTGATGCCGGAAAGCTTGCGGAGCTTATCTCAGACGTGGAAAAGGGAGCTATTTCCAACTCCGCCGCGAAAAAAGTCTTTGATGTTATCGTCAGGGACGGAGGAGAGCCGGCAGAGATCATCGAGCGACTCGGGCTTGCTCAGAACTCCGATGTCGAATCTCTGGAAAAGCTCGTAAATGATGTCCTCGCCGCAAATGAGAAGTCAATAAATGACTATAAAAACGGAAAAACGAACGCACTCGGATATCTTGTGGGACAGTGCATGAAAGCCTCAAAAGGAAAAGCAAACCCGGGTATAGTAAAAGAGCTGGTCACAAAGGCGCTTGATTCCTGATATTGAAATGATTATATCAAAAAATAAAAAGCCTCCCCAAAAAGGGGGGCTTTAAAATTTATCCGACATGGAAACCCGTTACCACGGCGGCGGCCACGCTCGTTCCGAGTTCATCTGTCAGGTCAACACGGTAATAACAAGTGGTCCTCCCGTCTTTTACCATCTTTGCCTCGGCAATGAGTCTGCCGCCTTTCGGCTTTCCGAGAAAATTTATGTTTGTTGTAAGTGATACAGTGCTCTGACCCTGCCAGTTTGACGCCACGGCAAAAGCAAAATCCGCGAGGGTGAATGTCGCCCCTCCCATAAGACCGCCATAGGCGTTTCTGTGCTTTTTGCTTATTTCAAAGCTGCATTTGGCATAATGATCGCCGATCTCATCGATAATCATCCCGTTTTCGGTGGCAAAGCGGTCATTTTCAAACATCTTTCTGACTTCGTCTATACTCTTTTCTGCCATATTACGCATCATTTCCTTTTATCTCATATTTCACCGAAATGCCAAAACCGGATTCGGAATTTTGTCACTTTATGAATGTAAAATACACTATGACAAGCGCGCCGAGTATTATTCTGTACCAGCCGAATACCGTGAAATCGTGTTTCTTGATATAATCCATAAGAAACCTGATGACACCGAGCGACACGACAAAAGCCGTCACCATTCCGACTGTCAGTATGATAAGCTCCGAAGGTGCGAAAGCAGCACCGAATTTTACGAGTTTGAGCAGGCTTGCCCCGAACATGACGGGTATCGCGAGATAGAACGTAAATTCCGCGGCCGCTGTTCTCGATATTCCTATCAGGAGAGCGCCGACGATCGTCGCGCCCGAGCGTGACGTTCCCGGGAAAACAGCCGCGATAAGCTGAAATATGCCGATGATCAGCGCGTCCCTGTATGTTATTCCGTTTACCGAATTTATCCTTGAAGTGCGTCCTTTGTTCCATTTTTCGATAACGATGAACGCTATACCGAAAACTATCAGAGCTATGGCGACACACCACGAGTTATAGAAAAGCTTATTGAAAACATCATCAAAAAGCAGTCCGATTATCGCGGCGGGAACACACGCGACAAGTACCTTGAACCACATCGTGAAAACATCTTTTTTCACGTAGGCGCCGAAACCGCTTTTCTTCAGAGGATGCCGGTTGCCTTTTTTCCCGAACGGCCAGATCTTCTTCCAGAATATCACGACGACCGCAAAGATGGCTCCGAGCTGTATCACGACCTCAAACATTTCTTTGAACTCGTCTGATACATCCAGCCTGAGAAACTCGTCGACAAGTATCATATGGCCGGTGCTGCTTATCGGCAGCCATTCCGTGATTCCTTCAACGATTCCGAGGATTATCGATTTCAGTATTTCTGTAAATTCCATTTGCCTGCCCCTTTATACTGTTTTGCTTTTCCCGGAGATCGGACCGGAATGCGTCCTGACGATCGTATAGCCGGAAACGGAAAATATCCGCGCCGCCTGTTTCAGATCGGCACTGCCGAACCGTATGCCTTGACGGGCTTTCCGTCCTTGTCAAATTCCGTCGTATATCTTACGGTGCACATTATATGCTTCGGCGTGAGCGGTATATCCACCTGTATGTTTCTCTCGCCGTTTTCGACGCGTTTGTGAATATTCCTGAAAAGATCGGCGTCTTCGGGTGAGCAGAATCCCATTTTTATTGCCGACTCCGGGTAGTCCCTTATCACTTTCGGAAGACCGAGGTCTCTTATGCACCTGTAGGACGGGATCAGTTCTTTTGTGACGAGGTTGTATTCCCAGTAATATATATTGAGCTGCTCGCTTGCCGCGATGAACATTTTTTCGCGCCGTATTATTTCCTGCTTGGCGGTTTTTTCAGCCGTAACGTTCCTTATGATACTGTAGAACAGGTAGCTGTCGCTGCTCTTTCCTATAAGTCTTACGGAGCTGCGTATGCAGACCCTCTTTCCGTTTCCGACTGTGCGCCATGTTTCGCATTTTTCATCGGATTGTGAGGATATGGCTCTTTTGACCATTTTGTGGAAGATTATCTTATTCTCATCGTCGAGCATATCACCGAGGTTCATATTTATGACGTCTTCGGGGGAAAAATTCGGGTCTATTTCTTTCGCGTATTTTTTGTTTACCCTCAGTATCTCAAAACCGCCGCTTTTCTTGTATTCGAATATAGCCGCGGCGCCGACATAGTTGCTGAAGATTATCGTGTCGAGAGAACCGGGATCCCAGAAATTTCCGGCATTCATCGGTTCAAGCAGTTTCATCGGGGGAACGATGGCACTGTGTTCACTTTCGTTGAGCATTTTCGTAAACTCGCTCTGCGGAACGGGCTTTGAATAGAGATACCCCTGAATATACGAACAGCCGACACTCAGAACATAATCAGCCTGCTCAGGCTGCTCCACGCCTTCGACAATGACGGGAAATCCGAGCCACTTTGCCATTCTTATGACAGAGCTCAGTATTATACCTCCGCGTTTGTTGTCGCCCTCGTCCGAGAGAAATTTCATATCAAGCTTGAGTATATCTATGTCGATGTTCTTCAGCGCGTTAAGCGACGAATACGCGCTGCCGAAATCATCCATTTCGATGATATAGCCGTATCCGTGCATCTTGTCGATAAAGTCCTTAAAATGGCTCGTCACATCGGCAATCGCCGATTCGGTGACTTCTATTCTTATAAGATCGACTGGAACGTTGTGCTTCACCCTTATGCTTTCAAGAGTTTCGGCAAGATCGGTCTGGAATATGTCACGGCGGCTTATGTTGACCGAAATGGGAACTATAGGCTGCTCACGGTCGAGCGTTTCTCTTATGAATATGCAGACCTGCTCGAACATATATATATCTATCTTTGTAATAAAACCGTTCTTTTCAAAGATCGGTACGAATTTTCCGGGGGAGATGATGCCCCTCTTCGGGTGAACCCAGCGCACAAGCGCCTCGGCTCCGACGATACTGCCGTCATTGTGGCTGTACTGAGGCTGATAATAGGGTACGAACTGCTTTTCCTCAAGGGCGCTGTTCATCATTCCGGTGATCTCCTGCTCGCCGAGAATGGCGTCTCTCTGGGATCTGTCATAGTAGTTATATTTGTTTATATAACTGCCCTTTATCGCCGAGTGCGCGAGAATGGCCCTGCTGAGCATCGAATCGACTGCCATTCCGCTTCTGCGTGTCACATATATGCCTATGTTGCTTATTATTTCATACGGAAGATGATAAGCCGCTATTGCCTGAAGATATTCATCAAGCGCGTTTTCAAGGACGCTCCCGCTCTTTTTTGTGAACAGCGCGAAACGGTCGGAATTTATCCTGCATGAAACTCCGTCGTCTCCGCCCATCTCATCGATCTTACCCGCCATATATGTCAGGAACTTGTCGCCCTCCTCGACGGTGAAGATATCGTTTATCGTTTTGAATCTGAGCACATCGAAATAGACAAAAGCGTACTTTCCCGAGATTATCCCTTCGTCATCCGAATCTATGATATTCTGGACAATGCCTTTGAAAGAGCTGTAATTTCGCAGACCTGTCAGAGAATCGTATTCATAATTCTGGTTTGAATTATTTTCCATAATAACCTCCGTTATATCGGATCAAAGCGACCGCGGTCAACCGGCGCTTTGTAAAAAAGCAAAATAAAATTACTCTGCCGCCTTGTTATGAAATAGGATAAATGCTCTGAATACTGCGAATACTCTTGTATCGGAAAGTTATGTTTCGCGTTTTAAGCGTTTTATTTTCGGTGTCTGTTTCGGAGTGAAAAAGTCGGAAGCAAGGCAATATCAAAAAATAATGTCGCGTGACTTTTTTATAAACTCAAAGGCGCACACTATATTATTTTAATTATATACCTGTTTTCGTCGTTTGTCAATAAAATAAAAATAAATTCGCATATTTAATTTCCGGAAATCGCAGCGACCGTCAGGGAAATATACAAATAAACAACCAAATGGATTATTATACGGGATGTATTGTGCTGTCAATGCCGGGCAACTGAAAAGCCGCTGAATGAAAAGCATAAGCCGCGCCTATTTTGTTAATTGAAAAATTTTTTGGATTATACTTGACATGAGTCTGATTTTTTTGTATAATAGATTTCAGTTGCGAGTGTGCTGGAATAGGCAGACAGGCACGTTTGAGGGGCGTGTGTCAATATGACGTATGGGTTCAAGTCCCATTACTCGCACCACGACGCCGGGCGGCGGCTTTTCGGAATAAATTACGGAAGATCCGATGATCGGATAAGCTTTGTGCTGTCATTGCGGAAAGATGGCTGAGCTGGTCTAAGGCGCACGACTGGAACTCGTGTATACGTTGATAGCGTATCGAGGGTTCGAATCCCTCTCTTTCCGCCATATTTTACGGAGCCGGTTTTGTTGCTCCGGGCGAAACGCCTGCCTTTGCGGGCGTTTTTGTTTTATATTTGTAATCTTTTACTTGTTGGCAGTTTTTTTCTGAGGTGATATAATTTAAACTGGGGATGAGGGATTGTTGTGTTTGGGGATTTTTTTATTTTTCCCGAAAATTCCCGGAATCATCCGCATTTTGGAGGGTAACGTAAAAATATATCAGAAAGCGGGACGGGGTGATAAAGATGAAGATCCGATATTGACGGTTCTGACCGTAACGGCGGTCGGGAAACAGTGCGGGAATTATAATAT
>CAYPXB010000020.1:10155-14412 GCA_964414745.1 uncultured Alistipes sp. | reverse complement strand
TTTTTTATTATATCAAAATCCTCCACCTTTGTCAATATGTAATTATTAACAAAGTTTCGGCTTATTTTACGCGAATTTTATTTGTTATGCACATATTCCTCCGGTTTGTCTTTTGCAGTTAGCTGAAAATCGACACTTAACTAAAGTTAAAAAATAAATAAATTTTAGTCAGTGCAAAAATCTCTTTACAAATAAGTAAATTTTTGATATAATTTAGATAAATTTTATAGGAGGTCTGAACATGACTGAAAGAGAACTTTATGATATCTGGTGTAAAAATGCCTGTGACGACCCGGATCTTCAGGAGGAACTTGCCGGTATCAAAGACGATGAAGATGCCATCAGTGACAGATTTTACCGTGACCTTGAATTCGGTACCGGCGGTCTCAGGGGAGTTATCGGAGCGGGTACAAACCGCATGAACATATACACTGTCAGAAGAGCCACTCAGGGATTTGCCGACTACCTTAATCAGGAGTATGAAAATCCGAGTGTCGCCGTTTCTTATGACAGCCGTATCAAATCCGATGTTTTCGCGAGAGCCGCTGCCGAGGTACTGTCCGCAAACGGAATAAAAGTGCATATCTATACGGAACTTATGCCGACTCCGATGCTGTCGTTCGCTGTCCGCAGACTCGGCTGCAAAGGCGGAATCATGATAACGGCAAGCCATAACCCGGCAAAATATAACGGATACAAAGTCTACGGGGATGACGGATGTCAGATCACTCTGCGAGGCGCCGAGATAGTTCTGGAAAAGATACGCTCGGTCGATATGTTCAGCGGGGTAAAACTGGCGTCATTCGATGAGATGCTTGAAAACGGAAATATTTCATACATCGGGCAGGACGTTATCGACGATTACTTTGACTGTGTTCTTGCGCAGGGTATAAATACCGGTCTTTGCGCAGAAAGCGGTCTTAAAGTCGTCTACACTCCGCTGAACGGAACGGGAAACAAACCTGTGCGCAATATTCTCGCAAAAATAGGTATTTCCGATGTTACCGTCGTTCCCGAACAGGAACTTCCCGACGGCAATTTCACAACTTGTCCGTATCCGAATCCTGAGATCCGTGAGGCTCTTGAACTGGGACTTAAAAAGTGCGAGGAAGTAAAACCCGATCTGCTGCTCGCTACTGATCCCGATTGCGACCGTGTGGGTATCGCCGTACCGTCCGGCAGCGGATATGAGCTCTTTACGGGCAATGAAGTCGGTGCTCTGCTGTTTGAGTATATATGCACCCAGCGCATAAAAAACGGAACTATGCCGAAAGACCCGGTAGCTGTGAAAACGATCGTGACTACCGATATAGTTTCTGCCATAGGCAAGGAATACGGAGTTCAGATTATCGATGTGCTTACCGGATTCAAGTTTATAGGCGAGCAGATAGGTCTGCTTGAGAAAAAGGGTGAGGAGGACAGATATATCTTCGGATTCGAGGAGAGCTACGGCTATCTTTCGGGCGGATATGTGCGCGACAAGGATGCCGTTGACGCATCTATGCTCATCTGCGAAATGGCGGCATACTACCGCACTCAGGGCATTACGCTGATACAGGCGAGAGAAAATCTGTACAAGAAGTACGGGGTATTCCTGCACACGCTCCACAGCTTTACGTTTGAGGGCGAGAGCGGAATGATAAAGATGGATAACATAATGTCGTCGCTGCGCACATCACACCCGTCGGAGATCGGCGGACTGAGAGTCGTAAAAATCGATGATTACAAAACAAGTGTGTCAAAGAATATCGCCGACGGAACGGAAACGGCCATCACATTGCCGAAATCCAATGTTCTGGCGTTCTTCCTCGAAGGCGGAAACAAGGTGATCGTGCGTCCTTCGGGAACAGAGCCTAAGATAAAGACTTATTTCACATCAAAAGCGCCGGATCACGAACAGGCTGCCGCTCTTGAGAAAAAACTCAGTGAGGATTTCGACAAGCTGTTTGCCTAAATCAGAAGTCAAAGAAAAAATGAAAGCCGTCTCGTTTTGTGAGACGGCTTTTTTGCGCTATACACCACTATACATTATACATTGAATCTGAACAGAACGATATCTCCGTCCTGCATGATATAATCTTTTCCCTCCAGCCGCACAAGGCCTTTTTCCTTGGCTGCCGCCATATTTCCGCACTTCATCAGATCGTCGTACGACACGACTTCGGCCCGGATAAAGCCTTTTTCAAAATCGGTGTGTATCTTTCCGGCGGCCTGAGGGGCTTTTGTGCCCTTTTTGACAGTCCACGCCCGGACTTCCTGTTTGCCCGCGGTTAGGAAAGATATAAGACCGAGCAGCGAGTAACCCTCTTTGATTATCCTGTCGAGCCCCGAAACTTCAAGACCCATCTCATTGAGGAAAAGTTTTCTGTCCTCTTCGTCCATATCCGATATTTCGGACTCGATCTGAGCGCATATCGGGAGCACTCCGGCGTTCTCGCTTTCGGCGATCCTGCGGACTTTTGCGTAATTTGCGTTTTCGTCGATATTACCCGTAAAATCCTTTTCGCTGAGATTCGCGGCATATATGACGGGTTTTGCAGAAAGCAGAGGCGTACTTCTTATCATTTCCCTCTCATCATCGGTGTAATCAAAGCCTCTCGCGGATCTTCCGTTTTCAAGATGATCCTTAAGACGCTCGAGGAAATCGACCTCCACGGCGATCTTTTTGTCTCCCTTTGCGGCTTTTTTCGCTTTGTCAAGACGCCTTTCCACTACTTCGATATCGGAGAAAATCAGTTCCAGATTTATCGTTTCGATATCTCTTGCCGGATCGATACTGCCGTCAACATGGACAATGTTTTCATCCTCAAAACATCTTACGACGTGGATTATCGCATCTACTTCCCTTATGTCGGCAAGAAATTTATTGCCGAGTCCCTCTCCTTTTGAGGCTCCTTTCACAAGACCGGCTATATCGACAAATTCAAGTGTCGCAGGAGTGAATTTATCGGGATCGTACATCTCCGCGAGCCTGTCAAGCCTCGCGTCGGGGACAGACACGATACCCACATTTTTTTCTATCGTACAAAAAGGGTAATTCGCCGACTCCGCCCCGGCATTCGTCAGGGCGTTAAAAAGCGTGCTTTTTCCGACGTTCGGCAGTCCGACCATTCCTAGTTTCATCTGAGCAAATGTCCTTTCCTTTTATTTTACAAAACGGTGCCTTGTCATATATCACGGGAGTTGTCCGGATCGCAACGGATTCCGTCTGAATTATTCAAGAAAATCCTTGACTTTCTTGCTCCTGCTCGGATGGCGGAGTTTTCTCAGAGCTTTTGCCTCGATCTGCCTTATCCTCTCTCTTGTGACGTCAAACTGCTGTCCGACTTCCTCAAGCGTTCTGGCTTTTCCGTCGTCAAGACCGAATCTGAGCCGGAGGACCTTTGCCTCGCGGTCGGTCAATGTAGAGAGAACTTCGTCAAGCTGCTCACGGAGCAGCGTATGAGATGCCGCGTCGGCAGGCGCCGGAGCCTCATCGTCGGGAATGAAATCGCCGAGATGGCTGTCTTCTTCCTCTCCTATAGGCGTTTCAAGCGACACGGGATCCTGGGCTATCCTCATTATTTCCCTGACTTTGTCAACAGGCATCTCAAGTCTGTCGGCAATCTCTTCGGGACTCGGGTCACGTCCGTTTTCGTGCAGGAGCTGACTTGATACTTTCTTTACTTTCGTTATCGTTTCAACCATATGAACGGGTATCCTTATCGTTCTCGCCTGATCCGCTATAGCTCTTGTTATTGCCTGGCGGATCCACCATGTTGCATATGTCGAAAACTTGAATCCCTTCGTATAGTCAAACTTTTCAACAGCTTTTATAAGGCCGAGATTTCCCTCCTGAATAAGATCGAGAAACTGCATTCCGCGGCCTACATATTTTTTCGCTATGCTGACAACAAGGCGAAGATTGGCTTCGGAAAGCCTTTTTTTCGCGTACGGATCCCCCGCCGCCATTCTCTGGGCAAGTTCTATCTCCTCCTCGGGAGTCAGAAGCGGTACGCGGCCTATCTCCTTGAGATAGATCTTTACGGGATCGTCAATGGCGATTCCCTCGGTAGACAGCGCCATTTCCAAATCGTCCGTAAGCGTGGAGTCAAGCCCTATCTTAAGGTCGTTGTCCACATTCATGTCCTCAACGATCTCGATATTCAGACTTTCGCAGTTGTCGTAAAAATTGTTGAGCTGCTCCACATCGAAATCAAGATCCTCAAGGGCGTCTGTGATCTCTTTTGTCGTCAGTTTACCCGTGGTTTTCCCCTG
>CAYPXB010000020.1:0-10055 GCA_964414745.1 uncultured Alistipes sp. | reverse complement strand
TCTGTGAGCCGGTGTGATAAAATATTCCGGCGGAGCTACCTCTTTTATATGCTCCCATTCTTCATAACAAAGATTTAAATGATTTATTATACGTCTTTCCGCTTTCTCACATTTTTTTTGTTTCTGTTTAAGTGCGGTGTTTTCACCATCTTTTACGGGCGGTACAGTTGCCGCGATATTTTTCTCTTCCGTGTAGGTTTTTATTTTTTCTTCATTTTCTTCTTTTATTTCTTCTTCGTTCGCCGGTTTTTCATGGAGCTCTTCCACTTTATCAACATAACTTTTTTTATCAATATTGAAATCTTCCGCCGTATCGTTCGCATAGTTTATTCTGTGATCTTCATCGCTGATGCAAGATATTATACCTGCGATCCTATCTGTTGCCATCAGTCTGTTGCGAGTCGGTATTTTTCCGGAATTTTCATCGATATTATAATACTTTTTATATTTTTCGACTAAATATTCCCTCGCGTCGGCGGCGTTGTCCACAAGGATCCTGAAACGGGCTGCTCCGAATTTTTTTATGTACTCATCGGGATCTTTCGCTCCGTCCATATCCAGAACTTTCGGCATTATCCCTTCTCTGTAGAGCAGTTTCAAAGCTCTCTCGATCGCCTCCTGCCCGGCAAAATCATTGTCATACGCTATTATTAAGCTTTTTTTATTATTATCACCATTATAAAAAAAATGACGCTTTATAAGACTCGCCTGTTCGGGTGTAAGAGCTGTTCCGAGCGTCGCGACGGCATTGTCCTCACCCGCCTGGTTTGCTGCTATCACATCCATGTAACCTTCGACCAGTATCAGTCCTTCTCTCGCCGATTTTTTGGCAAAATTCAGCGAAAAAAGATTATCTCTTTTGTTAAAAACGATATTATCGCCCGAATTGAGATATTTAGGCTTTGATCCGTCGAGAACACGCCCACCGAATCCGATCACATTTCCTTTGAGATCAACGATCGGGAAGATCACACGCTTTCTGAAAATATCATAGGCTTTCCCGTTGCTGCGCCTTCCTCCCAAAGATGCCTCGATGATATCATCATCGCTGTAACCTTTTTCATTGAGGTACGTGCAAAGTTCATCCCATGAATCGCCTGAATAACCCAGACCGTATTTTTTTATTGTCTGAGGCAGTATCCCGCGCTCCTGAAAATACCTGATCCCCGACCTGTCATTCCCTTTCACGAGATTTATGAAGTAGAAATTCGCGGCAAGCCTGTTCATTTCATAAATTTTTGTCCTTTTTTCAGCGTTTTCTCTGTTATACTTTCTCTTGCCTTGCGGAATCTCCAGTCCGGCTCTGTCGGCAAGAAACTGCACCGCGTCCATAAATCCGAGATTTTCTTTTTCCTCAATGAATGTAATCACGTCTCCGCCGTTCTGGCAACCGTAACAGTGATAAGACTGCGAATCCGTATAGATATGCAAAGACGGCGTTTTGTCATTATGAAAAGGGCAGCGGCACACATAATCTCTTCCGCTTCTTCTGAGAGGCACGTATTCGCCTATTACCTTTTCTATGGGGTTGGCTCTGATCAGCTGTTCTTTGAATTCATCGCTTACATACATTGGATCCCCGCCTCGCTATTTCCAGAATTTCGGCACGAACAGCTCTGTATAAAGATCGACGGCGTATGAGTCGCTCATACCCGATATGTAATCACAGACTGCCCGGTCCGCATCGCTTTTCCTGGCTATCTCACGGTATTCATCCGGCATTTTTTCCGGATTTTCAATAAAATAACGATACAGCTTTTCAACTATGCCGACTGCCTTGCTCTCCTCTGTTTTCGCGGCGGGATTTGTATAGACTCTTTTGAACATGAACGATTTCAAGTCATCATGCGCCTTCCGCACTTCGGGAGAAAAATCAATATCATAAGACGCACCGTGCTCGATAACCGACGCGACAAGCGTCGTTATCCTCTTGGTTTTCGTGTTTCCGAGTACTTTCACGCACTTGTAAGGCAGGTCGTCGGGGTTCAGTATCCCCGCGCGCACAGAATCTTCTATATCATGATTTATATAGGCTATCGTATCGGCAAGCCGCACGACATTCCCCTCTTTCGTCGCGGCAACGGCATTCGTGTGGCAGGCAATTCCGTTTTTTACGGCAAACGTAAGATTAAGACCCTCGCCGCCTTTTTCAAGAAACTCGACGACCCGGACGCTCTGAAGATAATGTTTGAAGCCGTACGGGCAGATCTCGTTGAGTACCGCTTCACCACAATGACCGAACGGCGAATGGCCGAGGTCGTGACCCAAAGCTATCGCCTCTGTAAGATCCTCATTCAGCCTGAGGCCTCTCGCAATGGTTCTCGCTATCTGGGATACCTCAAGCGTGTGTGTGAGCCTTGTCCTGTAATGATCCCCGACCGGTGAAAGAAAGACCTGTGTCTTCCTTTTCAGTCTGCGAAAAGAGTTGCAATGAAGTATTCTGTCCCTGTCACGCTGAAAATCCGTCCTGTACGGGCATTTATCTTCATATTTCCGTCTTTTCGTCCCTTTTTCATCAAGGCTCGTACAGGCAAACTTGCTGAGAGTCCCCATTTCTATAACTTCAGTCTGTTCCCGCACATTCATTTATATACGTCGCCCCCTTATCAAAGATCTTTCCGGCCGCGGCATCAGAACTACACATCACTGTTTTTCTCACAAGCCGAAAAATCGCTGTAGCTTTCCTCAAGTACCGATACGGTCGCGCTGCCGTTCGTCACGTCTTTTATCTTGTCCGCAAATTCTTCGTATGATTCACTTCGCACAAGCACCTCAAGCCTTACATTGCTTCCAAAATCTGAGGTTACAGTCATCACACCGAAAACCGGGAACAAAGATGAGAGTTTTCCGTATTGGCTGTATCCCGTTTCTATGACGAGCCTGCGACCGAGACACATATTCATTATATGAGCTTTTTCACAGGCAAGCGAGGCCGTGTGAGAATAAGCCCGGACAAGACCGTTTGCGCCGAGAAGCACCCCTCCGAAATACCGCGTCACAACGATACACACATCCGAAAGTCCGCGTTTTATCAGAACATTCATCACCGGGATCCCCGCCGTTCCCTGAGGCTCGCCGTCATCCGAGTATCTGGAGATATTTCCGTCCCTCAGGATATAAGCGTAAACATTATGCCTTGCCTTTCGGTTTGCTTCACGCACGTGATTTATGAAACCGACCGCCTCATCGGCCGTCGTTACATGGCGGATACGCCCGATAAACTCAGAACGCTTTTCTTCATAGGCAGCCTCGGCCTCTCCGGATACCGTAAAATAATTCATTTGTTTTCTCCCGGCACGTGAAGTAAAAAGGCGGTCAACGACCGCCCCTGAATTACTTGTCCATATTGAAACGTTTCTTGAACCTGTCTACACGTCCGCCCGTATCAACAAGCTTTTGCTTTCCTGTATAAAAAGGATGGCATTTTGAGCAGACCTCAACTTTTATATTCTCTTTTGTGGACATAGTTTCCATAACGTTACCGCAATGGCAGGTAATCGTAGTCTTTACAAAATCAGGATGTATTCCTTCCTTCATCCGAAGTCACCTCTTTCTGATCACGTTTTGCAAACAGCGGCAGCTTTTGAATTTCTTCTGACATCAGTACCCCCGTTTATACATTTGCTATTTAATTGTACCACAGGATAATTACATTGTCAACAGCAAAAATAATATTTAATTTATTTAATTTTATAGCCGGAATCGTGATACGCGTTATTGCGACAACAAATAATTTTTATCGGAATTTTACGAAATCATATTGTAAATTCCCGCGGGATATGTTATAATTTAATTCAGTCAGATCCTTTTTGGCAATAATAAACGAAAGGAGGAACTTTTCTTGGGAATGCTGATCTTCTGGCTGATCGCTTTTGTGGCATTCGTTGTCATCGAGTTCTGTACCGTTCAGCTCATATCGATCTGGTTTGCTCTCGGATCTCTGCTCACTTTTATACTCACCTATCTGTTCGGGCTTACATTCTTCCAGCAACTGGTAGTATTCATTATTTCTTCGGGTGTCTTCACTCTTCTCACGTTTCCGCTCAGAAAAAAGCTGAACGCGAAAAAAATCGATACAAATTATGAACTGAATATCGGCAGATACGCAACAGTTATCGAGGAAATAAATTTCGCGACCGGTTCGGGACGCGTCTCGCTTGAGGGTGTCGACTGGATGGCGGTTCCGTATGACAAAGATCTTGTCATACCCGAAGGCAGTGTCGTTGTGGTGAAGGAAGTCAGCGGGTCAAAACTTATAGTGTCACCCAAAGGCCCCGAAGACAGTGTTGCCGAGGCGGTTCATTCCGAAAATTCAAATCTGTAAGGAGGTAACTATTTATGCCCATTTTAATTCTGTTGATAATTCTTTTGGTGATCGCCATAACAAGATTCAGGATCGTTCCTCAGTCTGAAGTGTTTGTAATAGAGCGTCTCGGCTCATTCAAGTGCGAGTGGCAGACGGGTCTTCATTTTCTTCTCCCGTTTGTGGATAAAGTAGCCGGAAGGATATCGCTGAAGGAAAAAGTTGTCGATTTCCCGCCTCAGGCTGTTATCACAAAAGATAACGTAACGATGCAGATCGACACAGTCGTTTTCTATCAGGTCACAAACGCAAAACAATATGTTTACGGTGTTGAACAGCCTATAATGGCCATTGAAAATCTGACGGCGACAACGCTCAGGAATATTATCGGCGAAATGGAACTTGATACAACCCTCACATCGCGTGACGTGATAAACTCAAAGATCACAGCCATCCTCGACCAGGCGACCGACAGATGGGGCATCAAAGTGAACCGTGTGGAACTGAAAAACATTCTTCCGCCGCGCGAGATACAGGACGCCATGGAAAAACAAATGAAAGCAGAACGTGAACGCCGTGAAAAAATTCTCCAGGCGGAAGGCGACAAAAAGTCACAGGTCCTCGTCGCCGAAGGTGAAAAGGAATCACAGATCCTGCGCGCACAGGCTAAGAAGGAATCACAGATACTTGAGGCAGAAGCAGAAAAGCAGGCTCTTATACTTAAGGCCGACGCCATAAGGGAACAGAAGATACTTGAGGCCACCGGTGAGGCAAAAGCGATCGAAATGGTTCAGCAGGCTCTCGCGGACAGTCTTGTGAAACTAAATGAAGCGGCTCCGAGTGACAGTGTCATAAAGCTGAAATCTCTCGAGGCTTTCGGCAAAGCCGCCGACGGCAAGGCGACAAAGATAATCATACCGAGCGAGATACAGGGACTTGCCGGTCTGACTGCCAGCATAAAAACACTGGCGGAAAAAGATCCGGAATAAGCAGTTTTCCGACTTTTCCGGTCTTGTTGAAACTTTGTTGAAAAATAAAATTTAAGCCGAAAATAATATACAAAAAAAGCAGTCAGACGCTGCTTTTTTTGTGTTTTATGACGATTTTTCCGATTTTATCCAAAATATTCAAAAACTTGAATCATCTCTATTGCAATTCTTATTTTCTTGCGTTATAATAAAAATCAGAGACTACATAGATTTTTCTGAAAAGTTCTATGTTGATTTTTTTCGACGGTTTTTAGGGCTTTTTCGGGTTGTTTAATAAATTTTTATGACGGTTTTTGTTGATTGTGACAACAGTGAGCGCTGATTGATTTCATTTTTACCCGACTTTTTGAGGTTGCGTTATCACGGTTTTATCTTATTTTTCCGAATTATCCGAAAAGCATAATAAGATAAAACATAAAACAAATTAAGTGACTTCTTAAAGGCGGTGCGGATAATGGTCTTTTCGCGGCTCTTTTTCTTATATTTCTTTCTGCCGATATGTCTGGTATGCTATGCCGCTGTCGGCAAAATAAACGCAAAAAATACGGTATTGGTTATTTTCTCGCTTATTTTTTATGCCTGGGGAGAGCCTGTCTATGTCCTTCTTATGCTGCTGAGCGCGTTTGTAAACTACATCTGCGGACTTTTTATCAGCCGGTTCAGAGGAGGCAGAGGCGATACGGCCGCCACAGTCATCGCTGTGGTCTACGACCTGCTCATGCTGGGCATTTTTAAGTACAGCGGTTTTATCACGGAAAATATCAATGCCGTTTTTTCTTCGGATATCCCCGTCCCGGAAATAAAACTGCCGATCGGAATAAGCTTTTACACGTTTCAGACGATTTCATATATAATAGACTGCCACTGGGAAAAAGTGTCTCCGCAACGCAATTTCAAAAATTTTCTGCTCTATGTTTCCCTTTTTCCGCAGCTTGTCGCTGGGCCTATCGTAAGATACAGCACTATCGAAAAAGAGATCGTATCGAGGAAAACGACACTTCAGGATATTTCGTACGGTCTTGGAAGAATGATAATCGGACTTTCAAAAAAAGTCCTCATCGCCAATCAGCTGAGCGAGATCGTCGACAACGTGTTCGGAAATATCGGCAGCGCGTCTTTCGTGGGCGCTTGGTACGGCGCGGCAGTCTATGCTCTCCAGGTCTATTTTGATTTCTCGGGATATTCCGATATTGCCATCGGACTCGGACGCATATTCGGGTTTCATTTTGACGAAAACTTCAGACATCCTTTTATGTGCAGGGATATAACCGAGTTCTGGCAACGGTGGCATATATCTCTGAGCTCCTTTTTTCGTGACTATGTGCTGTATATGCCGATATTCGGCAAAAGAAGAAAATACGGCGGACTTTTTCTCGTATGGCTCTGTACGGGCATCTGGCACGGAGCAAGCTGGAACTTTGTCATCTGGGGGCTGTACTACGGGCTTTTCATCTTTATAGAAATGAAAATAGGCAAAAAGATCATGAAAAAGATCCCCGTCATTATCAGACATATATACAGCAAAATTGTCATCATCATAGGTTTCGGGATCTTCTATTTCACGGATCTCGGACAGCTCGGCACATTTATGAAGACGATATTCGGCTTCGGGGGAAACGGATTCATATCACTTGCAGACAAGATCTCGGTCGTAAACAATATGTATCTGCTTATGCTGGCTGTTCTGTGCTGTTTCCCTCTGCTTGGCCTTGTGAAAAAACTTACAGACAGATCTTTCGCATTGAAAACGACTGTGTCGCTGGCAGGTTCTCTCGCAAGCGTTGTGCTCCTCGTCCTGAGCAGTATCATGCTCGTGGACGCGACTTCAAATCCGTTTCTTTATTTTCGGTTCTGACGGGAGGCGGCAGAAATGTATAAAGTACAGGACAGGAATGATATAAATATCGACGTTGAGATCCCGGACGGGGAAAACAAAAAAAATAAACGCCGCCCGAAAAATTCAAAGAACCGAAAAAATCCGGCGAGAGAGAAAGCTGTCAGAGCACGCCGGAAATATGAGAGGATACGCAGGAGAAAAAAAGCCGAAAAAGAAAACCGCAGGCAAAATGAAGGGCAAATCAGTCAAAAGCGCCGTACGATCGTGACAAACGCAGTCTATGGGATAAATATCGCTCTGATACTGCTCGTGTTTGTCTCGGGATTCGTTTATCTTCTCTGCTTCAGAAGAGAAACGGTATCAAACGAGGAAAACCGCAATCTGACAAAATTTCCGGAATTTTCGGTGTCATCATATCTGAGCGGCGAGTTCACATCGGGTATCGCCGACTATTATGACGACACAGTTCACGGAAGAAGCCGCATAAAGGAGTTTATTTCCTCAAAGCTCCTCCCGCTCAGAGGAAGACCGTACGGAAAAGAAGGATTTGTTATCTATAATACCGTCGATGTCGAGGATGATGAGCCGGAACAGACGACCGCCGTGACGACCGCCGCAACTACACCGACGAATACAGCGGCATCCGGCGGCAATCACTCCGGCAGCACCGTCACAACAACACAGACCGTGACCGGAACGACAGCCGTGACAACAGTGCCGGACAACAGGAATCCTGCCGCAAACGGGGAAATATCAGACGGTATCGTTATCGTAAACAAAAGAGGCGTCATGCTGTTCGGCGGAGGAAAGTCAAACGGTGCCGAGTACGCGGAGTCCATAAATAAGTACAAGGAATCCCTCGGCGACGGCGTAAATGTATATTCGATGATATGCCCGACGCCTGTTTCATATTATCTTCCCGAAAATTATTCGGAACTTACGGCGAGCGAAAAAGACAACATTGACAGCATAAACAAAAATCTCGTGAATGTCACCCCCGTTGACGCGTTCAACGCGCTGTTATATCACAAAAATGAGAATATATATTTTCGCACGGATCACCACTGGCAGCCGCTGGGCGCCTATTATGCCGCCGAGGAATTCGCGAAAGACGCAGACGTTCCGTTCGCGCCGCTTGATGAATATGAAAAAGTTTCTCTTCCCGGATTTGTTGGGACTCTTTACGGGTATACAAAAAGTTCGGAGCTTCTGAACAACCCCGAGGACTTTGTCTACTACAAGCCGAAGACCGAAGTTGAGGTCACAAGATACAATACTTCATTCGAAGAACCGGCGGAAAACTGCCCGCTGCTCCTTGATCCGTCGAAAATGTCAAACTCATCATACTATCTTGTGTTCGGTGGGGATGAACAGATAACTCATGTAAAGACGCAATGCAAAAACGGAAGGACACTTGTCATCTTCAAGGACAGTTACGGCAACGCCCTGCTCCCTGTGCTCACAAGTTCATTTGAAAACATATATCTCTGTGATATAAGATATTTTGACAAAAACGCGGTCTCGTTCGTGAAAGAAGTAAAAGCTACGGATCTTCTCTTTGCCGTATGTTCATTCTCGGCTACCGGGGTAAATCACACCTGTATCGAGGAAAACAGAACAAAATAGATAAGGAAGGTGCCTGTATCCGTATGAAAGAACTGAACTTTCCGTTTGACGGAAATTACATCCGGAAAAACAGAAGAAAGATAAAAAGACAGCTCCTGTCCGACGGCTCGGAAAGAATAAGGAAAAAGGTCGCGATACTCGGTGGATCGACAGTCAGTGACGTCGTTTCCGTTCTCGAACTTTTTTTGCTGAATTTCGGCATTGAACCCGATTTTTATGTTTCGGAATACAACAAGTTTTTTGAGGACGCTGTCTTCGGCACACCGGAACTTGACGATTTCGGGCCGGATATCATATATATACACACGACGTCGCGAAACCTTACGCTGATACCCGGAGATACATCGGAAAGCGAGGAGCAGGTCCGGAAAAGGATCGATGAACAGTTCGGTATATTCAGAAAAGTATGGGAATGCCTGTCGTCAAAATTTGACTGCCCTGTGATACAGAATAATTTTGAGCTCCTCCCGTATCGCCATACAGGCAGTTATGACTGCTGGAGCATCCACGGAACGACTTCTTTTATAAACCGCCTGAATATCATGATGGCCGATTACGCGAGAAAAAAAGACGGATTCTACATAAATGACATAAATTATCTTTCTTCCTGTGCCGGACTTGAAAAATGGCATGATCCCGAGGCGTGGTTCCTGTATAAATACGCAATGAGTCTTGATGTCATACCGGATCTCGCATACAGCGTCGCCTGCATTATAAAATCCGTGTTCGGAAAAAACAAGAAAGTCATCTCGCTCGATCTTGACAATACGCTCTGGGGCGGTGTGATCGGGGATGACGGCCGTGACGGTATCGAGATAGGTCCGGAAACACCTGTCGGACAGTCATACAGCGAGTTTCAGGAGTTTATAAAAGGCTACAAAAATTATGGCATCCTGCTTACCGTGTGTTCCAAAAACGACGAGGAAAACGCGTCGCTCGGACTCACTCATCCCGAATCGGTCCTGAAACCGGAAGATTTTGTTTCGATAAAATCAAACTGGGACGACAAAGACCGCAATATAGAGCAGACGGCCGCGGATCTTTCACTGCTTACGGAAAGCTTTGTCTTTATTGATGACAATCCCGCCGAGTGCGAGATCGTATCATCACAGCTTCCGGAAGTCGATACGGTTAATTTCACTTCCGCGGGAGACGCGATGTACATTCTCAGCCGGAGCGGATTTTTTGAGGTAACTTCTTTTTCGGACGATGATGTCAGACGCGGTAAAATGTACGAGGACAATATAAACCGCGAGAGAAGCAAAAAAAATTTTGAAAACTATCACGATTTTCTGCTGAG
>CAYPXB010000019.1:0-14597 GCA_964414745.1 uncultured Alistipes sp. | reverse complement strand
ATCGCCAAGAAGTATGAAATGCTTCCGATACTGGAGATAATGGATGATTATATCATGCCGATATACGTGGAAAAACCGTGGGGATATTCCGCACCGTACTATCTTGCGGCTATCAACAACTGCCACCCGAACTACGCGACATTTCTCATGAACAAGCAGACACTTTGCATCCGCGACATCGAAACGATAATGAAGAGGATACCTGAAGAAAATGCGCGGCTGTATGACGAAAAGCTCATTGTGAAACTGTATCTTGAATTCCAGCAGCATGCCGTCGATGACAGCGAAGTGCTTGATGAATTGAGAAATATCTGCGCAAACAGTAAAGTACTCGTTCTGGCGCCGGGAAAAAGCCTTACAAAATGCGAAGAAAAGATAGAACGTTTTATTAAGGATGAATCGCCGCTCGTGTTTGCCATCAACCATATACCGGAAAAATTCCGGTATGATTATGTTTTCATCAGCAATCTGAAACGATTTTCCGGGCTCAGTGACGCTGTGTCGAAACTCGGCAAAAAACTTATCTGCACTTCAAACATTTCCACAGAGCACGCCGTGAATTATTCCTCTTATCTGAACGAAAATGAGGCAATAACCGACAACGCCGGCCTTATGCTTCTGAACGTTCTGAAAAAAGCCGATGTACATGATTTATACTTGGCGGGTTTTGACGGATTCAAAGTGTCGGAACGTGAAAACTATTTTGACGACAAAATGAATCTGAATATGAAAGACCGGCGACGCCGTGAAATATCCGTTGCGACGATGGACTATTTTTCTAAATTAAAACAAAGTCTTAATGTTACTTTTCTGACGCCCACAATTTACAACGCCGGAGAAACAATATGAAAAAACTTGTTATCTTTGATATGGACGGAACTCTTGCCGATACTTCGGAGGGGATCTTAAACAGCATCCGTTATACGCAGAAAATGATGGATCTCCCCGGAATAACATATGAGCAGATGCTCTCGCACGTGGGGCCGCCGATGGAAGAATCATACGCGAAAAATTTCGGTCTGAGCGGTGACAAATTAAAAAAAGCCGTGTCATATCACAAAGAATACGCCGTAAAGCAGGGATACCGCGAACTCAGAGTGTACGGAGGCATCACGGACCTTCTCAGAACAATGAAAGAACGCGGTATCATGCTTGCGGTCGCGACATTAAAGGCACAGCGCACGGCAGAGATGATCTGCGATGAATATTTTCACGGGCTTTTCAGAGTTATATCCGGAACTGAAAATGAAACAGCGACAAAAGAATATCTTTTGCGAAAATGTCTGAAAATTCTCGGAATTCCGGATGAAAATGCCGTTCTGGTCGGCGACAGCGTGCATGACGCAGACGGCGCACGTCAGGCGGGAATCGACTTTGTCGCCGTCACTTACGGGTTCGGCTTTCACCTGGGTGACAGACCCGCGGGTGCGCTCTATGCCGCCGATGACGTCAGGACACTGACAGATATACTTCTTCGGATAACCGGCATACCTGAGCGTGGATCCGAATCGTAATGATCACTGCTTGTTCCTGCAGTAGAAACTGAAATCACAGTCCGCGCAGGTTCTCGCGTCATCGGCCGATCCGGAGAAATCCTTCATCAGAATCCTCTCAACAGTATCATCGCATACCGCCACTGCGCTCTCAACCTCCGAATCATTGAAAGGATATGTGACAGTAGGTTCGCTTCCCTCCTCGCCGGTGAAATAGAGGTGCATCCGGCCGACTTTCTGCCCCGTGCGTTCCTGCACAAGACGGGCACAGATATTCAGTTTCCTGCGATACCGCTCAATCTGATCTCTGTCACGCATCATATCCGGCTTCTTGCTGGACTTGAAATCGATGATATCCACCGTATCGCCTTCTCCGCGAATGACATCGATACTTCCTCTTAATATATAATCCGGCCTCACCAAAGAAACATCAAGTTCGGACTGCAATATCCCCGACCAGTCCGCGCCCTCTCTGTCCGCGTATTTCAGCACCTGATCAAGCGCGGCATTTTTCTGCGGCTCGGCAAGATAAGTGTGTTCGGTCTTTGTGAGCGACTCGTAATTTGAGTCAAACCATCTGCATATATTCTCCTTGTTTATCGACTGCTCCTCATGCTTCAGAGCAGCGCGGTGTATATCCTCGATCGTTTCATGAACGAGCATACCGAAAAACCGGGCATAAGCGCGCTTCGGCATGAACTCAAGCTCATTGTAAAACTTGTACTGGCGGGCACAGGTCTCATAAGCGGCAATACCGGTTGAAAAGTAATATGTGTTTTTTATGTTGACATCCCTCACGGTCTTGAAATCGAACTCGTTTATATTAAACCCGGGATCATAGACGGAACACAGTTTTTCATATGGTTTCCTGAAATAAATACTCGGAGTCCTCTTATCCTCGCTGCAGGTAAGCACGAGCAGATCCTGAGCGCGCGAAAACGCCGTGTAGTAAAGCCTCCAGAAGTCAAAATATTTAATATCCTTATTCGGCTCGAACGCAGGACGCTTAAAGTATTTCTCCTCGATATCCTCCATCAGTTCATTCGATCTTTTCCGCGGATAGTTCGAAAGTGAATCAACGAAAACAATGGGAAACTCCATGCCCTTTGACTGGTGTATCGTCATAAATGACACACATCCGCTCGGCGCGTATTCGGAATCGTCCTCATACTCCGTTATACCGCCGTCAATAAGAAGCCTCAGGTACATATTGAACAACATCGCGGTGTTGCGGTCGATCATGCGTTCCCCTTCATATTCTTCACCGTCGAGAACGGTGATACGGTGCAGATATTCAAATTTCCCGATTATCTGCGTCAGTCTGGCGAGATTTCGCAACGGTCTTACGTCGACCAGTCCGCCGTTCAGATCTTTTCCGAGTATCCCGGAGAACGGTTCGAACCCGAACAGCCGGTAAAGCAGACCGCTGTAGCCGTAATTTGTCTTTTGATTTAACTTGGTATGTTCTTTGCCCGTTCGCTGTATCCATTTATTCAGCCATGAGCCCTCGGGCTTGTCAAGATATTCTTCCGCCTCCGCAATACAGTCTTTATAATACCTGATATGATCCTCTTTGAGAAGAGTATATTCATCGTTATTCAGCCCGTTTACGTAATTCGGAAACAGGAGCATGAGAAATCCGAGCGCAAGGCGGATCTCGCTGCGCTGAAAAAACATTTCGGAACGCGGCGAGTAGACATTGATATTATTTTCCTCAAGAAAACCGGCAAGCGCAGTCACCCGCGGATTTTTCACGGAATTGAAGAGAAACGCTATCTGGTTGTAATCGGTAAGTTTTCCGGATTCTTTAAGCTCATTTATAAAATTCAGGATCTTCTCATGCCATTTCTCCTCATCACCGTCACTTGTGAGCTTTGCGACCGCGGGACTTTTCAGCCTGCTCTGCTTATGCGGTCTTATTTTCTTGTCATAACGAAAATTTTTCCAGTGAAACTTAAATTTCTCGCCCTCGGTGTCAGCCATCCATCTGTTGTAAAAATCGACAATATCGCTGTCGGAGCGGTAGTTGACGACAAGCGGGATGATACTGCATTTTCCCCTCGTGAATTTCTGCGGAAACTCAAGAATGTTGCGTATCGTTGCCCCTCTGAAGCGGTAGAGTCCCTGATCGTCATCACCCACCACACAGATATTCCGGTGAGTCTCTCCGAGAAGAAAAACGATCTGTTCCTGAATGTAATTCGTATCCTGATACTCATCGATCATAATATGAGTTATCTTCGAATGAAGTTCCTTCAGCACGGCGGGATCGTTTCTGAGAAGCCGGTACGCCTCAACCTGAATAGACGAGAAATCGATAAGATTTTCCTCAACGAGTATCTCACGGTAAAGCTTTAATATCCTGCCGAGCACGGCAATACGCTCATCGCTGTCTCTCATAAGTTCATCCGGCTCTACAAGTTCCTCGGACAAATTATTCACATAACCGCAGATCGACAAAGACTGTCTCCATGAGCCGTCTTCCCGGAGCAGACTGTCAAAATTTTCGATCTCCCTGAATTTATTTATGTTCTGAAAGACCATGTACTGCTGATCAAACGCGTCCATGACCCTGTAGTTGCGCCTGAGCCGCGTGTGTTCGATATGCTCCTTCAGTATACGAAGGCAAAGCGAATGAAACGTGCCGATATACATCTCGTTCAGATTTGCCCTGATATCATGAGCCGTAAGTTCGTCCGTGATACGTGTTATAAGCTCTTTCGCCGCTTTTTCCGTAAATGTCGCGATAAAAATGCTTTCGGGCTTTACTCCGCGCTCCTCTATCAGATATATCGCCCTCTGGACGAGCGTATATGTCTTTCCCGTTCCCGGACCCGCCGTTATCAGCACAGGCCCGTCGGTAGTGGATATCGCCTTTATCTGTTCCCTGTTGGCTTTCCCGAAATCAAACATCACAATATCTCCCTGTTTTCAGATTATCCGGTCTCCCGTTTTCCCCAATTTTACCACATAATCCGCGAAATGTCAATAAGAGCGCATAAGCCGTAATCCCGCCTTTATCTTACGGAGGCGTCTTTGTCCGGGCATAAAAAAACGCGGACATCTTACAGCCATGCCCGCGGTCCCGGATATTATTTGTCAGATCAGGTTTTATACGGATATTTTCCCTCCGGTAACTCATAGTCGCGGTCGAAAAACTTTTTATAAAAGATGACGTGGCGGTTCTTTTCCCACTCCCCCTTCGGAATTTCGGGACCGCGGGAGGCCGAAAGAGAGAGATTGTCCGAGATCGAGATATAATATGTGCGCCACAACTTTGTCTCTCCGAACGTCTCAATATACGCCCGGTGCAAAGTCAGTGCAAGCTCTTTCAGTTTTTCACTTGCTTCCGCCTCATCAACGGGGTATGACTCGTACCTTTGCCAGAACGCTTCCTGCGGACAGATCTTTCCCGTCTCTTTTTCAACGAGCGCCATCCATGTGGAAACAGCTTCACTGCCGACTTTCACTTCGCCGGCAAAGCAGATCCTGCTCCACTCAACGGGAATGAGCCCGACAAGGTACTCACCGAGCAGTTTTTTGGCACCCTGAATATTGTTCAGCGGATATTTGTATATATAGTCAACATACCTGCAGTTGAAAAACGATCTGAAAACAGCGTCATGCTTCTGTATCAGATCTCCCTTGGGCAGTTCATACCCCAGATCGGCGTGAAAAGTGTGATCTTCGCTGATTGAAAGATAATACGAACACCACGTCTTCCTTTTACCGAATTTTTTCGCGTACGCTTTCCACAGCAAACCCGTCAGATCGCACAATCTGTCCGTCGCTTCCGTCTCTTCATACGGATATTCGTCATATCTTCTCCAGAACGCTTCCTGCGTGCAGATGATATTTGTCTGCTTTTCGACAAGCGCCATCCACACGGAAACGGTATCGCCTCCGTCTGTGACTTCTCCGTAAAAGCATATCCTGAGCCAATCCACGGGCATCATGCCGATAAGAAAATCACAAAGTTCCGTCTGTGCGCTCTCTATCCTGTCCATACGATTGAATAGATCCATACTGTCCTTCCCCCTGTTTTATCTGTTTACGTTTCGCAATATCTGTCTGAATACAATTATATACTACCCTGCGTTTTTGTCAAGATTTTCCGCAAATTCCGCCAAAATAAAAAGACACCCCGGAAATGATTCCGCGGTGTCTTTTGTCTGTCCGTTAAATAATATAAGATCACATTCCCAGACCGTTGAGCCATTTTTTTACTTTGCTTTCCGCCTCGTCACGATCCTTCTGCGCTGTTGAGCCGTTAATGGTAAACCCGTCGGAGACCGACGCGCCGGAACAGATATTTCCTATGGTGCTTTCCGTTCCCGAAAGACCGCTTCCCTCGCTTGTTGAGAAAGGAATGACTGTCTTGCCGGAAAAATCATATTTTTCGAGGAATGTATAGACCGCCATAGGCATATCGCCCCACCAGATCGGATAACCGATAAAGACCGTGTCATATCCGTCAAGATCTTCGGGCGGATCGACTATCTCCGGGCGGGCATTGTCTTTCTGCTCCTGCTTTGCCACATCAAGGCATTCTTTATAGCTGTCGGGATATGTGTTCACCGTCCTGATCTCGAAAATATCCGCTCCCGTTTCCCCGGCGATCATATCCGCAATTATATGCGTATTCCCTTTTTCAATAAAGCCGACGTTGTAATTTTCTCCGGTGTGTGAGAAAAACGCGACGAGTATATCGTTTTCCGTGTCGGTCGCTGTGTCGGTGCCGCCCTTGCTTACGGACGCCTGCGAGTCCCCGCTGTCAGTTTCCGTCTCCGACCCGGATACGGATACGGAATAACCGGATCCGGGATCCGACACTCCCGTACTGTCGCCCGGCCCGGAACTTTCTCCCGAACACGCCGTAAATGATAAAACCATAACGGCTGAAACAATGACCGTGAAAAACGATCTTGTCGGCCGCAGATCTTTTATTTTACGCATTTCTACCGCTCCTTCCGCATCGTATGCTTTTTGTTTCCTTCTGTTTCATATTATACCGCCCGTAAGAGAGAAAATCAATCTCGATTACGATAATTATTCATAAGAAATACTTATGCGTAAAAATAAATAATATTTGTTGACAATTATCCGCGGACAATATATAATATAATACAGAAAAGATATATCGCACAGTCGTGAAAGGATGGGGAATATGATAAAAATAGAAAATCTTAAGAAATCATTCGATGAAAAAGTCCTGTTCGATAATTTCGGACTTGAGATACCCGACGGCGAGTTTGTCATTTTCACGGGCAAGAGCGGCGCGGGTAAAACGACTCTTCTCAATATGATAGGCGGACTTGAAAAAGTCACGGACGGCGAGATACACGTTGACTCCTACACTTTCAACAATCACACAAACACTCCGCGCAGTTTCTTTCAGACAAAAGCCGGATTCGTCTTTCAGAATTACGGCCTTGTCGACAACAAGACCGTAAAGCAGAATCTCGAAATGGTTCATAAAAAATTCAGAACGGATATAACCGCCGAGCAGGCGCTGAAAAACGTCGGCCTTGAAAAAGAGCTTGATACGCCTGTATATAAACTTTCGGGCGGAGAGCAACAGCGTGTCGCACTGGCAAGGCTTATGATGAAAAAATGCGACATCATACTTGCCGACGAGCCGACGGGTTCTCTTGACTGGGATAACGCTGTCCGTGTCATCGAGATAATAAAAAAGCTGAACGAAAGCGGAAAAACTATCGTTATGGTGACCCACGACGAGCGTCTTCTCTCATCCGGAGAAAAGACAATAAAATTGGGCGCGTCCTGAAATTTTTGATATTTTTATCTCAGGTGCGGAAGTTGTGTCCGCAGTCGTGACAATAATATCTTCGCCTCGTTGTCGTGAACCAGTATCTGCTCATCCACACATATCCCTTGCCGAAGATGCGCATGATTATCGCGATCCACCAGTCGAATAAAAGAAGGATAAAAAGACCTATCGTCCACTTCAGCGCTATCCACATAACATAAAAAACTCCGAAAAGGATCAGCCACAGACAGCCGTGTCCTTCTTTTTCCTCCACAAGTTGCACATTCGTTCCGCCGCATTTCGGACATCTTACATTCAGTGACAAAACAAATCCCCCCTGTTCCGATACCGATTCATTATACTTTATTTCACGGCATTTGTCAATATTTTTGATTTCGGCGATTGCAGAACACGTCCGGTCATCTTTTACAGACACCCGGACGTGCTTTCATTTTTATGTCAATTTATACGCACGGCGTTTGTGTATTTTTCCGTGCGCAGAGCAAAACTCCGGTACGTCTGCATTATACGTCGCCGCTTCCGAAACCGCCCGTCGTGTCACTGTTTTTGTTGAGAAGGATCTTTAGCATCTTCTGTTGTTCCGCCACCGTTTCAGCCATCGTCTTCTGCTGATCATTTACCGTGTTGAGTAACTGATTGAGTATTTCCCTCAATTTATTACTTTCTTCAACAAGCTTCTGATTGGTTTCGGCGAGTTTCTCGTTGGTGCCCGCGAGTTCCTCGTTCGCCTCCGTAAGTTTCTGATTGGCGTCTGCAAGACGCTGCAGTTCCTGACCCAGATCTGTTTTTGCCATATCAAACGACCTCTTTCCTTTTTTGTAATGAAAAATGCCTCTGTCAACTGATTATACCACAGATCCGTTTATTTTGCAAGCATTTTTCACTTAAAGCAAAGATCCGGTCCCGGCGCCGCAGTCATTTTTTGTTGCGGAAGATAAAATCAAACAGTATATCATATCCCGCTCTTATCAGAAGATAGAATACAATGATAAGCACTATCGCTTTCAACATATGCCTCAACCCCTTGTTCCGTTAACTTAAAGTTATCTTATCCTGTATGCCGCGGAAACGCTGTATTTCCCGCTTGTTGCGCCCATTTTAACATAACGGAAAATTTTTGTCAAGTCATTTCTGACACAGTTAAAAATATTTTTCCGCGCCCGCAGCCAAAACAGTTATGAAGTAAAAACCGCCGCCTGTGATTGACAGTTTTTTTGTATTATGATATAATTTTTTACATAAGATATGAAAACATATCTTCAACTCTGATATTTTGGTTTCAGTAAAATATCTTGCGGAAAGGAGTTCTGTTATGATCTTCTGCGTTGAAGACGACAGCGGCATTCGCGAGCTTATCGTATATACTCTTCGCACCTCGGGATACGAGGCAAAAGGTCTGACTTGCGCCGCCGAGCTCTTTGACGAACTTAAGAGCGTCAGACCGAAACTGATAATGCTTGACATAATGCTGCCGGGCGAGGACGGTATCACGATCCTGAAAAAGCTCCGTGCCGACGTCGCGACATCTGATATCCCCGTCATTATGGCAACGGCAAAGGGCACTGAATATGACAAGGTCATCGGGCTTGATCTCGGAGCGGACGACTACCTCGCAAAGCCCTTCGGAATGATGGAGATGGTATCACGCGTGCGCGCCGTGCTCAGACGCTTTGAAAAGGAAAACGGCGAAAAGATACTGACCGCCGGTGATCTCAGCGTAAACACGGACGAGCATACCGTTTTCGTCAAGGGAAAACAGATACCGCTGACACTGAAAGAATATGAGATACTTAAAAAGCTCCTCGAAAATCCCGGCCATGTTTTCACGCGCGACAGTCTGCTTGACACCGTCTGGGGCGAAAAGTATGTAGGAGAAACGAGGACGGTCGACGTCCATATCGGTACCCTGCGCACAAAGCTCGGTGTCTGCGGCGGCTATATAAAAACAGTGCGCGGAGTCGGCTATAAACTGGAGGCTGTTTTATGACAAGGCGCATTTTCCGTTCCATATGTCTTGTCGCTCTCGCCGTCACCGTCGCCTCCGTTTCGCTTTTTCTTTTCACTCTGTATAATTATTTCGCCGGGATACGCCGTAACGAGCTCAGGACACAGACCGAGCTTATGGCGCGCGGTCTTGAGAGCGAGGGCATATCGTATATAAGCGGCTTTGAAACATCCGACTACCGCATAACATGGATCGACAGCGGGGGAAAAGTCATCTACGACAACCGCTCCGAATCGGGCGAAATGGAAAATCACCTTGAGCGCGAGGAGATAAAGTCGGCTCTTGAAAAAGGATACGGCGAAAGCAGCCGCTATTCGTCGACGCTGACGGAAAGATATCTGTACTCCGCCAAAAGGCTCTCCGACGGCTCCGTTATACGTCTTTCCGTCTCGCAGATGACCGTGCTGACACTGCTTCTCGGTATGGCTCAGCCGATATGCGTCATCATTCTTATCGCCGTTGCTTTTTCTCTCATCCTCGCGTCACGTCTTTCAAAAAAGATCGTCATGCCCCTCAATGAACTCGATCTCGAAGATCCGCTCGGCAGCGGCAACAAAGAGTATGACGAGCTCTCGCCGCTCCTGCACCGCCTTGACAGCCAGCAGAAACAGATAGCTCTTCAGAAAGCGGAACTTGAGAAAAAACAGAAAGAATTTGAGACCGTGACGGAAAATATGGCGGAAGGCATAATCCTCATGAACACCGACGGTATCATACTCAGTATAAACCGCGCCGCGTCTCTCCTTTTCAGAGCGGATCCATCGTGCATCGGCAAAGACCTCACAGCGGTAAGCCGAAGTGACGCCGTCTCGGATCTGCTTTCGCAGGCGCGCTCGGGAAAGCGAGCCGAAAAGATCTTAAATCTTCGTGAAAGTCAGTACCGTGTGATGATCGATCCCGTAAAAGACGAGGACACGCTCTCAGGCTTTGTCATGCTTGTGATCGACACTACGGAAAAAGAAAGATCGGATAAGATGCGCCGCGAGTTTACGGCAAACGTCTCTCATGAACTCAAGACCCCTCTGCAGACGATAGCCGGCTCGTCCGAACTGCTTGTAAACGGAGTCGTCCGTGAAGAGGACAAGATGAACTTCTATACCCGTATCCGTGACGAGTCGCAGCGTATGATACGCCTTGTCGAGGATATAATCCACCTCTCCCACCTTGATGAGGGCGCCGAGGATATGAAGCGCGAGGAGGTCGACCTCCTGCTCATCGCGAAAGAAACGGCGGATTCTCTCAGCCGGGAGGCGCAGAAAGCGCGCGTCACCTTGTCGGTATCGGGCGAACCGGCGGTAATGAGCGGCATACCACGCCTTCTTCAGAGCATCGTGTTCAATCTCTGCGACAACGCGATAAAATACAATCGCGAAAACGGCAGCGTCACCGTAACGGTAAAGAGTGAAGGCGACAGTGTCACGCTGCGGGTCGCGGACACGGGCATCGGCATACCGCAGGAGCACATCCCGCGGATATTCGAGCGTTTCTACCGGGTCGACAAGAGCCGCTCGAAAGAGCTCGGCGGCACAGGTCTCGGTCTTTCCATCGTAAAGCACGCCGCGATGCTCCACAACGCCGTGACAGATATTCAGAGCGCCGAGAACACCGGCACGACCGTAACAGTTACATTTCCGAAAAACGGCAAGTCCGGTTAAAAGCTTTGTAAATATTTTTTGAATATACTTGACGATTTTATTCAAATGGTGTAAAATGAAATTACATTAAAATGTGAATCTGGAGGGTTATCTATGTCTAAAAAATTTATTGTCGAAACATCCGCAAGACACGTTCATGTAACTCAGGAAGACCTTGAGACACTTTTCGGAAAGGGATACGAGCTCACGAAGAAAAAGGATCTTTCCCAGCCCGGTCAGTTTGCCTGCGAGGAGAGGGTTACTGTGATAGGCCCCAAGAGAAAGCTTGACGGCGTTTCCATACTCGGTCCCGTGCGCCCCGCGACCCAGATCGAGCTTTCCGCCACCGACGCGCGCTCGATCGGCATTGACGCGCCGATAAGAGAGTCCGGAGATATTGCCGGCTCGGGCGCCTGCACGATCGTCGGCCCGTGCGGACAGGTCGATGTTTCCGAGGGCGTTATCGTCGCAAAGCGTCATATCCACCTCACGCCTCAGGACGCCGAAGAACTCGGGGTAAAAGACAAGGACATCGTATGGGTAAAGCTTGACACCGACGGCAGAAAAGCCATACTCGGCGATGTTGTCTGCCGTGTTTCCGAAAAATTCGCACGCGCGATGCATATCGACACCGACGAATCAAACGCCATTTCGGCAACACGCGACCTTGAGGGCGAGATCGTCGACATATGATGGTTTTAAGATCCCGTAAATAACGCGGAGATAAACCGGGGACGCCTCTGACGCGTCCCCTTTATCGTATTTACATAACAGGAGGAAACACACGATGGACGGCAGAAATCTTACCATGCTCGTTGACTTTTACGAACTTACGATGGCTAACGGCTTTCTTGAAAACGGTATCGGCGACCGGACAGTCTACTTTGATATGTTTTTCAGAAAGATCCCCGACAATTCGGGCTATGCCGTTATGGCGGGAGTCGAGCAGCTTATCGAATACTGCAACTCGCTTAAATTTACCCAAGAGGATATAGACTACCTCAGATCGAAGAATATGTTCGATGAAAAATTTCTCGACTATCTTCTGAATTTCAGGTTTGAATGCGACATATGGGCAGTTCCCGAGGGAACGCCGATATTCCCGTCCGAACCGATAATCACCGTGAGAGGACCCGCGATACAGGCGCAGTTTCTCGAAACGATGATCCTTCTTACGATAAACCACCAGTCACTTATCGCGACAAAGGCAAACCGCATAGTCACCGCCGCGCAGGGACGTCCGGTCATGGAATTCGGATCAAGGCGCGCGCAGGGCTACGACGGAGCCGTTTACGGTGCGAGAGCCGCATATATCGGCGGCTGCAGCGGAACGGCGTGCACCATATCGGATCGCGACTACGGTGTCAGAGCCCTCGGCACCATGGCTCACAGCTGGGTCCAGATGTTCCCCGATGAACTTGAGGCATTCCGCGCTTATGCCCGCGTCTATCCCGACGGCTGCACCTTGCTCGTCGATACGTACAGCGTCCTGAAGTCGGGCGTGCCGAACGCGATAAAAGTTTTCAAGGAACTTGAAGCGTCCGGCCACAAAGGCGTCGGAGTGCGCATCGACAGCGGTGATATCGCTTATCTTTCAAAAAAGACAAGAAAAATGCTCGACGACAGCGGACTTGATTATATAAAGATAGTCGCGTCGAACTCGCTTGACGAATTTCTGATAAGAGATCTCATTGCCCAGGGCGCTTCCATCGACAGTTTCGGTGTCGGCGAACGGCTCGTTACCTCCGAGTCCGACCCCGTGTTCGGAGGTGTCTACAAGCTTGCCGCAGTCGAGGAAGACGGCGAGATAATCCCCAAGATAAAAATATCCGAAAACACGGTGAAGATAACAAACCCGTCATTCAAGGAAGTCTGGCGGCTTTACGACAACAAATCGGGAAAAGCCGTCGCCGATGTCATAACGCTGTATGACGAGGTGATAAACGACTCAAGACCGTACACCATATTCAATCCCGACCAGACATACAAGCACGTCAGACTTACCGATTTTACCGCGAAAAAACTGCGTGTGCCGATTTTCGAAAAGGGAAAATGCGTCTATACCTCACCCGGTATCGAGGAAATAAGATCTTACTGCGCCCGTCAGATAGACCTGCTCTGGGATGAGGTAAAAAGATTTGAAAACCCCCACACATATTACGTCGACCTCTCGGAAAATCTCTGGGAGCTCAAAAACAGAATGCTCTCCGACCTGTACAAATAATAAAAGCCCGGATACAGACGCTCAGACAGTGCCGTCCGTATCCGGGTGTTTTTATTTTCAGATCTCGCCGAATCTTCTGCCCTTCTGTTCGGGCGATCTCTCAAATTTTATGCTGATCATCTTAAGCCCGCTCTGCGCGAAAAAGAGCCTTGCGGCGGTAAAGTGCGAATAAAGCGGTATCTCCTTCGAGAACGACACGGGCTTTCCGCCGGTTCCCTTCCACGTGAACACGGCGCTCGGTGTTCCCATCGTGATGAGCGTAACGGGTATCTGAGCCACTTCGCTCTGCTCCGATGAAGCCGTGACCGTCACCCTGAACATACCCGGATCATTGACCGTCATGGCAAAGCTGTAGCTCTTTCCCTTGTCGGTACAGATCCCGTCAAGCGGCAGTGTCAGCTCCTGATTGAGTTCGTGGAAAACGACGGGTCCGTCATTTCCGTCCTCCTCTTCATCGCGGTTTATCACCTCGACGGTATCGTCTTGTCCCGTAAGGCGCCTGAAGGCGTTCGTGTGCGTCAGAAAACCGCAGATGTTCGCGGCGTTCCTCTGAAGCTGTCCTCTCGTCAGACTGCCGTTTTCGAGCGACTCGAGCGTGTTGTCATTATTGTCGGAACTGTCGGCGCACACCATGTAGACATCATTCTGTGCCCTTGCCATAGACGAAAAGTCAGTCGCGCACGAAGGCTTTCCGCGCTCGTTTATCTCAGCCCACCAGTCGGTCATGACAAAGCCCGTAAAGCCCCACTCTTTCCTCAGAACAGTTGTCACAAGGTCGTAATTTCCGGCTGTCCACAATCCGTTCAGAGAGCCGTACGTCGTCATTATCGAGTCGGCGTTTCCTTTTTTTACGGCGATCTCGAATCCGCGCAGATATATCTCTCTCAGCGCTCTTTCGGATATTACGGAGTCGATCTTCCGCCTTTGCGTCTCCTGGTTGTTTCCGCAAAAATGCTTGAGCGTTCCCGTCACGCCGGAACTGTGAAGACCGTTCAGGATAGCGGTCGCCATCTCTCCGGTGACAAGAGGATCTTCCGAAAAATATTCAAAATTTCTGCCGTTGAGCGGATGTCTGTGGATATTCATTCCCGGTCCGAGAAGGCAGTCGACTTTGTTCAACGCCATTTCCGTTCCCGTAAACTCAAAAAGCTCCCTCACAAGGTCTTTGTTGAAAGTCGAGGCGATCATCGTTCCGTTCGGCAGGCTGAAAGCTTTCGTGCCGCAGTCAAGCCGCATTCCCGAAGGCCCGTCCGAACAGCAGCCGCACGGGATCCCGAATCTTCCGAGGCTTTCCGTCACACCGCCGAACGCCGAAGCCGTGCCCGGCGTGACTTTCGGACTTCCCATTCCCTCGCCGCGTATGATACACGACAGATCATAATCCGACAGCTGCGCGATAAATTCGTCCATGCTGTTTTTTCCGCTTACGACATCGCTCAGCTTTATGCCT
>CAYPXB010000018.1:0-16317 GCA_964414745.1 uncultured Alistipes sp. | reverse complement strand
CATCAGTATCACTATAGCACCGTTCGGACTTTTTGTCAATATTCCGGCATATACGCTCAAATATCGTATACTGTGTCATTAAACCGTCATTTTGCTTCGTGACTGACTTAACGGAAACTTTATGATATAATGTACAGCAAAGATGATGTAAACGGAGGTTTACCGTGGGAAGATATATGTTTACAACTGAAGGAGAGTGTATTTTTGTCTGCCGAGTCCGATTTTCTCCGCTGTGTATCCGACTTTTATCTTCGTCCGAAACAAGCCATATGGAGATATTTTTGACGGCACCGCCGAATCCTGTCATGGCGTGGCCTCTGATGTGAGAAAAGACAAGATACGAATCGTAATCCGAAAACGCTTTTCCGGCGTAGTTTTCTGAAAGCACGCTGTCATAAAAGCAAAAGGCGTCCGGATATTGCTGCGGACGCCGTATGTCTTTATTTTTACAATATGAATTTATCTTTCGTATTCTTATTGAAATGCTCATTCTTGCAGTTCATAAGTACAGCCTGTATCTCGATACTTCCGCCTTGCTGAGTGTTATTTATGGCATAATCGGTTATCGGGCCGATATTTCTGCCTGTCAGAAACTTTTTACTTTCGCAGATATTATTGACGGTTTCTGCGTCATTGCGGTCTATCGCGAAACGCATCATCTGAATAATGTTTGCCTTAATATAGGCAACAAGCTCTTCTTCATCCGGATTCAGACCGAGCAGCTGCCGGAGAATATCATATTTTACTTCGGGATCCATTCGGACACCGTAGTTTTTGTTTATGATCATATCTATCTGTTCTGAGAGCGGAACATCACTGCCGCCGGTCAGTTTCAGCTGTTTTGCTCCGGGGAAATTGTAAAAAATGACGGTATTAAGACAATTGCAGCCGAAAAAAGCTTTCCTTCCGATACTTCTGACACTGATCGGGATGGCTGCAGATGACAGTTTGCGGCATTCGTAAAAAGCGTAGTTTCCGATACCTGTGACATTTTTCGGTATGTTTATCTGCGATATACCGGAACAGTATGAAAAAGCATAGCTGCCTATATCCGTGACGCTGTCGGGGATCGTTACGGATTCAAGGTTGCCGCAACCGATGAAAGCTTCTTTTGCAATACTCGTGACACCGTCACCGATTATAACCTTTTCGATCACATATTCATGCATGGCAACGAATTCCGGGTAGCTGTAACTTTTCATATCTCCCGTTCCGCTTATCGTCAGTGTTTTCGTGTCTTCGTCGTAATTCCGTTCAACCATAACAGAGCGCTCCGTTTGTAAAAATTTCCTGTATATTCTATCATTCTTCCGGCTTTTTGTCAATAATAAAACCGCTCCCCGGACTTTCGGAGAGCGGCTTTTTTCAACGGAAGCACAAGTCATCGTAAAGAAACAGACAGATATTGACAAACTTGTTTTTTTATGATATAATCCGGACAGATAAGATATAAATCGGCAGAAAGGGTCAAATAATGAAAAACAAAACTTTGATACAATTTTTTGAGTGGTATCTTCCCGATAACGGACTGCTCTGGAAAAAGGCGGCAGCGCAGGCGGAAGCGCTTGAAAAAGCCGGTATCACCATGATATGGCTTCCTCCGGCTTATAAGGGGTCTTCCGGGATCCACAGCGTCGGATATGATGTGTATGATATGTATGATCTGGGGGAATTTGACCAAAAAGGCTCCGTAAGTACAAAATACGGCACGCGCGGAGAACTTCTTGACGCGGTCGGGGCATTGCAGTCAAACGGGATATCCGTGCTTTGCGATGTTGTATTCAACCACCGCATGGGCGCTGACGCGACCGAAGAAGTAGTCGTTGAGGAAAAATTCGGAAACGACCGCAACCGGAATGTGGGCGGAACTCAGACGATCTCGGCATGGACCAAGTTTGATTTTCCGGGACGGGGGGATAAATATTCGTCTTTCCACTGGAACGCGACGCATTTCAGCGGCGCGGACTGGGATGAGCGCAATCACCGGAACGGGATCTTTCAGTTTGCCGGAAAGAATTGGAATCTCGAAACGGATGACGAAAACGGAAATTATGATTATCTTATGGGGGCGGATCTTGACACGGACAATCCGGAAGTCATCAATGAAACGGAGAATTGGGGAAAATGGTTTCTTGACACTGTAAAGCCCGACGGGTTCAGGCTCGATGCCGTCAAGCATATCGGTTTTGATTTCTACCGCAGATGGATCGAGTCAATGCGCGCCCATGCCGGAAAAAACGGACAGGATGATTTTTTCATAGTCGGTGAATACTGGAGCCGCGAAGTGGGCAAACTGAAACATTATCTTGATGTTACACAGCGTGAACTTGCGCTGTTTGATGTTCCCTTGCACTTTCATTTTTATCAGGCGGCAACTTCGAACGGAAATTTCGATATGCGTACGCTTTTTGACGGAACGCTTGCTGCCGAGGAACCCGCCAATGCGGTAACTTTTGTGGACAATCACGATACACAGCCCGGACAGGCATTGCAGTCGTTTATTCCCGATTGGTTCAAGCCGATCGCGTACGCGATAATTTTATTGCGTGACGCCGGGGTACCGTGTGTTTTCTACGGCGATTATTACGGCATACCGCATGACAATATACCGTCGGTACCCGGACTGAATACGCTTCTCAGGATAAGAAAAGATTATGCCTACGGAACGGAGCATCTGTATTTTGACGATCCGTCGGTAGTGGGATTTACGAGAGAAGGAGATAACGGGCAGGAACATAAAGATTCGGGAGTTGCCGTTCTGCTCAGTGACAGCGTCGGAGGCTCAAAGAGGATGTATGTCGGAACGGCTCATGCCGGTCAGGAGATGTTCGACGCAATGGGTAAGATAAGAGAAAGTGTGTTTATAGACGACAGTGGTTGCGGCGAATTTTCCGTAAGCGGCGGGTCTGTATCGGTATGGGTCAGTAAAAACGCCTATGAACGTCTGTTTACAGAGTAGATCCTGAGCCGTCAAAACCGGCCGGCGTGTAGTTTTTTGTAATTTATTTAATGTATATGTTTTAGGAAAGGCGGAGATATTATTGAAAAAATTGATTGCGTTGCTTTCGGCCTGTGTTATATGCGCAGGAGCGACGGGGCTGACTGTTTCGGCAGAGGGAGCGCTTCGGGAACCCTCCGGTATCTATACTCAGATCGCGGGCGGGGCTGAAACATCCGGCTATTGCGGAGCTGCGGGAAACGAGAAAAATGTCACTTGGAATTACGATATTTCCACTCAGACGCTGGATGTAAGCGGAAAAGGAGCCATGGCTTCATATGACAGAGATAATAATGTCTATGCCCCGTGGAGTAATTTTTTCCGATATATCAGACAGATAAACATCGGTGACGGTATCACGGCTGTCGGGAAATACGGATTTGCTTTCTGCAGGAGCGTAACATCAGTCGAAGTACCTTCGGGTGTGACAAATATAGGCGACGGCGCGTTTATGGACTGCACAAGCCTTGCTTCCGCTACGCTCCCGGACGGTGTAAAAAATATCGGCAAGGAGGCTTTTTCAGGCTGCACCTCTCTTCCCGGAATAAAGATACCGGGAAGTGTGACAAGTATCGGCGACAATGCCTTTTTCGGCTGCAGTTCGCTTAAATCCATAGTAATTCCCGACAGCGTGAAAAGTCTTGGAATACGTACTTTTATAAATTGCACAAGCCTTGCTTCGGTTACGATCCCGAACGGTCTGACGGAGATCGGCGAGCGCACTTTTTCGGGATGCAGCGCGCTTTCTTCGGTAAAGATACCGGGCAGTGTAAAAAGTATAGGAACGAGCGCCTTTTACGGCTGCGCCGGACTTGCCGATGTGGTCATACCCGAAAATGTTACCGAAATCGGAATGCTGGCTTTCGGAGAATGCAAAAATCTTTCATCTCTTACCGTGAAAAATCGTGACTGTGTCATTTATGATTCTTACGATACGATCTACAACGGAATGATCGAGGACACCAAGGAACTTTATTTTAACGGTGTTATCCGCGGATATGACAACTCGACGGCAAGCAGATACGCCGTCAAGTATGGACGTAAGTTTGAGAGCATATCGGTATATGATTTTGGCGATGTTGACGGAGACGGCGTTTCAGATTCCATAGACGCGTCGCTGATACTCAGGGAGTACGCGACTGTCGCCACAGGCGGCGGCACAACTTTCAGTGCCTCCCAGACCGGCGCCGCGGACGTAAACATCGACGGCACCGTCGATTCGTCTGACGCATCGACGATACTCAGCTACTATGCTTTCGTTTCGACCGGAGGATCGGGTTCGCTCTCTGATTTTCTCGCGCGTTGAATATCGGTAATGACGATAAGGGCTGCTTTCCCGTGACGGAGAGCAGCCTTTTTTAAGATAACAAAAAAAGAACGGGTACGGCATAACATCCGTACCCGCCCGAATATTTTATTATTATGCTTTGCCGATGCTTCCGAAAAGCTCCATCTTTTCCTTGACTTTTGCTTTGATGGCCTCGAATCCGGGAGCGAGAAGTTTTCTCGGGTCAAATCCCTTGCCCTGAAGGTCTTTTCCCGCTTCGATGTAGGCTCTCGTCGCTTCCTGGAATGAAAGCTGACATTCTGTATTTACATTTATCTTCGCTACGCCGAGGGAAATTGCTTTTTTGACCATATCATCGGGAATACCCGTGCCGCCGTGAAGTACAAGAGGCATATCGCCGACTTTTTCTTTTACAGCTGCCAGTGTCTCGAACGAAAGACCGGGCCAGTTTTCCGGGTATTTTCCGTGAATATTGCCGATTCCCGCGGCAAGCATCGTAACGCCAAGGTCGGCTATCATTTTGCATTCATCGGGATCGGCGCATTCTCCCGCACCGATAACACCGTCTTCCTCGCCGCCGATTGCTCCGACTTCGGCTTCAAGTGAAAGACCGAGTATGTTGCACGTGTGGACGAGCTGGGTCGTCTTTTCGATATTCTCCTCGATCGGATAATGGGAGCCGTCAAACATGATGGAAGAAAAGCCCGCGTTGATACACGCTTTTGCTCCCTCAAACGTGCCATGGTCAAGGTGAAGCGCAACGGGAACGGTGATATTGAGTTCCTCGAGCATTCCGTTTACCATGCCGACAACAGTCTTATAACCGCACATATATTTTCCCGCGCCTTCCGATACGCCCAGAATAACGGGGGAGTTGCACTCCTGTGCGGTGAGAAGAATAGCCTTGGTCCATTCAAGGTTATTGATGTTGAACTGACCTACGGCGTACTTTCCGTCTCTTGCCTTGTTAAGCATTTCCTTAGCTGAAACCAACATAATCAAATATCCTCCTGACTATCATTTAGAATGGTGAAGTGAAAAAATTCAACAAACACCTTATGTTAATTATAATACTTTCTGTTGAAAAAATCAAGTGTTATTGTAAAAATAAATGAAAAAATTATCAAATCTCGCAAAAAGTCGGATAGATCTGCGGAAAATACCTGTCAGTCGAGTGAATCAAGATCGATCTCGGAAAGAATATTTTTAAGCGAGGCAAGCTCATCTGCCGAAAGCGTCACTCCTTTTCCCATAGTCGTATGATCGGGTGACCAGTCGCGAAGATCATATTTCGGATCACGGTTATTCCAGCTCACCAGATTGAGTTCTTTTGTCCAGCCTCTCGGGCTCTCGCCCAAAGTACCGATATGTTCGGTGATCTCAAATTTAAGTTCTGCCATGATTTCAGCAACTCCTTTAAGTTTATTTTGTTTTTGTCACGGTAACGGACGGAATGCTCGGTTTACGCCGAAAGCAAATAAGATCCGCCCCCGTTCCGAAACACCATTTATTTTAATATAAAAATACATTTATGTCCGGTCCCGGAAATGATTTTGAAAAATATGACGCCCGTATCAGCTTATCTCATCCAGCTTTGAGAAGATCTCCTGCATCTGCATATCGGTGTCGGCGATCCTTTCGGCACATTCCCGCAGCTGGTCGGACAAAGACGGAGGAATATCTCCCGATGTCTTGTACCTCAGCTCGTGCTCAAGACTTGCCCAGAAGTCCATGGCAATCGTCCTTATCTGTACCTCGACCGGCGCATACTGTTTGCCTGTGGAAAGATAAACGGGAACATTGATGACCATATGATAACTTCTGTAGCCGCTCGGCTTGGGAGATCTTATATAGTCCTTTTTCTTCAGTACCTCAAAGTCATCACGGCGGCTCAGCAGATCGGCGATGGTATAAATATCGTTTATGTAGCAGCATACAACACGTATCCCCGCCATATCGAGCAGGTTCTTTCTCGCTGTTTCGGTAGTGATCGGGAGACCTTTTTTCCTGAGTTTGCTTATAATGGACTCCGGGGATTTCAGTCTGCTCTCGATGCTGTGTATCGGGTTTCTCTTAAACTTTACACTGAACTCGTTATCCAGTATATTCAGATGAGTTTTGACTACTTCGATCGCGGAATCATAGAGATGCTGAAGTTCGAGAAAATCATAAAAAGTCTGAGCCATTTTCTCCTGCAGAGCCTCATTCTGCAGCATTTTGTTCGAAATAGCCGGAAGGTTTTCTATTGTCTTGTCATAAAACTCTTTTTCATCCAATGTGTATCGACCCCGATCCTAACGTAAAAATACAAATATCACCGAGTAAGTTTCAGATTGCCGGCATTACACGACCTCCCGATACGGGAATATATGCGCCGGTGGTGAAACTCGCGAGATCAGACGCAAGGAACGCGATCATATTTGCTATTTCGACATCCGTTCCGCGCCGTCTCAGCGGAACTGTTTTCTCATATTCCTCATTTTTCTCCGTATGGTTTATCCTGTCGTTTTCTGTGACTGTCCAGCCGGGAGCTACCTGATTTACGGTTATATTGTACATACCGACTTCTTTCGCAAGACACCTTATAAACCCGTCAAGCCCCTTTTTTCCGGCGGTATAGGCACTGCAGGAAGGCTCCGCGAGCGCCGAGCATTCTGTATTAACGGCTATGAACCTTCCGTGATTTTTTTCGATCATGCCGGGTATGAAAGCTTTTGCCATATAGACATTTTGCATGACGCATGACTCAAACTGACTGAAGTAGTCGGAAATATCCTGCTCGAGAACATTCTTCCAGTCGTACTGTATCACCGCGTTACATACCGCAATATCCGGCTGTCCGAGCTTTGACAGAATATCCCGTTTCATTGAGCGGACAGAATCGAAGTCCGTTATATCCGCCTGAAACGCCGCCGCTCTCAGCCCTTTAAGCCTGATTTTCTCAGCGATTTTTTCGGCTCTGTCGGAGTTTGAGTTATAGTGTACCGCGATATCGGCGCCGCAGTCACTGAGAACATCCGCCAGAACAGAGCCTATCTGACCCGAGGCGCCCGTTATAACGGCAAGTTTCCCCGTGAGATCGATTTTAAGCATTTTCATCACCTTTCGATAGCGTTTACAAGATTTGAGATCGCACCGGTATAGTTTTCATCGGAAGCCAGTTTATCCGATGATTCGATTATCGCGTCGATACCGGCGGGGAGGTTTGCGTCGCTCACTACGGATAAGCTTTTTGTTCCGGTGTTGAGCATGATCATATATCCGTCTTTATCGGGAAAATGTCTGTCATAATAATTGCGGGCAACTTCCTCATTCGTCTGACCGGGGACAGTTGATGCGGCAAGTACGGCGATCTTCTTGTCGGATGCGCCGCAGAGGTTTTCGAGATATTCAAGTTCCTCTCCCGAGAAAACATCCGCGTTGCCGAAAACGTGTTCCGGACAGCCTTCAATAAGTTTCATAAGCCGCATGACAGCGTCTTTGTATTTTCCGCCGATTATCTCATTTGTCGCGTAGTAAAACTCGTCTGCCTGCGTCTTTTCGCTTATTGAAACAAGACAGCTTCCGGTCTTGTAGATCCGGTCCTTGTTCGTATCGTTGTTTATCAGCAGAAGAAATCCGCTTCCGCTTCCGCCATACAGGTCGTTATAGGATTTTTCGGCATATTCGTCCGGAGTCATTCCGCCCAGATCATCGGTCAGCACGACTGCGGCGTTCACCAGATATTTATCATACAGAGAGCCGATATATTTATTGCACTCGTCAGATTCACTTTCCGAAAGGATACCCGAACGGTCATAGACGAATGTTCCCTCGATTTTTTCCAGATCCTGAGCGGCTTCGGTGCCTTGTACATCCGTCGTGCCTGGTTCTGCCGCTGTTGTGCCTTCTGTTTCCGGAATTTCCAAGCTGCTGCTGTCTGCGGGATTGTTTTTGCTTTTGTCCTTATCAGAATCCGAGCAGGCGGCGAAAACAGATGACGCAAAAATGAGAGTAAATAAAAAAACAAAGGTTTTTTTCAAAAAAATCATTCCCATCACTTGTATTATTTATTCTATTTTAGTATAATTTAATAGAAAAATCAAGTACCGGGAGTAAATTTCCGGAAATATTTTATATTTTCCCGTACGGCGGCAAAAGGAGAACAAATAATGGAATATACCGTAAAAGGCGGCGATATCGAGGTAAAAGAAAAAGATTTTGATCTTGACGACACACTCGATTGCGGTCAGGCGTTCAGATGGAAGAAGATCGCTTCTGACTGCGACTGTACGTATGAAGGGTATTTTTCAGATAAAAGACTCGTCATTTCCCGGACAGGTGAGGAAAATTTTATTTTTCACAACACAAGTGAGAGGGATTTTTTGGATATCTGGGTAAAATATTTTGATTTTGAAACGGATTATTCCGTGATAAAACATATTTTATCCCGTGACAAGACTCTCGCAAAGGCGTGTGATTTTGCCGGAGGTATGCGTCTGCTGCGTCAGGACGCGTGGGAATGTGTCATATCTTTTATCATATCGCAGAATAACAATATACCCCGCATCAAAGGAATAATTGAAAGACTTTGCGGTCATTACGGCGGCAGATTCCCGGATCCCCGTGAATTATCCGCCGAGAGCGAAGATTCTCTTGCGTATCTGAAGAGCGGGTTCAGGGCAAAATATATCATAGACGCCGCAAAAAAAGTGTCAGACGGAGATATAGATCTTGAAGCTGTGTCCGAAATGCCGATCGGGGACGCCCGAGCGGAACTCAGGACCATAAAAGGGGTGGGGCCGAAAGTGGCGGAATGCATACTCCTGTACGGTATGCACCGTACGGAGGCGTTTCCCGTGGATGTGTGGATAAAACGTGTGCTCGAAAAGTATTATCCGGACGGGTTCCCGGAATTTGCGGAGGAATATGCCGGAATAGCGCAGCAGTACCTGTTTCATTATATAAGGCATATGCCGGAAGAACATACGATCTGAGCGGAAAAATTGCGTGAATTTCAAAATTATCCTTGACAAATACCGGCGTATATGCTAATATAATATATATCTATAGCGTGCGATTAAATCTTGCGCAAATTATAAGGAGGATAATATTATGGGCATTTATGATTACACAGTCAAGGCAAAAGACGGCAGCGATGTATCGCTTTCCGAGTACAAAGGAAAAGTTCTCCTGATCGTCAACACCGCCACAGGTTGCGGATTCACACCGCAATACGAGGGATTACAGGACTTATACGAGAAATACCGCGACAAGGGCTTTGAGATACTTGATTTTCCGTGCAACCAGTTTGCGGGTCAGGCTCCCGGAACTGAGGAGGAGATCGAGGATTTCTGTCAGTCCAGATACGGTGTTACCTTCAGACTTTTCAAGAAAATAGAAGTCAACGGCAAGAACGAAGAGCCGCTTTACACATATCTCAAATCACAGCAGGGCGGCGCGATGGGCGACAAGATAAAGTGGAACTTTACCAAATTTCTTGTGGATCGCGAGGGCAACGTGGTGAAACGGTTCGCTCCCGCCGTGACGCCGGAAAAGATAGACGAAAGCGTGGCAAAACTTCTGTAAAACAGTAAATGAAGGCGGAAAAAATGACCGGAAAAGAAGAATTTGATCTTGGCGCATATCTGAAAAAAAGCGTTGAGAATTTTATAAGAAGCGCGCTGAAAGCCACAGCAGACGATCCGAGAGAAAGCACCTATATCGCGCGTTTCGCGCTGTCATGCCGCAGCGCGGACGACAGGCGTGCGAAAGCGGAGAAGAGGGGAGAACACATACCTACGATGCTTATCGCCGGAATCACTCCCGAGTGCAATCTCAATTGCACCGGGTGCTATTCCCGCAAGTTTCACACTAATTGCGCGGATCCGGGAACGGACCGTATGACGCGCGGGGACTGGGACAGGGTGTTTTCGGAGGCGGAAGATCTCGGGATAAGCTTTATTCTTCTCGCGGGCGGAGAACCGCTCCTGTGCCGTGACATAATCGAAACAGCGGGAAACTATCCCGGTATTTTCTTCCCGGTTTTTACAAACGGAACTCTTCTCGATGAAAAATATATTAAACTTTTTGACGAAAAGCGCAATCTTTTCCCTGTGATAAGCATCGAAGGCCGGCGAGATACTACCGATAACCGGCGCGGCAGCGGTATTTATGACAAAGTAAATTCGGCCATGAAAAGTCTGCGGGAGAGTCATCTGATCTTCGGCGTGTCGATCACCGTCACCACCGCAAATCTTCAAGAGGTGACCGAGCGTGATTTTCTCGATAGGCTGCTTGAAAGCGGCTGCAAGGCTGTCATCTACGTGGAATATGTTCCGGTGACGGAAGATACGTCAGATCTCGCGCCCGCGGAAAGTGAGCGCGCTCTCCTGCAAGATCGTCTTGTTGATATAAGAAAAACATACCCGGAAGCTGTCTTTATCTCATTTCCGGGCGATGAGAAAAGCTCTGCCGGATGTCTTGCCGCGGGGCGTGGATTTTTCCACATCAACTCTTACGGCGGCGCCGAGCCGTGCCCTTTTTCTCCTTACTCGGACACAAATGTCAGAAATAATTCTCTTCTTGAAACACTTCGCTCCCCGCTGTTTAGGAAGATCCGTGAGCAGAATGTCCTTGCGGAGGATCACAGCGGCGGCTGTGTCCTTTTTGAGAAGAGAGATCAGATTGAAAAACTTGTCCGGGAAAGCGGATGAAAAGCCGTAAAAAAGCGGCATAGAAGTGGTAAAATAATGATTTTACTTTAGTTATTTGTATTTTTTTTTTTTTTTTTTTTTTTTTTTTTTGTATATATTGCACAAACTTTTCTGTAAAATATATTGAATACTACAAAAATATAGACACGTATTTATACAATTATTGATTTTCTGTTTCAAATATGTTAAAATGATGTCAATAGTACTTATAGCGTCATTCTGACTTTTTGCACGCTGTTTTTTACAAAAAGTGAACAGACAGAGAGAAAAGAAAAATATTGCCGGAAAGCGGCGGTATCCGTCTGGTGTCACGGGGTGTTCCGCAGAATGAGGACAGTCATTCGCGGTCGGTGATCATCGGGCAGGGTTCTTTTGTCGTCGTTTGTCACGGATAGTGCAGCTGAGTCTGACGCACGGTTGACTGTGATTGCCGGATGTGTTTTTTGCGCCCATATGAAAGTTTTCCGCATTCCGAACGGGACTTCGTGACTGCAAGTCCGTACACCGGAATGTTTTACGGGTTTTTCGGGGGCGGAAGGACAGAATTACGGCGGGGAGCTTTGACTCCTTTTATTCGGTTCGAGAATGTAATATGCAAAATACGAAAAATTTTATTTCCATTTTTGATACTACGGATTCTCTAAGCTATCTATCAGCTTTGTTTCAACAAAATCGAAAACAATGATTATCTGAAATACGATTAAGGGAAAGGTTGTGATCGTATGAAAAAAATGATTGACCGTGTCTTGTCGCTGTTTCTGTCCGTCTGCCTTGTGGGGACGTTCATCTGCGGAAATATCATGGGAGCGGTCCTGGCTGCGGGTGAAGCGGCCGAAAAAGGAACGCATGTCATTATCACACACTGGCATGCCGACGGCACTGTAATAGACGATGATATGGGCGATTTGACGAAGGATGGTGAAAATGTTAAAAATGTAAGCGTTTTTCCGTTTGAGGGGGAAAAGGTTGCAGGCTACAGCATTTCGGTCGGCGATGATGCATTCGAAAATAAAAATAATTCCGGGTATGATGTTTATTACAGAGATAATATTCACCTTGCGAAGATGAATGTGTTCTACCAGAAAGAGGCCGATTATGATGGCAAAGTCGATGTATCATTTTTACCGGAAAAAGATGTAATCGGCACGGAAGAAAGCAGACAATACAACTCCTCCGAAGGCCTGCACACGAACAAAGACGTGACAGCGTCCGGTAAAAGCGGCAGAGAATTCGATATCACGCTCCAGTCGTGGTACAACGAGGGACAGGTAGCCGACGTCGGACTTATCCTTGACGCCTCGGGAAGTATGGCTTTTACGGCGGACACTCCGAGCCTAATCAATAAGTCTGATTTTGACGACGAGGAAGTAAGCAAATTTGATAATTTAACTTATATTCCCCCAAATATTCTTGATAAGATACTCGACCCCAAAAAGACGGATAACTCAAGACTGGGCTTCGGCGGTTATTCTTACTTTGTCTTTGACGGAAAGAAAGCTACCGCGGAATTTGTCCCGCTCGGTTACTGGGACGGAACTATCGGCACTGAAAGTGAATATAGTGTTCAGAGCCCGCCTCCGGAAAGTGATACAATGGGCTATTTGCTTGATAAAGATTTAGAAGGCTTGAAAGGCTGGTTCTATGTCAACTCTGCAACAAATTATGCAGATACTCAAAAATACAAAGGTTCAAAACAGTATATCGGTGTTGATAGTGATATTCTGTTTGAGAATTATGTGATACCCAGCGATGAGAAAAATTCGGCAATTCTTAAAGATACGTTTGTTTCTCCGCTTTCTATTTTATCTGAATCCGAAAATTTTACCAAAGAGAAGATCGAATCAGGAAATTCCAAAGATTACGTTTTTACAAGTAATAGTGATTTTGTAACCAAATATGGAAAAAATACTTATGATTCCTGGAGTGAGCAAGCGCTTGATCAAACTAATCAAGATAGAGTACAAGTTGGTGTAAATGGCGTTGACACAGATCAAGCATATAAATTTATAAAAGAAAATTCCCAAAGAGGAAGTAATGATGATTTTAAGCAAGTTTCAGCGGGTGGTTCATCACATACAGGTCACAGTCCTGTGATTTTTTACTTTGATAATGATGGTTATCTTCGTTGCTTTTTTTGCACAGGTAAAGTTGATAGACATGATGAAAAACACCCAAAAAAAGGTCAATGTTCCTATGTATTCAAAAAAGACGACAGTCAGAGGATAAAGACCGAAACGCTTCAGGCGGGTCTCGGAAGATTTGTAACGGCATTGAATGAAAAGTCCCCCCAGAGCAAAGTTTCCGCGGTAAGGTTTTCGCTTTCAAAAGATAAAATTGACGGATATGATGATGAAAGAGGAAAGTTTGTCCTGCAGGACTGGACCAGCGATTACACAGATATGCTGAATATCATCAGCCGCAGTAAAGGAGAATACCCCGACAATTATTTTTCATTCAAGGATGAGAAAGAAGGCACTTTTGATAGCTACAACTATGGTCTGACGGGAAACACTGCTACAGATGTCGGACTGGATATAATGAACAGTCTTCTGATTTCTAAGTTATCTCAAGGTGAACTTGACACTAAATCAAAAAATCTTATCATTTTCACCGACGGTAAAGACACCGGAGTAAATTCTGATGATGGATATGAGCAACTGGTAAAACATCAAGCGTATACAACCGCAAAAAGGTTGAAATCCGAAGGATGGACGATCTACTGCGTAGTAGTTCCGAACGGCGAATTGACGGGAGACGACAATCCGGCTGTAAGGTTTATCGAATCGCTTTCGGGAACGGCGGAGACGGATAAAATAACACAAGATGGAACAACCGATCCGACCGAACCGACTACGGAAGCTCCATCCGAATCCACTACGGAATCTGCCACAACGACAGCGACTTCCGATACCGGTTCGGGCTCCGAAACCACCACAACAACGACAGAAACCCCACTTCCGCCGGATGTTACCGATGAAAGTGATAGCGGAAAATGGGATAAAAGATTTGAAGCGGTAAGAGATAAGTATTGTTTCTTTACAAAGAATTCCGGTGATCTTGACAAGACGGAAGCTCTGGTGCAGACGTTCACCGATGAGGTGCTGAGTTCTATCGTCGGCGACCTTGAGGGCTACACCGTTCAGGACTATATCGACCCGAGGTTTGATATCGTCGACGGCGACAAAGTTATAAAGCTGGGCGACGGAGGAAATATAACTGTTGATTCTGCAAATCACAAGGTAACAAAAAATCAGTATTACAGTCTGAGCGACGATGCGAGACTTTTCTATGATGACGAAAAACAGATGTATTTTGTCAAGTGGGAAAACCAGAGCATACCCGGAAACGCTGTCGATGTGGATAAGGTAAATGTCTGGGAGAAACATCTGAAGCTAAGAGCGAAAGATGATTTTATAGGCGGTAACGCTGTTCTTACAAACGGAAACGACAAAATGGAGAACTACGTTTTCCATCCGGACGACGAAGATGCAAGTTCCGGAACGGATGATATGGCCAGCAAAAATCAGCAAGCAGGTAGTTCAGATTTGTATCCGTCCAAAGGTTTCCCGCGCACTGTGGCAAACGTAAAGCCGCTTCAGCCGAAGCTTGACGGTCTTGAGCAGGTCATTTACAAGGGCGAGAGTATCGTCCCGGAAAAGCGCGCCGCAGCTCTTCTGGAAGCCGTGAAAACAGTTAAGATCAAAGAAGAAAATGGAGGAGTGGTTTCGTCAGAAGAACTCACGGAGAATCCTTACCTTGATTTTATAAAAGAGTACGCGAAAAAATATGAGGGTTCGGAAAAAGAGCAGCTTGAGGCGCTCGCCGCCGATGTGATCAATTCAGCAGAAAAAGGTCTGACGCTTGACGGCTACACGTATTCAGACGCCGGAAGTGAATCTCACAAAACAGATCCTCTCGGTTCTGTAACGCTCAGATTTACGGGCTTTGACGGCATCGATAATCCGGCTGACGAGCTTACCCTCGAAGATAAAAAGAAAGAATTCGGTCTTGAGATTGAGTTTACTCCGATGGCGACTTCACAAAGCACTCAGGACGCTCCTGCCGGTACGGAAGTCATTGCCGCAGAGCCGGAAGCCGCTAAGGACAGGGTAACAGCCAACGGAAGTCTTGTGGAAGATGAAAATTACAAGTGGGATCCCACGGAAAAGCCGGCAGGCAATGATTTCGAAACTGTCACAGTAGGCGGAAACGACACGACATATACTGTCAGCGGTGAAATAGCGTTTGCCGTGAGGCTGGATGAACAGGATATACAGGCACTGCAAGATTCCGGTTTTGATGAAAGACTTACTTATACAGTTGACTTGAAAAAAGACGATAAGTCCATCGATAAACCCGTTACGGTTTTTATAAGTTCTGATAATTTAACACCCGGATTTCACTATGCGCAAGATGTGGAAGATCTGGAATTTGGCGATTACACTTTTGAGAATGTCAGCGGAGATACGGACGAGATAAAATTCTCCGAAATTAAATTATCCGGTGATGCGCAGGAGTATAAAAATATCAAATGGAATGCTTATCCTGTATCCGACGGTGATGTAAAGATCGATCCGCCCGATGCCGAGGCAGATCGCTATATTGCTCTGCAGGATGGAGAGAATAACGCTTTCAAGCTGGGAACGGCAAAGAATGACAGTTCTCCCGCTCAGGTTGCTGCCGCAGAAGATACTTCGGGAAGCGGTGAGGCTCTTATTCAGGATGATGAATCATATCTTAACGATCGTCTCGGATTCGCATACGTTGATGTGGAGATAGTTACGACAACGACTACAACTACAACGACTTCGACTACCACAACTACCACTACAGTTGCCACATCTCTGAGCGACACCGAGTCTACGGAAAAGCCGTCAGAGGAATCTACGACAGAAACCACAACAACGACTGAAGAACCGGTCAAGCCGCCTGTGTCCGAGAGCACAACAACGGCTGCAACAGCAACAACACAGACAAAGCCCGCGACTTCGGCTACAACAGCGAAAGCCACGACGCACACCGATCCGGCGTCTGCGACGACGACAACACAGAAAGTTACAACACACACCGATCCGGCGACTGCGACGACAACACAGAAAGTTACGACGCATACCGATCCGGCGTCTGCGACGACGACAACGCAGAAAGTGACGACACACACCGATCCGGCGGCTGCGACGACGACAACGCAGAAAGTGACAACACACACCGATCCGGCGTCTGCGACGACGACAACACAGAATGTGACGACGCACACCGATCCGGCGATTACAACGACGATAACGCAGAATGTGACGACGCACACCGATCCGGAGGCTACGACGACGACAACGCAG
>CAYPXB010000017.1:0-19015 GCA_964414745.1 uncultured Alistipes sp. | reverse complement strand
CACAGGAGTTCCCGTTACATACTATGCTTTCTGGGATATATGATACGAAAAAAGGGGAGGTATTACCGTGAAAAAAGGTGTTATGAAGAAAGTACTGATCACGATTGGTTCTGTCCTGATACTTGCCGTCGTCGTATTTCACGTTTTATGGTTTTTGAATTTTAACAGATACACTCCGTTCAAGAAAACAGTGGGAAAGGATATGTATGGCCGATACTGTACCCATGATGAAGATATGTGTTCATATGCCGTTTTTCCGCCCCCTTATCCGCTGTTTAGTGAAGGAAACCTGGCAATAAGTGATTTTTACTCAAACGATCTGAAACCCGGCGACAAACTGGTCGATATGATAATATGGCTCGGAAAAAATGATTCATACAAGGTCGGATTTGTTATCAAAGTTGTAGTGTCAAATGAGAAAACGCCCGGCGATATGACGAACATCCAGACAGATGGTTACAGTTACACTCTTGACGAAAAAAAGAATTTTATCAAGGAGCCGGATGAAGAGGAACTTGCCTTCTTTAACGAAAACAAAGATATCATCGATAAATATTATGACAAAGCCTATAAAATGTGGGGTATATTAGGGTAAAAGAGGGTGGCTTATGAAATCAACGAAAAGAATTATCTTTATAGTTCTGATGATCCTGTGTATCGGATTGCCGTGTGAAAATTATCAGAGTTATCTGGATACTGTCAAAAATTTTACTCAGACAACTTTCTACTGCCCGGAGGACACGGATTTTGACACCATGCTTGATGATATTGAGGCCACGGCGGATAAGCACGACATTATGGTGTTCAAGATAAGATCACAGGTCCATAATATGTTTTTTTCCGAAATCGATATATACGGCGAGAAGCCGGTCCTTGACTATCTCGCCGATGAATATGACATATATTCCGGAAAATTCAACAGCATTTTTTCGGGAACGACAACTGTAAATCTTCATCCGTTCAATGATATTACCCGTGAACTTGCCGGAGCGGAGCCGGATTTTCAGCTTATCGGCGATATAGACGACATGAGAGATTTCAAGGCTGAGCTTATAAACACATATGCCGGCAATTTTCCGAAAGAAAACAATTACAATTTCCGCAAAGACCCGATATCTCTCACTGTTGCGATATGGATCCTCGCGATAATCCTCACCGGCTTTTTCACGCTTTATGAAACATTTATGCTGAAAAAGGAAACATTCATCAGGATAACGATGGGTGAGAGTCCGGCAGGCAGGTGGCTCAGATATATCCTGGAAGATATTTTATATCTTTGCGCCGTTTTCGGAATATGCAGCCTGGCAGTTTTCGGTTTCTACAAAGTGCTGTTTCTGTATAAATATGTCCTGCTGATGTTCGCAATACTCATAGCGCTTGATGTTGTCATCTCGCTGAATCTGCTTATCTACAGCAGAAACACGGCGCTTTCAAACACTCCCGTTTCAGAAAGCATTCTCGTCGTCAATAATATTATAAGATGTTTCGTTATCGTTATCTCGGCGGTCTGTATGTCTGCCGCGCTGTCATTCATATATGAAGGCTACAGATTTTATAAGCAGAAACCGTTCTATGAAAGATATTCCGACTATGTTGTTGTCAGTCATCTGAAATATGAGGAGGATCTTGACGCTTTTACCGTACCCGGCGAATTTTATAAAAATTACAATGAAAGCCTTGACATAACCTTTTTGTGCCAGTGGCTCTCTCTCCCGGTATCGGACAAGACAGCGGTAAAGGCAAACCATAATTCCGTTGAATATATAAGATCCGCGATACCGGAGCTGAAGGACTGTGAATTTGACAAAGATGTTTACATAATACACAGAGATTCGGAAAAGCTGCAGCCGCAGGATATTTCCTCGCTTTATCCCAATGTTGAGTGCGAAGTCGCCGAACTGGAATATCACGACAGATCCGAGATAGTCGCGTTCGCAACGGATGAAATAACCGAAAATCTTACCACGTGGTGCGAAGATCCGATAATCGTTCTCTATAACAAGGATTTCGCCGAACTGATCGATGAGCCGGAGCTGCTCGCGGGCGCGGTGCCTTTGTCTTTATGTTTTGTCAGAAACAGTGACGATATACGGAAATTTATGAGTGACAACGGTGTGGAGTATTCGGCTACGGATTCGATGGATATATTTGAGAATGAATGGATAAAGCTGAAGCGGACGTCATATATCAGCGCCGTACTTTTCCTGCTGCTGTTTTCCCTGCAGATCCTTATCATAGTGAATATAATAAAGCTTGAATACAGGGCAAAGGCGATAGAACTGTCGATAAAGAAAGTGATGGGGTACTCGGTATTCGAGAGGTTCAGGAGCCATTACATAATGTCGCTCGTATTGTACGCTGTTTCGGCGGCGGCGGCGCTTGTTGCCGTGAATCTGCTTAATTTCGGGGCAACCCGGTTTATTGTCTTCGGAATTGTGTTTTCCTATCTGACGGAAAATATCATTTTCACGATCCTCGTGAATGTCTATGACCGGAAGAACGTGCAGCAGACGCTGAAGGGCGGCTGAGTGTCACGTCAATGAAAAAGAACGGATGATTTTATGAAAAATATTGTTCTCACGGGCGCGTCGTCGCTGAAGAAAACGGATGTGACCCTGAGGAAACTGCAGAAAAAATAACCTCCTCCCTCAAAAAATTAAATGTTAATATTGTACAATTATAATACTCAAAAAAAGTCAGATTGCACAATTATATATTTTTTATATAAAACCTCTTTGACAAATCCTGTTTTTATGGTATAATGTATTGTATAGTACTGCGCGCATTGGAGAAAGGATCACAAAAAGCCTTTTCACTCTTTCAGGTATAAATCTCACCACAAGATCTGTCGCAACGGCGCTTTCTGCGGACGGGATGCGGATAACAGCGTAAATCCGCCGCGGAAGCCGGTATCTTTACAAGTCGGCGATCCTGCAATGTGCTGGGAAGGGAAGGATTTTTATATGTCAAAGATAATTGCTGTTACATCAGGAAAAGGCGGAACGGGAAAATCAACGATATGCGCCGGTCTCGGTTATACGCTCGCAAAACAGGGTCACAGAACTCTTATAATCGAGCTTGATTTCGGCCTCAGATGTCTTGATATCGTGTTCGGCATGGACGGAAGCATCAAGTATGATCTCGGAGATGTCCTGAACGGAAAGATCGAGGCAAAAGACGCGGTCACCCATGTTCCGATGGCAAGCAACCTCAATATACTCTGCGCCCCGAAGACGCTTACTTCTGTTTCCGCGGAGCAGATCGTTGAGATATGCCGCTCGATAAAAAATTATTTTGAGTATATTATCATAGACACCGGCGCGGGCATCAACTCGCACGTGTTCAATATCGTCGAGCAGGCAAATCTCATACTCATCATAACGACACCGGATCCGGTATGCATAAGAGACGCAAGCCTGATGTCTGACGAGTTTTATAACAGGGGAAACAAGAGCCAGCGACTTATAATCAACAAAGTGAGCAAAAAAGTCATCGGCAGTCATCTGGTAACTCACCTTGACGAAATTATCGACAAGATCGGTGTTCAGCTCATCGGAGTCGTTCCGGAGGACTTCAAACTGACCGTCGCGACCGGCAAGGGTGAACCTATTCCGACGGATTCAGACTCACTCAAGGCTTTTGATGCGATTTCAAAGAGACTGGACGGAGAATATGTTCCGCTGACTGTCAAAGCATCCTGACACCTTGAAATAATTACCGCCGAGCGGTGGAAAGGATAAGAAGATGACAATTGCAATTATAGCACACGACGCAAAAAAAGAACTTATGGTTCAGTTCTGCAGCGCCTACTGCGGAATATTATCGAAGCACTCGCTCATTGCAACAAATACCACCGGTAAACAGGTAAGCGAAGCCACCGGGCTTCCGATCAAGAAATATCTGAGCGGTCAGAGCGGAGCCGAACAGATACTCGCGCTTTTGTCATGTAACGAGGTAGATGTTCTTCTGTTCTTCAGGGATCCGATAAATCCGAAAAGCACCGATGTTCACGATATCGATCTCCTCAGGCTTTGCGATGTTCATAATGTGCCGTTCGCGACTAATATCGCCACAGCGGAGGCTCTTATCCTCGCTCTGGAAAGAGGCGATCTTGACTGGCGCGAAGTCGGTACTCCTTCGATATAAATCCCCGGCTTATTGTCCCTCTCAGAAAGGGACAATTTTCTTGCCGCGGACAATTTTCATGAAAGGCTGATAACTGCGATGGCTGAAAATATAAAACGACCGTACGGAACCGAGGATATTCTCCCGAAAGATGTTCACAAGTGGCTTACCGTCGAGAGGATCGTGCGGGATACCGCCGAGTGCTTCGGATTCGAGGAAATTCGCATACCGACTTTTGAAAATACCGAACTTTTTATGAGATCGGTCGGCGAAACGACTGATGTCGTACAGAAAGAAATGTATACGGTAACGGCCAAAGAATCAAAGTTCACGCTGCGTCCCGAGGGGACTGCCGGAACAATAAGGGCAATGTTGCAGAACGGTCTGCTGAATGAGCCTCTCCCGCAGCGTGTTTTTTATATTCTCTCCTGCTTCCGGCATGAGCGGCCGCAGGCCGGAAGACTGCGCGAATTTCATCAGTTCGGCGTCGAAATGGTCGGAAGCTCGTCTCCGTGCGCCGATGCCGAGGTCATATTTCTCGCAAAATCGATCCTTTTCAGGCTTGGTCTTAAGAATATAAAGCTCTGTATAAACTCTATCGGCTGTCCGCAATGCAGAGAGGATTACTACTCGGCATTGCGCTCTTATTTCGGCGATAAAAAAGACTCGCTATGTGATTCCTGCCTTGAAAGACTTGACAGAAATCCCATGCGCATACTTGACTGCAAGGTGCCCGAATGCGGAAAGCTTGCCGAAAATGCACCTGTGATCACCGATTATCTGTGCGATGAGTGCAGCGAGCATTTTACGGAACTTCAGAAATATCTCAAGAAACTGGATATTGAGTACGAGATCGACCCGAAGATCGTGCGCGGGCTTGACTATTACACCAAGACGGTCTTTGAATTTGTGACCGATGAGATCGGCGCTCAGGGCACAGTGTGCGGAGGCGGAAGATATGACGGACTTATAAAACAGCTCGGCGGTCAGCAGACTCCCGCTCTGGGTTTCGCTATGGGCATTGAGCGGATACTTCTTATGATGGAGAAGCAGGAATGTGACTATATCACACCGAAAAAATGTGATATATACTTTGTGACGATCGGAGAAGACGCGCTTGAAAAAGCGATGTCGGTCTCAAAAGCTCTCAGGGAATACGGATATCGCGCCGAATATGACCTTATGGGAAGAGGAATGAAAGCACAGATGAAATACGCAAACAAGATCGGCGCGGCATTTGTAATGGTCCTCGGAGAAAATGAGCTCTCCTCGGGAAGCGCAAGGCTCAAAGAGATGGAAACGGGAAAAGAGATCCTCGTCAGTCTTGATGAAAAATTTCTGGAAAATTTTGATTCGGTCTATATAGACAATATGCTGAAAGAACTGGATGAGATCTCTGAGGCGATGGCAAAAGAGCACGCACAAAGTCATGAGCATATCCGTGACGGGAATTGCGGATGCTGCAAGGAGGATAACGGCAATGAATGACAGTATGAACGGTCTGAAACGGACCTGCTACTGCGGTGACGTCAGTGAAGAAGGAGCGGAAGTGACAGTCGGAGGGTTTGTCCAGAAGAAGCGCGACCTCGGAAATCTCATTTTCATAGATCTGCGCGACAGGACCGGCATAGTCCAGCTTTCCTTCAACGAAAAAACAGACCGGAAGATCTTTGAAAAAGCTTCTTCCTGCAGGAGCGAAGATGTTCTGATGGCAAAAGGCATCGTATGCAAAAGAGCGAGCGTAAACAAGGATATAAAGACAGGTGATATAGAGATAACGGTATCAGACCTGAGGATACTCTCGAGAGCCCGGACGACTCCGTTTGAGATAACGAGCGACACAAAGGTAAATGAAGAACTCAGACTCAAGTACAGGTATCTTGACCTGAGACGTGCGCCTTTGCAGCAGAATCTGATCATCCGCCACAATATCGCAAAAGTGACAAGAGAATATTTTTACGAAAACGGTTTTATAGAGATCGAGACGCCGATGATGATGAAATCGACCCCGGAAGGAGCGCGTGACTATCTTATCCCGTCAAGAGTACACAAGGGAAAATTTTACGCCCTCCCGCAGTCGCCGCAGATCTATAAGCAGCTTCTCATGATTGCGGGATATGACCGGTATATCCAGCTTGCGAGGTGCTTCAGGGATGAGGATCTGCGCGCCGACCGCCAGCCCGAGTTTACACAGGTCGATCTCGAAATGTCTTTCGTTGACGAAGAGGATATACAGGAATGTGTCGAAGGATATATTGCCCGGCTTTTCAGAGAAGTTGCCGGAGTTGATGTTCCGATACCGCTGCCAAGACTCACTTTTGCCGACGCAATGAACCGTTACGGAACAGACAAGCCGGATACGCGTTTCGGTATGGAGATAACCGATATTACCGATGTCGCCGGAAATATCGATTTTCCCGCATTCAGATCCGCATCGGAGTGTTCGGGTTTTTCTGTGCGCGCAATAAATGTAAAGAACGGCGCGTCGGTCTACACAAGAAAAGAAACAGACAAACTTGTCGACCACGCAAAAGGTATCGGAGCGAAAGGACTGGCGTGGATAAGATGGGCCGATGAGCCCAACTGCTCTTTCAAAAAGTTTCTGAAAGACGGCGATCTTGAGAAAATCCTGGACGCAACAGACGCCTGCCGGGGCGATCTTATTCTTATCTGTGCGGATAAAGATAAAATCGTCCTCCCCACTCTCGGAGCGCTGAGACTTATCGCCGGAAAACGTCTGAATATGATACCGGAAGACAAATATAATTTTCTGTGGATAACGGAAATGCCGTTTTTTGAGTACGATGATGAATCGGATTCATGGGTAGCCGCACACCACCCGTTTACAATGCCTATGGAAGACTGCGTTGAGTATCTTGATACCGCTCCGGAAAAAGTAAAGGCAAAAGCTTGGGATCTTGTGCTGAACGGAACGGAACTTTCGAGCGGATCGATGCGTATAACCGACCCCGATCTCCAGCAGAAGATGTTTGAGGCTCTGGGAATGACCGATGAGGAGATCGAGGCAAAATTCGGATTTCTTGTCGACGCGTACCGCTACGCCTCTCCCCCGCACGGCGGAATGGGCATCGGTCTTGACAGACTTGCGATGATCATCTGTAAAACGGACAGTCTGAGGGACGTTACCGCTTTTCCGAAAGTACAGAACGCAAGTGAGCTTATGTCGGAATGCCCGTCGGAAGTCGACAAAAACAGCCTCGACGTCCTCGGAATAAAGCTCTGCGGGAAAGAATAACAAAAACACCGTTGCCGCATAAAGCGACAGCGGTGTTTTTTTCCGTAAATCCTTGCCGATACTGTCCGGATATCAGCCGAAGTATCTCTTCAGCAATCCCTCAAACGCCTTGCCGTGACGCGCCTCATCTCTTGCCATCTCGTGAACTGTGTCATGGATAGCGTCAAGATTGAGTTCTTTCGCTCTCTTGGCGAGGTCAGCCTTGCCCTGCGTGGCACCGTGTTCGGCAGCGATCCTCTTTTCGAGATTTTCTTTTGTCGAAGGTGAAACGACATCTCCGAGGAGCTCCGCAAACTTGGCGGCGTGCTCCGCTTCTTCGTAAGCGGCTTTCTCCCAGTAAAGTCCGATCTCGGGATAGCCTTCTCTGTGGGCGACTCTTGCCATCGCAAGATACATTCCCACTTCCGTGCATTCACCGGAGAAGTTAGCTTTAAGACCGTCTATGATCTCCTGATCCGTGACAGCTTTCGCTATTCCGACTTCGTGCTCGCACGCGTAAACCAGCTTATCATCGTCTTCCTTGAGGATAAACTTGGATCCGGGAACTCCGCACTGAGGACATTTTTCAGGCGGATCTTCGCCCTCGTAAACATATCCGCATACAGGGCATACATACTTTTTCATAATGACAACCTCCAGAATAAAATATTGAGAACTTGTTCCCACAAGGAAATTCCTGATTCGCTGTGAGAAAAGATCCGATCAACTTTTTACATAATACGCCGGCAGCGCTTTTGCGCCGCAAATATTCACAAATGAAAATGTGCCGCCCGCGTATTGACCTGTCTTATAACTGTTTTTGCCGCATTCAGACCGAGTGTTTCACTCTGTCTTTTTCCTCGGCTCTCTTTGCGTTGTTAAATCTCTCCGTCGTGCCGACAAGGTATCCTGTGATACGTCTTATCCGGTCAAACGGAACCTGCGCAAAATTAAACTGAAGATCCGCGTATTCATCATCGGTCTTTATCGTGAGCTCAGTTATTTCTCTTCCTTTGTACTTGTTTCTTCCGTACTCGATATAGGCATTTATCTCTTCCTGCGAAAGAGCGTTGCCGACAACATTGACTTTCATAACAATATTACCTCCTGAAAAATACTTGACTTATCTGTGATTTTATTATATCATAGAATAAGCGATAAATCTGTTGCATTTGCAACAAAGGAGAAAATTTTTATGAAAATCGAAGAAAACATTTTATTTAAAGATGTCGACGCAGATGACTGCCACAGAATGATCGAATGTCTGAAAGTTCAGGTCAGGGACTGTAAGGCCGGCTCATGCATCGCGGATTATTCCCGGCCAAGCGACACGATCGGAATCATTCTGAGCGGAAGCGCCGTTCTGGTAAAATATGATATAAACGGTGTAAGGACTATAATCGAAAAGCTTGAGCCGCAGAGCCTTTTCGGCGAATTTTTCACATTTTCCGGTATGTCCCGCGACAGCATTGAAGTGATCTGCGAGACGGACTGCGAAGTAATGCTCGTCAAATACGCGGATATTACAAAAAGATGCGAAAAAGCCTGCAGGTGTCACTCAAAAGTTGTTGAGAATCTGTTGAAACTTATGTCCGAAAAAGCGATCGCGCTCAACGAGAGAATAGAGGTCCTGAGCCAGAGAACGATAGAAGATAAACTTATAACCTATCTGCGGATCGTTGCCGAAAAGACACCTGCGGGGAAAAAACCGCGTATCCCCTTTTCCATGACTGCGCTCTCCGATTATCTCTGTGTCAACAGAAGCGCTCTGCAGCGTGAGATCTCAAAACTGAAAAAAGACGGAACACTCACGATAAAAGACCGTTATTTTCAGCTGTACTGCAATCCGGACAGTTGACGACCGTCACGGATCATCAGAAATATCCGGAATCCGCTCCACTCTAATCCCCGCTCCCGGTATTGAGCCATTTTTCGAGCACCTGTGAAAGCTTTGCTATTTCCACCGGTTTTGAGATATGGTCATTCATTCCGGAATCCCTGGCACGTGCCACATCGTCCGAGAAAGCGTCGGCGCTCATCGCGACGATGGGTATCTCTTTAAGATCCTCTCTTTCCGACGCCCTTATGGCTCTTGTCGCCTCATATCCGTTCATCACCGGCATCTGTATATCCATAAAGACAAGATCGTAATAACGCTCCGGCTTGCTGCGTATCAGATCGACCGCCTCACTGCCGTCAAATGCCATTTCGACTTCAAGACCTATAGCGGTCAGGAGCTCTTCGGCGATCTCACGGTTAAGCTCATTATCTTCAACGAGAAGAACTCTCTTTCCGTTGTATCTGTTTTCCGAGTATTCCCGTATATCGTCGTTTACTTTCTCGTTTTCCGCACCTACAAGTGATTTTAAGACGTAGACAAGGCGCGACCTGAAAAGAGGTTTTGATATGAAAGCGTTTACGCCGCTGTCCCTGGCTTCCTGCTCTATATCAGACCAGTCGTAAGCCGAAAGTATTATTATCGGGATATCCTCGCCTATCGATTCTCTTATTCTCGAAGCCGCCTGAACGCCGTTCACACCGGGCATCTGCCAGTCGAGTATAACGGCTGAAAAATCATCGTTCTTTTCGTGATGTTTTATGACTTCTCTGACGGCATCCTCTCCCCCGTAGACACTGACAGCGTCCATACCGATGCTTTTCAGTATCTCGCGCGTGTTTTCAGCCGCGTCTTTGTCGTCATCCGCCACAAGGATCCTGAGGTTGTCAAGACAGCTGTTTTCTTCATCGGTGAAATTCTGTATCGTCAGATAAAGTCTTACCGTAAACTTTGAGCCCTTGCCCAGTTCGCTCTCGACTTTGATGTCACCGTCCATCATATTTACGATATTTTTCGCGATAGGCATACCGAGACCCGTTCCCTCGATCTTTTTTACATCGGAATTGCCGGATCGCATAAACGGCTCAAAAATATCCTTGATGAACGACTCCTCCATACCTATGCCGGTGTCGGTAAAAACAAATTCAAAATACGCTTTTCCGCTTACGCGTGATCTCAGCTCGCTTATATCCACCGTTATACTTCCGCCCTCGGGAGTAAATTTCACCGCATTTCCGAGAATATTCACAAATACCTGTCTTAACCTGAGCGAGTCGCCTATTACGTCCTCGTGAACGACATTTGTCGTGCTCATGCTGAATTTCTGATTCTTTGCCTTTATCTGGGGATTCATGATCGTCATGACGCTCTCGGTAAATTCAGCGAGGTTGAACGGTTCCTCCGAAAGCGTAACTTTTCCGCTCTCGATCTTTGACATATCCAGTATATCATTGATGAGCGCGAGCAGATGACGGCTTGACGAGGTTATCTTGTTCAGACAGTCGGCAAGTCTTTCCTTATCGTCAATATGCATCGCCGCAACAGTCGTCATTCCCATTATTGCGTTCAGGGGCGTGCGGATATCGTGCGACATTCTCGAAAGAAATTCGCTTTTCGCGAGATTTGCGGATTTCGCGGCGTCAAATGCGTTCTTAAGAGCGAGCCTGCTCTGCATTTCCTTCTGCTTCAGATCGGTGATATTCTGAATCGCGAAAAGCAAAGAAACAGGTTTCCCGTTTTCCCGGTCCAGACATATGACAGACATATTTTCCCATCTGTCTTCTGTTCTGTTTATGTGATATTCATACTGAAGATAATCAACATCCTCCGTAAGATTGTCCGTTATATACTGCGGGCTGATGACTTCTTTCATTTTTACGGAGCCTTCGTCTTCGATATAAAACTGACTGATATAAGTTACCAGATCTGAATACTTGCCCGACGAAGGCATATCATCCGTCCTGACTATATAGTGATAGCTGTCATTTTTAAGATCGACGAACGCAAACCTCGCGAAAAGTTTTGTCGTACTCTCGACAATATGATTTATCTCTCTGTTCTCGTCAATGAGCCGGCGTTCCCTTCTTCTCCTCGATACAAGCAAAAAGATGATATACGCAACAAAGACCAGGATCGTACAGCCGACCATTATCACGCCGGCATTGTTTGTGCGGTTGCGCATACTTTTCGCTATCTCCGGAGGAAATCTCTGGATAAGCACCCAGTTGTTATATTTCAGGGAGGCGATATATGCGGTCTCCTCACCCTGTCCGCTGTCAAACGTGAAGGAATGTGACTCATCGCCTTCAAAGGACAATTTGACATTCTCGCGCGATTCACCGGAAAGAGAATAGGAATTTATAAGTTCGTCCAACATATTCTCCGGCGGCGCGCTGTCTCCGACACAGGTTATCAGTTCTCCGTCGCGCGAACAGATATACATTTTCGATCTGACTCCGTAGATCTCGCCCGTGAGCAGCGACTGCATATCGTTTTCTCCGAACAGTCCGCAAATAACTCCTATTATCCTGTCGTGAAAGTATACAGGCGCGTAGAAACTGAATTTATTTTCCTTTGTCAGAGGCGAGTCCAGAACGGCACAGATGCCTGATTTCCCGTCCATTCCGTTTATATACGCTTCCCTGTCCTTTACATCGATGATCTCACCCGATTCGGACAATATCGTCCCGTCGGCGGGCAGAAATTTGATATACCTGAAGAAACTGTTCTTGCAGAGTTTTTCTATCTCCCCGGTATCGACATCAGGGCTGTCGATCGAGGCGCTCGTCATCGAGGCAATAGTTCTGATGTCGTTCAGCGCCGACTCAAGTCTTGAATCCACATTATCGGCGGAAAGAAGCGTGACATCGGAAATATACATTTCATTCTGCTTCAAAATATTCTGGTTATTTGTTTTTACGAAAACCAGAACAGAACCGATTATCAGAACAGCCACGACTACAGAGATGATGACTCTGCCGGCTATTTCCTTGTTATTCTGCCGCATAGCGAGAACTCCTTATTTTTTGACAATGCTTTTTATCCGGCGGTCATTCCGGGGTTCAGACTAAGTAATTATAACATATATCGCCTGTGTTGTCAATACGATCGTCAGGATACAATATGACAGTCAGACGGATCTATGCGTCCGGTCCTTTTTCGCCTTTTATCCGGACATCAAGCTTTCTGTACGGGATCTCTATCTCGTTTCCGTCAAATCCGGCCTTTACGGCTTCGGTTATGTTATATTTTACATCGAAATAATTATCATTTTCAGTCCAGACAAGGACATCAAGAGAAACAGAGCTTTCATTATGGCTGCTCATACGGACGACCGGCTCCGGCTCAGACAGAGCGAGCGGCTCGTTTTTTATTATATCCAGAATGATCTGCCTTGCCTTTCTGAAATCCGAGTCATAGCCTATCTCAAATCTGAGATCGACACGCCTTGTCGGACTTTCCGTGTAGTTTATTATTTTGGCGTCGGAAACCTTCCCGTTCGGTATAAATATCGTTTTGTTATCCGCAGTCACGATCTTCGTGTACAGTATAGAAATAGACTTTACGACCCCGACGGAATTGTCTATCTCGATCGTATCACCCGAAACAAACGGCTTTGAAAATAATATGATAAACCCTCCGCACAGGTTGGTCAGACAGTTCTGCAAGGCAAGGCTCACCGCAAGGCCGGCGGCTCCGAAAACCGTTATTATCGATGACATTGGCACATTCAGCATCGTAAGCGCCATCATCAGGACAACTACGTACAGGACGATCCTTATAAGAGAAACGAGAAAATTTCTTGCCGCGCTGTCTATATTTGAGCGCTTTATCGCTTTTGAAACGATATGCGATATTATTCTTGCGGCGGCAACGCCGGCCAAAAGAATGATCAGCGCGATCACAAGAGACGGAAGCATACTTCTGACTTTATCCCCCAATGTGGTAAAAATAGACGTAGCTTTGCTTACTTCATCCTGTATGACCTCAGCGACGGCCTCCGTGGAGGTCTCGGCAGTCGTAACGCCGGTGACCCCATACGCTGAAAGCCCGGTTACTGCCATCGTTCACACACCACCTTTCGGTTTTTATCATATTTCATCCCGGGAAGCGACGTATCGCTTATCTTGTCTGCAATATAATTATACCCGTATATCCGCAAAATGTCAATGTACAGATCTTTTAACTTTATGAAATCCGCAAAAAAATAAATACTGCCGGAAAATGCTGTCGCAGCCATCCGGAGACCGTCCGGTCGCGCAGCTGTGTCCGTAATTTTTCACGGGTACGGTATCTGATAAATATCTCAGGTTTAATTGTCCCTGTATTGTATTGCAAAGCCGGATGATCTGTGTTATAATGTATCTGATAAGAATAAACCGAAACGATCTTTTACAAGGAGGACTGTATTATGCTCGGCGCAATCATAGGCGATATCGTAGGTTCACGTTTTGAGTGGAACAATATCAGAACAAAGGAATTTGAATTTTTTACCCCCCGATGCTTTCCCACAGATGACAGTGTCATGTCACTCGCTCTCGCAAAGGCGATACTGATAAGCAAGCCGGATCACAGCGATCTTTCAGAAAACGCGGTAAAATGTATGCAGTCAATAGGACAGAACTATGAGGATTGCGGCTATGGCGGAAGATTCGGCATATGGATAAAATCAAAAGACCCGCATCCGTACGGAAGTTACGGAAACGGAGCGGCGATGCGTGTGAGCGCCGCCGGATTCGCGGCAAAAGACATTGATGACGCAAAAACGATCTCGAAAAAGATAACCGAAGTGACTCATAACCACCCCGAAGGACTTAAAGGCGCGGAGGCAACGGCTGTTTCGATCTATATGGCGCGCACGGGAAGTGATATCGGCGAGATACGCGATAATATCGATAAAAACTATTATCCCATGGATTTCACGCTGGACGGTATCAGGGATTCATATAAGTTCACGGAAAAATGTCAGAAAAGCGTTCCGCAGGCTCTGGAGGCGTTCTTTGAATCCATATCTTTTGAGGACGCGATAAGAAACGCCATTTCCATCGGAGGCGACAGCGATACTATCGCGGCCATCTGCGGCGGTGTTGCGGAGGCTTACTACGGAATACCGGATGAGATAAGAAAAAGCGCCATGTCGTTTCTGGACGAGACCCTGTCGGGAATACTCATTGAGTTTGAGGAAAAATATCCTCCGGTCGCCGAAAGGACGAAAAATTGACACGGGTGCATATTTGTTTCATGTTTGTTTTAGGGAGATACGCCGCAAATGACCAAAAATAACGATTACGGCAACGAAAGCATAACCATGCTTAAAGGAGCCGACAAAGTCAGAAAACGCCCCGCCGTTATTTTCGGCTCCGACGGGCTTGACGGATGCGAGCATTCTGTTTTCGAGGTTATTTCCAACTCGATCGACGAAGCCCGCGCAGGCTACGGAAAGAAAATAATAATCTCTCACTACCTGAATAACGAGATCGAAGTCGAAGATTTCGGAAGAGGTTGCCCGGTAGATTTCAACAACACGGAAAATCGCTATAACTGGGAACTTGTGTATTGTGAGCTTTACGCGGGCGGAAAATACGATCCTGAAGCGCAGTCATATGAATTTTCCCTCGGACTTAACGGCCTCGGCCTCTGTGCCACGCAGTTTTCTTCGGAATATATGGATGTAGAGGTGAACAGGGACGGAAATACATACAGTCTGCATTTTGAAAAGGGAGAAAACATAGGGGGACTGAAAAAAGAGCAGACAAAAAGGAAAAAGACCGGAACAAAAACAAGATGGAGACCCGATCTCGATGTTTTCACCGATATAAGCATCCCCGATGAATTTTTTCACGATATTCTCAGGAAACAGGCTGTTGTCAATCCGAATATACTCTTTGTCTACCGCTCCGAGCGCGAACCGGGAAAATTTGACGAGACGGAATATATTTACGAAAACGGTATCGTAGATTACGTAAACGAGATCGCCGGCGGCACGGCTTTCACATCGGTGCAGAGCTGGCAGTCGGAACGGAAAGGGCGTGACCGGGAGGACAAGCCGGATTATAAAGTAAAGCTTAATGTCGCGTTTACTTTTTCAAATGAAATAAAGCGTGTGGAATATTACCATAATTCGAGTTTCCTTGAACACGGAGGTTCACCGGAAAAAGCCGTCAAGCAGGCATTTGTTTCACAGATAGACGCCTATCTTAAATCAAATAACGGATATCTGAAAAATGAATCAAAGATAACCTATAACGACGTGGAAGAATGTCTGATACTTGTTTCGTCATCACTGTCCACGCAGACGTCATACGAGAATCAGACAAAAAAAGCTATCACAAACAGATTCATATATGAAACAATGACCGACTTTCTCAAACACCAGCTTGAGATCTACTTTATCGAAAATCCCGATGAGGCGCAGAAAATAGCCGAACAGGTACTTTTAAACAAGCGAAGCAGGGAAAATGCCGAAAAGACACGGAAAAATCTTAAAAAGAAACTTTCGGGAACGATAGATCTTTCAAATATGGTGGAAAAATTCGTCGACTGCCGCTCCAAAGACGCTTCGGTCCGTGAAATATATATCGTGGAAGGCGATTCGGCGCTCGGCTCTGTAAAACTTGCCAGAAATTCTGATTTTCAGGCGGTCATTCCCGTGAGAGGAAAAATACTGAACTGTCTTAAAGCGGAATATTCAAAAATTTTCAAGAGCGAGATAATCACAGACCTGATAAAAGTATTGGGGTGCGGTGTTGAGGTAAACTCAAAAGCCAACAAAGAACTGTCGACGTTCAATATAGATAACTTCCGGTGGAACAAGATTATAATCTGCACCGACGCGGATGTGGACGGTTTTCAGATACGGACGCTCATACTTACGATGCTTTACAGACTCACCCCCACGCTTATCGAGCAGGGATATGTCTATATCGCGGAATCTCCCCTGTTTGAAATAAACACGAAAGACAAGACTTATTTTGCGTACACCGAACAGGAGAAGCAGCATATACTCGGAATGATAAAAGATAAAAAATATACCATCCAGAGGTCAAAAGGCCTCGGTGAGAATGAACCGGATATGATGTCGCTTACGACTATGAACCCGGAGACGCGCCGTCTTATAAAAGTTACGGCAGATGATGTGGAAGAATCGGCGAGAATATTTGAAATGCTGCTCGGCGACGATCTGCAGGGGCGGAAAGATTATATCTCCGAATACGGGGCAGATTACCTTGAACTTGCGGATATAAGCTGAAATATCCGGATAAACGAAGTAAAATATGATTTTCAGAACGGGAGTTTTTTATGCCAAGAAGAAAAAAAGAGGATCCGAATAACGCGAAAAAATCCGGACATGAAGCGTATATTGAGGGATCCGGTCTTATTGTCAACGAAAATATATCGGATATACTGAAAAATAATTATATGCCGTACGCCATGAGTGTCATAATCTCACGGGCGCTTCCCGAAATTGACGGCTTCAAGCCCTCTCACAGAAAACTTCTGTACATGATGTACAGGCGGGGACTGCTCAGTCCCGATAAGGAGCGCTCAAAGTCGGCAAATGTTGTCGGCGAGACAATGAAACTCAATCCCCACGGAGATCAGGCGATATATGAAACGCTTGTAAGACTTACCAGAGGCAACGGTTCTCTTCTGCATCCGTATATTGACTCAAAAGGCAATTTCGGCAAACAGTATTCCTCAAAGATGCACTACGCCGCCCCTCGTTACACGGAAGTGAAACTTGAAAAGATATGCAATGAACTTTTTCGTGATATTGACAAGGAAACGGTCGATTTTGTCCCGAACTATGACAATACCATGACAGAGCCCACTCTTTTGCCTGTATCGTTCCCGACTGTTCTGGTAAATTCAAATACAGGCATAGCCGTGTCGATGGCGAGCAATATCTGTCCTTTCAATCTCGAAGAAGTGTGCGAGACCTGCATAGCGGTAATGAACAACCCGGATCACGATATTCTGAGCACGCTCAAAGGCCCTGATTTTCCGGGCGGAGGTCTGATGCTCTATGACGAGGAAGAACTGAACAAGATATATGAAACAGGTCGCGGAAGCATAAAACTCCGGTCAAAATACAGATATGACAAATCGGCAAACTGCCTTGAGATAACGGAGATCCCATACACTACGACTATAGAGGCGATAATATCCAAAGTCGTGGAGCTCGTCAAATCCGGAAAACTCAGGGAGGTGTCGTACATACGTGATGAAACAGGTATCGACGGACTTAAAATCGCTATCGATCTCAAACGCGGCACAGACCCGGATAAACTTATGCAGAAGCTTTTCCGTCTTACTCCTCTGCAGGACAGTTATCCCTGCAATTTCAACATTCTTATCGCGGGCACGCCTCATGTCATGGGAGTCCGGGAGATACTTACCGAATGGATCGCGTTCCGTGAGGAATGTGTGCAGCGACGCACTTTTTTTGACCTCGGAAAGAAAAAGGAAAAGCTGCATCTGCTTGAGGCTCTCGGAAAGATCCTGCTTGATATAGACAAGGCAATACATATCATACGCGAGACTGAATCCGAATCGGAGGTCGTGCCGAATCTTATGGTCGGATTCGGTATAGATGAAACGCAGGCCGAATTTGTTGCCGAGATCAGACTCAGGAATATTAACAAACAGTATATACTCAAAAGGCTTGAGGAGATAGACTCGCTGAAAAAAGAGATCGACGAGATGGAAAAGATCCTCAACGACAGGAAAAAGATCCGCAGGATAATCATATCGGAGCTGCGCGATGTGATCAGAAATTATTCCCAGCCCCGCAGAACTCTTTTCTACTATCAGTCCGATGTGGATGACGAAGATGAAAGCGATGACACTCCGGATTACCCCGTAAGTATTTTTGTTTCGCAAAGCGGCTATTTTAAGAAGATCACAGCGGCTTCCCTCCGGATGAGCAGTGAGCAAAAATTAAAGGAAGGGGATTTTATCAGCCAGACCATTGAAGCCGCAAACCGTTCGGACCTTATATTCATAACGGATAAAGCCCGGGCGTACAAGGCAAAAGCAAGCCTCTTTGATGATACAAAAGCAAGCAGCATCGGAGATTATGTTCCGGCAAAACTGGGATTCGATGAAGGCGAAAATCTTAAATATGTAATCGCGACAACGGACTACAGCGGATATGTCATATTTTTCTTTGAAAACGGAAAGGCGGCAAAAGTTCCCGTAAAAGCGTTTGAGACAAAGACAAACAGAAAAAAACTGACAAAAGCATATTCAGACAGATCAGATCTGGTATCTGTCGTCTTTATTTCCGGGGACACGGATATTCTCGTAAGAAGTTCAGGCGGTCACGCGCTTATCTTCAATACGGCGATGCTGCTTCCCAAATCGACAAGAGATTCCCAGGGGGTACAGATTCTGACGCTGAAGAAAAAAGCCGTTCTCTCATCCGCAACGGCGGTCGACATCGAGTCTTCACCGAATCTTGAAAAATACCGTACGAAAAATATACCCGCGTCCGGTAGACCCGCAAAGGATCTGAGTGATGACAATCAACTGACTTTTTGAGATCATGAATATAAAACGGCAGCCGATATATTCTGTTATTTTTTATTTATCTGAAAAAATGATCCTTTTCTCTTGCAAAATAATATCAGATATGATATAATTGAATAGTCGGGCGATGATAAACGCGGGTTTTTATGATCTTACTGTTTTATCGCGTATTATCATCGCAACAATGTCGCTGTAGCTCAGTTGGATAGAGCGACCGCCTCCTAAGCGGTAGGCCGGAGGTTCAAATCCCCTCAGCGACGCCAGAAATGCCCCGTTGTGCGATCTCA
>CAYPXB010000016.1:0-22458 GCA_964414745.1 uncultured Alistipes sp. | reverse complement strand
GTGACGACGCACACCGATCCGGAGGCTACGACGACGACAACGCAGAATGTTACAACGCACACTGATCCGCAAAATACCACGACGGCTCCGGGTGAGACGGGAGTATCCCCGGGAACTGGTGACACGACAACTTCCGCGCCGACAACTGACGGCGGTTTTGCGGTGACAGGTTCGACGACTACTACTGCCGGAAATGATACGCAATCGCCTCCCGCGACGACGCCAACAACGCCGGCTGAGCCTTCATCTCCTTCTGATACGACCACACCAAGCGCAGGCGGTACGACGACGACTCCCGCGGGTACAGGTACTTCTACGCTGACGACAACGACAACTACGACGACGACCGGCAGCGGAGGAAATTCCGGAACACATTCGCCGCATACAGGTGATACCAAACGCGCACCGTTTGCGATGCTTGCGACGTTTGCCGCGATTGCCATCATAGCCCGCAAGGCAAAAAAACGTGACGAGTAAATAATATTCGTTCAGACAGTGATCATAACCTGATAAAGGCCGCCGAGGCTATCAGACCCCGGCGGTCTTATTTTTGAAAATGATATAAAGAGTGAAACAATTATTTCATATAAATAAAGCGGCCGTAGGAATTGATCCTGCGGTCGCTTAATATTATTGTATATTATTGTAATAATAAACAACAGATCATACGGAGTAAAGAAGCTTCGAATAAGACGGCAGCGGCCATACATCTTCGCTTACTATCAGTTCTGCCTGGTCAACGAAAGATCTCAGCTTTTCCATTTGCACGAAAACAACATCTCTGTAGTAGCGTGACGTTTCAAGCCCCTCGGCCTTGCTTTGTGCGCCGTTTACTTTCTCTTCGAGCGTGGCTGTTTCCTTGTAGATATTCTCGGTAAGTGACGAGAGTTTTGCCGCTATATCTTTTTCCGTCGTCGCGTCAATGCCGACTGCTTCCTTTGAGGCGGCGGTATCACACAAAGTTTTCGTGTATGATATGCAGGCGGGGAGAATGTTCTTTTTGGACATATCAAGCATAGTGAGAGCTTCGATGTTTATAACCTTGCTGTAGTTATCAAGAAGAATATCTGTTCTTGACTTGATCTCTGTGCGGGTGTAGACCTTAAACTTCTCAAACATTGCGATGGACTTCGGGCTGAGATATTCCGGAAGGGCATCAACCGTCGACACAAGATTCGGAAGTTTTCTCACATTGACTGCCTCGTCGATCCAGGAGTCTGAGTAACCGTTTCCGTTGAAAATGATCTGCTTGTGTTCTTTTATTGTCTTGACCAGAAGTTTCTTCAGATCTCTCTTGAAATTGTCCGATTTTTCGAGCTCATCCGCAAATTCGCACAATTCCTCTGCGACGATCGTATTCAGTATCGTGTTTGTACAAGAGATGGAATCGGATGAACCGAGCATTCTGAACTCAAATTTGTTACCGGTGAATGCGAAAGGAGATGTTCTGTTACGGTCGGTCGCATCTTTGTGGAAATTCGGAAGAGCGTCGACTCCTATCTCAAATTCCTTGTTTGAAATAGATGTGACCTTGGTGCCGTTTTCAAGCGCCTCAAGAACTGCCTCAAGCTCGCTTCCGATAAACATGGACACGATGGCGGGAGGAGCCTCATTCGCTCCGAGTCTGTGGTCGTTTCCGGCTGACGCAGCCGAAAGTCTGAGCAGAGGCGCATACTCGTGAACGCCTTTTATAATGCAGCACAGGAAGGTAAGGAACTGGAGATTATCCTGGGGAGTATCACCCGGGTCAAGCAGATTCTGACCGTCATTTGATGATATTGACCAGTTATTGTGCTTTCCGGATCCGTTTACACCGTCAAACGGTTTTTCATGCAAAAGACAGACAAGTCCGTGCTTGAGAGCTGTTTTTTTCATGATCTCCATCGTGAGCTGGTTATGATCGGCGGCAATGTTCGATGTCGTGAAAATAGGCGCAAGTTCATGCTGAGCGGGCGCTACCTCGTTATGCTTTGTTTTCGCGTAAATGCCGAGCTTCCAGAGTTCCTCGTCAAGATCCTTCATATAATCCGAAACTCTTTGGTTGATATTGCCGAAATAATGATCCTCAAGCTCCTGTCCCTTTGGCGGTTTCGCTCCGAAAAGTGTTCTTCCCGTCAGTATAAGGTCTTCACGCTGGTCATAGTATTTCTTATCGATAAGGAAATACTCCTGCTCGGGTCCTACAGTCGTAGTAACTCTTGTTGCCGTTGTGTTTCCGAAAAGTCTGAGTATCCTGAGCGCCTGCTCGCTTACAACTTCCATGGAGCGTAAAAGGGGAGTCTTTTTATCGAGGATCTCTCCCGTATATGAACAAAAAGCCGTGGGAATATAAAGCGAATTATCCTTGATGAAAGCGCACGAGGTAGGATCCCAGGCTGTATAGCCTCTTGCTTCAAATGTGGATCTCAGACCTCCCGAAGGGAATGACGATGCGTCAGGTTCACCCTTGACAAGTTCTTTTCCCGAAAATTCGAGAATAACGTCACCGTTTCCCGTCGGTGAAATAAACGCGTCATGCTTTTCGGCGGTAACACCCGTCATAGGCTGAAACCAGTGAGTAAAGTGAGTCGCTCCTCTTTCGACTGCCCAATCTTTCATAGCGTTGGCAACAACATCTGCGACATCATTATCAAGCGCTATTCCGAGCTTCCTTGTTTTTTCAACGGACTTATAAACATTTTTGGGCAGTCTTTCCCTCATGACCCTGTCACTGAATACATTACATCCGAAATAATCGGATACAGACTGATTTTGTTTTGTTTCAGGCATAATAAATATCCTCCTTAAAATAAATAAGGCATTCCGACCGTAAAAACCACAACCGAAACGCCTTTGTTCCACTGAATATTCAATCCACATTTTTATTTTACAACACAGAATAGCGTTTGTCAAGCAAATTTTGCCTATTTTATCATTTTTGACAATATTTTGCACACATAGCATAAAAATTTAGATGAATTAATTGACGATATGGTTTATGATATGGTTTATTATGATTTTCCCCGACCCGAATTTACGAAATGTGATAAACTCACTTGACAATTTTTTTAAAAAATGGTATAGTAATAATGCGGTTTGCACACATACGCCGCGCAAAGACCGGAATATTTTTTGTTTAAGAGCATTGCTCCTGTGCGTATTTGAACATCGCTGAAAGTTTATCGGGGTGTTCTGATGGAAACGGAAACAGAGATCACGGTTTTATTACAGCTGATAACCGGTGTGCTTATTTTAATGTAAAACTGACGGAGGTTTCATGATATGTCTTTAAAATTTGCCGTTTTAGGTCATGGTGTAGTCGGTTCGGGAGTTGTTGAGCTTTTTTTCAAGAACAAAAAGAGCATTGAAAAGAAAGCCGGAACGGAACTTGATTTAAAATATATACTTGATATAAGAGATTTTCCGGATCTGCCGTACAAAGACAGATTCACCAAAAACTTCGATGATATTCTCAACGACGACGAGGTCATTGCCGTTGCGGAATGTATGGGAGGACTGGAACCCGCGTACACTTTTGTAAGATCATGTCTTGAAAGGGGAAAAAGCGTTTCCACCTCAAATAAAGAACTTGTGGCTCAGAAGGGGGATATACTGCTAGCGGTCGCAAAGGAACACAGTTGCAACTTCTTCTTTGAGGCGAGCGTCGGCGGGGCGATACCGATTATCAGACCTCTTCACAAATGTCTTGCCGCCAATGATATAACAGCGGTTTCCGGAATACTTAACGGCACAACAAATTTCATACTCACAAAGATGTACAATGACGATATGTCGTTCGATGAGGCGCTTAAGCTTGCTCAGGATCTCGGATATGCGGAAAAAGATCCCACAGCGGATGTCGAGGGAATTGATGCCTGCCGTAAAATCTGCATTATATCATCTCTTGTTTTCGGAAAGCACGTTTATCCGGCCGATGTCTACACCAAGGGAATAGCCGGAATCGATCTCAAGGATGTCAAGATCGCCGATTCAATGGGATATGCCGTAAAGCTTATCGCTTCCGTGAAAAAGCAGGATAATGGCAGGATACTTCCGGTGGTAATGCCGATGCTCACGTCACATGATGATATAATTTCGGATGTCAGAGATGTTTTCAACGCTGTCATGGTAGTCGGTGACGGAATCGACAGGGCTATGTTCTATGGCAGAGGGGCGGGAAAACTTCCCACCGCGAGCGCTGTCCTCGGTGATCTGATAGATTCGGTAAAGCACAGCGTTACGGTATTCTCCCAGACGTGGGAACCTGCCGGTGACGCGGACTTTATCGATCCGGTCGATAAATTTGAGGCGAAGTGGTATTTCAGGGTTTCCTGCCGCCCCGATGATATTTCCTGTGAGAAAGAATATTCCGGCGATGATGATTTTTCGTTTATTACGGAAAAGACATTAACTTTCGCGGAGGCTTCGGAAAAAGCCGGAAAACTCGGCGCAAAAGCTTTGATGCCGATACTTGAGATCGGCTGAAGAACTCTTTGATTTTAATAAAACATAAAACAAAACGAAAGGTCCCTGCATTTTCGCAGAGACCTTTTTGTTACGCATTTCAATTGCTCTTTATCGCAACAGTTGTCTTAAAAATCACACATCATCGCTTTCCGTGCCGCTGTTATCCGCAGTATCCGCAGTCGGATCGACAACATCAAAATATCCTGCAACCGAGAGAACAGGATCGTCCTCAGTCGTTGTGCTGTATGCGTAATATACAAGTATCATCGAAGCATCGGATGAATCGATGACACCGTCGATACCGATATCGGCGGCTGTCTGCTGAGCCTCGATAAATTTATTTCTGTGCCCCGTTGATACAAGAGCGTAAACCGACAGAACATCCGACGCGTCGGAAGAGTCTACACTGCCGTCGGCGTTTACATCACCGAAAGCGTACTTGGCGTCAAGAGCAATAAACTCAATGCCGTTTGCGGACGCATATGCTTCCGCGGAAGAACCGATATTTCCGTAAAGAACAAGAAGACCACCCGGATTTCTTATTGAGCCGTCAACCAGTTCGACATCATTGCCGATGATCGAAAGTCCCTCAAGATTTTCAGCCGAATCGAAAGCCGCGGTATCGATCGCGGTAACGGTTTCAGGAACAGCATAGTAGTCTGCCTCCGCACCGCTCGGGTATTTGACAAGAACAGATCCGTCGCGGCTGAAGAGCACGCCGTCTGTTACGGTAAAGTTTTCATTTGTTTCGGACACCGAGAAAGCAGTCACGTTTGTGGTATCTGTGAACGCACCGGGATCAAGTTTTGTCACGCTGTCGGGTATCGTATATTCAGCCGGCTGACGTCCGCACGGATATTTTACAAGTTCGGTAAGACCGAATGTAAACAATACCCCGTTAAGAGCGGCGAAGTTTTTATTTGTGTTGTAAACCTCAAAATCTGTCAGTGATGTGCAACCTGCAAACGGAGAGCCTTCAAAGCTTTCGAAATCTCTTCCGATTGTTACGGTCGTCAGAGCAACACAGTTCTCGAACGCTTTGTCGGCAACCGTCGAAACGCTGTCGGGGATCTCGTACTTGCTATCCTCTCTGGCTGAGCCGTACTTCACAAGAGTTTTCCCGTCTTTGCTGAAAAGAATTCCGTCCGTACTGCTGAAGCTTGTATTTGAATCGCTGACGGTAATATCGGTAAGGGAAGAACATCCGCTGAACGCTGTGGCTGAGATACCGGAGGTGTTTTCAGGCAGAGCGACCGATTTTAGCGAAGAACATCCTGCGAAAGCACCGTCTCCTATTTTCTCAGCCGACGAAATCGTCACCGAGCTGAGCGATTCATCGTCTGCGAAAGTATTTTCGCTTATTTCTTTAAGTCCCGCTCCGAGTACAGCGGAAGTAAGGGCGTAACAGCCCGAGAAGGCTTCTTTGCCGACAGAAACTACATCATCGGTCACCGTGACAGACGCAAGTTCTGATCCGAAAAATGCTTTATCCGCAATTTCCGTGACACTTTCGGGCGTTGTAAATTCACTGTCCGGCTTTGAATTCGGATACGATACAAGTATTGTGCGGTCTTTATTGTAAAGTACTCCGCTTTCAGATGAATATGCTGTGTTCTCGTCGTTTACCTCAATTTCCTCAAGGCCTCTGACATCTGAAAACGCGTTGTCGGCAATTGTCGTAACACTTGCAGGGATAAGGATCTTTCTTATCGATCCTCCGGCAACGATCCCGCCGATCTCGGTCACGGGAACATCACCTACGACCGAGGGGATCGACGCAATATCAGCCGAACCCGTATATCCGGTTATCTTGATATGATCTCCGTAGTTTTCCGCGGTGAAAACAACACTGTCGGACTCACTTGCGGAATTTTCAGGTGTTTCGGTTCCTTCTGCCGTGGCAATGACGCCGGCAGGGACGGAACTTCCCGCCAAAACCAGTGCGGCTAAAGCCGCGAGATATTTTTTTGTGTTCATAATCTCCCTCCGTAAAATTAAATCGTCAGATCCGGCACGGTAAATCCTGTGCCGTTCATTTTATGCGGCTGAGAGTACCGGGACGAGGCACTCCGAAACAGACTGCCGCAGACAGACCCGTTTTCACTGTTTATGCCGCAATATTCGGTAAAATTCTATACACCCGTATTCTATCAAAAATAGTTTGAAATGTCAAGTTTCATAGGAATATCGCGAAATTTTTCATAGGAAATCACAAATAAAGGAAAATGAAATAATGATTTTTATTATTTATGCTTCAGAAAAGAAGGTATTCAGATCAGAAAATTATAACATTTAATTTTAACTTTCAGTCTGTACTACCTTACAGATTTATCAGAATTTCCTTGCCGGACGGCTTATACCGCTCGATCTCTATGCCGCACTCTCTGAAAAGTATTTCGGAGGCGGTAACACTGTCTGTTCCCGGATATTTATTCTCCTTATATATGACTTTCTTTATCCCGCACTGAATGATCGCTTTTGCGCATTCGTTGCACGGAAAAAGCGTCACATACAGCGTGCATCCCGAAAGATTTCCCGTGGGGGTGTTAAGTATCGCGTTCAGCTCGGCGTGACAGACAAACGGGTATTTCGTATCAAGAGCGGTCTTGCCCGTTCTTTCCCAAGGCATTCTGTCATCGTCACATCCGACGGGCATACCGTTATAACCTACCGAAACTATTTTGTTTTCCCTGTTTACGATACAGGCTCCGACCTGAGTGGAATTGTCTTTGCTTCTCTCGGCGGAAAGAAGCGCCACACCCATAAAATACTCATCCCAGCTGATATAATTTTCACGTTTCACGAGATCTTCCTCCTATGAGCGAAGTACGGCGCCGAGAGACTCAAGTGCCCTGAGAACTTTATCCACTGCACGGTCTGCCTGGTCGTCCGTAATTGTACCATCATAAGAACGAAGCGTGAGGGAATATGATATGCTCTTTTTTCCCGATTCTATCTGCTGACCCTTGTATACGTCGAACAGCGATAATTTTTCGAGTATTTTGCCGCAGGAGTTTTTTATCGTTTTTTCGATCTCCGCCGCGGGAATATTTTCGTCGCATATTATGCTGAGATCACGGACCGTAGCGGGGTATTTCGGCAGCGGGCTGTATGATTTCTCGGTTACCGCGACATTCTCCGTTTCGGGGATATTGAGTTTCGCGATATATACATTTGTGCCGATTCCGTATTTTTCACGTACGGACGGGTGGATCTCACCCAGAATGCCGAGCGGGATATTGTCTTTGATCACTACAGCGCTTCTTCCCGGATGCATCGAAGCTTTCTCGTCAAAGGCGTCACTGTCCGAAGCGCGGATATATTCAGCCTCAGAGATACCCATCTCGGAAAGCAGTGTTTCCACAATACCTTTTATATCATAGAAATCGACATTATTTCCGTACATACCTATCGTCAGACGGTCGGGTTCATCGGGAAGCTGGCGTTCAGCGGCGGGAAGATATTCTTTTCCTATTTCGAAAAGGCAGGCACTGTCATTTCTGTTTTTGTAGTTGAAAGCGAGCGTTTCAAGCATTGACGGGATCGTCGTCGTTCTCATGATACTCGTGTCTTCTCCGAGAGGATTGACTATATTTACGGTATTTCTGAGCCTGCTGTCAGACGGAAGATCTATTTTGTCAAAATACTTGGGCGAAATGAAAGAATATGTTTCTATCTCGTAACCGCCGAGAGAAACGACCGTGTTTTTCAGCTTTCTCACAAAGATCTGCTCCGGTGTCAGAGCGGCCTCGGCGGCTCCTCTGAACACAGTCGAAGGAATATTGTTATAGCCGTAAAGACGTGCGACTTCTTCCGCAATATCGGCTTTGCACTCAATATCTATCCTGAATGACGGAGCTGTCACAAAGCCGTCACCGACCGTAAAATCAAGGCTTTCAAGATATTTTGTCATATCCTGCGCGGGAATATCCGTCCCCAGAAAGGCGTTTATCCAATCCGGGTCGAACTCGACCTTAGCCGGAGCGGGATCCGTATAATTTTCGTCGATCACCGTACGCACGACTTCACCGGCACCGAGTTCCTCGACAAGTTCAAACGCTCTTTTCAGACAGGTCATACTGATAAGACGGTCAACGCCTTTTTCATAACGCTGGGAGGCGTCCGACTTGAGTCCGAGTTTTTTTGATGTGCGGCGTACCTGTGTCGGTTCAAAATATGCAGACTCGAAAACAACGGTTTCTGTATCGTCCATTATGCCGCTGTATTCCCCTCCCATGATCCCGGCAACGGCGATGGGCTTCTTTTCATCCGCGATGATGAGCATATCGCCGGAAAGTCTGCGCTCCGTACCGTCAAGAGTCGTTATTGATTCGCCGTCTTCCGCGTTTCTTACATTTATGTGGGCACCTTCTACGTATCTGAGGTCAAACGCGTGCATAGGCTGGCCGTATTCAAGCATGACATAGTTGGTTATATCAACGAAATTGTTTATCGGTCTGACTCCGCTCGCGCGCAGTCTTTCGCGCATCCATCTCGGCGACGGCTCTATTTTAACATTTTTGACGATACCGGCGCAATATCTCAGGCATTTTTCCTTATTCCTGATATCCACTTTAAGTATCGAATCTATATCGCCGTCAATTCCGGTGAAAGACGGCTCTTTTACATTCAGCGGCAGACCGAATGACGCCGCCGTTTCCCTCGCAAGACCTATCACGCTGAGGCAATCCGGGCGGTTTGACGTTATCTCAAATTCAACCGATGTGTCATCAAGGCCTATTGCCGACCGGATATCTTGACCTATTCTGCAGTCCTCTTTGATGATAAATATCCCGTCCTCGATCGCATACGGAAAATCTCTTTTGTCAAGTCCGAGTTCTCCGAGAGAGCAGAGCATTCCTTCCGAGTCAACTCCTCTGAGCCGTCCTTTTTTTATTCTGACTCCTCCCGGTAATGCCGATCCGTCAAGCGCGACGGGAACCATATCTCCTGCACTGACATTTGACGCGCCCGTAACTATCTGGATAGGAGCGCCTTTTCCGACGTCTACCTTGCAGACCACAAGGTGGTCGGAATCTTCATGAGGGACAACGGAGAGTATCTTTCCCACAACTACGTTTGATATTTCACCGCCTTCTTCGCAAAAGCCCTCAACTTTTGAACCTGTCATTGTCATGACATGGCAGTACTCTTTTACGGGAACATCGATATCCACATAATCCGAGAGCCACTTCATTGATAAATTCATATAATCATACCTCCGTTTCAGAACTGACTGAGAAATCTCAGATCATTTTCATACAGCAATCTCAGATCGTTTATGTCATAGCGTCCCATTACCATACGTTCAAGGCCAAGACCGAAAGCAAATCCCGAGTAGATACTGCTGTCGATATTGCAGTTTTCAAGAACTTTTGGGTGAACCATACCTGCTCCGAGAAGCTCGATATATCCTTCGTCTTTGCACATCGAACAGCCTTTTCCGCCGCAGTTGAAGCAGCTTATATCCACTTCGCAGCTTGGCTCGGTGAACGGAAAATGATGTGGCCGGAAGCGAAGCTTGCATTCGTTGCCGTAAAGTTTCTTCATCAGGACTTCAAGCGTGCCCTTCAGGTCGGACATGGTTATTCCCCTGTCAACGACGAGGCCTTCGATCTGATGAAAAATCGGAGAGTGTGTGGCGTCGACCGCGTCGGAGCGGTAAACTCTTCCGGGTGATATTATCCGGATAGGCGGTTTCTGATGTTCCATTACATGAACCTGCACGGATGAAGTCTGAGTGCGGAGCAGTATTTTTTCATCGGTTCCCGCAATATAAAAAGTGTCCTGTGTATCGCGTGCCGGATGATCGGGAGGAAGATTGAGGGCTTCGAATACGTGATAATCGTCATCGACTTCGGGTCCTTCCGCGATATTGAATCCCATACCCATAAAGATCTCGCGTATCTCGTTTTCGACGGTAGTCATCGGGTGAAGCTTGCCGATGGTTTTCTTTTTTCCGGGAAGCGTTACATCGACAGATTCCGCTGCCATACGCAGATCCTGCGCCTCAGCCTTCAGACCGGCGAGTTTTTCGGATATACCCTGCTCGATATCCGCCCTGACCTTATTCGCGAGCTTTCCGATAACAGGTCTTTCCTCGGCCGAAAGCTTGCCCATTTGTTTGAGTATCGCGGTTATCTCGCCTTTTTTGCCCAGATACCTGATCCTCAGTTCATCAACCATTCTGACAGAGTCGCATGAAGCAAGTTCCTCTTTTGCGCGCGCCTCTATTTTTTCAAGCTGCTCTTTCAAATAAATCACTCCTAAAATCAAATATAGTTTCCGCGTATTGCCGGACGGAAAAGCGGCAAAAAGGATATGACAAAATAAAAAAGTCCTGTCTAACAGGACAAGACAGGACGAAAACACATACACCTTGCTTATTACCACCTATTTTCCGAACAAAGCATCCTTAACGCAGACATACGTCACCGCCTACTTTATTTGGCAAAAGACGAAAGGCGCTCCGTCGGGCTGTCCGACCACGGCAGAGCGGCAGACCGTCACTTCTGAACTTTCAGCGATGCCACTCGTGAGTGAACTTCGGCATTATTCCGGACAGACCGCTCCCATCAAAACGCGATCTTCTCTGTGGACCGGAAAACAATGCCTACTCTCTCAGTCATAATGTTATACTCATTATAATCCGAAAATAAAAAAAAATCAAGAGATTTATTGAAATTTTTTGTTTTTTGTGTTATTATTTAATTTGCGGGTCTTCCGGTTCGGAAGAGCTTTCCGGGTAAGCCCGGATAAAAAAGCTTGCTCCGATTATTTTCAGACTGAATGAATATGATGAAAGGTAATGCCTGAAACAGGCTAAAACGGGTAAAAATAATGGATAATTTTTGCGAACAGCTTGTGGAAAAACAGTCCGGCTCCTCGGCAAAAACAAGAAGAATGATACTTATTTTTGTCGGCGGCGCGCTCGTCCTCGCACTTCTGATAATTACGATAATGTTCATGGGGAATATTCTCTCTATGTTTACTCTGCTTATGGCGCTGGGATCGGCTTATATGATCTACACCGGCATACAGAATATGCAGATCGAATATGAGTACACGTTTACGAACGGCGAGCTGGATATTGATAAGATCATAGCGAAAAAGAAGAGAAAAGAGCTTATTTCCGTGGACGTGAAAACATTTTCCTCTTTCGGCAGATATAATGAAAATATGCCCGAGACCGAAGATATGACCGTGGTGCTTTGCTCCGACAATATCGCATCGCATGAATACTACGCCGATCTTCAGCACGGTGAATACGGCAATACACGGATAATCTTTTCTCCGAACGATGAATTGCTCGACAGTATAACTGTGTTCCTGCCGGTAAAACTGAAGAAATGGCGGGAAGCGGAAACGGCAGGTGACAGGACATGAGACTTGTTACTCCCGGACAGATGAGAAATGCCGAAGAGGCGTCCGAGGCGATGGGCGTTTCAAGATCCCTGCTTATGACAAATGCCGGAAAGGCTCTTGCCGGAGCAATAAAAAAATATCTGCAAAATAAAAATGGCGGAGAAGTCCGGGGTTCTGTCGTTTTTCTCGCGGGATCGGGCAATAACGGCGGTGACTGTTTCGCGGCGGCTGAATGTCTGAGCGACTCCCGGTGCGAGATCACCGTCATACTCACAGCCGGAGAGCCGAAAACGGGTATATCTCTCGAGCATTTTGAAAGACTGAACGGTTCACGGATAAAAATCACAGACACAGGCATTGATGATACCGGATCCGCCGAATCGGGGAATAACGGCATTTTTGCCGAGGTGGCTGAATCAATTGAGAAAGCCGACGTGCTTGTCGACGGTGTTTTCGGGACGGGCTTTCACGGAAGACTTGACGAAAAAACAGCACGTATCTTCGCGATAAAGAGCGGAGCCTACCGTATAGCGGCCGATGTTCCGAGCGGTGGCAACTGCCGCAGCGGCGGTATCGATGAAAATGCGTTCAGAGCCGACGAGACCGTAACATTCGGATCTCTCAAGACCGGAATGACGCAGTATCCGCTCAGGTCGGCCTGCGGACGGATAACCGTCGCCGATATCGGAATTCCGGAAAAAGCGTATAAAGCGGATAGTGAGACCGGTGACAGCCGTGTATATCTGCTTTCGGATAAAAATACGGTCGCGGAGTGTCTCCCCGAACGTCCCGCGGATTCATACAAAAACCGGTTCGGACGACTGCTCGTTATCGCCGGAAGTTCAGGAATGCGCGGAGCCGCCGCTCTTTCGGTAAGCGCGGCTCTCAGAAGCGGCGTGGGACTTATCAGTCTTGCTTCCGTATCGGAATGCGTGAACACCGTATCGGTCATCGCTCCCGAATCAATGTTTCTTCCTCTGCGCAGCGACGCCTCGGGTTTTTTGCTGTTCAGCGGAAATAAAGAAACTCTTGCCGGGGAGATTGCCCGCGCCGACGCCGTTCTTATCGGCTGCGGTATGGGCTGCACTCCCGAAACACGAAGTCTTACCCGGTTTGTCGTCGAAAATTCGCAATGCCCCGTTGTGATCGACGCGGACGGGATAAACTGTATAGCGTCCGATCCCGATATCCTTCTGAGGAAAAAATCAGATATGATCCTTACCCCACACCCGGGGGAAATGGGACGGCTGACGGGAAGAACGGGCAGTGAAATAAACGGAGAGAGGATCGCCGTTGCGGAGGAATTTGCGGAGAGGTATGACGTTGTCGTTCTCCTGAAAGGTGCCGGTACCGTTATCGCTTCGAGGGGGATCACATCCGTAAATCCTACAGGAAATCCCGGTATGAGCAGGGGCGGAAGCGGAGATGTCCTTTCCGGTATCGTTGCGTCATTTGCCGCCGGGGGAGCGGATCCTCACAAGGCTGCGGCAGCCGCCGCGTATGTTCACGGTCTTGCCGGTGATATTGTCGAAAGAAAAAAAGGTATGATTGGAATGCTCCCGCGTGATATTATCGATTCGCTTCCCGAGGCATTTGAAATCTGCCGGGAAAGTCCGGGAAATGAGAGTGAGCCCGATCGATCCGCTGTCCGAAACTAAAAATAATAATCAAGCAGCAGATCGACGATACCTCCGTAACTTTCGACTCCGTCATCAACACCGTTCAGTCTGAGGCTTGCGTCGGTCGCGGCAGACGATACTTTATCCACCGTTTCGGTCGGTATTATCTCTTTATCCTTGTTGTCATCCCAGTATTTTTCGGGAAGAAAGTGAAACCAGTCTTTTTTTACGTCCTCCGATATCGTGTCTGTCAGACCGTACGCCCCGGATATTTTGTTTTCGTATATCTCGTTATGTACATATTCGAGGGCGTCCAGATAACCGCTGTATCTGAAATCGGGACTTTCGCTCTCTGTACAGGCGGCAAACGCGGTAAATCCCGCTTCGTCCTCGCGGATTATGCCTTTGAGATGGGCGTATTCGTGACATATGGTATCGGGAAGATTTACCTGAGATATATCTTTATTGTAGTTTGCCTCAAGAGTGAACGGAAAATAAATTCCGAGCACGCCCGACTGGCTCATGAAATATGACGACATAATCGGCTTTGCGTCCGGATAAAATCCCGAAAGCCGCGGATCTGTGGCGGATGCCCGGCGCATTGTTTTTTTCGCTGTTCCGAAAAGATCGTCGGTCATCACAAAATAACCGTTTTCATCTCTTTTCACCTGTTCCGAAAGGGCGTTTGTTTCATCAATCAGAATACCGTAAAGTTCCGTGAGCTCCGCTTCTGTATGCCCGGAGGAGCCCCGAAACCGGCTTTCCGAGATAGTAGTACCCTGATACATCACAAAACAGTTCAGTGTTTCGGCTGTGAAAACGTAAGTAAAGATCCAGATCAGGGACACGGAAAATACTTTGAAAATTTTCTTCCTCGAATTCTTTTTCAGGATGAGAAGGAAAATAAACGCCGGAATGCCGACGACGACAAGGATAATACCCGCGATTATAAAAATTTCTCCGAGTGAAAACGGCAAAAGACCGGAAAGATACAGAAAAGGAGCCGATATATACGGAAATATCCTGTTTATATAGAAATCCGAAAAGCCGGTGCTGAATCTTGAAATGATGTTTACAGCCAGCATTAAAAGACATATTGCTCCCGGTATTACATATGTTTTTTTCATTCTGACACTTCTTTCGGTTTTTGAGATCGGATTGTTTCGGTGTATCATAATTATCATAGCATATTTCACATTTTTATTCAATAGTCCGGGATGTATTTGCAGATTTATTCTGATTTTGATTTTGGTAAAGATGCCGGGAATTTTTGTCTGAATCAAATTTTTATAAATGTAGTGACAAATCCGCGGAAAAGTGGTATAATGTCTGTGAGCCGCGGTGACCGGCGCGGTGCGGGAACGGCAGATGATCTATTTGTTTTTTTAGGAGAGTAGGATGATATGAAGTATAAAAGAACGGAAATAGGGGAAAACATAGGGTTTAATACTGTCACGGACGAAAAATTCAAAACCGACTCGCTGTCCGTAAAATTTATTACGAAACTTGACAGGGAAGATGCCGCGGACAAATGTGCCGCCACCGGCATACTCACGGTATCAGACAGCAAGTATAAGACACTGGCGAAACTCAGTGAAAGACTGTCGGAACTTTACGGCGCGTTGTTGGGATTTACACTGCAGAAGAGGGGAGATCTTCAGGTCCTCTCGATAAATTCAAACTGGATCGACAACAAATTTGCGATCGACGGCGAGGATATAACCGGGGATATGCTCGATATAATCCGTTGCACTCTGTTTTATCCCAATGCCGATACGGACAAAAGATGTTTTGACAAGGAATCGTTTGAGATAGTAAAGAAAGAACTTCTTGACAGGATAGAAGCGGAGATAAACGATAAGAGGGGATATGCCCTTATGAAAGCGGAAGAAACCGCTTTTATGGGCGAACCCGCCGAATACTCCGTTTTCGGTCCGGTCGGATCGGCGCAGAAGATCACTCCCGAGTCGGTGTTCGGGGCGTATAAAGATCTTCTGGAAAAAGCGAAGATCGAGATTTTTTATGTCTGCGCGGATGAGGACAGAAGAGTTTACGACTGCTTGCGCGAAGGATTTTCGTCAATTGCAAGAGACCCCGTACCCGTAACATATTCCGCTCCGAGCAAAGTAAAAGAAGAGATCATAAGATCATCCGATGAGATGGATGTCAACCAGTGCAAAATGGTCATGACGTTCAAGACCGACTCGGAAGATATTTACGCGCTCAGGCTTTTGTGTGTGATCTTCGGAGGAACTCCCGTATCAAAGCTCTTTATGAACGTGCGCGAGAAACTCAGTCTGTGCTATTATTGCTCCTGCCGCCCCGCCACATCAAAGTCAGCGATATTCGTTGACAGCGGCGTCGAGAAGGAAAATCTTGAAAAAGCGGAAAAAGAGATAATTTTACAGCTTGATGAGATACGCAGGGGAAATTTCACTGACGAGGATGTCCGGAGTGCTCTGCTCAGCATTGACAATGACCTTAACAGTGTGGGCGACACGCCTTCTTCATATGTATCGTGGTATTTTGAACGCCTTTGTGAGGGAAAAGTCATCACTCCGCAGGAGCAGTATGATCTGTATTGCTCTGTGACAAGGGAACGGATAATTGCCGCCGCATCATCGATAAAGCTTGACAGTGTTTATACGATATTCAACAAAAATAACGGGGAGGATAGCGGGAAATGACCGGAAATATAATAAAAAGCGCCGCGACGGGGGACAGCTGTATTCACGTAAAACATCCGAGCGGTCTTGATATCTATATCTGTGAAATGAAAGGATTCAGCACCGTAGAGGCTCTTTTCGGAACGAAATACGGTTCGATAAACACGATGTTCAGGACAAAAAACGACAGCGAATACACGAAAGTTCCCGAAGGTATCGCGCATTTCCTTGAGCATAAACTTTTTGAGAACGAGGATTGTGATGTTTTTGAGCTTTACGCGAAAACAGGCGCGAATGCGAACGCGTTCACCACATTTGACAAAACTTGCTATCTTTTCAGCTGCTCGAAAAATTATGAGGAATCACTGAAAATTTTGCTTGATTTCGTCCAGAAGCCGTATTTTACCAAAGAAAACGTCGACAAAGAGCAGGGTATCATCGGTCAGGAGATCAAAATGACGAATGACAACCCGGACTGGAGAGTGTTCTTTAATCTTCTCGGATGTATGTATCACTCGCATCCGGTAAAGATAGATATTGCCGGAACAGTGGAGAGTATTGCCGAAATTGACGCGGATCTCCTGTACAAATGCTATGACACGTTTTATAACCTGAACAATATGGTCCTCTCGGTTGCCGGAAATATCTCCGCCGAAAAAGTACTGGCAATATGTGACGAATGCCTTAAACCCTGTGTCGACAAGGGCCTTGAAACAGTCTTTCCGGATGAGCCGGATGAGATCGTCCGGGATGAAATAAAAGAAAGTCAGCCGATAGGCACGTCCATATTCAATATAGGTTACAAGTGCAGGCCGTGCAGTGGAAGAGAAAATCTTGCGAAATCACTGAGGGCAATGCTTGCAATTGATGTTTTTTCGGATGTTTCATCGCCGTTTTACCAGGATCTTCTGAAAAAAGGGCTTATAAATTCCACTTTCGGTTCTGAAGTTTTTACGGGAGACGGATATTTTTCGGTTATCTTCAGCGGCGAGTCCGAAGACCCGGCGGCAGTGAGGGACGCCCTGAAAAGCGAGATAAGCCGTGTATGCTCGGAGGGACTTTGTGAAAAGGACTTCCAGAGAGCGAAAAAGTCGGCATACGGAACTCTGATACGTGAACTTAACAATGTTGAGGCAGTCGCCAACCTGCTTATCAATTCGCATATGGCGGGTACGGGACCGTATGATACGATAGAGATCCTTTCGCATACGACAAGCGGGGAATGTCTGGACTTTGTCCGGGAAGAGCTTACGGAGGATAAACTTGTCATGTCCGTTATCGAGGGGAATGGTGACAGATGAAGGAAGTTGAGAGAATAACCGATCCGTTTAAGATAGCGTTTCCCAACCTCGGCTGGGAATTCAGGATAGATCCGACGGCTTTCACGATATTCGGAATCGATATACAGTGGTACGGACTTATAATAACGCTCGGTCTTGTGCTGGCAATGATCTATTGTTTTCCGAGAATGAAAAGAGTCGGAATTGATTCCGACAGAGCCGTCGAAGCCGTGATAGGCGGAATAATCGGCGGAATAATCGGCGCAAGAGTTTATTATGTCGCGTTCAGGTGGGACGCGTATGCCGGAGACTGGAAGAGCATTTTTAATTTTCGCGGGGGAGGACTTGCCATTTACGGCGGACTTATCGGCGCTCTCATCGTCGGGCTGCTGATATGCAAGATAAGAAAAGTAAAAATACTCCCGATGCTCGATATTTCATGTATCGGTTTTCTGATCGGTCAGGGTGTCGGACGCTGGGGAAACTTTGTAAATCAGGAGGCATTCGGCAGGAACACCGACAGTTTATTTGCCATGACGGGCGGCACGATACAGCAGACGATCATCAACGAAGCCGCGATGACGGGCGGCACAATGTACCGATCCGGTGTGGAGATCTCCGAAAAATACGGAGTTCACCCCTGCTTTCTGTACGAGTCTTTCTGGTGCCTTCTTGGGTTTGTGCTTCTTTCTCTGTTCCTGAAACACAGAAAATATGACGGTCAGGTATTTCTGATGTATATAGCGTGGTACGGAGTTGAGCGGTTTTTTGTCGAAGGTCTGCGCACAGACAGTCTGATGCTCGGAAACATACGTATTTCCCAGGCGCTTTCCGCCGTGATAGCCGTTGCCTCGATAATACTTCAGATAGTTTTTATACTGAGGTATAAGAGAGATCCCGAAAGCTTTGTACTGTACTGCGATACAGAAGAATCGAAAGCGATGCTCGCGAGATCCGCTGAATCCGGAAAAAACGGGAAAAGATCCGAAAGCGATGAAGATCCTGAAAACGGACAGGAAGGCGGGGAAGAAACAGAATTACCGGAAACCGACAGTGAGACCGGTGAAACTGTTACCGGTGAGGAATTAAAACAGGAGGACAATACAGATGGCTCAGATAATTAACGGAAAAGAAGTTTCTGCGAAGGTAAGAGCGCAGGTCGCCGAAGAGGCGGCAAGGCTGAAAGATGAAAAGGGACTGAAAGTCGGACTTGCTGTCGTTATCGTCGGAGACGACCCCGCATCGAGGATATATGTCAACAACAAGAAAAAGGCGTGCGAAGAAGTCGGATTCCAGTCGTTTGAATATACCCGCGCCGAAAATACCACACAGGAACAGCTGCTCGACCTTGTCAATGTCCTTAACAGCGACACCAGAGTAAACGGTATCCTCGTACAGCTTCCGCTTCCTTCGCATATTGACGAAAAAGCGATAATAAACGCAATCTCACCCGACAAAGACGTTGACGCTTTTCATCCCGTAAACGTCGGAAAAATAATGATAGGCGACTATTCGTTTCTTCCGTGCACACCCGCGGGTGTAATGGAACTTATAGAAAGCACCGGAACGGATATCTGCGGAAAAAACTGTGTTGTCATCGGGCGGAGCAATATTGTCGGAAAACCCATGGCCATGCTGCTGCTGCACAAAAACGGCACAGTAACGATCTGCCACTCAAAAACAGTCGATCTTAAAAAAATAACTCTCGGAGCCGATATACTTGTGGCCGCTGTAGGAAAACCGAAGTTTGTGACAGCTGATATGGTAAAGGAAGGGGCAGTCGTGATCGACGTCGGTATGAACAGGCTTGAAAGCGGAAAACTGTGCGGTGATGTTGATTTCGACGCCGTTGAGAAAAAGGCTTCTTTTATCACTCCCGTTCCCGGAGGGGTAGGACCTATGACGATATCGATGCTCATGCGTAACACATTGACGGCGGCGAAACATCAGGCGGGTATTCTGTAGATCCCGGAATCGTGTTTTTCCGTATTTTGCGGAATGATCGGCATTTATGAACATTTTACATGGTGGTCGTTTCATGAAAGGTAAGAAAATTGCCGCGATTGCGGTGTCTGTCATAATTATAGCGGCAACGCTGTGTTTTGCCATAATTGCCTTTACCGGAATGTATTCGGGAAATAATAAGATAGGCTCTGTTGATTCCGGCAGGGAAGACGGTGATATGTCATATATAAGCGAGACGGGTAATGAAAACGGTCAGAATCCGGAAACCGTTACGGAACATATTTATCCCGCGACCGGAGAGTTTGTAAAAACGATCGGGCGCACGGCAAGGAAAGACAACACGACCTGGCTTGTTCAGAGCGGTTCCGCGGTAGAATTTACCGTAAGCGGGGTAAGTGCCGAAGTGGTAATTGAGGGGGATTCGGGAATCAGCAACGGTTCCGATAATCTTCCGAGATATGCCGTGCTGCTTGATGATGAGATTATTCTCGATGATCTCATGAGTGTTCCCGAAAAGAGAATAAAGCTTTTTGAAAGCGAGACTGTGAGGACCGCAAAAGTAAAGATAATTCATCTTTCGGAGGCAATGTTCGGAACGGTCGGTGTCAGGTCAATATATGTTGAATCAGGCAGCTCACCGGCTGTCGGACCTACGCCGGAAAAAAGAATATCGATCGAATTTATCGGCGATTCGATAACCTGCGCATACGGTGTTGAGGATACTTCAAACTCCGATATGTTTTCGACCGCGACCGAAAATTTTATGGATTCATACGCATATCTCACGGCGGAAAAGCTAAACGCCGACTACAGCGCGGTGTGTTACAGCGGATTCGGCGTCATTTCCGCATACAGCGCTGATGGCAGTAAACGCGGAGACAGTCTTGTACCGGATATATACGATCTTATAGGAAATTCCGGTGAGTATGACGATGAATGGGACTTTTCGGAGCAGGCAAACGACGTCGTCGTCGTCAATCTCGGAACGAATGACGGTTCATATGTCCTGTACAGTGATGTTGAGCGCCGTTCGCGGGAGTTTGTAGACGGCTATGCGGAGTTTCTCAGACAGATAAGAGCCTTGAATCCCGATTCATATATAATCTGCACGATCGGGACGATGGGACGCAGCGAATTATATCCGCTCATAGAAGAAGCTGTCGGAATTTTCAGAGAAGATACGGGAGACACAAAAATCACAAGTTATGAATCTGAGATGCAGGATCCCGAAGACGGATACGGTACCGACTGGCACCCGTCACTTGTTACGCAGCAAAAAAGCGCCGATGCGCTGGCCGACAGGATATGCGATGTTCTCGGTATCGACCCGGAAAGTATGGGAATCGATATAGCGGCCGAATCTGAATATGAATTATATACAGACCCGGAAAAAGGGGGCAGTGCGACAGATCTTGCTTCGGATAAAGAAAAATCATTTCGCGTAAGTACGGAAACGGGAGGGAGATCCCCCGATGCCGTTGAGGTACGGATAAAGGATATTGAACTGAAAAAAGGCGGAGTTTACAGACCGGAATTTGATTACGCTTCTGACGCGCCCGCGAGTATCCCCGTACTTATAAGCAGTGAAGACGGCACACTGCTTTATTATGATGAGATCGGGCCTTCCGCCGAAAAAGTTCACTATTCCGGGGAGTTTACGCTACAGGGCAGCGACTGCAATGCCGATATGGTTTTTCAGCTCGGTATCGGTGATGAATATGAATTTGCGCTGTATGACATAAAATTTCTGATGATGTGATTTTAATCATAAATTATTAAAATTATTAACCTTAAAAAAGTTTCACAAAAATTTATTTTGATACTTGACAAATATTATTGTTTGTAGTAAAATGATTATACATCTCAGAAGGAGCTTTCAAAGCTTTTAATGCGGATTTTCAGAGCAACCGCGATTTAATTGAGGCTCTTTGAACCGTGAAATAACAAAAATAAGGAGAGTGATACCATGAAAAGTCCATTGATCAAAAAAATATTCGGATGCGTTTCTGCCACAGTTCTTGCGGGAGTTTCGTTGGTAATGCCTGTCCTTGCCAAAGACATCGCAAGTGAGAACGATAGGTATGATGACTACAGCATCGGAGGAATTCTTTCGAGATACTGCTATTTTGTGTCCGGCGACCTGACCAGCGTAGACCACATTGTCGGCTCGGTTGCCATCGGAGGCGCGTTCAGCACCGCGGACGGCTGGGGAGATGCGGCTGTTGTCCCGAGTTATGTGTATGACTTTGAAGGTGGCGGCGGCGGATTCCATATGGACAATTATTTTGCAGATTCAGATGCGGGGATCGCAGATCCCGATGAACTGAAAAATGACGTTGTCTATTACGGACTCGAAAATGAGCATACCGAATATGTGGAGGGAGAATGGATCTTAAATCCCGATTACATCGACTGGAGCGGAGCTGCTGCCGCGCTGAAAGCGGAGTCGCAGAGTATCGCGGACGCCGGACAGATTGCGGGATCTGACGGCTTGCAGTACGATCCCTATTTCGGAAGTCTGGTCGAATATACACTCGATCTCGCGAAATATCCCGACAAAAATATTGTTATACCGCGTGAGCTGTTTGACAAGATCTCTCAGCAGGCTTTCCCGCTCTGGCCCGTAGTTCACAGACTGAATTTTATCGACAGTTCAAAGCAGGATGCTTTCACGATCGAAGATCTTGCAAGAGGCGGATATAAGATCTCATTTACCGGAATAGGTGATACTCCTGTGTATTTTTCAGCAAGTGAGTACGCAGGCGGCTGGGACGGCACAGGTCTTGCCGTCGCGCTTGCGGTCAACGGTCAGCCGATATGGAATGACAATTCGTTCAAGAGCCTTTCCGGCGCGATACACGAAGGTGAGGTCAACCTCAAGGGAATGAATCTTCTGTATAACTTCCCCGACGCGACAGGTGTGATACAGTCTTATTTTCAGGCAGGGCATCTTGTTGCGCCTCAGGCAGAGGTGGACAATCTTGGAAACGCCAATTTTGAAGGCGGCGTTATTGCGGCAAAAGCATACACCGATTCGGAAGCGCATTATTATCCCTATATAGATGATACGACAACGACGGAGACGACTACGTCCGTAACGACCACAACGACGACCGA
>CAYPXB010000015.1:12753-23073 GCA_964414745.1 uncultured Alistipes sp. | reverse complement strand
AATGTGGAAAAGCCGCTTTATCTTAAAAAATTCCGGAGGCCGGTTTATGAGGGAAATTTTCGGGTATGTGCGAAATTATTTGAAAGAGTTTATACTCGGACCTATTTTCAAACTTCTGGAGGCACTTTTTGAACTGATAGTCCCGATAGTTACGGCAAAGATCATCGATGAGGGGATAGCCGGACGTGACAGCGCACAGGTACTGCGCCTTACGGGAGTGATCGTACTTCTGGGAGTCTGCGGACTCGGGTTCGCTCTTACCTGCCAGTATCTGGCGGCGAAGTGCGCATACGGATTCGGTACGGAACTGCGCGAGGGTCTTTACCGTCATATCAACTCACTTTCATATACCGGCATCGACAGGATCGGCGCCTCGTCACTCGTGAACAGACTTACAAATGATACAAACATGGTTCAGAACGGTCTGAATATGCTTATAAGGCTCGGAACGAGAGCGCCTTTTCTTGTGATAGGAGCGGCTGTTATGGCGGCGACGATCGACCTGAAACTTTCGATCGTGCTGTTTGTTGTAGCTCCGTTCATCTCTGTAATAATTTATTTCATAATGAAAAAAACTGTCGTGAGATACAGAGAAAACCAGAGAAAGCTTGACCGTGTCGCGATGATGACAAGGGAAAACATAGAGGGAACGCGTGTTATACGCGCTTTTTCAAGGCAAAACGAGGAGATAGACAAATTCGGTGACGCAGTTTCCGATCTGGCTGACAGTGCCTGCTCTGTGGGCAGGATTTCCGCGATTTTGAATCCCGTGTCATTTCTTGTCATGAACCTCGGCATCGTTGCGATAACGTGGTTCGGGGGGATACGCATTGATTCGGGCAGTCTGACACAGGGCGAACTGACCGCGTTTATAAATTATATGACACAGATACTTCTTGCTCTCGTGGTCCTTGCGAATCTGATAGATATTTTTACGAAAGCATTCGCATCGGCAAACAGGATATCCGAAGTATTCAGACTTGAGCCGGAACATTCGGACGGCGACAAAATGCCGGATCCCGAAAACTGCGCGGGAAATGTCGTAGAGTTCCGCGATGTGACTTTTTCATACGAGGGTACCGGCGGACCGGCACTTAAAAATATAAGTTTTTCTGTCCGCAAAGGTGAGACACTCGGCATAATCGGAAGTACGGGTTGCGGCAAGACATCTGTTTCGGCCCTGATCCCGTTTTTCTATCGCGCCGATTCCGGACAGGTACTAGTTTACGGAGAGGATGTTACGGAATACGATCCCGAATCACTGAGAAGGACCATCGGTGTGGTTCCGCAGAAAGCAGTGCTTTTTTCCGGCACCGTGCGCGACAATATGCGCTGGAGGAAGGAAGATGCCGATGACGGGGAGATCATAGCCGCACTTAAGACCGCGCAGGCGTGGGAATTTGTCGAAAAAATGCCCGACAGACTGGATACATGGATATCTCAGGGAGGGCGCAATCTGTCCGGGGGTCAGAAACAGCGTCTTACCATCGCAAGAGCGCTTGTCGGCTGCCCGTCAATACTTATTCTCGATGACTCCGCGAGTGCGCTTGATTACGCGACAGATCTTGCGCTCAGAAGAGCGTTGAAGACCGACCTCCCCGATACTACGGTAATAATGATCTCACAGCGCACAACTTCGCTGAGAGATGCCGAATCTGTCCTTGTCCTTGAGGACGGTGAAGTTGCCGGAGTCGGAACCCACGATGAGTTGCTTGAAAAATGTGCGGTCTACAGAGAAATATACGATTCGCAGATGAACGACGGGGAGAGCGGAAAGAATGCTTAAAACTTTAAGACGTGTTCTTGAATACGCACGGCCGTATATGTTGTATTTTGTCCTTACAGTTGTTTTTGCGGCGCTTGGAACGGCTCTATCCCTCTCAGTCCCCGTTTTTATCGGTGACGCCGTGGAATGCTGCATCGGAAAAGGAAATGTAGATTTTGAAGAATTAAAAAAGATCGCCGTACTGCTTGCGGTCGTTGTTGTTGCAAGTGCCGTTTTTCAGTGGCTTATGACTCTATGCACCAACAAGATGTCATTTTATACGGTACGCGACCTCAGAAAAGCCGTTTTCTCAAAGATAGAGCGTGTTCCCGTAAAATACATAGACGGACACACGAAAGGCGAGCTTACAAGCCGCGTTATCAATGATATTGAAATTATCTCAGACGGTCTCCTTCAGGGATTTACCCAGTTTTTCAGCGGTGTTATGACTATTATCGGAACGATCGTATTCATGATGTGGATAAATGTGCGGATCACGATCGTGGTATTACTGCTCACGCCGCTGTCATTTATCGCGGCATCAAAAATAACAAGACTTTCACATGACTCGTATATGAAGCAATCAAAGCTGAGGGGCGATATGGTCAGCCTTGCCGAAGAAATGGCAGGCAGTCAGAAGATCGTCAAGGCATTCGTCTATGATGAACGAGCCGAAGAAAAATTCGGAAAAGTGAACAGAGATTACGCTTCTGTCGGGGTAAAGGCGACATTTTTCAGTTCAATGACAAATCCCACAACCCGGTTTGTAAACGGACTTATATACGCGGCGGTGGGATTGATGGGAGCTTTGGGCGTTATAGGCCATACCTCCCTGCTCGGAAGCATGACTGTGGGAAAACTTTCGAGTTTTCTCGCTTATTCGAACCAGTACACGAAACCGTTTAATGAAATATCAGGTGTTTTCGCCGAACTTCAGAACGCTGTCGCCTGTGCAGGACGTGTATTTGATGTGCTTGATGAAGAAGAGATGCCGGACGAATCATCGAAGATCACGCTCAGTGAATGCAGAGGAGATATTTCATTTGAAAATGTCTGTTTTTCATATGACCCCGAAGTCAGTCTTATAGAAGATCTTGATATCAGCGCATACCCGGGAGAAAAGGTCGCTATCGTGGGACCTACCGGCTGCGGAAAATCCACTGTCATAAATCTGATGCTCGGATTTTACGATATACTCGGCGGGGATATAAAAATATCGGGAAAGAGCATATCATCCGTAACGAAGGACAGCCTGAGAAAAAATTTCGGAATGGTCCTGCAGGAAACATGGATATTTACGGGTACTGTCGCCGAAAATATCGCGTACGGAAGACCGGGCGCGGATACGGACAGTATTGTCCGCGCCGCGAAAGCCGTCTATGCCGACAGTTTCATTCGGAAACTCCCGAAAGGCTATGATACGGTCATATCGGAAGACTCAGGTCTGTCTCAGGGGCAGAAACAGCTTATCTGTATAGCGAGAGTCATGCTGATGGATCCGCCGATGCTTGTACTTGATGAAGCAACGAGCTCGATAGATCTCCGCACGGAGCATAAAGTGCAAAAGGCATTCATTAAACTTATGGAAGGAAAGACAAGCTTCATAATCGCTCACAGGCTTTCCACGATTAAAAATTCGGATATGATACTTGTTATGAAAGACGGTAAGATAGTAGAGCGCGGAAATCACAGACAGCTTATTGAAAAAGACGGTTTTTACGCAGGACTTTACAACAGTCAGTTTGAGTCATAAAAATAAAAATCCCGTCAGACCGACCGCAAACGTTATTACAAAAGACCGGAGGAAAAAATGGAATCGATAAAAATACTTGTCTGTCTTATGTCAGCCGCCGCGCTGGATATATGTGCACTCGTGATGATCATGGCAGCCTATCGTGAAAAAAAAATCGGAGATAAGAGATGGAGAAAGATCTCGGACGATATGGAACTTGTCGAGACAGGCATGACGTATCCGCTCGAATGCGACGAGATCCTTATAGGGCGCCACGGCTCGGCGGATATACGGCTGCCCGATATGTCTGTGTCGCGCTATCACGCTTTGCTGACAGTCGCAAACGGCGTCTGGACGATACATGATATCGGTTCAAAGTCAGGCGTTTACGTAAACGGGAATCTTGTAAAGCAGGCAAGACTGCATGAAAACGATGTTATAAACCTGGGAAACAGACGTCTTATCCTCAGAAAGAGGAGGAAATGACAGTATGTATAAAAACGGTCTTACCTATTTCAGTTCCGTAGTTCTGGTGCTTATCGCACACGGAGCGATGCTTCTGAATGTGCTTGTCAACGGAAATTATGAAAGCATAAATGATGTCGCACTGCTTGCGGCGGCCGTTCTCGGCCTTGATATCCTGTATTTTATCGTTATGCTCTTTTATAAGCAGATGACCTATACAATGGATTTCCTGCTGATATTCATCCTGAATATGAGTATTATCTTCCAATCCTGTTTCGGCGGGGTACATTTTGCCAAAAAGCATTTTATCATGTGCGTTGCCGCGCTTGTCGCGTACAGAGTGGGATATCTTCTCTGCCGCAGCCATAAATGGATACAGGAAAAGAAGAAATATGTGTATATCGGTATCGGAATACTTATGCTCAGCATTCTGACTCTGACGGGAGAAAGGAGTATGTGGATCACGATCGGTTCGTTCTCGATACAGCCCTCGGAGTTTATCAAGCCTCTGCTCGTTCTTGCCTGCGCCACGTCGATAATGGAGCAGCAGAAAAAGCATAAGATACTGTGCTTTAATGTCGTTTACGAGAATATCGCGATGACAGTGCTTATAATACTCATATGCGGACTTCAGTGGTGGTGCCGGGATCTGGGAAGTCTGCCTACTTTTGTGGCGATATACGTTTGCGGTCTGTTCTTCAGATTCTGCTATCCCAGAGCGAAATTTTCAAAAAAGACCCTGATTGCCGTGGGGGTCTGCTTTGCCGCAGTTGTACTCCTTGCCATAAGGTATGCTCCGGGATATGTACAGGAAAGGCTTCACGCCGATATATGGAATGACAAGACCGGTTCGGGCTACCAGCAGTGCAAGGCTCTGATAGGAATAGCGGAGGGAGGCTGGTTCGGAAAAGGACCGGGAAACGGTTCACTCTGCAACGTTTTTGCTCATGAAACAGATATCGTATTCGCGTCGATCTGTGAAGAATGGGGAATGATCTGCGCGATAATGATGATATTTGTCATTCTTATCATGCTGTCGATGCCGCTTATAAACAAACCGAGGTCATACTATCACGCTACGATGTCGGCCTGCATATGTGCCGCATTTACGGTTCAGATGGGGCTCAATATATTCGGCTCATGCAATCTCATACCGTTTACCGGTGTAACGCTGCCGTTTATTTCCCAGGGGGGAAGTTCACTTGTCACAAGCGGTCTGATGGTCGGAATGCTCGCCGCCGTACAATCTCCCGTATTCAGAAGCGTCCGGAGCAATAAAAAAGAGCGAAAGAGCAGAAAAAGCTCCAATGCGGAAGTGATCTCACAGTAAAAAAATACCGCCCGGAGGTGAGTAAGATGAAAAGCATAAGAAGAGGACAGAGGATGATCACTTTTTTCCTGCTTCTGTTTATTGCGGGAATGGTCGTGCTTGTAGTGAAGATAAATGCCGAGTCGTCGTTTTACATAGGAAATTCGGATAATCAGATCCTCGGCAACGTATACGACAGAAACGGTGATGTTTTATTTGACGGTTCGGGAAAAGGACAGTACGAAGATAACCATTTCATAGATGTCGGAAACATAATCGGAGATGACAAAGGCCAGATGACAAATACGCTTGTCGCCGCGAATCCGGATAAGCTGAACAATTACAGCTTTTCGACCGGCCTTGTAGAGGAAGGCGGAAAAGCGGCGATATACTCCACTCTCGATCATTACGCCAATCGTGCCGTATATGACGCGTATAACGGCAGAAAAGGATGCACCGTCGCTTATGATTACAAGACGGGAGAGATCCTTGTCTGTACAAGCCTGCCGTCGCTCGATGTTACAAAAGGATACGACAATATCGAAAATTTTGAGACCGGAACACTTATTTCAAAAAATCTTTACGGCACCGTCCCCGGCTCGACACAGAAAATATCGACAGTGATAGCCGCGCTTGAAACGATGGGTGAGCAAAAGCTTATGTCAAAAGAATTTACCTGTGAAGGCGAGTATACAAACAGGAGCGGGGATGTCATAAAATGCCATTATCCCGCCGGCCACGGAACACAAGGTATTCAGGAAGCCATTGAAAACAGTTGCAATCCGTTCTTCGCTCAGCTTGTCGAAGACAGCGATCTTCCTCTGGGCAGGATAAAAGAAGTCTACAGAAAACTCGGTTATTCCGTAAACGGGGACAAAAAGAAAAAGATCGACATTGACGGCATATCATGTGAAACAGCGTCCACTACCCTTGAAAATTCGTTTGATTTTGACACGCAGTGGGGATGTATCGGACAGGGAGACACACTTGTAAGCCCGATCCAGCTTATGATGTGGCAGAGCGCCATAGCCACGGGAACAGGAAAAATGACAATGCCCTATCTTATCGGGTACTGTACGGATGTAAAGGGAAAGATAACCGACAGAGCCGAGACGAAATACAGTGAAAGACTTTTCTCGCAGGCCACGGCGCAGAGCGTACGGCAGATGCTGATGACGAATGCCTCCGACAGATATTCATCATCGCTCGGAAATTACAAAGTCGGCGTCAAAAGCGGCACGGCTCAGGTGAAAAACGGTGAAGAAGAAAATTCACTTCTTGTCGGATTTGTTGACGATCCGCGGCATCCGATAGCGTTCTGCATTATGATAGAGGACAAAAACGGAAGCAGTCTGACGACAGAAAAGATTGCGAATGTTTTGCTTGACGCTCTTTATTCATAAGTTGTGCATAATATATGAAATATTTTGATTCTGTTAGTGAATATGCACAAAAAAAGTGATAATACTTGTAAAACAAGCTGATTTATGGTATCATATCAGTGTGTATATTTTGTCTTAAGGAGGAATTGTTTTATGAAGATCACCATTACAGCGAAGAAAATGCAGATACCGCAGAATTTCACCGATTATGCCGAAAAGAGGATAAATCTCAAACTTGACAAGTTTTTCGGCAGTGACGCGGATGCAAAAGTCGTTTTATCTGAGATAAAGAACGAAATGGTCATTGAACTTACCGTAAGATATAACGGCATGATCTATCGTGCGGAGCAATCCGCGGTTGACAAGAACACCGCGCTTGACAGTGCCATAGACAAGATCATAAGGAAGATACGCAAAAATAAGACAAGGGTAGAGAAAAAACTCAGGGACAACGCGTTCAGGGAATCTTTCACTGAGCCGGTCGAAGAGCAGGTCGATTACGAGATCATTAAGCATAAAAAATTCAAAATGCGCCCGATGGATATCGAGGAGGCAATACTGCAGATGAACCTGCTCGGACACAATTTCTTTATGTTTACGAACGCGACGACGGGCGACGTAAATGTTGTCTATAAGCGCGAAGAAGGAAACTATGCCGTACTTGAGCCTGACAATGAGTAAAATATACGTGAATTTTGAATAAAGAAGGGATCGTATTATGGATAAAAATATGAGATCCGTGATAAAGAAACGTATCGAGAAAACAGGAGAGAACCTGAAGAAGAACAATATGGATTTTTATTACGCGGAAACTGCCGGAGATGTGCCCGGTATTGTGAGATCACTTATCAGACCGGGTGATGTGATAACAAACGGCGGAACTATGACGATGGCGGAATGCGGATTGAGTGATTTATTAAGGAGCGGGGATTATAAATATCTTGACCGTTCGACGATGACGCCCGAGGAGATCTCCAAACTTTATACAGACGCTTTTTCCGCCGATGTTTATATCTCAAGTTCCAACGCCATTACCGAAGACGGTGTTCTCTATAATGTTGACGCCAATTGCAACAGAATAGCGGCGATAGCTTTCGGACCAAAATCGGTGATAATAATCGCCGGATACAACAAGATCGTAAAAGATCTCAGGGAAGCGGAGATAAGAGTAAAAAAAGACGCCGCGCCCGCGAATTGTATGAGACTTGACTGCAACACTTATTGCAAGGAAAAAGGCGAGTGTGTATCGCTTGAGGATCCCGGAATGCAGATGAGTGACGGCTGTCTGAGTCCGGACAGGATCTGCTGTAATTATCTTATCTCCTCATTTCAGCGAAAAAAAGGGAGAATAAAGGTAATAATCGTCGGAGAGCCTCTCGGCTACTGAAAATATTTCTGTTTTTATTGAAAAAAGACCGCAGTGAAAACTGCGGTCTTTCCGTATTGGAATTTTAGTTTTATTCCATGGTGGTTTCCGGCAGACTGTCAATTATCTTGGCGATAAATTTCTGAACAGCCGCAGCGTCACCCGAAGTAATACCGTCACCCCTCTGGTAAACATCGGCATTGTTGACAGCTTCTTCGGAAAGCGCCGGTACTCCGTTTGTACCGTCAAATGTCACAACATAATTCAGGATCTCAACAACATCGGCAACATCGATTATCCTGTTGAGATCGACATCACCGAGCATCGGCTCATCTTCTCCCGTTTCGCCCGTTGCGGCCGATGTAGCCGATTCTGTCGTCGGAGTGGTCGTCGGTTCTGTCGAAGACTCCTCTGAAGGCGGTTCTGTCGTGGGAGGTTTTGTAGGAGTTTCGCCGCTTTCGCCGTCATATACATAGAGATCATCCGGAAGTTCGCTCAGCATTATGCAGTAATCGCTCTGATACATTTCCTTGAGCGTGTCGGGATCGTTATACGCAGTAGCGTCGGTAAGGAAGTTGTCGCTGCCTCCGCCGTCATACCATACGCAGAAGTAAAGCCAGTGTGCTTTTTCCGTCAGCATATTGCCGAGAGACGGAACAGTGCTGTTCTCGGGCATGGATACCATCTTGTTGTTTTTCACATAATCGACGAGCGAGTAGAATATTCTGCTCTCGGCGTCTTCGTTCGGTCCTGAAGTTTTTCCGTCGTGGCGGTTATATACCGTGTTGTATTTATCAAATCCCACGATATCAACGTAATCGTCGCCGGCATACCATTCAGCCGATTCCGCAGAGTATGCGTACAGATTCTGTTCCCAGACTATATTGTGAAGTCCGTAGTCATTCGTCAGCGCGTTATACAGATATTTCCAAAGCTCTTTGTATGTTTCCGCGCCTTCCTGTGACCACCAGAACCAGGCTCCTTTGCCGTCTGTGCCTCCGTTGCCTTCGGCCTCATGAAGCGGTCTGAAGATGATCGGCACGTTCGCGTCCTGGAGTATCTGGAATTGTTCCGCAAGATCTTCGATCGCAAGGTCAAAATACTCTTTTTCCTTTGTTCCGTCGATCATTATATTGGCAACTTTGAATGATTCGTTATTTTTGTAGGTGCACGCGGTCCAGTCAAGTGTTTCGCCGACAGTGTAGTTTTCAAAGTCAACGGGAATATTGATATGCCAGCTTGCCGTGGCAATTCCTCCCTTGTCCTTTACCCACTGTATCACTCTTTTTGTCGTTCCGTCGTCCCATCCGTAAAGCGGGTTGTAGTTCATAAAGTCATAGCCGCGTATTGCCGGATAGTCCCCGGAAAGGTCTTTGATAAAATCAAATTCCTGGTCATAATACTGGAAAGTGTAGTTGCGGTTCTGGGTGTTGTAATTATATTCTTTGCCGTCAGGACCGTAGACCGTCCATACAAAAGTATTTCCGTCGTCTCCCACATCTTTTGACGACTCGTCGAATGTGTACTGATTTCCCTCACTGTCCGTAACGGTATCCGTCGCGGGGTCGTATCTGATGTCACTCACCTCAACGGCGTGTCCTCCGCCGTATATTTCCTGCTGGCCCGCGATAGTGTGCTCTCCGTAGACGGAACTTAAGTATTTCATCAGAGCCTTCGTCTCATCCGTGGCATTCGGGTCGCACGAGACAGGATCGCCGTAAAGTTCGGGAAGATCTGCCTGCTCAACTGTTATCGTATCATATTCCGCATAACCGTATGTCGGCTTGAACACGATCGTGTTCACTCCGGCATTAAGGCGGAATACACCGAGATCAACATCTGTCCACGTATCCATATACGGGAGATTGTAAGTGTAATCAACGCCGTTTATCGATACGGTCTGCGTACGTCCTTCCGGAGAGAGTATCTGGGCGCATTTTGACGAAATGGAGTACATTCCGTCCTCATCAACTTCCACTTCAAGCGAAAATTCAGTGCTGGTAAGATATATGAATCCGCTTCCGGAATATTCCCCTCCGATCTTGTTTTCATATACGCTTTGCCATACTTCCTGGCCGCCGATATCAAGATCCTCGGCTTCATATGTGCCGAGAGCCAATGCCGCGTGCGCGTCGATATTTTCCGAGAGGCTCCTGCTCATCGGCACAAAAGACGCTGCGGCGACTGTCAGTGCGGCGGCAGTCGAAATAATTTTTTTTGCTTTCTTTTTCATAAAATAAGGTCACTCCTTTGAATCTGTGATTTAGTATGCCGGGAATAAAAAATCATCTCAGAAAGATA
>CAYPXB010000015.1:11336-12653 GCA_964414745.1 uncultured Alistipes sp. | reverse complement strand
GTGATTTTTTATGATAGCATATAAAAGGCGTGTGATATTGCGCCGGTTTATATCGTGTTCTGAAGACAGCAGGCGGGAGAGATCCGTAAGTCCGGCCGAGGAATTACAAGAAACGCAACAGTTTATACTATATATTATAGTGTGATGCAATATGTGCTGTACTGTGTATATATAACTGTGTTTCCCCTCTCGGCTCTGTCGGAGGGGTTTTGTTGTATGTCGGGATACGATTGAAAATCTCAATAAAAAATCCGGAGGTGAATTAAGTAATGCCGAGCGAAAAGGTACTTGAGGCGAAAAAAGCGAGAGTCGAAGAGCTTGCCGGTCTTATCAGGGACTCAATTTCCGGTGTTCTTGTCGATTACAAGGGCATAACGGTCGAGGAGGACACAAAGCTGAGAAAAGAGCTCCGTGAGGCGGGAGTAAATTATTTTGTCGAAAAGAACACGCTGCTCTCACGTGCTTTCAGAGAGTGCGGTATCGATGATTTTGAAGAAGTTCTTAACGGCACGACCGCAATTGCTCTTTCAAATGACGATCAGACGGCTCCGGCGAGAGTTCTCGGAAAGTTCGCGGAATCCGCGGGAAAAGACCGCTTTAACCTCAAAGCCGGTTATGTCGAGGGTGTCATCTATGACACCGAGGGAGTTGTCGCTCTTTCGAAGATACCTTCAAAGGACGTTCTTCTTGCGCAGCTTGTCGGCTCTCTGCAGGGACCCATTCAGAAACTTGCCGCCACTCTCAAGGCGGTCGCGGAAAAGGAATCGGAAGAAGCTGCCTGATTTCCGTTACTTTACTTTGCAATTTGCAGACGACCTGCAATGTATCAGAAGCAAAAACGCAGCTTAACAAAAAATTATAAAAAAAGGAGATCATCTGTTATGGCATCGGAAAAGATCACTAAATTTGTCGAGGAGATAAAGGAACTCACAGTCCTTGAGCTTTCAGAGCTCGTTGACGCAATTCAGGAAGAATTCGGCGTAACGGCGGCTATCGCGGCAGCACCCGCAGCAGGCGGCGCGGCTCCGGCAGAGGCTGAAAAGACCGAATTTGACGTTGTGCTCACATCGTTCGGTGACGCGAAGATGGCTGTCATCAAAGCGGCCAAAGAGGCGCTCGGCATAGGACTTAAGGAGGCAAAGGAAGTCGTTGAGGCGGCTCCTAAGACACTTAAGGAAGGCGTTTCAAAGGCGGAAGCCGACGAACTTAAGGAAAAATTCGAGGCAGCAGGCGCTACCATCGAACTGAAGTAAAGAGAAAAAGACCGAAGCCGCACTGTAACGATGCGGCTTTTGTCTGTTACTTATGAAAATCCGG
>CAYPXB010000015.1:4740-11236 GCA_964414745.1 uncultured Alistipes sp. | reverse complement strand
GACCGAAGCCGCACTGTAACGATGCGGCTTTTGTCTGTTACTTATGAAAATCCGGGGTCTGAAGTGGACTTGCCTGACGGCTTGTACTTTGGTCTTTCTTATGAAACAGTGTTTGATAAAGAAAAAACTATGGGATATTTTATCATGATACGATAACAAAAGAACCCGATGTTATCCCGAAGTGAGTATATCGACGGGGAAAAGCTTGAGGTAACATTCAACTGCACCGTCGGATGATAAACAGGTCTTAAAGTTTATTGATATAATTAAATCGGCACCGGTCTGAAAAAGATCGGTGCTTTTTTCATACAGATTTATTTTACCAAAAATTTTATTTTTTAAGCAAATAAAAGTATTGAAATTGCTATAATAATGTTCTATAATATAACTACAGACAGTGGCACGTTAAAATTTATGTTACGGAGGTAATGAAAATGAAAAAAGATGTGCTGAAAAGGCGCGCGGTCGCCGTCGCGTCGGCAGCGGTCCTTTCGGTATCCTGTGTCTTCAGCCTTCCCGCGTTCACACGGGTAGTAAGCACAGACCGGAGTACTCTGCTTTCGGCGGTCGCGGCATCTGACAAAGTCACATTTACCGACAGCGCGGGCTACAGCGAGGGCGCATACGTTGAGTGGAGCCCTGTTTCGGGCGCTTCGGGTTATAATGTGTACTGTGACGGTGCGCAGCTTGACACGATGCTCGTAAGACAGTATCCCGGCAGTTTCCGAGCCGACGCGGTAGGTCTCAAGGCAGGAGAACACACCGTCAAGGTAGTGCCTGTGATCGGCGGAAGCGAGGATACTTCCAAGGGCGCGGAGACAAAAGTGACAACAACGCTTTACGACAGGACAGGATTTGCCTTCAGCGACCAGAACGGAGCCTGCGGAGCGTACAACGCCGACGGCTCTCTGAAGTCTGACGCTGTGGTAGTCTACATAACCGAGGACACGAAAGACAGTGTTACCGCGGATGTCGTTACAGACGCCAAGGGAACGAAGACTCAGGGTACCGGCCTGAAAGGTATACTTGACGCTCTGAAGAAAGGATTTGAGACACGTCCGTTCGTATTCAGGATAGTCGGAACAGTGACGACTCCCTCCCTGAATGACAAAGGCGACATCACGATCGACGGCAAACAGAAATACAACGCCGGCACCACTTTTGAGGGCATCGGTGAGGACGCCGTCATAAGAGGTTTCGGACTGAGACTGAAAAATGCGGTGAACGTCGAGATAAGAAATATCGGCGTTATGCTTGTCGCAAGCGATGAGGGAGACGACATCAGCCTCCAGCAGGAAAATAATCACATATGGGTCCACAATTGCGATTTCTTCTATGGCGAGAAGGGCAGCGACGCCGACCAGGCAAAGGGTGACGGAGCTCTCGACTGCAAGACGTCCACTTATGTCACGTTTTCCTACAATCACTTCTGGGATAACGGAAAGTGCAATCTTCTCGGACTGAGCGAGGGTACTCCCGATGGATATTACATAACCTATCATCATAACTGGTATGATCATTCTGATTCCAGACATCCCCGTGTAAGGTATTATTCCGCCCACGTGTATAATAACTACTATGACGGAAACGCAAAATACGGAATCGGTTCTGCACTCAATTCATCGATATTTTCCGAAAACAACTATTTCAGAAACTGCAAATACCCGATGCTTACTTCAATGCAGGGTTCCGATATCGCGCAGGGTGAAGGAACTTTCTCGGACGAAGACGGCGGCGTTATAAAGGCTTACGGTAATATTATCACCGGGGGAGGAACTTTTGTTCCCTACTCTGAGGATAATACTGATTATGACGCGTATGTGGCATCTTCGGCAGATGAAAAAGTACCCTCATCTGTAATTTCCAAGAAGGGCAGCAATACATACAACAATTTTGACACAGGCAGTGTTATGTATGCTCACACTCCCGACCCGGCTGAAGATGTTCCCGATATCGTAAAAGCCAAAGCCGGACGTCTCGGAGGCGGGGATTTTGACTTCGCGTTCACGGAAGCCGATGACGAGAGCTATGATGTCAATGAAGCTCTTATGTCGGCGCTGAGGTCATACACCTCATCAGTCGTTGCGATCGGAAGCGGATTCAAGGAAGATACCGGAACAGATCCGCAGGTCACGACCGCTGTCACAAATGCTCCGGCCGATGTCACGACTGCGGCTCCGTCCGGATCGGATACACCCTCTAAGCCTCCCGTGACCGGTCCTGATGTCATCTACTGCTCACCCGACGGAACAGGCGACGGCAAAACGATCGACACGCCGACAGATGTGCTTTCGGCGATAAAGGATGTTGTACCGGGCGGAACGATCTATCTGCTTGACGGAACATATAAGTTCAGCGAGACGATCATAATAGAGGAGAGCAACAGCGGCTCCGAGGGCAGCTTAAAGACCATATCTGCCTATCCCGGCGCGAAAGTCGTATGGGATTTCTCGGGTCAGTCGGTCGCCGACGCAAACAGAGGCATCGTACTTGACGGTTCATACTGGTATTTCTACGGTTTTGAGATAACAAAGGCCGGCGACAACGGTATGCTTCTCTCCGGCGACAACAACAAGATAGAGATGATGGTGTTCAACGACAATCAGGATACAGGCCTTCAGATATCCAGATATCAGGGCTCATACGCGTCTATCGAGCAGTGGCCCACAAATAACTATATCCTCAACTGCACCTCAAAGGACAACTGCGACGACGCCACTATGGAGAATGCGGACGGATTTGCCGCGAAACTCACTTGCGGCGAAGGAAATGTGTTTGACGGATGTATGTCCTATAACAATTCCGATGACGGCTGGGATCTCTACGCAAAGACCGAAACAGGACCGACAGGCGTTGTCACGCTGAAAAACTGTATCGCATTCAGAAACGGTTATACCGAGTTCGGCGAAGGATACGGCGACTGTGACGGAAACGGATTCAAACTCGGCGGCGGCGGTGTCGGAACAAGACACATTGTGATAAACTGCCTTGCGTTTGAAAATCTCAACTGCGGATTTACAGATAACAACAACCCCGAGTTCGGCGATATGACGGATTGCACCGCATACAACAACGGAGTGGGCGGAAACGGAAAAGCAAACTTTATGGTTTACAGATGCAGCCCGACAGCGACATATGACGGAATGTTCTCGTATATCAACACAGATCTGGTTTCGGAATCCGAAGCCCCCGGCATAAAGATCTCAAACGACAAATTTGTCGGAACGATGACAAACTCCGTTTATTACAACGGAAAATACTACAGGGTCGACGAGAGCGTTACCATGGAGAACGGCTCAAAGCTCGGAGAGAATGTAACTCCCGCGGATTCGGACTTCTACACGCTTGAAGTTCCCGCAATGGGTTCCGATTTCCACACTCTCTGGAGGACATCATCGGGCACACTCAATCCGAAGGGATTTGCCGAAACAACAGAGGATTCGGCTTACGCCTCGATGGGTTATCATATGTATTCCGAAGAGGCTCCGCTGCCCGAAGTAACGACGACTGCCCCGAAAGAAGACACATCGGAGCAGACCACGACAACGGCAGCACAGGACGAGAATACCACTTCTCCGTCCCAAGGCGGTTCCGGAGGAACGGATGACGGCATTATGTACGGCGACGCGAACGTTGACGGAGATATAGATGTCACCGATGTTGTCGCAATACTCAGATATGTCTGCGACAAGGACAACAATCCCCTGACCGAAGAAGGATATAACAACTCCGATCTTTATCAGCGCGGTGACGGTATAACTTCCTCGGACGCGGCGTCTGTGCAGAAGTATCTCGCAAAGATAAATCCATCACCACTTGAATCATATATGGGTGAAGATATGAGTTAAAATAACAGCGGCGCTCCGTATTGTTCCGGAGCGCCGTATCATTATATTCGGTTATGTTCATAACGTCGCGTCAGACAAAAGCCCGTGAAGTTTTTTCTTCGACGGGCTTTTTGTTTCTGAATTTCCAAGATTTCCGGAGTTTTCCGCAGTTATTTGTCACGGACGCTGACCGAGGCCGCCTTCGAGAGCGATGGTCTCTCCCGTCATGAACTTGAAGTCTGGCGACGCGAGCTGAACACAGACACGTCCGATCTCAAGTTCGGAATCGCCGTAATGACCCATAGGAGGCATCTGGACATTCTTTTCAAACGCCTCGGGATAAGTCTGCTGGAACTGCTCAAGCTTTGCCGTCCATGCAAGAGGGCAGACGACATTCACATTGATACCGTCCTTGCCCCATTCGGTCGCAGCGACACGTGTAAGACCGCGTATGCCTTCCTTGGCGGCGGCATATGCGCACTGTCCGAAGTTGCCGAAAAGACCCGCGCCCGACGCAAAGTTGATGACAGAGCCTTTTGTCTCCTTAAGATACGGATAGCAGGCCTTCATGTAATAAAAGACGGCGTAAAGTCCCGAGTAGATGGCAAGGTCGAACTGTTCCGTCGTATGTTCCGCGAGCGGTACGCCCGAAGCCGAAGCCTGTGCGTTGTTTATAAGCACATCAATGCGGCCGAATTCATCGATCGTCTTTTTTACTACTTCATTTACGACTTTCTCATTGTCGGCGCCGGCGTTTACGTCAGCCTGTATCGTGAGGACTTTGATGCCGTATAATCTTTCGAGTTCCTCTTTCGCGTCCTCAAGTTTTTTGACATTACGTCCCGTAACGACGATATTCGCTCCCTCTTTCGCGTAAGCCGTGGCAATTCCGTAACCGATAGAGCCGCTTTTGCCGTCGCTGAGCGCAACACGTCCGCCTCCTGTGATGATAGCTGTTTTTCCTGTTAAAAAGCCCATAAATAAGATCTCCTTTTCGCTAATTTTTTCAGTGACCGTATAGTTTCCGGAAGCTTTTACGCAAATTGATCTCCGGCACTGAAAGACATAAAATCTCCTAAGCTATATTATAACCTCCGTGAGCCGTTTTGTCAATGCCGAAAACGCGGTCCGGTGATGGTCCGATAACTATGAGAAAAGCCATTCGGTGCGCCGAAGGCTTTTTATTTTCACGTTTTTTGCGCCGAGCAGAATTGTCAACACTGTTTTCAGATAGTTTTATAGTCAAAATGCACAGTTTTTTTTTTTTTTTTATGGTGATTAGTTATAATTGTACAAAAATTTATTGACATTATTACATAATCATGGTATGATAGAATAAATATAAGTATGCGCAAATGAACATTCGATCTGTAAAATTTGTAAATCTTATGACATAAAACACGGAAAGGAAGTGGTGGGTTATGGATACGGCGAAAAAGAAGAAGAAACTTATCATTATCGCGGCAGTTATCGGTCTTGTCGCCGTAATGGTCGCGGCAGGCGTCGTTCTTGCCGTGATCGCGCGGAATACCGAAACGCGCGCGAATAACTTCGGATTTACCAAAGCGGACATATTGCTTGAAGAGCCCAATTGGGATTCCGGAAAGTCGCATATAGTAACACCCGGAAGCACAGAAACAAAAGACCCGCAGGTCAGAAACACCGGCGAGATGCCGATGTACGTGTATCTTGAAGTAAAGATCCCGTGTGCTTTTATGAAAACAGTAAACTCGGACAAGAGTCTTGGTGTAGAGGAAGCAACGGATCTGCTGGAATTTAGTGCAGATAAAGACTGGGTATTGGTATATGACGACGAAAAAAAAGCCGTGAGCGAGGCCGAGACCGGATATCATACCGTAGTGTATGCCTACACACAGCCTCTTGCGAAAAATAGTGCCACACCTGCGCTTTTCAAAGAAGTCAAATACGCGGATGTGATCGAGGGATACCCGTCGGGTGATCCCGGTATCGATATGCCCATCAGCGCGTTTGCGCTCCAGACAGAGAGCGTTGACAGCGAGGATGGCGCTGATATTGAGGAGAAGCTGAAATCTGCCTACCTCAAAATGATAGCGCGCGGCACGGAGGAAACGACAGTAGGCACCGCAAGTCAGGAGGTGCTTGGCTCATGAATAAAAAGGCAAAGACAGCGCTTATCGCAACCGGATGTCTGCTCATCGCGGGGGCGTCTTTCGGCGTGACTTATTCATACCTCAGGAGCGGCGACGAAGTTGTGAACGAATTTACCGTCGGCAAGAACGATATTGAGGTAGAGGAAGAATTCGTGCGCCCGGAAGAGCTGAAACCCGGCGCGGAGTTTACCAAAAACGCAAAAATAAAAAATACGGGAGATGTCCCCTGTTACGTCAGGGCACGGGCCGATTTTACGGACAGTAAAATGGAGGCTCTGTGTCAGGTCGAGGTCAACACCGATTATTGGACTGTAAAACAGGATGACGGATACTATTACTATAAAGAAAAGCTCCCCGCTCCGTCTGTCGGTGAAAGCGGAGAAACAGAATATCCCGCCACGAAATATTTGTTTAAGAGCGATAAGATACAGATCTCGACCGCGGATACAAGCGTCGATATGGTGGATTTTGACATCATCATATACGCCGAGTCTGTCGGTGCGGAAGATTTTGACGAATATTGGAGAGCATGGGGCT
>CAYPXB010000015.1:0-4640 GCA_964414745.1 uncultured Alistipes sp. | reverse complement strand
TACGCCGAGTCTGTCGGTGCGGAAGATTTTGACGAATATTGGAGAGCATGGGGCTTAAAAACAAAGCCGTCGGAAGGAGGAGGTAGCTGATGAGTACGTCAAGAACACACAGTCTGGCGGTCAGAATGATCGCCATGATACTCGGGATAATTATGTGCTTTACCTCTGTTCCCGACTCGATCATGCAGGTATTCTCCGTGGGAAGCGGATTTGCAATCAGCCTGAGTTGGACCAACGATAGTGATGACACATTCGAAAGCAATGAAAACAGCGCCGAGAATCAAAGCTCCGTCATTATGAGGGTATCTTATTCAAACAAGAACGTGTCCGAGGGATACGATCCGCACGAACTCAAGATAACCGTCGGCGGAATGAAAGACATGGCGCGTACATACAAGGATCTGGAGCCGGCAGAGGCGGTCTACAGAGAGCAGTCCGGCGGTATAACCGCCGATGCTGAGGACGGAAACGACAACAACAATACATTTGACTGGAGCTACACCTACTCAAAAGAAACAAACACATATACTTTTACAAATAATTTCGCGGTCGAGGAACGCTCGACATTCGAAGGATCGTTTGAGATCGCGTGGCGTCTCAGACCGAGAGCGACGATAACAAACGGAGAAGAAACATTCAAGGCTCAGATGTTCATACCGTCGAAACAGAACGGACAGAATGCGGAAAGCATCGAGAGCAATATATTGAAATACATAGAGACCCGTGAAAGGGACAAATACACATTAGGCATAGGCGTAAAGAAAAGAGAACTTGTCAGAGACGAAAATAAAACTCTCAAAGGTTTAAGGGTAACATACGATGTAAATTTCGATCCTCAGCAAAATGCGAGGGATATATACCGTACATCCGAATATTTTGAGCTGTGGTTCTTAGATGGTGCCGAAGTAAGCGGCAGGAATCTTGAACGCACGGAAGAAACGAAGAGTGATTTCGGCGATGGCGAGACCTACAGAAAGTACATCGTTCATCCCCGTGACGCAAGCTATTACGAGGACAGATACTGGGCGGACAACACAAAGAGCTGGGAGATTGACGGGATAACCGTTTTCTACCCCGGTGTCGACGAAAAAGAAAGTGTAAAAGCTTACGGCAAAGCATTCGGAACATATTTTGACGAAAATAATAAAAACTACTTTGAAGAGGGCGACGACAGAGAGCAGCTTTGTCAGGCAGAAGCGGATGCCGCTGATCAAGACTTTGATTATGCCGACAGCCCCGGAGATCTTTACGACGCCACCAAAACCTCATATGGATACACAAGCGACGCGGTCGATAAACTTCTCGATGATATGGGCGAAGAAAAGTCGTCTTATAAAGAATATGGCATAGTAAAGCTGGAGGATCTTAACGGCGGAGGAGATAAATACACATACTACTCCGATCTCAAGCTTCAGCTCAAGTGGCACGGTGACAGAGATTATGATTCGCATGATCTGGTATTTGTCGACGATTCGTTCGATCTTTCGGTGAACGATGATAAGACCCCGCTCTATTCGCTGAAAGGTTCTTCAAAAGGCGATCAGTCATTTGAATTTCACTTTACCGGTGTCGATATACCTTCCGAGATAAAAGACTCCCACGGGGCGAATATCAACACAGATTATGAAGTGTACGTAAAAGTAAGGCATTTTGAAAAAGGCGGGAATGACACCAAGAATTTTGTTGATTACAACGGGGGCACTCCTGTGGATCCCGGTACGTCGATAAGATTCACCGATGATGATATCGTCGCCGTTGCCGTCGAATACAAGGGAATTCACGGAAATATAGGCTCACTGGAGATTCCCGCGTCGGCTCAGACGATGGCGCGCTGCTATTATGAGTTCAACGTGGATCCCAAGGTGACCGCAAAAGTCGATGACGACAGTATGCTCACCGATAATATGTTCTTTGTCATCTATGATAATAATAAAAACGGTGAGCGGGTCCTGAATGACGGATATAGCGGATTCTCGGTTGATGACGGCGAGTACTCAAGCAAAGAAAAATATGATAAAGACGTGGCTAACTACGGACTCGGTCTTGACCGTGAAAGAGCCGACGTTCCGGTTGCGTCCGTTCCGAGTTCGTTCGGCGCGCTCAATGTGGGCTTTGACGAAAAGGAAAGTGCCGATAAAAACATAAAGCACTACACCGGCAGCGTCGGCGGCAAATTCAGACCGGGCATTGACGTGGAACTTAAAGAATTTTCACTTTTCGCTTATCTGCCGGAAAAGGCGGAGCTGGAGAAAAAATATAATACGCCCGAAGACCTGATGAGCCTGCTCACGTTCAGCAGCAATTATGAAGGTCTGACATCCGCGGAGATCGCGTCGCATACGACAATTACGCTTGACACGGTCAACGGCAGACAGGTGATAAAATTCGCCTTCGATTTTTCCGATTTTCCTCTTACGGGCGAAAGTATTGAAGTTAGGGTCGGCGGCATACCTTTCTATGTCGATCTGAAAGAACTCGATTCGTTCGAGAGGCTATCCCTCAATTCGTATGTATTCGTGGATCAGCTCGGAAAATGGTTCAGTGACAGTGTCGACAAAAATGATATCGACAAAGACGGGAATACAACGGAGCAGTATTCATCTGCAAGCAAGGCCAAGGATTTCACGCCCGTCAACCAAAGCATGGTCTCGCTTGAAAAATATGTGAAAACCCCGACGACCGACGGAATGATAAGCCAGGGTGAAAATGACCCGGCGGCGGATACATACATAGGCGGAACATATTCGTATGTTCTGAAAGCCGTTGTAAGCGCCGCGTCCGAGGATTCGGGAGGCTCAAAGAACATAATATTCGCGGACACGATCGAGCCGGTGAGCATAGAGCCGAAATCTCAGTGTCAGGGCGTTTTCGCGGGGATCGACTACTCCGCGGCACTTGAAAAGCTTGAATATTCGGGCGGAAAGAAGCCCGAACCGACAGTTTATTATAACACAACGGAGCAGGTCATTGCGGAAATTTTTGACAGAAGCATCTTTGACAAAAACGGCTGGACGACGGTAAAGCCGGCCAACAACGAGGATATCAGAGCCGTTGCCGTTGATTTTGGCGAAGGGCTTGCAAAACCGGGCACTGTCCTTAAAGTCGAAATAAAAATGACGGCTCCCGATAATAAGCAAAATCTTGGAAAAGAAGCGAAAAACAGCGGACACATAAGCTATGACAAACTTACGCAGAGCGGCAATTTTTCCGCTCATCAGGGACTTCCCAGCAACACCGTCCGTGTAAAATATGCCGAGGGCAAAGGACGTATCATGCTCTATAAGCGTGACGCTGTCGACAAGAAACTTCTGCCCGGCGCGGAGTTTGATCTTTACAGTGTTTCGCAGCCGGATAAGCCCGTGAACGAAGAGCCTCTTGTCGTCGGAGAAAACGGCATACTTGTCGTCGGCGATCTTGAGTACGGCGATTACTACCTTGTCGAAACGAAAGCACCGGAAGGTTATAAACTTGACAGCCGGAAACATCAGGTCACCGTGGGCGCGGATGAAGATACCGTTGTGATAACGGTCGAAAACGAGCGTCTGCCCGGCGAGTTCAGGTTCAGAAAAACATCCGACTTAAATTCCGGATTGGATCTGACCGGCGCGAAGTTCGCTCTCTATTACGCTGACGGAACGCCTGTACCGGAAGATAAGAACGTTTCAATAACGGAAGACGGCAAAGGAAACTGGACGGTCAGCGGTCTTGAGTGGGGAAGTTATTACCTCGTCGAGACAAGCGCGCCCGAAGGCTTTAAGAAGTCCGATGAAAAGCTTGAGTTTACGATAGGTCCGGATTCCGATGGCGCAGAGACAGAAGGCGATCATATCGTCCTTTCGGGCGGAGATTTTGTAAATAAGCAGATGCCCGTAAAAGTAAAGCTTATAAAATACGAAGCCTCGGGTGACAGCTTATATGACGCGGACGGCTATAATAAACCGCTCAGCGCAGATGGTGTAATGAATAAAGATGTACCTCTCCAAGGCGCTTGGTATGGGCTTTACAGAAGGGATAAAGATGAAGTCACCGGAGAAGAAACAATTACGCCACTCGGTGAAAGTGAAACCGACGAAAAAGGAGAGTTCACAGTAAGCGATCTTGCCATAGGATGTGAATACTATTTCAAGGAAGTCAGACCTCCCAAAGGATACAACCTTAATTCCGAAGAGATCGAATTTACCGTAGACGCAAGTTTTACGGAAAAAGTCGTTGAATATTACGCTGTAGACTCAAGGATACCCGGAAGTGTGCATCTGACCAAGACAGATGACAGCAATGACGACCCCATATTGGCAAATCCCGTTTCGGGAGCTGTCTACAGGGTGTATGAAGTCGCTGAAAACGTTCCCCTGAGCATACCCGATGACGCCGCGGCTGTTACTTTCATCAGTGACGGTCCGGTAGGCCGGTACAAATATGACAAAAGCGGAGATGTGACAAATCTCAAGACAAGTTCCGAGGGCACGATCGATATTTCGGGACTTCCGTGGAATGAGAACGGCAAAACCTATGTCCTCAGAGAGGAAAAAGCCCCGAAAGGATATGAGATCGACAGCACACTGCACGCTTTCCAGGTTAATTCCGGCAGCACGGAGATGTTTACTTTCGGCGCGGTGGATAACCGCAAACTCGGAAGCATA
>CAYPXB010000014.1:0-29213 GCA_964414745.1 uncultured Alistipes sp. | reverse complement strand
TCGGAGCAAATTCTTTCAGTATGCACCCGGTCTCGATCTCTCCGTCCCGGCATTTTGCAAGGTAGGCAACGGTATTCGCACCGGTACCCAGCTGCTCAACGACAGTGTACTGCCTTCCGTCTACAGTGAAGGTGCTGTTTTTGTCCTGCATAGATCATCCTCCTTTCGTCTGTGATTTAATTACAGAATTCAGACCGGTTTTTTATAAAAATCAATTCTTCCCGTTTTGGATGACACAATACAGTGTATCTATGGGATCATAGGAATTTGCACAGTACAGCAGCAGACAGTCAAACGGATGACGGACATAGAGTTGCGCAAATCCGCATGATATAAGCACTCCGTTTAATTCTTCGTAAAAATCCATAAGATTTCCGCCGATCATATAAGGATCCGAGTTATCGGCCTCATAATAGAAATTGTAAAATTTCAGCAGCATAAGGGTTTTTCGCAGGAGATCATATGAAGCAACATCCCCGTTTACTATCTTTCCGAGTGTAACATCATTCGGCAGCGATTCGGTAAAACGCCGCGGAAGTCTGCTGCCTTTGTTTATCCTGTCAGAACTCTGGTATTTTATTCCAAGCAGGGCTTCTATCGTCATGCTGCCCAGTCTGTCCGGGGAAAGTATCCTGTCTGACTCAAATTTCAGCAGTATACTCCGCACATTTTCGATCTCTTCGTTTATAATATTTCTCGCAAGAAGAAACTGCTGCTTATTGTCATAACAATGTTCCGAAAGATAGCGCAAAAATTTTTCGTCATCGTTTATTTCAAGTATACTCGATATTATCTGTGATGTCGTCGTTCCGGCGTTTTTTTCGGGCACAAAATCCCCGGATCTTTCAAGCATACGGGACACGACTGCATACGGCCTTTCGTGATACAAGGCATACATAAAAACGGCATCCGTGGCGTTTTTTACATTAAAAGGAAGGGACAGATAATTTTTCTGAAAGAAAGCAGCTGTCTGGCGTATATTCATTTCAAGCGCATAACAGAGATCATAATTATTGCGCCGGTTCGTAACACCGGGTGTGGTTCCTTTTATCCATTCCGTAACGGTGCGCGGACAGTTAAAGCCCAAAATTTCCCTGTAGCGGCGCCTGACCTCCGATAGCATTATGCCTGTATCATTAACGGTACACGGAACGCCAAGATCGGTGAGTCTCGCGGACAATCCTTCCAGAAACACGGGACGGTTTTCAAGTTCGATCGCTCTGTTGATCCCGTCAATCACATCCTCGGCATTCTGAGCGTTCACAGGCTCTCCGAAACAGGTAAGATCATAGATATACTCCGTATATTCATCACGGGTCAGGTCGAGGGTATTCTTTTTTGAATAGTTCATAGGTCAAATATCACCTTCTTTTTTATCAATAATTCCATTTAGTCCGGATATTTTTACACAGAAAATATTTGTTTTATATTACGGCAGATCAACCGATGTTCTTTACTTTTTAAAATATCTCTTAAAAATTTCGTTCAGATTGCAGCTTGTTAATAAAAATATCTTGACTTTTTGGTGTAATAATGGTAAAATATAATCAGTGTATTTTGATTATACCGACTTTATACAGAAAGGATCAAAAATTATGGAACAGGTAACATCGGGAGAAGAAAAACAGGAAGCATACAGGAAATGGCTCGGAAAATTCAAAAAGGCGGAAAGCGAAGGATATTACTTTGAGTGTATCCTTATAATCTACGCCATGATCGAGGACAGGATCACATCTTTTCTGCACTACTGCGGGATCGTAACGGAAGGCGAGAACGGACTCGGCATCTGCAGACCCGTAAAGCCTTATCTCGACATTCTTACGGAAAAGCACGGAGCAAAGCAGACTTCGGTCAAAAACATAAGATCAAAGATCGAGATAGCCAAAGCAGTCCTGAGTATGAGTGCGGAAGAAGCCGAAGAGATCGATAAGGATATTGAGGAAACAAACGGCAAAGGAAATGCCGGCAGAAAGCGTGTCCGCGTTCTGAATACGTACATGGAAGATCTGTACAATAAAGCAGAAAAAGTAAACCGCGATGATATTATCGCCACACTCGGTGAACTTGAAGCGTGGTCAGAAGAACGCAATAAGATAATTCATGCTCTCCTCAACCAAAAGGTCGACGATATGTATGAAGAAGCAGGGGAACTCGCACAAAGAGGTAAAAATATCGCGAGAAAACTTGACGACGATCTTGTCAGGAAAGTAAAGCGCGGCACAGATCTGAGGAAAAAGTATAATATTCAGTAAATAAAGCAAATATTGCAGATTTTGTTATCCGTAAAAAGCACCGACCGCCTTCGATCGGTGCTTTAAACTTTTTTATGATATTTCAGTGTGTGCCTCTCTTTTTTATCTTCCGGTTACGGATACCGGATCAAGGAAGAAGAGTCCGCTGTCAATATCATAGGATTCCACTTTTGCAACGATACGAACGTTCATTCCGACACTTACAGTTTCCAAGTCTGTTCCGAGATCATAGTAGTTAACATCTTCGAATTTAAAATAAGGGCCGACCATGGTATTGGGATCATAATCACCGGCGCTTACAAGATAATCATACCTCGTCGTATATGTTCCGTGAAGCTCACAGTAATCGATCCTTCCGTCAAATTCTATCTTTCTGCCACTGTATTTATTCGCGAATGCCTCATAAGATTCGTCTATATCCGCGGGGTTTGAAAGCATAGCCGCAAGTTCGGGACAGTTGTCAACGGTAAGATTTACATTTTCGTCTGCTTTGTACTCATAGTAAGACACAATTGCTACCGCGCCTGAACCAAAAGTATCACCTGACTTGAAACTCCAGTCTTCATCATTTTCATCACTCATGACTTCAACACCGGAAACAGTTCCGCCAAGAGCCTCATCTCTTGTAATCGATACCACCTCTTCGATCGATACAAATCCCATTTTCTTTAACTCAGCCTTTGCATCTTCCAAAGGCATACCCACGAAATCTTCCGGTTTTTTGGTCATCTTGATTTTTTCAGTATCATCTTCTTTTTTTGTGGCAGGCTCGGTTTTTTTCTCGGATTCGGGTTTTTCTGTCGCTTTTTCTTCTTTTGCCGCTTCCGTTTCATTGACTGCCGTACTTTCTTCGGCGGCGGTCTGTTCATTGACTTGCGGTCCGGCGATCGTTTCTACATATATGCTTATACTGTTGCACGAGATCTCATATTTCAGCTTCCCGTCACTCTGGATATCAAGAGTAACGCTTCCCGTAACATCGGAATCTTCTCTGCTTACAAATTTCAGGACATATATTCCGCCCGTCAGAATATTTTCAAATACCTTTGTGGTACCGTGTTCTATCGTTCCGAGCGACTCATCTCCGAGATAAACATCAACATCGTATTTACTGAAAAATAGATTTTCCACACACCTGACTTCGATCGATACATTATACAGCGGTTCATCGACCGTCACCGACATAACATTGTTGCCTTCATATGACAAGGTCAGATTATATCCTTCACTGTTTTTCGCGGTATACATATTGTGGCCGTCAGCCGCGTCGACTTTGAATCCTTTCTCTACGCACGCATCTTTATAGGCCTTGAACGCACTTGTGTCGGTATCACCGATAAACGCCTGAAATCCTGTATCGTCGTCTGCCGTCACTTCTCCTTTTTTCGACTGGGGAACAGGCAGCATATTCGCGATCTTGCTGTCGGGCCATACAAGTGTTCCGTATTCTTTCGGTGCTTTAAGATCGATCAACATCTTCTCGTCATCCTCGGTATAACCGAGAGAGAGTTTATATCCCCCGTCATTAAAAGCGTCAAATGACTGACCTGTCTGAGCCGCTTCCAGAGAAAATCCGGTATCCTGGCATGAACTTACATAATCCTGATAATCATCATATGAAGTATCATAGACATACATACAAAGATATTTGTCTTCGTTGTTTTTTATCTCTGCCTTATTTGATTCGGGTTCAGGCAAAACATCACTTAAGAGGATATCAGACCAGTCATATCTTTTCGCGCCGGAGTCCTTAGCCGATGATGCTACGGCAAATGAGAAAGGAATGATAAGAATACCGGCAAGCGCCAATGCACCGTTTCTGAGCCAGTCATACTGTGTCCTGAGGATCTGCTTTTTCAGAAGCACGGAAAATACGACCAGCGCAACCTGAAAAACAGCTATTATTCCGGCGAGTATCTTTCCCGATGCAAAAGCCCCGCAAAGCATGATGACCAATACAGCGAGAATAACAAGCATAACTATATCATATGTTTTGGGATTGCTCTTTTTTGCATTTTGCGCTGCGGCAGATCCGCTGTTCTGATACTGATATTCGGGAATGTCGTTCTCCTTCATTTCCCTCATATTTTCCTTTATCTCATCGGATCCGTCCTGATAAGGCGGAGGGGATTCTATCCATCCGCCATCGGAGGACTGTGTGCCGGACCCGTCCGGATCGGGCAGAGGGGATTCGACCCATCCGCCGTCCGAAGGCCGGGTGTTTCTGTCCGTCTGCTCATCCGGTTTGATCTCTATACCGCAGTATGAACAGAACTTTGTATCGCTTGTCAGCTCAGCCCCGCAATTTTTACATTTCATTTTTCATCTCTCCCTTTTATTTTTCGGATCCGGGAACAGGCGGTACAGGCGGTATCGGCGGTACAGGGGGAAACAGACTTTTCAGTTCGTTGACTTCCCCGGCCTTTTCCCATTGCTCCATTCCGTTTTTCCAAACCAGACTGTCAGAACTCAGTTGTCCGTCCGCTGTCATTTTCGTCAGTGTCGCCATATCAAACGGACCGTTCGCCTGCCCGTTGACTGCCACAAAATAAGACGTCACGGGAACCGGAGGCGGTGTTGCTCCGCCATTGTTCACAGGATTGTTTATTCCGCTCATCATATTATTCATGGATCCGGCAATATTCTGTCCCACAGCGCCGCCTACCGCCATGCTTGCCATGAGAGCCGCCATATTAAAACCGTTTCCTCCGCCGTCAAGGTCGATGTTATCGGCGCCGTTCTCGCCCATTTTTCCGAGTGCCTCTGCTCCGGCGATACCGACTTCAGCCTGCTTCTCTACCTGGAACGCACCGATATTTGCAGACTGTGTCTGCTTATGCAGTGAATACTGTCCCTCTTCACGCATGATACGTAATCTCTCGATATAGTCTTTCGTATCCGCCTGCACTCTCGCGCCGGCAATATCTCTTGTGACACTCATAAGATAGCGGTAACCTTCGCTCGATTTGTCAAGCTCTATCGCTCCTATATCGACGCCGGACACATCGACTCCGAAATCTTCTTTCAGACGCTCCTTTATGTAGAGCTCGGCGGTATCCGTGATAACAGCCGTCTGTGTCTCGATCTGAACCAGCGGAATATTGGCCGCTGCGGGAGCGTTTGCGACGGTATCTTTTACGTATCTCGTGATCGCGTCTCTTATCTGGCTCTGGAAGTTCTCGAGCCGGAACGTACTCAGACGGTGAAGTTTTATAAAGTCCTTGTAATCCGTGATCTTAAAGCTGACCGTTCCCCTTACAGCGACGGGAACTCCGAAATCACCGAACCTCGGGTCATACACATCAAAGTACGGCACACCGAACTTGACCTGTATCACCTGCGCAAGATTGATAAAATAAACTTCAGCCTGGAACGGCGTGCCGCCCTCATACGCAAGGCCGATGATATTAGCCAATATCGGCAGGTTCGCGGTGCTGACGATCATATCGCGCGGCCCCTCGACAAATTCCTGCGCTTCTCCGCCGTGTCTTGAGTAGACGAAAACAGCCACCTCGCCGTCCTTGACACGCAAGGACGAGCCCAGCCGGATCGCGTTTTCTCTTTCGCTATGTCCGGGTTCCACGCCGGAGGGATGCCATTTCCATATAAGGTACGAGGGCAGATCGCACCTTATGACATCCATAAAGCCGCCGTTTTTTCTTCTTTCAAACAATGCCATTGGTTTTCCCCCTTCTGTATTTGATATTTTTACCGATTTTTATATTATGCCCTACGCTCAACTTATCCATGAATTAAATTCCATGAAAATTAAACAAATAATGATAAAAATTAAGGATGCTATCCCAAAGCCCCATTCGTGCCAAAATGATTTTACTTTATTTTTTTTATAAATCTGATTGATTTTTTCAAATTCAGGCTGATCCCCCATCATTATCTGAGCTTTACTATATACCTGTTTCAGTTTGCTTTTCCATGCTGCCTTGACTCTCCCGGATTCACTCTCGATATTTGCCGAGGCAAGCAGCATAAACTCCATGATATCCTCTTTTGTATTCGGAATCGGAAAATTTGTTATCAATGAAACTTTTTCCTCGGCTCTGTTTTTTTCAAAACGGGTTACTTCGTCATCTTCATCGTCATCTTTAAAATCCCTTCCGAAAAGTGTCTTCATCACAGATGTTTTTTCTTCAACATGAGGAGGCTCTCTTGCCGAGATCCTTTCAAGTTTTGCCGCCAGTTCCCGGACGGAATATGATGATCTCGAATCCCTTATCTCATATCCGCAGGTCGGGCAAAACGGAGTAAAAGAATTTATGATCTCTCCGCAGTTCGGGCATTTGTGCATCTCGCCCTCATAGACGGTCTTTCGCTCCGTCGGATTGCCGCGGTACTCCGTATCCGGGATCTTTTCCTCTTTCGGTTCTTCGCGGCGGACTTCCTCGCGGGCGTCTGCGGTCGTTGTTTCATCATTGTCGGCTCTAATGACCGGAAGCCCACAATTTTTGCAGAAACGCGCTCCCTCATCAAGCTCTTTGCCGCAGTAGGAGCAAAATCTCACCTTCATTTTCCAGTCCTCCAAATAATATGTTTGTAAAATTCTGTCTTTACATTTCATTAAAGCCGCGATCATTTTTTAATTATGTACATATTATACATATTCATTTTATGATAACCCTATTTTTTATTATAAATATAGATTCCGACAGCAACAAAAATAATAAGGAGCACTATCGTAAGCTCCGAAACCCTTCCCGCATAGATGTCACTGAGAATGAACGATGCCTCAACCAATGCCGTCCAGAACAGGTAGATTTTGAATCTTTTATTTCTGATCTCGTTCTTTTTGTTTACATAAATGGCTTTTATCTCCTCGAGATCCTCTGTCCCTTCCATGAGCATCTCCGCCTTTTTGTAAACCTGCTCCATTTTTGTTATCCATGCTTTTGTCACGACATCGTCGCGCTTGATCCTTTTCTTGGTGTTGATATTCGAATCGGCAAGCATCATAAACTCCATGATATCCTCTTTTGTGTTCGGCACGGAGAAATTTATGATAAGCGACGCTTTTTCTTCGTTCAGATGCCTTTCGAACTGCTCGGGAGGCTCGCCGCCGTATCCGAAATTTCCACCGTTTGCACCCTTTGCGGATATCGTCCCGAGTTTTTCCGCAAATTCCCTAACGGAAGACGAAGCTTCTACGCCCCTTATCTCACAGCCGCACGCCGGACAAACCGCGGCAAATGATTCAAGCACCTCGCCGCAATTCGGACATTTATGGACTTTTCCGTCATAAACGACCTCCCTCTTTTGCGAATTGCCGTCCGATTTTTCTTCCTGATTCCCGATTTCCTGATCTTCGGAGACGAAATCGGTTATATCTTTTCCGCAATGTTTGCAAAATTTGCAAACTTCGTCCAATCTGCCTCCGCAATAAGGACAAAATTGAATTTTCATTACCTATCCTCCAGACGTTCAGTCAATAAAATTTTGCTCTTTATCAGATTTCACCGCGTCGCATATATCTCCGATATTGCAGTCAAGATATTCGCAAATGCGGAGCAGAACCGACAAAGCCACCTCTTCGTTGCGACGCAGTTTTGTCATTGTGCCGGTGGCTATATTCAGATCTTTGCGGAGCGTAGCCGGAGATATTTCTTTCTCCACGAGCATCAACCACAGTTTTTTATAGCTTACTCCCATCTTACGAACCTCTGCGAATTTTGCAATCATTCCTTACTCTGTTCCTTATTATATCACCTGAAAATCAGCTTGTCAATACTTTTTTGATAATTTTTTCATTATTTTTCGCAAGATCTTGGACAAATATCTTTTAATTTTGATATTTTGGCGATAATCAGAAGATAATACATTCTGAAAGATCAATTAAAATTTTATGATATGTATAAAATATTATATTTATACTATTTGTCTATTAAATATTTTTACAGAATAAGTGTTTTACGATTTTTTTCTTTGAATTGCCCTTTCATAAGGCAATTTCGGAAATGCGGTCATAAAAGCGTCTGTTACTCAGACTTTGTTTTCCCGGTATCTTCAATAACGATCTTGGTTGCTCTGAGATTTTCCATCGTGCGTTTGGCAAGACGCGTGCGAGGATTTTCCACGATCCAGATGTTCGCCGCCTCCCAGACGGCGAAAGAACCGACGATCGATATAAGCTCGACGATGACGGCGCTCAGTATTCCGTCAAGCAGTATAGCGGCCGCGACAAAAACAATACCGACACAGAAAAGCCATATCTGTTTTATCAGACTCAACCGTTTCTGATTGGCGTTCACGACTTCCTGCTCATGGATATGCTCCCGGAAAGCAGCTCTCACACGATCAAATGACACAGGCTCATCGCACCTTATCTTCAGTATTATCTCGTCTCCGATCTCTTTTTTGTTGTACTGTCCGGCAAGATAATCCGAAACATCGTCATTCAGTGTCAGACAGCTCTCATCATAAGGACTGTAAAGATCCTTTTCTTCGTGAATTTTCAGATTGATCTCATACATTTTAATCTCTCCCCGCAAATATATTTTTTATTTTATATAATTCACTTTATAACCGCGGTTATAAAGTTATATGATATGATTTATCCGGCATTATGCTTCCTTGCTCTCCTGTAAAGCTTTGCAACCGTTATCATCATAAGGACAAAAACTATTATTTCGGCAAAAAGCCCCCCGAATCCGACGATCCAAAGATCGGCTATAAACAGAATAACAGAGCCTGTCCCAAGCAGAATGCACATTCGCCTGCTTTTTCTGCATTTCCATATGACCGCCCCCAGAAATGACGCCGGCAGGAGCATAAAACACCAGAATTTCATTACAGGCATATTAAAATACCCCACGACATTTTTAGAATAGTAATAGTAAGAAATGAGCATGGGGAAAAGAAAACAAAATACGGACGCAAAAGCAAAGGCGCGGTTTTTTGATGGCACAGCAAGAAGCGTGCAGGTAAGAGCCCAGAAAAGTGTCCCCGAAAGAGCACATCCGAGTGAATACTGTATATAACCTCTGCTTGCATCAAGACTTTTGGCAATTATCCCCATACAAATGCCCAGAATAACAAACAGCGGAAGGCGAAGCCACTGAAAAACGCCCGACTGTTTTTTGGAGAGGTCTTCCATATTTTCACCTCCGGCAGATAAGGCTGAATATCTTTCAGGACAATAATTACGGCAACGGACTTTTTATCATCGGAAACTCCGTTAAAAATCTTTTGCCCGGGTATAATTATATCATAATAGGACGATACGGTCAAATCTTCTAAGCCTGAAAAGCCAAAATCCCCGTTCTTTTTTAAGAGCGGGGATCTCAATTCGTTTTGGCAAACAACTGATGACATCTGCACGAAAAATACTGTTTCGGTAACCCCTTGTCAAAGAATCGGCGTAGCAACAAGCCCGTAATATCCGGCTGCTCGATAATAACTCTTCAGGTTATGTTTTGCTGACCGCCGATAAGCCTGCTCTTCAGAATGGCAAGATCGGATACCGATATGACTCCGTCGCCGTCACAGTCCGCCTCTGTCGGCTGCGGAAGTTCTTTTTCCCTTGACAGTATATAATTTTGCAGAAGTACCACGTCGGCAACGCCGAACATACCATCCGCGTTGATATCACCGCTTAAGGATATATCGAACACATTTATGATCTCGCAAACCGGAATTTCTTTCTCGGTGCCCGACGATGTTGTGACCCTGACACTGTACAGGCCGATATCATTTTCATCCGCATCTGTTATCGAATAGGTCTCATCAGTCGCTCCCTCTATCTCAGCACCGTCATGCAGCCACTGAAAAGCCGCGCCCTCGCCGGTATCGGCAATGAAGGAGAGGGGAAATGTCTCCCCGCGCCGGAGCGATTCTTTCCGTACATCCGTGTAAACGGTAAAATCTCCTTTCAGTGTATAGCTTTCGGCACGCAGATCGGTAAGACCTGTCCACTCGTTTGCGCTGTCCTGCAGAAAATAACGAACATTTTTCAGCTCCGTTCCGATATTAAGTCCCATAAGTTCACCCAATGGTATCCTGAATTCGACAAAGTCTTCGCTGCTTTTTTCAAGGCATCCCTCGGGAGTGCCTTTATTAAAGTAGACAAAACCGTTACTCTGATAATAGAGCCAGTAATATGTTCCGTTATCCGCGTTGGTAAACTGAATATTGTGAACCGCCGCTGTCGGGGTCGAAGTAAATTTTGCCGAGATATACAGATAATTTTCATCGTTTGAAATATAAAGTTTTTCGTCTCCCGACTCGGCGAAGCATGAATCCCCGGATATTTCACCCTCGCTTGATATTTCACCGTCTGTTATATGCTGGTTATTCATATTGTAAACAGTATCGCTTCCGTCCTCGCCGAACGATTTGGATGTGAGCTCCCGCGGGTCATCCGACTCGGTGATCTCGACACTGCCGAGATAATTCGCACCAAGTGAGGCGTTCCATATTCCGTCGTTTGCAAACTGAACGGAACGCATCGATATCTGAGTCAGGGAATTATCCCCGACAGAAAGTTTCAGATAAATATTCCATTTTCCCGGTTCAAGACTTCCCGGAAGACTGATGTTCAGTTCTTCCGACGTCGTCGCGGCCGACCGCCAGAGTCTGCTGTCTACGGGGATATCGGTGCGCAAAAACTTTCCTCCGGATTCCAGAATAAGCTCGGCTCTCTGCTGCCGTATTGGATTTGCGAACCCGGTGTTTTCAACGGAAAAACTCAGGTTAAGTGAAGATCCCTGCTTTGCGCTCTCGGGTATATCGCTTCCGCGCAGTACAAACCGGTATCCCAGATGATCACGAATGAACTGATACACGCTCTGCCCATAGTAAGCCGATGTATCGACACCGTCGATACTGTATGTTTCATCATAAGTCATATCCTGATAAAGCTTGAAGATATTTCCGTTTATATAACTCAGATGTGTCTTATACATTTCGGGAATGGCATTCTCCGGAAGATATGTGTCATACTGCATAGCAAAATCCAGATTACCGGAAAACTCTCCGCCGAAGTAGCTTGTTTCGGTCTGCCTTCCCAGCCATGTCGTTTCGGCTTCACGGTTTGAATATGTGCCCAGATCACTGTTTGAGCCCATATACCCGTCATCATACAGACCGACACGAGCCGCCCTGCTGCCGCTCGGAGACTGCCAGTTCTCAAGTTCCTCAACGGTTATTCCCGCCCACTGCGCGAATATATTCGGAGTGCGTACCGTAACGGGTATCGGGTCGGGTACCGTGTCCAGAAGTAAATCGAGCAGTTCGGCTTTTTGCTCCATGGAGCAGTATTTTCCGCCCCACTGTTCACCGTAGCAGCCGACAAAACCGCTTTCGACAAACATCAGTATATCTTTGTAATCTTCCAGAATACCGCTTTCTTTGATCTGGTTGATATGTTCTTTCATCATCTCAAAAGTCGCGGGCTCGGGATTTCTTATTCCGTTGTCGTCATAGCGGAAACGCAGTGCGATCGTGCATCCGTTATTGCGGCAGTTTTCAAATGTGCTTCTCATCGAATCAAAAAAAGTTTCATCGAGAGGGTAATCGACACCCGGAGTATAAGTCCCGTCATCACTTGTAGTGCCGTTGACACCACTCGAAAATCCGCCGATATTCACAAACATCAGTACAAGACTGCCTGTCGGATTTTTGACGGGTGTCGAGTTCGGCTTGCAATAAAAAGCAACGACCGAGGAATACCCCATTCCGGGATTCTGAATTGTCGAGACCGACTCCTCAAAAGATATCGGATCCGCAGTTTCGGCAGTTTCCGATAAGCTTTGTGCCGGGTAAAAATCAAAGGACACACAGGAAAGGGTAAAAATAACAGAAAACAAAACCATAATCAGCCGTTTCACGATAAACGCCTCCTTAAAATTATCATCGGTCTTATTTTACCATATTTTTTCACAAAATGCAATATTTTTTGAATAATTTGTATCTCGAATAAGGAATTTTCACGGTTTATTCCGGATCAGATCAAAAAACTGTTGACCACAGAGCTCCATCATTGTATAATCATCTATATAGCGATATTTTTTTCGGAGGTGATGACTGTGTGGCTCCTGTTTGCTTTCGGGTCGGCGTTTTTTGCGGGAATAACCGCGATCTTAGCCAAATGCGGGATAAAAAAGACAGATTCCACAGTCGCTACCGCTGTCAGAACTGTCATCGTTCTCGCGGTTTCATGGCTTATGGTATTCATCGTCGGCTCGCAGGATCAAATCAGATCAATAGACGGCGTAACACTGTTGTTTCTGATTCTGTCGGGTCTGTCGACCGGGGCCTCATGGCTTTGCTATTTCAGGGCGCTGCAGGTCGGAGACATCAACAAAGTCGTACCGGTCGACAAATCAAGTACGGTACTGACTATTATTCTGGCATTTATTTTTCTCCATGAGAAAATCAGTATTCTTAAGGGAGCAGGAGTTATACTTATAGCCGTCGGAACTTTTCTGATGATCGAAAAAAAGGATACCGTTCACGCTGCGGAAAAGGGTAAAGGATGGTTTCTTTACGCGGCCGGATCCGCGGTCTTCGCAAGTCTGACCTCTATTCTCGGAAAGATCGGTATCACGGGTATCGAATCTAATCTCGGAACGGCGATCCGCACGGGCACAGTGCTCATTATGGCGTGGCTTATGGTGCTTGTAACGGGAAAAATCAGCGATGTAAGACGAATACCGAAAAATGAACTGATATTTATCTGTCTGTCGGGACTCGCGACCGGAGCGTCATGGCTGTGCTACTATAAGGCATTGCAGGGCGGTCCGGCAAGCGTTGTCGTCCCCGTCGATAAACTGAGTATCCTTGTGACGATCGTTTTTTCATACTTTGTCTTTCATGAAAAACTTTCAAAAAGATCCGCCGTGGGGCTTGCCGCAATTGTCATCGGCACGGTTATCATGACTTTTTAATAAGACCTTGCGAATTTTACTGTTATTTTTTAATTTGTCAGATAATCGGCAATCTTTTTTCATACAAACAAAAGCCCGCTCATCCGAATTAACGGAGGAGCGGGCTGTTTTCAGCTTTCAATGAATAGATCAAACGGATCTCTGCCGCCTGTCGCGGTATACGCATAGTAGCTCAAAATCGTTGAAGCATCCGAGGAATCAACGGATCCGTCGGAGTTTACATCAGCGGATCTTGTCTGCTCGGCAGTCAATTTGCCTGACTGTCCCGTAGCGAGGAGAGCATACTCCTGCAGCACAATAGAGGCGTCTGATGAGTCGATACTGCCGCTTCTGTCAACGTCACCGAGGTCATCGGAAACAGGTTCCGAAGCTGTTGTGGAAGGCGAGGTCGTTGTAACAGACTTCGTTGTAACCTTTGCCGTTGTTGTGGCGGGAACATTTTTTTCCGCGCTTGTCGTTGTTGCCTGAGGAACCTGCGTTGTATCCACGGCCGTTGTGGTCGTTGTTTCAGGTTCTGCGGTAGTTGCCGGAGTCGTCACCTGCGGCTGTGATCCGGCAACCGTGATGCCTCCCGCTATGGAATTTGACAGAGCATACGCGTGCATGAGCCGGTCTTTGGCCATATTGGTAAAAATATCACCTGTTTCATATCCGATGTAGACAGAATATACATCACCGGCCTTTGCACTTTCGGGAAGTATGAATTTATATGTTACGATAGTTCCCGTTCCGCCGTGATCGGCAGTACTTGTCGTTCTGAGGGAGATGACACCCAAGCTTTCAATTACCGTTTCGAGCGATCCCAGTCCGTCGGCGGCAGAACCCGGTGTATAATCTATATTGCCTGTATCATCGGTAGCCGGAGTAAGTCTCGGATCGTAATATATATGAGTGGATGTATGACTCCAGCACTTTTCGGCACCGTATATATTCAATGAGATCTCAATAATTCTTCCGGACGCGCCTTCATTTCCGATCTCGACATTTGATAAGGACAGCTGAGGCTTGATGACCGAATCTTCGATCTCATCTGCCGAAAATACAGAACCGTCTTCATTCAGCCATGAACCGTCATCCTGCGGTCCGGGAACGGGCTGAGCCTCATCGGTCGTTCCCTCCACGGTAGTTTCTTCCGCAGGCGGCTGTGTGATCTCGGCCGTTGTCTCTTCTCCGTAAGGAAGTACCGTGATATTTCCGCCTGTGACCTGAAGATACCCGGAAATGTCATTTCCGTTCTCGTCCGTAATCAGGATATCTGAAAGATCAACGGCATATTCACCGGGAACGCAGCTTTCGCCGGCTTCATATGTCACAGTAAAAGCAATCGAATTATTTTCCGCCGAAACGCCATATCCGTCATAGGTTGAAAATTTACATAAACCGAGATCAAGGTTGTATGTTACTGTGGAACTGTATGCCTCGGAGCCCGAAACACTCACAAGTTTCAGACCGTCAAACTGCGGCAGTTGAAAACTTGCCCCGGCTATCGGAAGATAATCGCCGGGATCCGCAATGACCCGTACATCAACAGTTATCTTTTCTCCCTGAATGACTTCTCCGCTGCCTACAGACCAGGTAATTGTATCATAATCGCCGGAGTCGTCCGATATATCTTCCGTCGGTTCCTCTGTCGGCGGTTCCGTGGCAGGAACGGTGTCCGGTTCGGTAACGGGATCCGTCACCGGCTCGGTCGGATCTTCGACATTCGGAGCAGATCCCAGACTCTCAAAATTATAACCGTATATTCCGGCATACTCCTGCGCCGTTGAATTGTCATATCCGCAGATCGTGCCGCTGAAATACGGATTTTCGTGTATATCCTCCCCGTTTGAGATCGTAAACCAGCTGTTGTAGATCTCACAATCGGGGTTTTCAATCGTGATCTTCTCCAGATACGGGCATTCGGAAAAAGCTTTCAGACCGATACTGCCGACATTTGCGGGGATCGTTATCTCTGTAAAACCGGCATCCTCAAACGCCTCGTTCCTGATCACGGTCACACCTGAGGAAATATCAACAGATTTAAGATTATAACAGCCCTCAAAAACTCCGCTGTCTATGACAGACAGATCCGGCGGAAGTTTTATCGCCGTAAGCGAGTGGCAGTGCTCAAAAGCGTTTTTACCGATACTCAGCACACTGTCGGGGATCGTGACGGACGCGAGCGCGTTGCAATCCTCAAAAGCGCCGGCTCCGATACCTGTTACGCTGTCGGAGATCTCAACGGAAGAAAGAATCCTGCAATCTTCGAATGCGCGATCGCCTATGTTTGTGACACCGTTTTCAACGATGACTTGTCTGATAACGTGGTTATAGCTGTACCACGGCGCTGTCATAGTATCATCATCAAAGTAATTTTGCATACTTCCGCTGCCGCTCAATGTGAGGATTCCTGTCCCTTTATCAAGTGTCCAGCTGACATCCTGCTCGCTGCCGTATGCTCCGCAAAAACCGGAAACGGAGTCGTCCGACGGTTTTTCCGTATCCGGCACCGTTACGGGTTCTGTAACCGGCTGTGTGGCAGGTTGCGTTCCGGGCTGTGTAACAGGTTCTGTCGGATTTTCAACGCCCGGTGCGGATCCTAAATTTTCAAAAGCGTAACCGTATCTTTCGGCGTATGACTGTGCCGTTGAATTGGCGTAGCCATAGATCGTGCCGTTAAAATACGGAGCCTCGCGGTGATCTTCTCCGTTTGAGACAGTAAAACCGCCCCCAGAAATAATGCAGTTCGGGTTTTCGATAGTCACGGAAGAAAGAAACGGGCATTCGGAGAATGCGTTTTCACCGATACTTGCAACATTTTTCGGTATCGTGATCTCAGTAAGACCCGTGTCCTCAAAAGCGTCATCCATAATGGCTGTCACGCCTGAGGGTATCTCAACAGATCTGAGGTTGTAACAGCCCTCAAATACGGAACTTTCAATGATTTGCAGATCAGGCGGGAGCGTGACCGATCTGAGAGAGCTGCAACTTTCAAAAGCACCGCGGCCTATACTTGTAACACTGTCGGAGATCTCGGCAGAAATAAGTGCTTCGCAATCTTCAAACGCACAGCTTCCCACGCCTGTGACTCCGCTTTCAACGACAACACGGTCGATCGACCGGACTGAATTATGCCACGGCGACACCAGAGGATAGTCGTCTGTATAGTTATCCATATTACCTGTTCCGCCGATCGTCAGAGTGCCTGTCGCTTTATCCAGATTCCACGTCACATTTTCTCCGCAACTTCCCGATGTCGCATTTGCGGCTCCGGCATTCACATAATTCACGGCATCCGCCGGATCAGAGCCCGCCGCATACATAGGCGTCGATATCAAGGTCAATCCCATGACTGCCGCCGAAAGTGCCGCTATCATTTTTTTCAATTCGTTTTCCCTCTTTCTTATCAGATTCCGGATCTTCTGTAAAATCGATCCTATGAAGACAGTATACAGTATTTCGGGTTTTTTGTCAATAATCTGAAAATGCCGGACAAAGCGGCTTTTTAAACTGAGGTTTCCACATACCTCTGCATTACATTACTTCGCTGAGATTTTCCCGCTTTTTGAAAACAACATCGTCGCTTATGCTGTACATTGCCCACATTCCGTCATCGGGAATGTATACGATCAGATCGCCGTCAAAGGCGTCCATAAACGGAATGACTCCCAATGCCTTGAAATCGACTTCATATTCCCCGGATGCACCGACGATCTCTTTGTATGTAAAAGGGCGTATCACCTCGACGTAAGAGACAGGCTCATCGGCTCCGGACAATGTATCCGTGCTTTTGCCGTCCGGTTCGAGCCGTTTCTCCTCGGATATAAAATCCGCTTTGTCGGCAAAAGATATGATGTTTCCGAAAAATCCCGTTATCTCCCTGCCGTAGATCTCCGATATCTCGGCCACTCTCGCTTTATCTGTTCCGCATTCAAGCGCCTTGTCCAGATATTCCTGCTTTGTCATGACTGTCCTCCTTTTCCGAATCTATCCTGCAAAACTTTGCAACTTCCACCTTTTTTATGGATTTCTTTATGGTTTTTTTCATCCAAAGGTGTGATATTGCTTGCCACATTCTCACCGCCGAGACTGAGGGGCTGGATATGATGTGCGTCATATCTTTGACCGGCGTGTTTAAGTATCGTTACTCCGTCCTCGGCATAGACATCTTCCTTATATCTCGGCCACTCCCGGCCGTTGATCTTCTCCCACTCTTTTATCAGACGTTCCCTCATTCCGTCAAATTTGTCATGCATATCTTGGGTCTCCTCCGTTGACCGGCGCTCCCACTTTGATTTGTCAATAACGTCATCGGAGATAGTTTCGGGACACTCGGATCTTGATTTCAGATCTTTGATATAATCTTTGAATTCTTTGGATTCCTTGATATCATCTTTGATATCCTCGATTTTTTCTTTCAGATCGTCGACAACATCATCTATCTTTGATTTCAGACCGTCGATATGATCCCTGATCGTATCAGATACTCCCTTTTCTCCGTCATCATTTTTTTCCGGCTCTGCTGCGGTCTCGGCTTTTGCCTCGGGGACACTCTCCTCTTTTTCACCGAAAAATGCCCTGTCCAGAAAATCTCTCACATCCTCTTTCGTAGTCCCGTTTTCGGGTCTGATATTCTTAAAATTATCAGGCTTTTCGATGTTTTTTGTCTCTGCCGTCTCTCTCATGGAAGAAGACGAAATTTCACCACTCAAAATAATTTTCCTCCTTTTCTGTATAATTCATCATATGCTCGTAATGTATTTTCATAATACGCCAGAACTGTTTTGTCAAAATCGGGATCGCGGATCGATTTTTCATACAGAACCAATCCGACAACGAGATCCACCTGCTCTTTGCCGTAACCTTTTACGGACGGCTTCAGTTTTTCGGTTACGGCTCTACTCAGGTCTTCTATATTGTCATATTTCCTTGCTTCATCTGCAGCCTCATCGGCATCAAAGAAATCGTAAACAAGTTTTCCGAGCGCCTCAAGATTGCCGTTGTCGTCGGATTCGAGATAATCCAAAAACTCGACTTTGACGATCGTGCTGAGTTCTGAGCGTATTATCTTGTGTTTCAGTTCCCTCAGATCTTCCTTGTCGCCGGAATGGAAAAACTGCCTGTCCATGATATGTTTCAGCAATGAGTCTGACACGCCGTCGTCCTCGGGTCCGGGACTGTCGGGCTTGTATTCGTACGGTGTGTAATCGGAGCCAAAACGCTCCATTTTGCACAAAACCGGCTGGACCCATTCATTCTGATAGACGGCGGCTACTCCGCACGGAAGTTTCGCAAGTTCTCTGATCTGGTCGTCATCAAGACTTGCCGATTTTCCGACAAGTTCTCTGTCGCTCTGATCCGGCAGACGCATTATTATTTTTGTGTTCGTATTCCGTATGACCGACATATCCATAAGTCCCGGCGCCTGGTCGGCGATAACGAATCCCTCGCCGTATGTACGCATTTCGGCGATCGCGTTCGCGAGCATCTCCACGCTTTTGCCGAGAAGATTGGAACCCTCGTCGGACTGCTGGGTCGATGTCCTGCGCAAAAGATTGTGAGCTTCCTCCAAAACAGTAATGTGGCGAAGCTCTGAGTTCATCACCGTCGCGCTCGTCATGCGGTATTCCTGGAGTTTCAGGACAAGCATTCCCATTATAAGCGCCTTCGTTTCAGAAGAGCCGACCCTGCTGAGGTCTATTATGACATTCTCATCAAACAGTAGCTTTTCGGGAAGTTCATCGGATGTGAAAATCAGACCGTTTATTCCTGTCGTCAGAGACTGAAGTCTTGTGAGTAAAGAGCCCTTGTACGCGCCCTTGTTGTCGGTGTCATACTCGCTGCTTTCGATTATTATCCTGATATTTCTCGCAACGTCCGAAAACTCGGGGTAGAGTGAATCATCATACCTGTTTACGGATCTCACAAGATCCCAGCCGCAGTCTTTATATGATTTCTCGATGGCGCTTTTCAGCACTGCGGGCATGGCGGCATACATGGGCCAGCATACATTGAAGATCTCCACAAGGCGGTCAAGATGTTCGAGGATATGGATATTTTTCGGAAAACTGAACGGATTTATCCGCAGCATACGGGAAATCAGGGGATTAGTGCCGTAAACGGTGACATCCTTGTCCCTGCCGAACACGTTCTTGTACTCACCTTTCGCGGGCTCGATAACAAGAAATTTCACTCCCCGTTCCCGGCTTTTGTCAAGTATACTGTATATCGTGTTGCTCTTTCCGGCTCCCGTACTGCCCGTCACGAAAGTATGCGACGCAAGTGAATTGAGCGAAAGATCGACGGTGTTTTCCTCCGTGCGGTTCATATGGAAGATCTTTCCCAGTCTTATATGCTTTTCGTTTTCTCTGACAGCATCGTAAGTCACGACGTTCCTGCCGAATTCGGCGCACTCAAGAACAGGCAGTCCCGCGATCGACTTTTGAGGAAAATTCAGGGAATACGCAAGCTCTTTGCCCGAAAGGCTCGTCGTCGCCGTAACAATGGACGGATACGCGTTAAAATCCTCCTCCCGTCCGATGACTTCGGGGTTAAGGGCAAACACGGGGTGGCGCAGTTCGCGGATATAGGAGATTATCTCTTTCGCGACATCCCTTTCGCCCTCAACGTTGCGCCACAGATTTATCGCCGAGTTTGACATATATGACTCCTCGCCCAGAGTCAGCGCGAGATAGGAATGAGCGACATTGTTGGCGATATTCTGATCCTCGCTTATGACATACGCCGCGAAATCCCACATTCCGAGCGCCGAACTCTGCTCAAGCCGCTTCATCTGCGACTCAAGAAGTTCAAGGGCGTGCTTTATGTTGTAGTTTGTGTAGGTCTGGACGATCCCCTCGTTTTTTCCCACAAGCGTCGTGACTGTCGAGGACCGCGCGAAATTAGTCCCGAAATTCGCGCCGAAATTGAAACTTTTCGCAATACCCGACGTCGTCGCCATCGCCTTTGTCACGGCTCTTCCGAGCGTGTTGGCGACAGCCGTTCCCGTCGTTTTGGCGACGGTGTTCGACACCGTGTTCGTGATCCCTTTTGTAAGCGTGTCCATCGCCGTCCTGCCGGCAGAATGTGATGTTGAATTTGACCAGCCACGTGTTGAACTTGTGCCCTCGGAAAGGCTCGTGGATTTTGCGAGAGATTCTCCGGTAGAACTGTTTATCCCCTTGTTTAATCCTACTCCTCCGCTAATTCCTCTGTTAAATCCTTTATTAGCTCCAGCTTTAACACCGGCAATATCTATACCTGCATCAACACCTGTGCTACTTCCAAGAAAGCCACCAACATTGACGTTTCCACCGGAATATGTCCCATCAGACTGTGAATGAGTGTCTGTCGTTCCGGTCGTGTTTACGGTGTTCGTGCCCTCGCTTCCGCTAGTTCCGGTCGTCGTGGTGTCCGTGGTGGTCGTTCCGTCGGAATGGGCGGAGCTTTCCGAATCGGATCTTGACTCGCCCCTCGAATCGGTATCGCTTTGGCTCTGCGTATCGGTGGTCGATGTGTTGTCGGATACGCTGTCCGTTCCCGTTGTCGAATAATTCGTACCGTTCTGTATGCCCGCGCTCGCTCCGAGGTTCACTCCGACGGTCGCGGACGAGCCGACAGCCTCGTTGTCCATGCGGTGATAGTCGGTCTGCCACGACGCGTACGGCGACAGACCGTAGTAAAATTCGCCGAGTTTCAGTTTGCGCTCCTCTATGTCGAGTATGGGTGTCGCGAGAAGTACGACGGTGTATTCCTGCTTTTTGTTCTGCGGAACGATGCCGTCAAGAAGCTTTTCTATCGTCTGGCTTATAAACTTTTCGGATTTTTCCGTCGGGATATTCGACGCCGTTGCGACCGAGTATGCCGTGTCATTGTCCATGCACGGGAGTATGCCGGTTCCGTCACCGTCCCACTCGGCGCCCGGAAAGTTTCCGCGTATAGCCTCGGTAAGCCTGCTCTTGTAAAGATCCGCATTGACGTTATTATCGTCGTTGTCCGTGTTGACGACCGCGAGATACACGTTCGTCCCTGTCTTGGTGCGGTTGAAGATCAGCGCGATGTTGCACGGCTCGTTTGACAGGACATCATAGACGTTCACGAGTTTCTCAAGGTTGTTCTCTTTCTTGTCATGCACCCATTTGTTGATCTTGAAGTATCTGATATTGTGCGAGGGATCGAAAGGGGATCCGTATTCCGCGTCTTTTTCCACGGGCAGATAGAGTTCTTTTATCTGAGACAGATAGGCGTTGAATATCTCGATACTGCTCGCCGACATCATTCTTTCGGTCCGTATCCTCGCAGTTTCGTCATCTGCCTTCGGCTCTTCCAGAAGATAGTTTTCACGCTGAAGCTGTATCGACTCTACCTGGTCGGTGCTGAGCTTTGAAAGCGTGGCGATCCTGTTGCCCGCCTTGTTGCCTATGCGCTTTACGATATTCTTTATTCCCATTTAAAAACTCACCTTACTGCATATTCTTCCATGCCATCATATCCCTGACGGCGGCAAGACCGTTATTTATCTGCCTTTCCTCGTTATCCAGTTCCGTGATCTGTTTCTGCTCCTCATCTATGGTTTTTGTAAGCTCATGGAGTTCGGGGTTGTATTCCGTGATGTTTTCCTGTATCAGAGCGATAAGTTCCGACTGCCAGTTTGTGAACGATGTAAGACAGCTGTCAAAGATCAGATCCGCCAGTTTACCGGTATTCTTCACGATCTCAGAATTATAATCGGACGCGAGCTTATGAAGATTCAGTTTTTCGGAGCTGCCGAAACGTATACCGAGAAAACTTCCTCTGAGAAATCTCTCTTTATAAAATACTTTTTCCGACATATCATCAAACGATATGGGTTCATATTCACGTATATCAGTTGAAAGCTCTGACTTCTGCACGTCGGAAAGTTCGCTCGCACCGTCGATAAGCCTGATCATTCCGTCACGGTGTTCATCGGAACACTGCTGCCAGATCTTTTTGATATATGTGCTGAGTTCCGACTGTATTTCGGCTATATCCTCTCTGTATCTGTCCCTGACTATATCGATCAGCGTATCGGAAACATTTTTCTCAATCTCGCGTTCCGCCTGCTCCATACTTTCTCTCAGCTGTGATACTTCTTTACTTAAAATGCCATACAATTTTTTGGCGTTCTCATATTCGCTCCTGTATGCTGCAAAATTGATGTCGGCTTCGTTCTGTTCGGTAAGGCTTTTCTGGAGATTTACGAATTCTTTTTCGGGACGGCGGTATTTTTCATTCAATGTGTTCCCGGTAAACTGTTCGACAGCCGTCCTGCAATCAGCTTTGAATCTGTTTACCGACAAACGGGACTCTCTGCTGATCGTATCGAAAAGTTTCTGCTTTTTGTCATCCAGTTTATCTTCCCACTGCTTTTTCTTCTTATCAAGGCTGTCTTTTTTCTGTCTTATTCTTTTTTTTGTTTCATCGACCGTGGAGCTGAGAAATTTATACACCATCTGGCATTTGTTGTATGCGGAATGCCTGCTCGCGAACTGCTCAATTTCTTCTTCGACGCAAAACAGACCACTGTTTGCGTATATTCTGTTGCTGCATTCAAGAGAGTCTTTTACAGCCTTCTGCTTTATCTGCTGCGGCATGATATTATATTCGTAAAGCTTTTTGTACGAACGCGCGGAAGGATCGCAGAATTTCCTTTCTTTCTCGTCAAAAACATCGGCGAGATAATCACTGATGAAACCGTTTTTGTTCTTTGAGCCGAGTCCCATCACAGACGAAACAAAATATATTCCGCTCGAATACATCTTGCTTACGGCCGTATATTCCTTGATCGTCTCTATATTTTCATCTGTAAAACCGGATTTGGGAAGCTCCACCGAGTCAGCCTTGTTGACGACGATCATTGTAAATCTTTTGTCCAGTGCCTCGATATCGGAGATCATTTCGCACAGATTATTATTGTCAACAGTATCAAGAGCGTCATACTCGGATACCCACACAGGGATACCGTTTGAAAATCCCTCAAGCGCCACCTTGAGGACTTGGGTATGATCCTTGTGAGACTGCGAATTTGAACCGGGTGTGTCGAATATTATAAACTCGTTGCAGGAATTTCCGAGAATACCGTTTTTGCTGAACGGTATCTCTATCTTGATGATATTGCCGATCTTTTCTCTTGCGTCAAAATCGTTCAGCAGTTCTACTGCGAGGTTTACCATCGAAAAAAGATCCCTGCCGTCCATTTTTTCTATTGCTCCGAGTATTTCAGCTATAAGGTCGCTTTCGCTGTTTCCGAGTTTGACAGTGCACTCTTCGTTATCAAACGTCAGCACATAATCTTCATCTTGATATTCAAAACCGATCTTTGCGCGGTCTTCAAATTTTGACCTGCTTATCTCGTAAACTTTGGCTGTAACGGGATCTCCTCCGCTCGGAAGTATTTCATAACCGATGAGTGCATTGATAAAAGTCGATTTTCCTGTGCTGTAGTTGCCGAATATACAGATGGGAATAATATCCTCGAGCGCCTCCGATACTTTGCTGAGGTCATTATTATTTTCGGGATGTTTCTTTCCGGATGAAGATCCGCTCTTTGACCGGAACGACTTGGAACGGTCGTCTATATCGGGATCATTCTGCATGATCTTCTCTATTGTAGGACTGACTTCGTCAAAAATACTTTTTGTGCTCTCGAGAATATCCCTCGCGTTTTCAAGACTGCGAAAAGATTTTGTCAGGGTTATCTTAGAACTTACATCACCGGCCTTGCATACATTGCTGACTTCCATGTATTCGTCTGAAGTCCCCTCAAATATTATCTCGACCTTTTCGTGACCGTTATAATATTCGCGCACGATCGTATCAACTATATCCTTTATCTTAAACGGAAGAAAGATTTTGTCGGACTCTGATTCGCGCAGTGCGCTGTTGTTGTTTCCTTCGTTGATATCCTCCCATTCGTCAGTCTGTTCCTTGTACGTCGAATAAGTTATTTTTCTGCTGTACGGATCACTGACGATCTTGATTTTATTCATCGGGCATTCCTCCTTGACAAGATATAATTTTAAAAAGTGAATCTATATCGTTAATTTTATCATAAATTGTACAAAATGTCAAGATTAAATCATTGATTTTTGATTTTGTTATGGCAAATCTATGAAAAACCTGTATATTTTGCGCCATATCGCAACATAATAAATTAAATCATAAAAACAAAAGGCTTCCGGATATCACTACGGACGCCTGATATCTTTGTTTATATTGACAAAAAGCCCTGAAAGTTGTACAATAAACGCGACAAGTGAATATCGCAAAAACGGCAATGATGTTCTTTGAATTACCTTTGAATTATTATCAAATGACGAGAAAAATTGTGAATATCAGACCGAGTGTCTCAAATACGGAACACCTGTAAATTTTTGAATTGCTTTTATGATTGTAACCGGGCGCAAACTGCAAAAACGGTTTGTGGCAGGATATAAACGGAGCCGACCGGAATTATAGACAAGATATGGGAGTCAGTGTTTTATGAGTAATAAAATGATAATGAAAAATCTTTTCTGATTGTTTTGGTTTTATGCACAATTTTTATCTCATCGTGCGGTATAAACGGAAAACAGACTGAATCAGAATATATGACACCCACAGAAAAGGCTGAGAGCGATTTGATGATGATCGTAAAATCAATAAATGATCGTAATGCAGATGCGATCAGATCGCTTCTCAGCAGATCGGTATGTAATTCTGTCGACGCCGATTCGAAGATAAATGAAATGTTTGAATTTATTGACGGAGAGATAGTATCATATGACGATCCGTTCGGCTCAGCTGCCGGGAGTATGGAAAAAAAGGATGCCGGAGCCAGAATTGAAAGTTTCAGAACAGATAAAGATACCGATTACTATATTGGGATCAAGGAATGGTACAGTTATAAGGAACAGCCCGATCAGGTGGGGATATATAACATAATTGTAAAGAATAATTCGGCTCTGTCGGGTGGATCTGACTCTGAAAACGCAGTATACAGACTTGTGCCGACAAAATATGACAAACCATAGTCTGAAATTACGGTCTTGTCTTACTTCTTGCTTTGATCGTCTTTTTAGTATTTAATGGATTGAATTATTGTAAAGCGGCAATACTCCCCGGCTTCCTGTGCTTTACTTATCCGTTTATTATCTGAATACGTGACAATACCCATATCTCTCATAAACAGTATCTTTATTGGCCGGGTTCTTAATATTCGTTATATTGAACGTCATCGGAAAAATGCGAAAAAAACTGAAAGAAAGCGCTATTTGCGGTTTTTCGGGACCGGACACAACGTGTCGGGTCAAAAACCTCCGTTTCTCGGTTTATGTCATGGTTTGATCCATTTGTTTCCGGTAAAATGATTACAGCGGCAAAGACAGGGGAATATCAGACCGGGAATCAGATAACTGTAATATTTTCAATTCACTTTTTTCCGATTTATTGACAAGGCCGCTGAGAAATCGAAAGCAAAAAGAAGATTGGCAGTTTCCTGAAGGAACTGCGCAACGAAAAGCATCTCACACAAGAGCAGCTTGCGGAGCGTTTTTACACATCGAGCAGAACCGTATCTCGCTGGGAGAACGGAATAAATCTGCCGGATCTCGGGACTTTGGTTGAACTTGCTGATTTTTATGGTGTCGATATTGGCGAAATTATTGACGGAGAAAGAAAAGATGAAGCCCCGGATGCCGAACAAAAATATACATTCAGCCAAGTGGCAGAATATTCAGATTGGGTGAAAAAGAAACAGTTCAGAAAAATCTATACAGAATACGCCGGATGTTTGTCGGTAGCTGTGTTATTCCGGCTTGTTTTCCGAACATTGGGATGGTTGTCAGACGGGGAGATCATCGGCGTCCTTTTTTTATTATGTTTTTATTATTTGCTAATTGGATACATAAAAATCAGTCCCGATGCAAAAAAGACGAGGATAGTCCGAATCGTTTATCTTGTTTTGTCATGTGCTTTCTATGTTTTTTCGGTCTTCAGTTTTCTGAATGGCATAGTTCCTCCGGGAGTATTCTTTTTGATCTTCGGCACTGTCTTATTCTTCTGCTGCCTGAAAGCTGACACTATATTAAAAGCACGTAAACACAGATAGCGGTAGCGGAAAGTCTTTGACCCGATAAATTTATCCGGAAAAATTTACCGTTTACTATTGATAAACGCGATACATTGTAATATAGGACTTTTCGGTATCATTTTTCACATAAAACACCTCCATACACGCTGATTTTTAAAAAAAGAATGTGATAATCTGCGATCTATCCTAGCTTCATTATATATTATTCCGGAATTTATGTCAGTATATAGAAAAATTATATATATATTTTTTTGATATGGTAATTTTTCTTTTTGTATAATTATTACAATGAGATATCTGAAATATTTGCAAAAAAGCCAAAGAAAAGGCATTTTAGCTATGAGCGGGAGTATTCGCCGAAAATGAACAGTACAAAGTCACAGGAAGCGTTTGAAATATAGAATGCGTAAATTGCGCCGGTCAGACTTTCAATCCCTCTTGCGTTTGAAACAGAATGAAAAAACATCTTTTTCCGTTGATTCGGCATAGGTAATAAAGACAAGCTGATTATGATATTTTCCTTTACAGTATTTCACGCACCATCATCAGAGTGTAACCGAGCAGGTTCTGACCTTTCCATTTTGTACGGTCGAATCTGTCCGGATCGTACATTGAAAGACCTATCCCCCAGATCCTGTCTTTTACCGCGCATTCAGCCGGCACGGCGCCTTCGGTCGCGAGCAGCAGTCTTCTCAGATCTTCATTCTGAGAAAACTTTTCATAAAGTCCACGGTAAACGACGATCTGTCTTATACCGTTCCAGAGATTATCGTCATATCCGCTGACCTGTTTCCCCAATTCCTTTATTACGGCAACGTCGTCCGTTTCCATTATACGGGCGGCGATCTTCTTATCACCGAAACAGACAGCTTTCTGAAACATCATATACTGCTCCATTGAGGAGAACGAAACGCCTCCGGCGGTGAACCGGGACGGATACCAGTTGCTCAGAAAACCGTTTTCTTCATCCGGTTTATGAAAACATATAACTTGCATTACTTTCTACCTGCTTTCTTTTTTAATAGCGTGCCTGCACCTTATCTTAAGATAAATGCTTTTCTGAGAATATCTTTTCAAGGCGGGCTTTTTTGAAATTTTTAAGCTTTCGCTGATGAAGGACTATAATGTGGTCGAAGGGAAGTAAACATTCCCCGATCGATGCTTGCTCGTCAGTACTTTACAGGATTGCAAAACCCAAAAATTTCCGACTGCGAGCCCATCAGACAAGGACAAGCGCCTTTTTTCAAATACAGACACAACTTTCCATACAGAACATCACCAACTCGGTTTTTCCACAATTGCCTTCAGAAACATTCCACGAAATACCTGAATTTTACATCGCCATTATATCACGTTTCTTCACAATTTGTCAACAAAAATACCCGGCTTTATTACCGGGTACTGTATTTTGCCTGCGATAAGGAGAGCATATGAGTTTAATCGATGATTTGGAAAAGTATACAAAGTATTCAAAAGGTAACCTAATGCAGAGATGTTTGCTTGTTGTCTGTAACGATTCTGTTGACGCATTTGGTTTTTCTCCATATTTTTCCAATGCCGATTTGTGTGATTGTCAATTTGTTAAGTGTAGTTTTTCAATATGTCTGTTCTGCAATACAGAAAACACGAGTGTCCGAAATACCGTTTTTAAATCCTGTGTATTTGTTTCATCATACTACTTTTGAGGAATGTCAGTTCAAAGGAATGAGGCTGGCTGATCTTAAAAAATGCGGTGTCAGACTGAATAACTGCGTTGAGGTGTGACAAATACGATACACTTTCGGATAGTGAAATAGCACTTATCCAATTTATAGATGAGAAAAATTTCCACTCAGGATGGCCTTTCTCCATAAGAGAATAAACAGCAAGAAAAATATAACTCCACATCACCGTTTTATCCGATGATAGGGAATTGCCTTTCACCATTTGTTTTGCCTGTATTTCCTCTCTATATGGAAAGTCACTCTGGTGTCCTTTTCGTTGCAGACTGTGATGAAGTTCGCTAAGGCGATGAATGTATCCGGCGCGGACTCTGCCAATTCATCCGCCGTTCTCTCAAAAAACTATCAGAAAATCGGATATATCAGCTTTTTTAACTGTGCCTTACAAACCTGCTCATTCAGTTCATCGGTACGGATTTTAAGCACTTCATACCGTTTTGCAAGCTCGTTATAACTTTCCCGGTATTTACTTTGATGAAGTGCAACGTGCGCGTTTTCATAAATCTTCCGCTTGACTGCGTCAAAGATATGCTGAGTTTCCGCAAGCAGCTTATCAAGTTCTGTTTTCATATCTTTTATGTTAAAAACATTTCCGTCTTTTCATTTTCGTTTGCGAAAACTGTTTGTTTTCTTCGTCAACAGCAACTTGTTTGCCGATGAAAAAAAGCGTCTTGTATTTGCCCGTTTGTCAGATACGGCGTGAAGCATTTTCGTTCAGACTTGTGATTGCACCACCATACGACTTTTCTGTATTTGTCCTTGCTGTGCCGGATTTTTAACCGTACCAGCCGCAGTAGTATCCGCACTTGATTTTCGAGGAGAAAATCACCATCCCGTTGAAGTTCTTCAGCCTGCTCCGCTCTTTTATTCTGTACTGAATCCAGTCAAAGACGTTGAATTCAATGATGACATCGTTTTTTCCCCGCGAAATAGTACTGTGGTTCCTCGCAGTGGTTTATGACCTGCTTTTTGTAAAAAAGTCTGCGATGTACGATTTCTGAAGCAGAGCATCGTTTTTATTTCTCATTTTGCAGGATGAATTTGAGCGTTCCCCGGCATGAATTATCTTTGCCGCCCGGTGTCCGTTTCTGTATTCCAAGGTGACGTTCTCCAAAACGCTCCGGCTTTTTCCTGAGCAAAGCTGTTCATGACTGTGATGAGTAGTTCTGTTGCCGTGTCCAAAATGATACAAACATAACGGTTCGGGGAGCGTTAACAAAAAAACACCCGGACTTGCCGGGTGCCTTAGTTTCTTTATACCTTTATCTCCGTT
>CAYPXB010000013.1:25458-32813 GCA_964414745.1 uncultured Alistipes sp. | reverse complement strand
ACGGCGTGATATACGGATACGAAGGCTCAACGGCGCAGACCTTCGCCACAAAATACGAATACACCTTTGAAAACTTAGGCGAGGCGCCCTCAGGATCCGGAGGAAGCGGCTCCGGTGATGTAGACGGAAGCGGTTCTGCCGACTCGACAGACGCTTCTCTTGTCCTCAAAGAGTATGCGTGTATTTCCACAGGTCAGGAAAGCAGTTTCAGTGAAGAACAAAACAGCGCCGCCGATGTTAACACAGACAATGTCATAGACTCATCGGATGCATCGGTGATCCTCAGATATTATGCATACATTGCCACAGGCGGAACAGGAAGTCTGCCCGAGTATATTTCTCAGTAGCGGGAAATTTTGTTTGTATTATGTATATCATCGAATCTTTATTGTATAAACTATACAATTTTTGTGGCTGATTATAATCATAATAACAAAAAAATTTTATTCTGCTTGAAATATATTTTCTATAGGTGTATAATATATCTTGGGATAATTTTATTTTTATGGTCACTCATTTAACATATTTTTGCAGGAGGTCCGATATTATGTTAGATAAAACAATGACCTTTCCGGTCAACGATGATAAAGAGGCGGAGCTCAAGAAAAATCTTATGATAATTTATGACGCTCTCATGCAGAAAGGATACAACCCGGTAAATCAGATCGTCGGATATATTCTCTCGGAAGATCCGACGTATATCACTACCTATAATAACGCAAGAAGTCTTATACGTTATATCGACCGTGATGAACTTCTGCAGGTTCTTGTAAGATCCTATCTTAACTCCTGAGCCGCAGATCGTCGGCAGATATTTCTGCATACAAAGGGTTTGCAGCTGCGATATCAGGAACAGAAATAAATAAAACAGACAACCGGTGCGACTGTTTTTACTGGACACCGGTTGCCTTTTTTACTGAAAAAACGATTACTTGAAAAATAAATAAATATTCGTGCCAAATGAGTTTAAGACTGTATTTGACAAGCTGATGAACCTGTGATATAATCATAAATATTATACTCGAAATCGCTTTCAGATATGAAGACAGAATCGTTTTAAATGATATTTTTAAGGAGGAATGACCATGGAATATCATGATTATGATAAGACCTTATTTATTTTCTGCTCGCTTGTCTCTTTCTGTGCCTCAATCGGTATGATATCCGCTGTTCTTATGACAAAAAGCACAGTTGTAGGTTTTATATCGGGCGTATGTTCCGGAATTTTACTGTCTGTTCCGGCAGAGATGATCTGCAGATCTGCAGACAGAAAAACAGAAAATATGTAAAAATATGAAATAAAGGAGAATCAATATGGCAAAATTTCAGGAACTTAATCCGAACGGAACGGTAAAAAGAAACTTTAAATTCGTAAAATGGGTAGTTATAGGTGTGATTGCAATTATTTTGTGCGTAAGCTCATTTAAGATAGTGCCGGCGGGAAGTACAGGCGTATTACTCACTCTGGGCAAGGTCTCACAAAGGTCTTTTTCGGAGGGCTTTCATCTGAAGATACCTTTTATTCAGGATGTTGAGATCCTCTCAAACAAAATTCAGGTATATGAAACACCGGCGTCTGCCGTATCAAAAGATATGCAGACGGTAAACAGCACAATAGCGGTGAATTACCGGCTGAATGCCGCTTCAAGCCCCGATATCTACAAAAATGTGGGAACCGAATATAAAAGCGTGCTCATAACGCCCGCCGTTCAGGAATGTCTGAAATCGGTCACCGCCAAATACACGGCTGAGGAACTGATCACCGACAGGGCTGCCGTCGGCGACGAAATAAAAGAATCTCTCGACGAAAGGCTTAATTCGTACGGGATCTACATCGAAAAGTTCAATATTGTAAACTTTGAATTTTCAGAAGAGTTCAATAACGCAATAGAGGCAAAACAGGTTGCCGAACAGAATCTCATAAAGACAAAGACCGAGCAGGAGCAGGCGATCGTTGTCGCAAACGCAGAGGCGGAGAAAAAGGTCATCTCCGCAAATGCCGAGGCAGAAGCGATACTTGCCGAGGCAAAAGCTCAGGCGGACGCAAACGATCTCATAAACAAATCGGTTACCGAAAATGTTCTCGCGTATGAGCAGATCGAAAAATGGGACGGTGTACTGCCGAAAGTCACGGGAAGCGACGGAGGCTTTCTGATCGATGTAAATATTGATGATTCAGGCAATCCTGCTTCGGAGCCGCAAACAACAACGCAGGCGCCCGCAGACGGCGGGGAATAAATTTATCAGAACTTCATTTCCCAATCCACAGCATTATCTTCTTAATTCCGTGATTATATGGATCTGAAAGAGACAAATCCTTTATACAGGCTTTGTCTCTTTATTTTGTACGGATCTTATTAAAAACAAGTCAGAACACTGTATTGACATAATCACGCAAACCGGCTGTTTCTCACGTTGCGACATATGGGTAGCAGCTGAGTATCAGCAACACGTCGGAGAAATCTGTATTTCCGCTGCCGTCGACATCTTCCGAATGCGAACCGGTATTGTTACCGCCGGGAACTGATTTCCCCCAAAGCCGTCCGACGGCTCGTCTGACAAATAGAATTTCAGACCGTATTTTCGCCGGAAGCGATATCGCCATGCTATAATTCCAGATACTCATCCGCACGGTTTCTGACAACAGGGTCATGTGTGACGATAACCACTGTTTTCCCGCTTTTATTCAGACCCTGAAGCAGGGACATTACGGAGTCACGATTATCCGCGTCAAGACTGCCTGTGGGTTCATCGGCAAGAATGATATCGGGAGATTTGAGAAGCAGTTTCGCAACCGATACCCGCTGCTGCTCTCCGCCGCTGAGCAGGTATATTTTCTTTTTTTCGACTCCCGGCAGACCGACTTTTTCGAGAACCTCGCAAATCTTGTCTGTTTCATCTTTTTTCGATAAATTCAGAAATCGCGAGGAAATTCTGAGATTATAAAGTACGCTCTCCTCGTCTACAAGTCCGTAATTCTGGAACAGATAGCCTATTTCTGAACGGAGGAGCTTCCTGCCTTGCCGGGAGCGAAGTGTGGGATTTTTTATATCGCATATCGATAAAGTGCCGCTGTCCGCTTTTTCAAGAAGTCCGATAATGTTCAGCAAGGTGCTTTTGCCCGCTCCGCTTTTCCCGGTAATTGCGAGAAACGCTCCTTTCTGTACTTTCAGGGAAAAGTTATTGAGAACATTATGATCGCCATATGATTTGCTGATATCCGAAAGCTCAATGATATTTCTCATGACAGATCTCCTTTCAGGACAGTAGCGGCATATTTCGCTGTTTTGGATTCAAGAACAAAACAGAAACAGAAAAAGTCAAGACTGACAATAACCGGACTAAACCACAGAGGACACCCGACGAGTGCAAAATATATGGCAATCAAAAAGTATGACACACAGCGGAAAATTAAGTGGGTCGAATGGATATGCCAAAAGGCAAAGCCGTTCATTTTTTTGACCGTTATTTTCTTCTGATTGTTTTTATAATATACGACACATTCATACAGCAATACACAGCAAAGCAATATGATGCAGCTTCCAAGTGCTGTGGCACAGACGCAGAACATTGTTTTATCCCGGTTTAAAGCATATTGTATTTCCCCGGAAAGCGATACGGTTCCGGCAATATACTGCGTGATCCCGCACTCATCCATAACAGGAAGCACTTCATGATAAAAATCATCGCTTTTTGCCTCGAACACCAGAAATCCTCGCGAAAACCACGCCGACGGCTGAAGAAAATCCTGCTCTACGATAACAACAGGTTTCTCAACATACCCGGGGTTTTCACTTTCTGTATCCGCTGAAAAACAGTAAAATTTCTGAGACGGGTCGTACTTGATTATACAGATACTTTCGCCGCTGTATCCTTTAGATTCCGCGACATTTTTATAACTGCTCCTTACCGTCGCTTCATCCGTATCATCCGGAATTAAAAGAACCAGTTTGTTTTTCGGAAAATCACCGGATACGACCGGCTCTTTGTCCGTTGTATAAACAGGATTCAGGTCAAGATAATTTCTGTTTACCGTAATATTGTTGTTTATAATGCGAAAATTTCTGATACGGCTGTCATATTCTTTTAATTTATCTTCCGGCATTGTCGATAATAAAGCGGCATTCGTCGGATCCATCAGAACAGGCTTGTAAGTTTTGCTCAAAGTCATATAGAAATCATGGTATGTTTTTTCCAATTCCTCATCCGGAACAAGTGTTGTGCTTTTATTGCTCAGAAAATAATAATAATCGGAATACGTCTCGGAAACTTGATTCTGAACAGTTATCGTTGCCCTTATCGTGCGCAGTCCGTCAAAGGAAGCATACGCAACAACTCCGATCACCGCGACCAGACAGACTTTCGCGAAAAAAGTCAGACCATAAAGTCCCTTTTGCGTTTTTCTGCCCCTGATGGCATATAACGGGTGAACGAATACCGTGTAAAAACAGGAAATGATCATAGCAAACAGCCACGCAAGAATAAACCCGGTCAGCTTCCATCTGTAATCCTCCAAAAAGCAGAGAAAGAGAGAAAAGCTCTCCGCGATACTGCCCGCAATGCAGCCGATGACAAGCGCAATTACGCAGATAGGGAAAAATCCTTTCAGAAAAACGATCATCTGATCGAAGGCGATCTGCGGGCATGAAAATCCCTCAAGCCGTTTCATGGCGATCTTTTTACTTTCGGACAGCTGCCAGAAAAGCATACTGAGAAATGAAAGTCCGAACAGAACCAATGTGACACCCAATAACAGGATCCCGTAATGGCTGTCCAAGATCACTCCCCCGTCTTTTTCGATGATGATACCGCATTTTCCCAATTCTTCTGTCAACTCATCATAATATTCCGCGTCTGTGTAAAATATCGCGGAAGGCAGATCCTCTTCCTGCATATCGGTGAGAGAATAAATAAAATAATCTCCCATGATGTGCGGCATATACAGTTTCACAGGTTGATAACGATCGGATGCAAACCCGGGATCGTTTGTGAAGACCGCCCCCGCGGGTACCGTACAATCCCCGGTCTGCGTATGCCATTTCAGGAAATCAGCGTGGTTATTAGTCTTATAGATAATATTGTCACCGACAGATTCATTATATCCCGCATTGTTGTTACGCCGATACACCCTCACCAAAATATCAGTGTCTGACGCTTTGCAGGCCTTATTCAATTCAGAAACAAGACAGTCAGATGTCTTATTTCCGTACGACGTGATATGGAATGCCGTCTTAGTCAAAACGATATCATCGGCTTCAACAATATATATAAAAAAAGATAACAGTATAAAAACAGCGGCAGACACAGCCGTCACGCCGTACATGATCTTTTTCATAGTCACCCCTCGTTTATCGCAGTCCACAAGGCGTCCCTATTTCCTACGGACTTTCGTTTTCTGACAATTAACATTATAACATATCGGAATAACTTTCGCAAGGCTGTCGCGCAAGGGTTATTGACAAAACAAGAAAAAAATGATATAATAACACAGCATATCAGGAAGATATATGCCGGTATGAACTGTACCTCTCATTTTAAAATGAAACAGAAAGGAGTTTTCGGATGACCAGTCAGAATAATGACCGGAATGAAGGATCCGGTCTGCCAAGCAAAGCGTGGATGCTGAAATATGACGGACTTGCTGTTCCTGTGATAAGCCATATATATGGTGATGTAGGCGATCCGGAATCCAATATTGAAGCTGCATTGTTTTTGTATACGTATTCACCGGAACAGGCGGTTCAGCAGATGGTCAAAGACTATTTTTATACGTACTGCAGTTATGTACTTGCCCAGTGTATGAAATCATCGGGTGATATGAATACGGATCTGATGATGCTGCCCGCCGCAATTTCCAAACAACTTGGAGGTAATCCGGGCGCTCCGGTAAATATGTCCAGACAGGAAGCTGTTTCTGTTATCATGCAGGGTGTTGAACATACGGAAGATTGTTATGATGATATGTTTGACACAGGCTTCGAAGCGAATGACAACTCGGGAGACGCCATAAATGAGCGCCTTAATGAAGACTATATCAGAGCCAGGACAAACGGTGAATACGGTCATGACAAAAAAAGTGAAGGCAATGTATTTTTCCGCATAGGCTCAAAATACAGAAACTGGTCGGGTACCATTTCTGACTTTGTCGAAAAACAGGATCTCAGGAGCGTTGTCGACCGGATAATCATTGAAAGAGACCGGGAATCCGACGATCCGGGCGGGCTCGGCGGTTCCTTCCGCTATGTGCTTATAAATATGTCCCTGGAGGATTACTATAAAGGCGGTATGTCGGTAAGCACTCTGGGGTCACGACGCCCCGTAGGCTTATGCGGAGATATATATGATATTTTAAACAGCGGCGGCAGCATTGAGGAATGCTACAAACTTGACGCGGACCGTGAACGTATATCTGCCTCTCTGAAAAGTGTCGCAGAATTGGCCAGAAGTCAGTACACCCGTGTCGAAAACCCCTTCTGGAAAGCCGGATGAAGATAAAAAACGACCCTCGGAAATTTCCGGGGGTCTTTATTTTATTATTTTTCTTCGGTATTGTATTTTATTCGTCCGGATTAAGGAGATCGACGCGTATATCCCCCGCGATCGTTCTCTTTGGCCTTGATTTATAGAAGTTCATTTCTTTTGCGATCATCCAGATCGTCCGGTCATCTGCATCGACTAAAATGGAAAGAAACTCTGTGGCTCTCGAACAGGCGATATAAAAGACCATGCTGTCAAAAAAATCCCAATCATCATTAACATCAATGACGATAACGACTCTGCTCTCAAGACCGTTAAATTTTCGCGCTCCCGTAAAAAGAATCGATGATCGATCCGATTCCCACGCAATCGGATCCCTTGTGACCGGGATACCCGCAATTTCATCGATATCAGCCAAAACGGAAAATTCCTCTTTCCAACGCAACGACAGAATAGCGATATCACCGGCGCTATATCCGTATTCATCGCCCGTAAAGATCTTTACAAGTTTTTCCAGTTTGGCCGCGGGATCACCTCCTCCGAACGTAAGAGTCGGTTTTTCACCGTTTTTCAGAAACTTTCTTTTTTCGTGAATATGTCCTATTCTGTTGGCTGTCCGGCCGATCTCAAATGTATTTCTGTAATTTTTCCGTAAAAACAAGGTGTTTCCGTCATTGTATCCATTCATAATATCATTATATAACCATTCGGGAAAGCTTATTTCTGTACTATTTCCCTGCCTCTCATCATAAAACATATAAAATCCGCCATTTCTGGATTCGGCAAAATTTTTAAAATATATTATCTCTCTTTCATGAAGCACTATCGCTTCATCGATTATGACAATATCAAAATCAATTCTGTCACTGTCTATGCTT
>CAYPXB010000013.1:22687-25358 GCA_964414745.1 uncultured Alistipes sp. | reverse complement strand
TATCGCTTCATCGATTATGACAATATCAAAATCAATTCTGTCACTGTCTATGCTTTCAAGTGCATCCGCGCGCACGTCATTTTCGGACAGATCCGCGTCCGAACCGCTGAGATCTCTTACAAATGAGCAAATGTCATAGTATGTGACATTCTCAAACGGATAGTGCTTTTTCAGATACCGGCACAAAACATCATTATAGCACAGGAACAAAACTTTTTTACCCTCTCTGCCGAATCTTGCGGCCGCTTCTTTTGCGATAAGAGTTTTGCCGGTTGATGCCAAACCCACTATTTTGGCGAAACTGTGCCCTGAAATATAATCGAGTACCTCTGTCTGCTCCTTGGAAAGTTTCAGATAGGTATGACCGCCTACGCCTTTTCCCGCTGACGGAACAGCGATCATCACAAAATCCGATGCGATAAGATCGACTATTTCCCGAAATTCCGCATCTGTAATGTCGGCTTTATCTCCCGACCCATAGAAATCGAATACATCATGTATTGCCTGTGACACATTTCCGAAACTCCCGATATCGAGTATCGCCGGCCCGGCTTCTCTGTATGCGGGAGGAAAATCCTTTATCTTTTCACTGATATCACATCCCGGAAACCAGACGGCGGTTTCAACCGGAAACCTGCCTTTAAATGATCTTCCGGGATCCGCGACGCTGATCTTTTTTTCAAGCAAACGTTTAAAATGGCGCTTTCCTTCAACAGCCTGAGAAAGAGGATCTTTCCTTTTTTCGGGATCGAGGACGGAGATCACTCCCGTCTGAGTGTTACTCTGATTGAATACCGTTCCGTTGTATTCAATATCTCCGCCTTTCACCTCAAGAACGAGCGCACCCAGATCTTTGTTCAGGATCACAAAATCATTTTCTTTCCATGTTTCGGATCTTTTTCGCTTTCTCTTCATCCACTCCACAGAATGAAAGATATAAAAATCATTTCCGAGCTTTTCCTCCAACGCCTCATAAACTTTTCGCTCCGCGTAAGGCATTACGGATATATCCTCTTTTGCCGGGTATATAAACGCCATTGATCAAAGCGCCTCCCTTGATTTATTGCAAGCTGTTTCGTTTTTTTACGGAAAAGCATATAATTATCATATTTTCAGCCGTTTCGTTCCCATAGGCCTGAGCTGTGTCAGTATATTCGTCAAAGATCATAGTTTTATCCTCTGCTATCTTAATTTTTCATAATCTTCAGCTCTTACCGGCTCCAGCCATTCGTTTGTGCATTCTGTGCCCGGTATCTCAAACGCGATATGCGAGAACCAGCTGTCTTTTGCCGCGCCGTGCCAGTGTTTTGCCCCCTCCGGTATTGAGATCACAGTTCCGGGAGTCATTTCTGCAGGCTCTTTTCCCCACTCCTGATACCAGCCCCGTCCGCCGACGCAGATGAGCATTTGTCCTCCGCCCGTTTTTGCGTGATGAATATGCCAGTTGTTGCGGCAGCCCGGTTCAAATGTGACATTCGACATCGGGAACGGCGCGCCCGATATGGGAGCAAGATAGCTTTGTCCCACAAAATATTTTGCATAGGCGTCATTCGGCGCGCCGATCGGGAAGAAGATACTTTCACGGTATTTTTCTTTATCGGCCTGCGCGTCGGATCCCTCGTTCCAGACTTCTTTGGCAAGGCGGAATACCGCCCATCCTTTCGGCCAGCCCGCATAAAAAGCAGTATGCGTGATGACAGCGACGATCTCCTCTTTTGTAACACCGTGTGCCTTTGCGTTCTGCAGATGGTGGACAAGGGAAGAATCGGTGATACCTGAGCTCATCAGCGCCACCACAGTGATAATGCAGCGTGTTTTTATGTCGATACCGCCGCTGTTCCAGTTCTCACCGAACAGAATATCATCGTTGTAGTGTGCAAAATCCGGAGCAAAATCGCCAAGCTGATCTCTCCCTGCGGTCTGTGTGATCTTTTCATTCATGATTATGATCCTCCTCAAAGTTATTTTATATTTTCGCCTTGCCCGGTCCTTTCTTTCTGACCGGGCGGCTCAGATGACGCAGAAATCTGTCAAGATAATGCCCTATGGCGGCAAACAGCCATATCACAGCGGCATTCTCGGCAAAGTACAAGACAGACGGCTTCGATTCATCCGCCATTATAAACTGTGCTTTCAGGAACAAATAGTCCGGCATACGCAAGTCTGTGAACGCGTAAATTCCGTATATGCTCCCCGCAAAAACGATAATGCGGAGAATCCACGCCCTTGCCGTATTATTTTCCGAAATACGGAAAATCCTTCTCCCGATACCCATAAACATTTCCATATGCAGACCAAGATGTACGGAAATGAGTATCAACCCCCAGTGAGAGGCAAGCATATGCAACTGCCTCGCGACAGCCATTCCTCGGCTTATCGGCAGGAAATCAAAGACGAACCCCGACATCATGATGCCGCTTACAAAAAGAGCCGACATATCCAAGACCAGAAGAATACCGATCACTGTGCCGAATGCGCGGGACAGGGTGTACTTACCCTTACATAAATTTTTCCACCATCCCGCATTCAGTATCTGATGAACAAGAAACAGCGCAAGCATTCCCGTGCCGAGCCACTCGTGAAATTCCTGCCCGGTCTGCGTCTGCGCCATCAGAACCGGTAAGCATACGAGCATACATATATCGACAATTATTTTAATAATATGTTTTGA
>CAYPXB010000013.1:0-22587 GCA_964414745.1 uncultured Alistipes sp. | reverse complement strand
CCGGTAAGCATACGAGCATACATATATCGACAATTATTTTAATAATATGTTTTGAGCGGATCATATCTTTTCACCAAACACACAGAAATTTTAATGTTCCCTTTCCGTATTACGAAAACTGACCGGCAGCGGTAATATTTATCCTTATGATACTCCTCGAAAAAGCAAGTGCAAAAGAGCAATCTCAGTTTTCTCTTATGCCTATATTATACATGAATATGAAAATCATGTCAATTATTTTATGTGTATGATATATTTGTGTGTTTACGGTGTAAAAAGCGGGATCTCAATTTCTTTTGTGGGAAATGTCCGAAAAATTTGCTGAAATAAAATATCTCCCGACCGTAAAAGCCGGGAGATAAAAGCAAAATACCGCGGATCCATAATAATTCACAAATACAATTTATCATATTTTTTGTTTATTTTTTATGAACTCCGTAAAGGGATCGTTCCCGCCTGTCGCCGAATAGGCGTAGTAGCTCAGGATCACGGACGCGTCAGATGAATCGATCACCGCGTCGCTGTTTACATCTGCGGATACCGCCTGGTCTGCGGTGAATGAGCCGGACTTGCCTGTCGCAATATCAGCGTATTCCCGCAGCACCACAGAGGCGTCCGATGAATCAATACTGCCGTTTCCGTCAACATCGCCGGGATTTTCCGCAGCAGGTCTTGTATCTGTGGCAGCCGGCGCTGTCGAGGTTACAGCCTCGGTCTCTGCCGTACTCTCTGCCGCAGTCGAAGAAGGTCTTGTTTCGGTCACGACTTTTACACTTGTCGTAGTGGTAACAGGAACAGTTGCGGGTGCAGTCGTCACAGTTCCGCCGGCCTCCCCGGGGGCACGTCCGAGACTTTCAAAATTATAACCGTATTTTTCAGCGTAAGACTGCGCACCGGAGTTTTCATAGCCAAAAATCGTACCGTTAAAATAATAATCATCACTGCTGTTCTTACCGTTTGACACAGTCTCCGGCGAGTCAAAAATTTCGCATTCCGGATTTTCTGCAGTCAAAGAACTCAGACCGGAACAGTCAAGGAAGTCAGTTTTCCGCAGCTTCCAAAGGCCGCCGCTCCGATTTCGTTGACACTTCCGGGAATATTTATCGCTTCCAGTTCATCGCAATAGGAAAAAGCCCAATTTCCTATATGTGTGACACTTTCGGGTATCGACACGGAAATAAGATCATAGCACTGATAAAAAGCGTAATCTCCTATGTTTGTGACCCCGCTTCCGATCACAACCCCTGTAACGGTATAATCTTTCCAAGGCGAATTGACGGACCAATCATAATTTCTCATATCACCCGTTCCGCCGATCGTCAGTTTTCCTGTTGCGTCATCAAATTTCCATGTCACATTCTTTTCGTTTCCCTCTGCTCCGCAATAACCTGATGTCGCAGTTTCTGCGTCTGTTCCGATGTCAGCTGCCGCATTTGTCATGTCATTTTCCGCAATTGTCGCCGGTATGGATATCATGCCCGTTCCAAGTGCGAGTGCTGCGACGATTGCAATAAATTTTCTCAATTTACTTCCTTCTTTCTTACTGAATCTGTGTATTGTGAAAATACAGAAAATTATTTTATCATATCTTTTAATTTTTGTCAAAAAAATTTTTTATTGCTTTTCCAAAAATAAATCTCACTCTCAGAGAATAAAATCCGAGCCTCTGAATCCGAACTTTTTGTTTTTGTAACCGGAAAGAATGATCTGTATCTCAAGGCTGCCGCCGTTCTGGGTCATGTCGATCGCATGGTCTATAAGTGTATCGATGTTTTTTTCCGTCAGGAATTTTCCATAATCACAGACCTTACTGACAGTCTCCGCGTCTTTTCTGTCGATTGCCCGGAACATCATCGCAACGAAATTTTTTTCTATAAAGTCCAGGAGATCTTTATCCCCCGTTCCCTTTTTGAATAACTGCCAGAGCAGGTCATATTTTACTTCGGTCTTTATTTTTGTTTCATAATTTTTTTCTCTGACCATGGCAAACTGTTTTTGAAACGGGACATCTTCATTGTGAAGAAAAGTAATAAAGTCACTCCCGCCGGAATCAAGAAGTCTCAGAAACTTCAGACTGTCGCAGCCGTCAAACACATTTTTCCCGATATATGCGACGCTGTCGGGCATGGTGACCGACTTTAGTTTACGGCAACCGGAAAACGCATTTTCTCCTATATTTACAATGCCCCCCGGTATTGTGATATTTCCCTCGCATTTTTCGGGATCCGCCGCGATCAAAACCCTCCCGGCCGTAACGATGGATTTTTTGTCAAGCTGAGTTTTCAGCCACGGTGTCCCGTGAAAAGCTTTATCTCCGATACTTGTGACATTTTCGGATATGTCAGCTTTTACAAGACCCGCACAGCCGTAAAAGGCCTCTTTTCCTATATTCACAACACTGTCGGGAATTTTCACGGAAGTTATTTTTTTACAGACCGAAAAGGCGCGCTCTCCTATTTCAGTAACATTATCCGGAATGACTACATCGCCTTTTATTTTTGTGTCCGCTTCGATCAGGAGCCCGTTTATGACAGCCAATCGTTTTTTTCTCAGAGTCTTTTTTATCCAGAGTGTGCTGTAAAAGGCATTCGGCGCAATGCTCCTGACACTGCCGGGTACAGTCAGGTATCTCAGACTTTGGCAGTATTCAAAAGCGCCTTTGCCGACAGAAGTGACACCGTCGGGAATATTTACGGATCTCAGACTGCCACAGCCGGAAAAAACATAATCCCCGATACCGCTGATATTTTTTGAGATCTTTACGGATCTGAGACCCGCACAGCCCGAAAAGGCGGAATGACCGATACTCACAACGCTGTCCGGAATGATCACGGATCTCAGATTTTTGCAGCCGCAAAAGGCTCTGTCGCCGATAGCGGTGACGCCTTCGGGTATCGTAACGGTCGTCAGAGAAGAACATTCAAAAAAAGCCTCTGCTCCGATATTTGTAACACCTTCGGGTATCGTCAGCGATCCTAACATACCGCAGCGGTTGAAGGCGCGCTCACCGATGCTTGTGATACTGCGAGGCATTTTTACGGATCTTAAAGCGTGACAATTCCTGAAAGCGCCTTTGCCGACAGAAGTAACTCCTTCTTCTATCACCACTCTGCGCTCAAGCCACGGTATCGTATCGTCGTCACCGAAAAAATCATCTATATCGCCGGAGCCGCTGATCGTCAGTGTCTTTTTTCTTTCATTATAACTCCATCTAATCATCATTACGCTCCTTACAATATTTGATTATCCAATAAATACTCTACCATACTTTAAGATCTTTTTCAACAAAAAAGTGACCGGGATCTCTCTCAGTCACTTTTATTTCACACGGTAAAACAAATTTTCAGCCCGCCTGACCGAGCAGTTTTTCCGCACTCGCTATCTTAACACATATTATGAAAAGCTCCATGGCTTTTTCAAGTTCATCAATAGGAGGGTATGTGGGAGCTATTCTGATATTCCTGTCCTGTGGATCCTTTCCGTACGGGAATGTGGCACCGGCTTCTGTGAATATCACTCCCGCGTCACGGCAGAGCTGAACGATCCTCTTAGCGCATCCCGGGAGAGAATTGAATGAAATAAAATAACCTCCCTCCGGATTTACCCATGAAGCGATATCATACTCGCCGAGACCTTCTTCAAGAGCGTTGATGACGGCATTGAACCGGGGAACAAGTATAGCCGCGTGCTTTTTCATATGTTCAAGCATATTTTCATACGTGCGGAAAAATCTCACATGTCTGAGCTGATTGAGCTTGTCGTAACTTATTATGCTGATACCGAGTATTTTTTTAAGACTGTCAATATTTTCCTTGCTTCCGCCCATAATGGCGACACCCGAACCCGGAAAAGTGATCTTGGATGTTGAGCCGTATATATATACTATATTTTCGTTGCCGCATTTTTTCGCCTCATCAAGAATGTTGAGGATATATTTCGGGTGATCTGTCAGATGATGGATACAGTAGGCGTTATCCCAGAAGATCCTGAAATCTTTCGCCTTCGGTCTCAGAGCCGCGAATCTTCTTACTGTCTCATCACTGTATGAAATGCCTTCGGGGTTTGAATACTGCGGAACGCACCATATTCCTTTTACCGTCTCATCTTCAGCGACAAGTTTTTCCACCATATCCATATCGGGACCGGTCTCCGTCATGGGAATATTTACCATATCTATACCGAAAAATTCGGTCATCTTGAAATGTCTGTCATATCCCGGAACAGGACAAAGAAACTTGACGCTGTCATACTTGCTCCATGGCTTTTCATTCAGTACTCCATGCGTATATGCGACCTGCATCGTCCAGTACATCGCATTCAGGCTTGAATTTCCGAATATGATGATCTCATCGGTATTAACACCTATCATAGGCGCAAAGAGCTCTTTTGCCTCGGGTATTCCGTCGAGCATTCCGTAGCTTCGGCAGTCAACTCCGCTCGCGCACGTAAACTCATTGTCCTGCAGTGCGCCGAGCAGGTCATAGCTTAAATTCAGCTGTTCCGTGCAGGGCTTTCCCCTCGACATATCAAGAGACAGTCCCAGAGCCTTGAATTTTTCATAGCTCCCTTCCGCCTCTTTCTTAAAATCCAGAAGCTGCTGCCTGTTCATCTGACTAAGTTTCATTTTCAGGACCTCACCCTCAAAATATTGTTCATATAATGCACAAAAGCGGCTTATGAATCGGTATTTCCCGTTATTTTCCGTCACATGACTGCCGCCACAAATAAAATTATACCACTTTACCGTCTTTTTTTCAAGGAAGAATGTAACAAATATAGACTGTTGACACTTGCTATTTTTTGATAATATTCACTTATTTTCAGCTGTGTAGCCGTAACTTCCGGGATTTTACAACCGAAACTTGACAATACCTGAAGTGTCAGATATAATTTTATTGTGAAGTTCTGTTAAAATCTTTTTTTACCGAAAACGGAGGAAATATTATGAAAAAGATCATCTCCCTCATAATATCCGCGCTGACAGTCGCATCGTGCGTTTTTCCGGTCGGAGTGTCAGCCGCGTCCGAAGATCCCGCTTATGACTCTTCGGAGAGTATAGCAGAGTGCGCATTTGAGCCACTGCTTCTTTGCGAAGCCGAAAAAGCGGAATATACTGTTCCGTCTTCATTTACCGTACTCTCGGCTGATGATGACGGTTCTTATTATTACGGTGATTTTCTGGATGGAAACAATCTGGAAGTTTATAACGCCCTGTCACGGTGGAAAGTACCGTCTCTCGATCCTGTTGAGGTGGATCTGCCGGAAAAAATATATTTTTCACTTTCGTCACTTCCCGGATCGTCTGATTATTCCGATGATGATGAAGCTATATTCAGGGAGGCTGTCTTTTCAAACTGCAAGCCCGGAATAGACTGCTTCATGTATGACTTCCCCGAGATATTCTGGCTCGATACATCCGGACTGAGCGTGAGCATTGAAAACGGGTCATATGACTATGACCCCATAACGGGGATATATGATATTGAGATTGCATCGCTCTGCCTCAATCCCGCTCTCGAACCCGCGTTTTCCTCTCTTGATGAAGTAACGGAATATAAAGAAAAACTCGATTCGGCTGTCGATGACTTCGCGGTAACGGGTGATAGCCTGTACGAAAAAATAAAATCGATCCACGATAATATCGCATTATTCACGTATTACGACCTCAATGCAACGTTTATGAGCAGCTGCATAGGCTCACTTATAAGCCCCGGCTGTGTCTGTGAGGGATATGCCGAAGGTTTCAAATTCATATGTGACAGTCTCGGAATACCGTGCGTATGTGTGTTCGGAAACTATAACGAGGTATCGAACACTGCGCATATGTGGAATTATGTCCGGATGGATGACGGCAAGTGGTATGGCGTAGATCTGACATGGGACGATGAAGACGGCGAATACGGCGAGGAGATAGAATATGACTATTTTCTAAAAGGAAGCGATGATTTCTTTACAAGTCACACCGAAGAGCCGGCGGATCTGTATACAGATCTGAACTACCCTGTCCTGTCCGAGGCAGACTATTCTGAACCGACGAAGCCGGATGAATACGAGCGCGGTGATTTTAATCGCGACGGCTTTGTGAACGTTGCCGATCTCGTGCTCTGCGAGAAAGCCGTCCATGGCGAAAAAACTCTGTTCCCGTGTGACTATAACGGCGATATGAATATCGATTCATTCGATGCCGCCATGCTCCGCAAGGTAATTACTTCGATGTAAAATACAGCCAAAGCGGCTTGTAACGGAAATAAAAAACGCCCCGGCAACGCATATTGCGCGCCGAGGCACAAAATATGGTGCGAGTAATGGGACTTGAACCCATACGTCATTCGACACACGCCCCTCAAACGTGCCTGTCTGCCTATTCCAGCACACTCGCAGTAGTATACAATCCTGACTACCGTTACATTATATCACATAAGGATCGGTTTGTCAAGACTTTTTTTGATTTTGCAAAAAACAGCACAAAACCCGAAAGGTCAGCTGTCGGTTTTTTCCCTGAGCCTCAGAAAAAATTCGGATAAGATCCCGGAACATCTTTCTTCCATGACGCCTCCCGTCACATCCGGAAAATTGCTGCCGAAAAACTCAGCTATCCGACTTGCCGACATAGCGGAGCCGTCACTTTTGTCATACGCTCCGAAAATGATATGATCTATCCTCGCGTTTATTATCGCTCCGCAGCACATAAGGCACGGCTCGAGAGTAATATAAATGGAACAGTCCGGCAGCCTCCAGCCGCCGAGTTTCCTGCACGCGGCGTCGATTGCCATTATCTCGGCGTGCGCAAGAGCGTTATGTGCCGATTCCCTCAGATTTCTGCCTTCTCCTATTATCTCACCCGTCGGATTTTTTACGACAACGGCTCCGACGGGGACTTCTCCTTCGGATCCGGATCTTATGGCAAGTTCGATTGCCCGTTCCATAAATTTATCCATTCTCTACACGATCCCCTGTATTATTGACACGAAAAGACAGATCAGAACAGACGCCGAAAAGATAAATGTCCTCATACTTGTAAAAAGCTGGCCTTTCAGAGTCATATGTCCGCGGTATGTGCAGACAGTCTTCACTTTCCGTCGCTTTTCACTTGTGTAGATAAGGCCGAACACAGCAAGAGCAAATAAAAATACGACAGTCATAAACATATTCCGCGTTATTATCATGCTGTCCGAAGTATTCATTTCCAGTATATTCAGTGTGAATAAATACATCTTGTAGATTATTCTGACGGCTATCGGCGTAAATATCGTCCCCGACCTGAGATATCCTACAGAAGCGACAACCGAGATGACTGCCGTTCCGACGAATGATTTTATATCCATAGTCGCAAGACCTGCCGCCACAGATGTTATGATGATGGCAAAAACATCCCCGAACTGACGAAGCGCCGCAAATATACTGCCTCTGAACAGCATTTCATACAAAACGGACATTATAACGACATCAAAGACGGCATATACAACGAACTGACTTTGATTCCAGAGCGACATATCGGTCTTGTAATTTCGGAAAAAAGCGTACATCTCAGCCGTCTGCTCCGAAAAGGCGGAAGGAATGCACACGACAACACTCGCGATGAGAGCCAGCGCCATCGCCGCTATAAGTTCCAGAGGATCCCTAAGCTGCGACGGAAGCGCGACCCTTAAAGGCATTCTGAGCTTTGACTGCAAAAAAACTGTGGGTATGATAAGCTTCAGCGAATTTATGATTATCAGAACAGTGGCGACTTCTGTCACACCGCCGTATATGACCGAGTTGTAAAACGCGTTGTGTATATCAACACCGACGATGTCAAGCAAAAAGACGAGCAGCTTACCAAACAGCATTTCCGTCATAACTATCATAAGTATGACAACCCCGAGAAGCGTGAGGACTTTCCCTATCGATGACGCTTCGGCGGCTGATGCGTCGGCTTCATATTTTTCAATAAAGCCCTGACCGTCAATATAGACGGTCTCGTCCTTATTCATTGAAAAATTGTACGCGTACGGATTTTTCTTGTCTTTGCGCCACTCAATAAATTTTTTGTTATAGGAATCCGGCTGAGTCGAATAATCGAACTCATCGACAACATTGATGACTTTTGCATCTTTTCTTGCCTTTTCTTTACCCAAACCCGCCGCCTCCCTTCTCGTTATTCAAGGTGACACCTCGGGCAAAGCCTCAGGAGCAAAGTTTCAGGTAATTTTATATTCCGCAATTTTTACCAAACCGAAGTCGGCTACCATAAAATTATACATTATTTTTCCTTGTTTAGTGTTATTATTTTAGACAATTTTTATAAATTATTTATGAAAAGAGTAAGTGTTTTAATTTTATTCTCAAACAGAACGCGGTCTGTATATAATCCGCAGAACGATACTCATTCCATCACGTGTTCCATGGCGTGATAGAAGATCGTTTTGACGTGATCGTCACAGATAGAGTAAAATATCGTCTTTCCCTCACGGCGGCTTGTCACAAGCCTTGCCTGTTTCAGCACGCGAAGCTGGTGAGATATCGCCGACTGTGTCATTCCGAGCAGGTCGGCTATGTCACAAACGCACATCTCGCTCTGGCAGAGCACGGAAATTATCCGTATTCTCGTGGAATCACCGAAATTTTTCAGCAATTCGGCGCAATCGTAAAGTACCGATTCGTCGGGCATGACTTTTGAGACTTTTTCTATAATATCCTTATGGACACCGCACTTTCCGCAGATATGTTCTTCCATCCATATTCCTCCGTTATATCACATCATAAGTATACCGTGTACCGCCAAAACACCGGCGGCAACCATGAGCAGGCTGAAAGTAAATCCTATGACACAAGTCGCGGACGCGAACCCGTCATAAACGGTATTTCGCTTTTTGTTCACCATAAGCCTGTATTTTTTCCCGTCTCTGTAAAGCTTTTTTCTGAAAAACGACTCACATGGGAAGATGCAGCCGTATTCTTTGCCGTCCGTAAAGTACACCGCATATTTGAAATGCTCTTTCTGCTCAAATCTTATAAAAGTTCCGAAATGCTTTTCAGAACGGACAAAACCGTAAAAACAATAAAAAAACATCAGAGCCATCGCAGCGAGAGCAAGCAGGACAAGACAGATGAATCCCAGAATGATATATACCGACGGAACACCGACGAGAAAACAAATACCTGCAATCAAAATAACAGCTATCACTGCTTCCATTTTTCCCGATCCTCTCACAAATGCGGTAATGCCTGTTTATTGCTGTTTACTCCGATAATTATAACATATTTTGTGTAATAAGTCAAATTATTTTTATTATCAAAAATATTCGGCACAAAATAAAAAAATCTATTGACACGGAATCGAAAAAAGTGTATAATATATATGTTGTATTTTTTGCAAAAATATTACTATTTGAACTATCGGCAGTAATTGCGGCTTTGTTTTAAATCATCGGATTGGTATCAGTTTCTGATATATATAAATTTATGATATGAAACAAATAAAGAGGGCGTTCCTGCGCCCATATCATGTTTTATGGCCTCCTGAGTCAGGCCTCGTTGATAAATCTGAAAATGAATAAAATGATGCGGCATTTACCGCCTTTGTACTCGAAATAGTAATAAAGTTTATGATACAAACTTTTTATTGTTCGAAAAGGAGGTAATGCACTGTATGGATCCGGTTATAACCATCGTTTTGGTAGTAGCCGCGCTCATAATCGGCGCCGCAGCTTCCGGTTTTATCGCCTACAGAAAAGGGTTTTCATCAGGCGAAGAGCACAGAAAGCAGCAGGCAGAATCGATGATCGGCTCCGCTGAAAAAGAATCCGAACGCATTATCAGCGATGCGGAAAAAGACGCGGAAAGCAGGAAGAAAAGCGCACTTATCGAGGCAAAAGACGAGATACATAAGCTACGTTCCGAAGCGGAAAAAGAGATCAAGGATCGCAGAGCAGATCTGTCACGACAGGAAAGAAGAGTCCAGCAGAAAGAAGAAAATCTGGATAAGAAGACAGATAATCTTGAAAGAAAAGACGAAATATTGAATCAGAAGATCAAATCGGCGGACGAAAAGTTAAAAGAAGCCGACGCGATCAAAAAAAGTCAGATGGATGTACTTGAAAGGATCTCGGAATTTACGAAAGATCAGGCAAAAGAGTATATCATTTCAAAACTCGAGGATGACCTTATACATGAAAAAGCCGTTAAGGTCGCGGCTTATGAACAGCAGATAAAAGATGAATGTCAGGAAAAAGCAAGAAATTACATATCTCTTGCCATATCAAAAGTTGCCTCGGATCAGGTCTCGGAGGCCGCCGTTTCGGTCGTACCGCTTCCGAATGACGAAATGAAGGGAAGGATCATCGGCCGTGAGGGTCGGAATATCCGGACTCTTGAAACACTTACCGGCGTTGACCTTATCATTGATGATACCCCGGAGGCAATAACGATCTCCTGTTATGATCAGATCAGACGTGAGGTGGCAAGGATCGCACTTGAAAAACTTATCGCAGACGGCCGTATACACCCGACGCGGATCGAAGAAATGGTCGACAAGGCACGTCGCGAAGTCGAGTATAAGATCAAACAGGAGGGCGAACGTGCTGTTATTGAGACGAATGTCCATGGCATAAATCATGAACTTGTAAAGCTCCTCGGACGGCTGAGATACCGTACAAGCTACCGCCAGAATGTCCTCGATCACTCAATCGAAGTCGCCAAGATCGCCGGTGTGCTTGCGTCGGAACTCGGTGTTGACGCCAATATGGCAAGGCGTGCCGGTCTGCTTCATGATATAGGCAAGGCTCTCACTTCCGAGATCGAGGGTTCTCATGTACAGATCGGTGTCGATGTATGCAAAAAGTATAATGAAAGCCCGGTAGTGATCCACGCTATTGAGGCGCACCACAATGATGTTGAACCCAAGACTGTGATCGCCTGTCTTGTCCAGGCGGCTGACGCGATCTCAGCTTCAAGACCGGCTGCGAGAAGTGAAAACTATGAAAGCTACATCAAGCGGTTGCAGAAGCTTGAGGAAATATGTAACTCTTACGAAGGCGTTGACAAGTGCTTTGCCGTCCAGGCAGGTCGCGAAGTCAGGATCATGGTCATACCGGAGATAATAAACGACGAAAAGATGGTGCTTGTTGCTAGGGATATTGTCCAGCGTATTGAAAAGGAAATGGATTACCCCGGCCAGATAAAGGTAAATCTTATCCGCGAAAGCAGAGTTTCGGACTACGCTAAATAATGTCGTACACTGCGGACGGCTGCGCCCGCAGTGTTTTTTTATCATAAAACAGAAAGGTCGTGCATTATGGCAAAGGAGATTTTCCATTCCACGGAAAAATCAAATTTTATTTTGAATCTGACCGAGGAAAAATTTTCGGGTATCGCGTCAAAGATACTTGCTGCCTCATTCCTGATGGTGTCGCTCTTCACAATTCCCATGGAATGTTCTGAAAATGTGGGATTCAGCATTCCCGCCGCGGGACTGGCTGTTTCGGGAGTTGTATGTCTGATACTCGCACTTATAGCGATCATAAGAAAATTTGTAAACAGAAAAGCCCTTGTTCCGGTAATCGCGTTTGCGGCTCTTGTCGCTTGGGGAACGATCTCGCTTTTTGACTCTTATTCTGTAAAGACCGGATTTTACGGATATTCCGGCAGAAATGAGGGTCTTCTCGCGTTGCTGTTTTATTTCGGTTTCTTTGTGACAGGACTTGCCGTAAAAGGAGAAAAAAATGTAACGGCTGTGCTTAACGGCCTGATAGCGACCGGCCTTTTAAACAGCGTGTGGTCGCTTATTCAGATCTTTTCGGGAAAACTCGGATTTTTCGCATATATCTCAACGACGATAAAGCCGTATGCGGCATCGGGACTTTCAGGGTCTCCCCTGTTCCTCGCCATGCTGTTAAGCCTTTCCCTGACAGCCGCACTTGTAGGCTCAATTATGAGCGAAGACCGGAAACGGCGTATTTTCTGCATTGTAAGCACGTGTGTGTTTTCGTTTGTGCTTATGTTCACGTATTCTCTCATCGGAGTTTGCGGCATTGTTTTCGCCCTTATTCTGGCAGTGATCTCGGTTTTCACATCGGGAGTATCAAAGAAAAGACTTGTGGCTCTGCTCGCCGTCATTCTTCCCGCGGCTGCGTCTTTTGCTCTTGTTCAGACAGGTGTGATCGGTGACGGCTCAAGTTATAAGCTCTATGACGGAAGGATAATGTGGTGGGATTCATACAACAGACTGAGCGCGAGCGGCATCTACGACAATGAACAGGTTGACATTTCAAGTACTGCAGACACATATTATTTTCTCTTCGGAGAAACGCTTGACATCATAAAAGAATATCCGCTGACCGGTTCGGGTCCGGATCAGCTTGTGTATCCGCAACTATACTCAAGCAAGACGATCGATGAAAACATCGGAACATTCGACCGCTGTTACAATGAGTATCTCCAGACAGCCGCAACAAGAGGAATCCCGTCACTGATCGCTTTCGTAACGGTCATAGCCTCACTGCTGTACATAATTTCAAAGAATTTCGGAAAAAGCAGAACAAGTCAGGGCTCTACCGCGGCGTTCTTTACTCTTATCTGCGGAGTTATTCTTTTCTTTATCGGCAACAGCAGTATCGTTTTCGCACCGGCATTGTGGGCAGTCGGGGGAACCGCGTGCGCGTCAGTTATGGGTTCGGCTCAGGTACACCTGAAGAAAAAACATGAAAAAGTCTACGGAAAAAGCGAAAAAAAGAGCAAGAAAAAAGAAAATGCGTGATACGTGAAATGTTTTTAATATAATTTGTGAAATTTTTTGAAAAAGCTTGATTTTTCAAAAAAGTGTGATAGAATATAATATAACGGGGATCTCCCCAGTTTCTTACGGAGGTGTATCATTATGGCTTATAAGATTTCCGACGACTGCATCAGTTGCGGTGCATGCGAGGCAGAGTGCCCGGTAAATGCTATTTCAGCAGGCGACGGTAAGTATGTTATTGACGCCGATGCTTGCGTAGAGTGCGGCTCTTGCGCAGGTGTCTGCCCTGTTTCGGCTCCTTCAGCCGAATAAAATCGTAGCATACGGTCAGAGGCTGTACAGTGTGATATGCTGTACAGCCTTATTTTTATTGTGAAAAATATTTATAAAAATCCGAAAAAATAGTGACAAATTTTACGATCTGTGATATAATTATTGTGATTGTTTAAGATATGTTTTGACGGACGCTGTTTCCGGAAAACGAATCGAAAGGACTGATGATCATATGGAATATAAATTTTCAAGAAAAGTAAGCAATCTTCAGGCTTCGGCGATCCGTGAGATACTCAAATTCACGGGCGACCCCGAGGTCATATCATTTGCGGCCGGCAATCCCGCTCCAGAGGCTTTTCCGAAAGAAAAGATCGCCGAACTTTCGGCTGAGCTTCTGAGAGATGACCCGATACTCGCACTGCAATACAGCGTCACCGAGGGATATACTCCGTTACGTGACTTTCTGAAGGAATGGCTTGGCTCGAAAAACTGTTACCACCCGGAATTTGATGATGTTATTGTCACTTCGGGAGGTCAGCAGGCAAATGAGCTTTCGTGCAAGGTGCTGCTCGATGAGGGCGACACGCTTATCTGTGAATCACCGAGTTTTATCGGCTCACTCAACGCGTTCCGTTCATATGCCGTAAACTTAGCCGGTGTTCCGCTTGAAAACGACGGACTTGACATTGATATACTGGAACAGACAGTCAGAAAAGAAAAAAACGTAAAGCTTCTTTATGTTATCCCGAATTTTCAAAATCCGACCGGGGGAACGATGTCTTTTGAAAAGAGGAAAGCAGTATACGAACTTGCCTGCAAGTACGATTTTATAATACTTGAGGACGACCCGTACGGAGAACTGAGATTCGAGGGTGAACATATTCCTTCGATAAAGAGCCTTGACAAGGAGGGACGTGTAATCTACTCAAGCACTTTCTCAAAGATCATCTCATCGGGCTTCAGGACGGGTTTTGTATCGGCTCCGTCGCAGATAATTCAGAAAATAGTCGTCTGCAAGCAGGTATCCGATGTTCATTCCAATATGTGGGCTCAGGTGATCAGTCACAGATTTATGACGACCGTCGATCTTGATGCCCATTTTACACGGCTGCGTGATATCTACAGAAGAAAATGCAATTTAATGTGTTCATATATCGATGACGGTTTCTCAAAGAAGATCACATATACAAAACCGCAGGGCGGATTGTTCGTCTGGTGCACACTTCCGGACGACTGTGATATGAATGCGTTTTGCGCAAAGGCTGTTCAGGAGTATAAAGTCGCGGTTGTGCCGGGAAATTCATTCAATATCCGCGAAGATGACCGCAGCAGTTCATTCCGCCTTAACTACTCCACCCCGTCCGATGATGAAATACGTAAAGGCATGAGCATTCTCGCGGACATGACAAAAAAGATGTTTGACTGAACGCAGCGATCACACAAAGCAGAAAGGAATAAGAAATATGGCAAATACGAACGTAGGTGACAGATATCCCGTTACCCAGAATTATCTGATGTCAAGAGCCCAGGCGATAAATTTTCCGTCTAAATATCTGAAATACGAAGGTCTGAAGAAGGATGAAGTCTACGGTGTTGTTATAGATATACCCATGAGCAGTCGTCTTCTGACAACAATGGTCTGTTTTATAAACGGTTCTGCCAACCTTTACTTCAATAATGGCGAGGAGTATTCCGGTGCGTCAATGAAATACAAAAGCCTTGTGCAGATCACTCACGCAATGATCGTAAATGCCAATCAGGCTCTTAAAAAAGCAAAAAAGACGAATGTTTACGATATTCCGGGCAGAAGATACCATTTTATCTATCTTCTGACCGGAAACGGCGTGTATAAGATCGAACTTAAACAGGGTGTGATCCCGGAAAGCGAACCCGAACTGAGATCACTCTATGTAATGTACCAGCGTGTACTTCAGGAAATAAGGAACTGCCAGCTTAAAGATGAAGCACAGCAGACGTCAAAGTAAGGAGGAGCACTGAATGGATGATAAAAAAGTGATCTTCAGCGGCATTCAGCCGACCGGTACATTCACCCTCGGAAATTATGTCGGTGCCGTAAAAAACTGGGAACTTCTCCAGAGAAAGTTTAACTGCATTTACTGCGTTGTGGATATGCACGCGATAACGGTCAGACAGGATCCAGTAAAGCTCAGACAGAACACCATGAACGCATATGCTCTTCTCATGGCGTGCGGAGTCGATCCGCAGAGATCGATACTCTTTATTCAGAGCCACGTCAGGACCCATGCCGAGCTTTGCTGGGTGCTGAGTTGTAACACTCAGTTCGGAGAACTTTCGCGAATGACTCAGTTCAAGGATAAGAGCCAGAAACACTCGGATGATGTCAATGCCGGTCTGTTCAACTATCCGGTACTTATGGCTGCGGATATTCTCGCGTATAACGCTGATCTTGTACCTGTCGGCGTTGACCAGAAACAGCATCTTGAACTTGCGAGAAATATCGCTCAGAGATTTAATCAGCGATACGGAGATTTCTTTACACTCCCTGAGCCGTATATCCCGGAGGTCGGCGCAAAAGTGATGTCCCTGCAGGATCCGACGAAAAAAATGTCAAAATCAGACGGAAACCCCAATTCCTGCATACTCATACTTGATGACAAGGATACGATAATACGCAAGTTTAAGCGCGCTGTTACGGACAGCGAATCTGAGATATGCTACCGTGAGGGAAAAGACGGAATAAATAATCTTATGTCGATCTATTCAACGGTGACAGGCAAAGATTTTGACAGTATCACGCGTGAGTTTGACGGAAAAGGATACGGCGATTTCAAACTGGCTGTCGGAGAAGCGGTCGCTGATGCGCTTGAACCTATAAGAAACGAATATGACAGGCTCATCGGGGACAAGGCTTATCTTAAGGAATGTATCGCGGAGGGCGACAGAAAAGCTCTTAACTATTCACAGAAAATAGTTTCAAAAGTATACCGTAAGGTAGGCTTTGTTGACAGGATCTGATGTATTTTATTTACTTTGTTAAATAATTACAAAAGTTCGGATTTTGTAAAAAATAATTACACAATATTAACAAAAATTAAAAAACGGCTTGCATTTTATTTACTTTTATTGTATTATATAGTTTAGCCCGTGTTTATAAGGGGTGTGTTTATATGGTCCGGTTTACTCAGAAAGACAGATATGATATTGACGACCTTCTGGAGATCATGAAATTGCTTCGCGGTAAAGGTGGATGTCCTTGGGACAGAGAGCAGACTCACGAAAGCATTAAAAGCGATCTTATCGAAGAGGCGTGTGAAGTCATCGAGGCGATAGACCTTGAGGATACAGCTCTTCTGCGCGAAGAATTGGGCGATCTGCTGCTGCAGGTGGTCTTTCATTCGCAGATCGAGGAAGAATCCGGTTCTTTCAGCTTTGACGATGTCTGCAACGGTATCTGCAAAAAGCTGATCATACGTCATCCTCATGTCTTCGGTGACACTGTCGTCAACAGTACAGAAGATGTCCTTAATAACTGGGATTCTATAAAAATGGAGACTAAGGGACAGGAATCATATACCGATACACTCAACAGCGTCGCTAAGTCGCTTCCCTCTCTGATGAGAGCGCAAAAAGTCGGCAAGCGTGCGAAACGCGCGGGCATGGATTTCAAGTCGGCTGAAGATGCGATGAATTGTATCAACCTCGAAAAGCAGGAGCTTGAGGAGGCAATAGCCTTAAACGATAAGAAGAAAATAGAGGAAGAGATCGGTGATCTTCTGTTTTCATGCGTAAACGCCTCCCGGCACCTTGGCGTTGACGCGGAACTTGCTCTTAAAGCAGCGACGGACAAATTCATAAAGCGCTTCTCCAAGACAGAGGAGCTTGTATCGCTTGATTCCTATGATATGAATGAGCTGACTATTGAACAGCTCGATGTCTACTGGGATAAGGCAAAAAAGATAATTAAAAATACGGAGGTAAATGACAATGACTAAAGCAGATCTTATCAACTCAATCGCAGAAAAAGCAAACTGCTCGAAAAAAGACGCAGATTCCGCTCTTTCCGCCACTGTAGAGGCTATTACGGAAGCTCTCGGAAACGGAGATAAAGTTTCAATAACCGGCTTCGGTACATTTGAGGTACGTGAAAGAGGAGAAAAAACCTGCATAAATCCGAGAACAAAGGAAAAAATGGTTTGTCCTCCCTGCAAAGCTCCGGCATTCAAGGCGGGAAAATCTCTCAAAGATGCTGTAAATAAGTAAGCCTTTGCTTATAATTTAACATAAAAAATCAGGGACAGATTTAAAGTTTCTGTTCCTGTTTTGCTATTCTGAAAGGATCATCATGAGACTTGACAAATATCTTAAGATCACCCGGCTCATTAAACGGAGAACTGTCGCCAATGAAGCGTGTGACGCAGGAAAAATAACAGTCAACGGAAAAGTGGCAAGAGCGTCATACGATGTGAAAACAGGAGATACTATTGAAATAAATATGGGTTCCAAGCCTATGAAAGTAAAAGTCCTGAGTGTACCGGACTATGCGACAAAAGAAAACGCCTCCGACAACTACACGATTCTGGAATAAACCGGGTTCCCGAAAAACATAAAATTTTGTGTACATTACGCAAAAAAATCGCCGCATTTCGCGGCGATTTTTATTATGGTCGAAATATTTACTTGGTATTATGTATATCCCACCTGAACGAAAGGAGCTTTGATGCTTTCGTGTTGTCAAGCATATTGTTATTTTCAAGAGAGTCCATATCAAGATAGCGATAATTTGTTTTCTCTTCTTTGTTACTGTTGAACTTCTTAATAAATTTGGACAGTCCCGCTCCCGTACTCGTTTTCTGCATTACAGCTCCGAGGCTGTGATTTTCACGCATAAAGCTTATAATATCCGACGCCGTGATAAGGAGTTTGTCACTCACATTATACACACCGGCGTATGAAAGATCGTCCGCGTTTTTGACATAACAAAGGATAAAATCAACGAGATTATGCACACAGCAAAACTGGAATCCGTACTGTCCTTTTCCGAGAACGAATTTTGTTCCGTCCTTCGGGTCTGTTATCTTAGCGACAAGGTTATCGGTGTAATTCAGTGTGTAAACAGGGGAAAATCTCAGTATGCAGCACATAACCTGCTTAAAATGCTGCATTTCCGTGACAAGCGCCTTCTCTGAATCAAGTTTCATCACACCGTAATTGGTATTCGGTTTCAGTGTGTCATCCTCATGGATAGGCTCACGCGTCTTCGGAAAAAGATATACCTGATCGGTACTCAGCAGAATGATCTTGCCAACACCATTTGTCATAGCGTAACGGAACATAAAGCTATCGCATTTTTTTGAATCATTCATCTCTTTTTCTGTAATAATGGGTCCCAGATCATTATCTACCGTACAGGCAGCGTGAATAAGGACATCTATCTTATTGTTTTCGAAAAGATCTCCATAACCGTTCTTGTCCGTCGGTGCAAGCTGAACAAAAGAGTAATTCTCTTTTCCGGCATTATAGTCGCTCTCATTCGAGTCGGCGGCTATAACAACGTTGCCTTTTTTAAGAAGCCCGGAGCAGATATGCTGTCCTATCATTCCGCACCCTCCGGACACAAGAATTGTTGCCATCACAAAGCCTCCTGTCAATTCACCTACTTTATATTATAACATACTATTCAAAAAAATCAATGAATAAATTGTTAACAACAATCGCGTTATCAAATCATAAGATATACATTTTTGCGGCTGCTCCGTCAAGGTCGCAAAAATCAATTTCTCACACACTTTTTCCCGGAAGCCGCGAATGCGCAACCTGAGCGCATATTACATGACTCACAGCCCCTTTTTCCCGCATTTACAGGCTTATCGGAAATACCGATTATCGCGGTGACCGATTTTGTCGGTATGAGCAGACATTCCTCCGTTACCGTGAGGCCTATGCGTCTTGACGCGTTGAGGTGATCCAATATGGCACTTTGCAGACTGAGCGGAAGATCGCCGTATCCCGGACTGAATCTCCATGTCCTGTAGGGTGCCTTGATTTGTGAAAAGATCTCCTCTTCCGCGCGGTCACAGATCTGTTCAGTCGCCGCGCTGCAAACAGCGCTGACCGCAAGCTGAAACGCCGGAATCTCCGAGTAATTGGCACGGGCTATTTTTTTATCTGCTTCCGCCGTAAGTGTCGCGGCAAAAAGTACCGCCTCGGGGCAGCCCTCAAGATGCCTTTTTATGTCCTCTCCCTCAAACGGCACCGGTATATCCCCGATATACAGTCCTTCGCCGTTACGCCTGATACGGGCAACCCTGTATATGTATTTAGGTTGTATCGTCCCGTCACACACTGCTTTTTCAGCCTGTTCAAGAAGTTTTGCCGTCCCGGCATCAACCGCGCCGGCAGGTATCCCCATATATCTCGCCGCCTCCTGAAGATCTACCGATAAAAGCTGCATTTCAATCCGCCCCGATCAGACCGGATACAGCCTCGCTGATGCGTCTTGCCACATAGGCGTTATTCATCGTGTACAGGTGTATTCCGTCCACACCCTCGGCAACAAGGTCGACTATCTGGTCAACAGCATAAGCGATCCCCGCGTCACGCATTGCTTCGGGATTATCTCCGTATTTCTGCATTATCTTTGTAAACTTGGCGGGAAGACTCGCTCCGCAGGTCGTCACCATACGTTCTATCTGTTTTTTATTTACAACAGGCATGATACCGGCTTCAATCGGCACATTTATTCCGGCTATTGCCGCTTTTTCCCTGAAATCATAGAAAAAACGATTATCGAAAAACAGCTGTGAGATAAGGTGTTGCGCACCGGCATCGACTTTTTTCTTCAGATTCTGAATATCCTCCACCATATTTTCAGACTCGGGATGTCCTTCGGGGTAGCAGGCTCCGGCAATATCGAAATCGCCATCTGATCTTATGAATTCTATCAGATCACTGGCGTGCTTAAAATCATCTTTCGGCGGAATTTCGGGATTTATATCTCCTCTTAAAGCGAGAACATTTTCAATTCCTCTGCTTTTTATTTCACTCAGAGTATGTGATATTTCCTCTTTTGTATAATTGATACACGGCAGATGGATCATCGGAGTTATATTGTTTTCCTTTATTTTAGACGCTATCTCGCACGCCAGAGCGCCGTTTCCGCTTCCGCCCGCACTGAATGTTACACTGATAAAATCCGGTGACAGATCGCGCATTTCATCAAGCGTCTTATAGATCACATCAACTGAACTTGTTTTCTTCGGCGGAAAGACTTCAAATGAAAAAACAGTCTTTTTTCCGAAAAGCTCTTTTATTTTCATAAAGCCGTATGTGCCTCCTTAGTCAATGGACCAGTCAATTTCGGGAATATCATTTGCCCTGAGAAAAGCATTCGCTTTTGAAAAATGCCGACAGCCGAAAAAACCGTTATACGCGGAAAGCGGACTCGGGTGAGCCGCTTTCAGCACAAGATGAACGGGATTAGTTATAAGTTCCGCCTTTGACTTGGCGTCGTTTCCCCAGAGCATAAAGACCATCGGTTTTTCACGTAAATTCAACAGACGTATCACGTCATCGGTAAACTGTTCCCACCCTGCGCCGCGGTGGCTTCTCGGCCGATTTGCGCGGACGGTAAGAACGGAATTCAGAAGCAGAACACCGCGCTCCGCCCATTTTGTTAGTTCCCCGTGCTTTCCGGTATTGTCAATTCCGACGTCGTCCTTTATTTCCTTGAAGATATTCACAAGCGACGGCGGAGGCTCAACGCCTTTTCTGACGGAAAAACTCAGACCGTGCGCCTGTCCTTCACCGTGATACGGATCCTGACCCAGTATCACGCACTTCACGTCGTCGTACGAAGTGAGTTTGAACGCGTTGAAAATATCGTACATACCGGGGAAAATGCGCTGTGTTCTGTACTCATTTTTAAGAAACTGCCTGAGCCGCAGATAATAATCTTTCCGGAACTCATCTTTGAGCAGCTGATCCCAGTCATTGTCAAATTCTACCATTTCAACCACCACAGGCGAATTTATTTATCTTTGTCACTGCTGTTGTTATAGACGATATCATCGTAATACTTGAATTTGATCAGCTTATTCCGCTTGTACGTAAGCGAGCCCTGCTGATTGAACGGCACCTTGTCATAGGCGTCGCGCGAACATTCGATTTTGAGCGTTCTGCCCTTCCGGGTGATGAAAACAAGCTCGTAATACTCGTCGATCAGCTTTACCTGACCGGTGCTCTCGATGACCCTCAGACGGTCGTCGCTCTTTCGGGTGAGCGTCGCCATCTCGACCATGATCTCATTCGTCTTTTTCTGTGTATCGTCCGCCGCACGTCCTCCCGCGCGGCCGCCCGAACTGTCGCTCTGAACGGATCTTCCGCCTGCCGGACTTTCACCAACGTCGTCGCCGTCCGTCTTTTCCTCGAGAAAAAGCGACAAAAACTTCATAAAACGGCTCTTTCCGCTGAAAAGTATTATAACCACAAGCAATACGACTGCTATTCCTATGAGGAGGAATACCAAATTTTTCATCTGTTCGTTCATTTTCTCTCTCCGGCTGTTGCCGCCCTTTCTGTTTTCTGCGGTATTTACTCTGCTTCTTCGTAAATAAACACACTTTTATTATATAATATATTGAATAAATATGCAAGAAAAAATTGCACTGCGCGAGCATTTATGTTATAATTATACATACGGATATGTTGATTTTTGTATCTTTTTTCACGGGAGGCAGATATGCAGAAAATACTCGGCTATATGCGCAAGGCAATCGGCGAATTTGATATGCTCTCGGACGGTGACCGCGTCTGCGTCGCCGTATCGGGCGGAAAAGACAGCCTTGTCATGCTCGTCGGGCTTGTTTTGCTCCGGCGTTTCATCGGCATTGACTACGACATCACAGCCGTGACGGCTGATCCGAAGTTCGGCGGCAAAGCGGGCGATTATTCGGGCGTCGCGGCACTTTGCGAAAGCTACGGCGTGCCGTACCACATCATCGAAACGGACATCGCGCAGATCGTTTTTGACATACGGAAAGAGAAAAACCCGTGCAGTCTTTGCGCGCGTATGAGGCGCGGCGCGCTCCACAATGCCGCGGTCGACCTCGGCTGTAACAAGATCGCGCTCGGCCACAACTTCGACGACGTTATCGAAACTTTCCTCATGAACCTGTTCATCGAGGGGCGTATCGGCTGTTTCTCGCCCGTAAACTACCTGTCGAGGAAAAAGATAACCGTGATCCGTCCGCTCGTCCTCGCGCCGGAAAAGGATATTCGGAAAGCCGCGCGTGTAAACGGCCTCGCTGTCGTGAGATCGCAGTGTCCCGCCGACGGAAACACCGAAAGACAGAGAATGAAAGAGTTCATCGCGGAGAGGGAACGCCTCGACCGCGGATTCCGGGACAGGATCTTCGGCGCTCTGAGGCGGTCGGACATCGACGGCTGGGGCGGCGCGACGTACGGGAACAAATAAAAAAGCTCTCCTCTCGGAGAGCTTTTTTTATAAGACTGACTTCTGATTAGTCATTCTTCTTTCTGAGAACAAATGCTGCGCCTACTGCTGCAACAAGACCTGCTGCTGCAACGCCGACACCTGCGACACCTGTCTTAGGTGACTC
>CAYPXB010000012.1:32359-35829 GCA_964414745.1 uncultured Alistipes sp. | reverse complement strand
CCGCCGGAGACGTCGGAGTCGATGTACATAGCGCAGGGGACGGTGACGGGGCCTTCGGCGATCTGGTCGAGGCCGATGGCGTAAGTGTCGCCGAGGTCATTGATAGCCGAGCCCGTGTCCTCGATGGCGGAGAGCCTGAAGCCGACTTCTGTGGGGACAGTGTCGGGGGTCAGCTGAGCGAGTTCTGCCGAGCCTGACAGCGGCACGGCTGTTGCTGCCAGAGATGCGGCGACCGCGAGAGCGGAGACCGCTGAAAATAACTTTTTCATCTGCATTTTTCCTTTCGTCGGGCGCAAAATTTTCGGTGGGCGCCCGTTATTTTTTTGGTAGGGGGTTTCTATACCTTTGCGTAGGGGTTAATTCCTGTGTGTGTCCGGGACAAATCAGATAATCACGCCGGGTTCAGAGCTTGTCGACGTTCTTGGCGATGTACATCGCGACGAGTCCGGCGTCCGAAGAGCTTATGCCGTCGCCCGTCTGGTAGACATCGGAGTTGATAAGACCCTGTTCGGTGATGGCCGTTCCCTGATAGTCGCATACGTACGACAGGATCAGAACTACATCCTCGACATTGATCTTGCCGTCGCAGTTGGCGTCGCCGCGCAACGTGGACTCGCCTGCCTCGCCTACGGTGATGACGCCGTCAGATGTTTCGGCGGTGTACTTGTAGACGTCGGTCCCGCTTACGTAACCCATGACGATGTCGGAGTTGGTCACACCTGAGCCGGGGTACGTTTCTCTTTCGACGGGAACTACACGAAGCGGCGAATAAGTGCCGTTTTCGGCGTCCTCGGAAACTGTGCCCGACAGCGTGCAGAACACGCCTTCACCGTTGAGCCAGTAGGTCGGGTCGTCAAGTCCGGTGCTCCACACAAGGTCGACACGACCTGTGTCGCTGTGGATCTCGCTGTCGAAGAGCGGTACGGACTGCGCCGTCGAGTCTGCCTCGTCGGCACCCGTCTTTGTCAGTTCGCCGGCTGTGACATCGGTTATCGTGACGATCGTGTTGTCATACGACACAGCGAAATCGCACGCCTGAATGCCCGTCGCGGGAATGCCCGACAATGTGACGTCGACCGTGAATGTCTCGCCCGGGTTGACATTGACGTCGCCGACGGTAACCTGCACTGTTGACTCATCGGCCGCCAATGAAACGGGCGCGGCACAAACGCTCGCAGAGAAGATCGCGGCAGCTGTGGCTCCGACGATTACCCTTTTTGCCTTCATTAGTATTTTCCTCCTTCTTTCAAAGTCGCGTACGACAGAAAAGTGCCGGCTTTTCCGCCGTTTCCGAGTAGACCTCCGCGCCCTGACAAGCGCGTTGACCGCCATAAAGTTATTGTAGCGCATAACAGGGCAGTTCACGTGTGATTGCGGCGGATCACTCATTTTCGCGGATATCCCGTAAGTGCGCGCGTCTGCGCGGCATTGCGCCGTGCGTACGCGGAATGAAACACCCGCCGGCTTGCGAATACATGAAAACAAAGGTACACACTGCACCTCAATTTTATGATTTTATTATATATCAAACTCAAAAAATTGTAAAGCGCTTTATTATTTTTTGTAATATCTGATAAGATTGTCGCAACTTTTTAGTTATTTTGCACAATATTTGACAGGCTGTTCCGTTACGGTCACTGCAGCGTGACAAACGAATAGTAAAATCTTTTCTGATAAGTTAAATATTTAATCAAGTTTTCTGAACTCCTCGGGGATGTTTTCCTCTATGATGCTGTCAACGATGTCCATGCTGAAGTTTTTCGCCGTGCCGACCGGTGTGTACGGCAGACCGTGCCTCGAGGCGAGCTCGGCGCTGTACATACTGTACGGGTAGAGATGCATATTTGTGAAAGAACCGTCCTCAAAATGGTTTATCACGGGTATCGCACCGACATTTTCGAGCGAGATCTCACCCGTATCGCCGTCCATCACGATATCAAGGTCGGCTATTTCCCCGACCATGTTGAAGTTGTCGGTCTGGGCGGATATAAAATTGCCGAGAGAGTAGTAGACAAATCCCCTTGTTCCGTCGGATCTCGTGATAAACTCCATCGTTTCCGCCGTGTGGGTATGTGTGCCGATTATCAGGTCGGCTCCCCATTCTGTCATATCGCGTGCGAGAGATCTTCTGTCATCCGAAACAGTGTGGACATCCTCGACGCCCCAGTGAGCCGAAACAACGACGACATCGGCAAGTGTGCGGGCTTTTTCGATCTGTGACTTTATCACATCCGTTTCGCTCGTCAGTATCACCCTCAGCGGGGAATCCGAGGGTATTGAATAACCGTTAAGGTGTTCCGTGTAGGCGAGAAAAGCAAATTTTATGCCGTTTTTCTCAATTACGCGTATATTTTCGGCGTCCGCGGAATCTCTGTATGCTCCGAGCACACGTATATCCGGATTTTCCCGGCATTTTTCGTCCCAGTAGTCAAGTGTGGACTCCAGCCCTTCCGTACCTTTGTCAAGTACGTGATTATTCGCAATGGTGAAAACATTGAAACCGAGCTTTATCATATCGTCTCCGAGTTCCGTCGGAGAGTTAAAATTCATATTCGAGCCGCTTATCTCAAAATCGCCGTTACAGATGAGCGACTCCTGATTCAGTATGCTGATATCGCCGGACTGCACTATATCCGCGACATTCTCGTAAAGCGGGAGAAAATTATATGTGCCGTCATCGGAATATTTCTGCGCCTCGCGGTAAACGGCTTTGTGTATGAGGTTATCTCCGGCCGCTACCAAATGCACCGTTTTGTCGGGCTGCGGAGAAGCTGTCGTTTCCTCCTGTGTAGTGACTGTATCTGCCGAAAGCGTGGCCTGCGTCTGCTGCGATTGCCCGCTGACTCTTCCGACCGTTCCTGAGGAGCAGGATATACCGCTTACGCCGAAAAAAACAAGCGCCGCGGCTGCGCAAAGTATATGTGATATTTTCGCCTTATTCATAATTTGACATCTCCCGGATCATTCAGCCTGTGGCTGTCCTGTACGGATATAAATTCTTCCGCGAGCTCTTCCGCCTGCCGGAAAGAAGTGAGGCGGAAACACCTGTCGCGAAACTTCGCGGAGCAGTAATATCCGCTCATATACCACGCGGCGACTTTTCTTGCATCATGCATCGCAAGTTCCTCGCTTTTCTCACTGAACTCAAGCATAAGTTTTATATGCTCAAGCATTTTTGACATCTTTCCGGACACAGTGGGAGCGGTATATCCTCTCCCCCCGGCACCGGCATTTATTTCCTCAAAAACAAAGGGATTACCATAGCTTCCCCTGCCGATCATGACAAGGTCGCACCCGGTTTTTTCATACATCTCAAGGCACGTTCCCGCATCCGTTACATCGCCGCTGCCTATGACGGGTATGCTTACGGCTCTCTTTACATCGGCAATAACGCCCATATCAGCTTTACCGCTGTAAAACTGCTCTCTTGTCCGCCCGTGGACTGCCACGGCGGACGCACCCGCCTGCTC
>CAYPXB010000012.1:27241-32259 GCA_964414745.1 uncultured Alistipes sp. | reverse complement strand
CCGGCAAAGCGCCTCTGTCTTTCTGTCATTATGGCATATGCCGTTTACAGACACCATCTCACTCACGACGTAAGCCGCGCCCGATCTTTTGCATATGACCCTGTATGCCCTGTCGGCAACTCCCGCCATGGGAGCAAGCGCCGCGGTACGCTTTATCTCAACGCTGCCTATTTTCAATATTCCGCTCATCATTTTTCATCTGTTTCATTCAGCCGCCGATTTATCCGGCTTCTTTTTTCTGAATACGAGGAGTTTACTTATAACATAATTCAGTATCAGCACAACGACATTGGCAACTATCTTGCAGACCCAGTAGTTTATCCTGAGTACGGAATTTCCGAGCGTCATCATAAATGTTTCTGTAAGCAGGGTGAATAACCTGCCTCCGTAAAAAGAAGCGGCCTCGGCAAGTATATTCTTTGCCCCCGTTGCCTCCGACTCAAATACCCATATCCTGTTGGTGATATACGCGAACGTTACCGAACATATCCACGAAAACACGGTACTTCCCGACGCGACGATGACGGAAGTTGCGGAAAGAGCCTCCAAGGCCATCTTGGACAGCCCCGCGGTCAGAAAGCTCACAGCAGTCGTCAGCGCTCCGAAAAACAGATAAAGCAGAACTTCCTTGTTCTTCTTGTAAAAGCCGAAAAACGGTGAAAATATCTTGAGACTCATAATTCTGTCAAAAATATCCTTATCTTTCTTTTTCATATTTTTATCCCACCAAAACCAAATTTTATTAAATCCTCCAAAAAGACTATTGTTGATTATACATTATTTCTTTCGTTTTTTCAATACTTCGGCACAGTTTTCTCCCTTTTTTGTCTTTTTGCACAATATATCACGCTTTCAAATCGATTACTTTTTGTAAATTAACACCCGCTTTTTCATTTGCCATTTTCTGAATTATATGCTATCATAGTAAATACAGTAATCACAGTTGCTGTTCCGCTTTCCGGTCTGCCGCGAGGTATCCGGCAGAAGCGGCGCACTGTCTTTCTATCATCACTTAAGGAGTACCGATATGAAACTTCTCGCTGTCGACGGCAACAGTATTCTCAACCGCGCTTTTTACGGAATAAAACTGCTGTCAAACAAAAACGGAATTTTTACGAACGCTGTCTATGGATTCATGAATATCTTTCTGAAGAACATATCCGAGATAAAGCCCGACGCAATTGCGGTTGCATTTGATCTTCCGGCTCCCACTTTCCGCCACAAAGCGGTTGCAAGCTACAAGGCAAACCGCAAGGGAATGCCCCCGGAACTTGCCCAGCAGCTTCCCATAGTAAAGGATCTGCTCTCACTTCTCGGAATAAAGACCGTAGAATGTGAAGGATATGAAGCCGATGACATACTCGGCACGCTCTCACGGGTCTGCACAGAAAAAAACTGCGGGTGTGTGATACTTACGGGAGACCGTGACAGTCTGCAGCTCGTGAACGATCTCGTGACGGTGCGCCTTGCGACAAACCGGGATTCTGTCGATTACGATCCCGCAAAATTTGCCGGGGAATACGGCTTTGACCCTCCCCTGCTCATCGACCTTAAAGCTCTTATGGGCGACAGCTCGGACAATATCTCCGGCGTCCCGGGAATAGGGGAAAAAACAGCGTCCGCACTTGTGAAGGAATACGGTACCGTGGAAGACCTGTACAAAGCGCTTCCGGACGCAGATCTTTCAAAAAGCGTCCGCGCAAAGCTTGAAAACGGCGAGGAAGCTGCTAAAACAAGCAAATGGCTCGCGACTATCGTGACTGACGCCCCCATTGAGACAGATATTACGAAATACAAACCCTCCGCCTGCGACAAAAGCGGAGTGAGCCGGCTGCTCTCGGAGCTTGAGATGTTCAAACTCCTCGACAAACTGAAGATCCCCGCGTGGACCGGTCTTGCATCCTCCGGTAGTCAGACAGAAACAGACATAAGCCGGACGGCGGATCCCGTAATCACAGATGAAAGACCCCTGACAGAAGATATCATTGACTCTCTCGGAAAATGCTCCTATCTTTTCGACGGAAATGAACTTTCCGTGTGCAAAGATAACAGTATTTTCTGTTCAACGGACACAGACCTTATCTGCAGATTCCTCTCCTCCCCGTGTGAAAAGACAACTTCCGGATCGAAACCGCACTACCGGTACGCACTGACGCACGGGTGCGAGATAAACGGTCTTGTGTGCGATACCGAGCTTTGCGGCTATCTTCTGAATACATCCGCCTCCGATTACTCTGTGGAAAAACTGTGCGCGGAGTATAATACGGCTTATCACGGGGAGTTAAAAAAATATGCCGCTCTGCCGGCTCTCGGCCCTCTTACGGAAAAGCTTCTCGATGAGGTGGAAAAAGAGGGGATGGGTCCTTTGCTGAGAGATGTCGAGATGCCGCTTACGCAGGTGCTTGCCTCGATGGAACATACCGGCGTAATGGTCGATTCGGAAGGAGTAGTACAATTCGGCGAAACACTCACCGGACTTATTGACGAAACAAAGCAGATGATATACGACGAGGCGGGGCATGAATTCAATATTTCATCGCCGAAGCAACTCGGTCAGGTGCTTTTTGAAGAGATGGGACTTCCGGCGGGAAAAAAGACAAAAAGCGGATACTCAACAAACGCGGAAGTCCTGGAACAGCTCAGGAACTACTCCCCGATAGTCGATAATATACTGAAATACAGACAGTACACAAAATTAAACTCCACATATGTTGCCGGTCTGCTTGACAAGATTGCGGATGACGGAAGGATACACACGTGCTTTCGTCAGACCGAAACACGTACGGGAAGGATCTCGTCAACGGAGCCGAATCTTCAGAATATCCCCGTCCGCACAAAACTCGGCAGTCAGATGAGAAGATTTTTCACCGCAGGAGAGGGCAGAATACTCGTTGACGCCGATTACAGCCAGATAGAACTCCGGGTTATGGCTCATCTCTGCGGTGACAAGAACATGATATCCGCTTTTGTCAACGGTGAGGATATCCACACATCCACCGCTTCACAGGTCTTTGATATGCCTCCCGAACTTGTGACGCCTAATATGAGAAATGCCGCAAAAGCGGTAAATTTCGGCATAATATACGGTATCGGCGCGTTCTCGCTCTCGAAAGACATAAATACGTCGGTCGCTCAGGCAAAAAAATATATAAACGATTACCTCGAAAAATACAGCGATGTAAAAAGATTTATGGATGAGACGGTACAGAACGCGGAAAAAACAGGTGTCGTTTCAACGATGTTCGGCAGAAAAAGACGGATACCCGAGATAATGTCGTCAAACAAAAATATCAAGGCCGCCGGAAAAAGGATAGCGATGAACACGCCTGTTCAGGGAACAGCGGCCGATCTTATAAAAATGGCGATGATAAACGTATACAGACGGCTGAAAGAGGAAAAACTCGACGCAAAGCTCATCCTGCAGGTGCACGATGAACTGATAGTCGAATCATCTGTCGGAGATGCGCAGAAAGCCGCGGAGATACTCAGGGAAGAGATGCAGAGCGTGTACGAAATGAAAGTGCCTCTCGCCGTTGACGTAAATGTGGGGGTAAGCTGGTATGACGCAAAAGGAACCTGATATAATCAGAGTCGTCGGAAACGCGCCTCCTGAACTGTTTGCGGAGATGGAAATGCTCGAAAAAGAGGCTATACCCGGGGGGTGGTCGGCCGAAAGCTTCCGCAGCGAGGCTCAGAAGGAAAACGGGTATGTTCTCTGTGCCCGGGACGGCGACACTCTGTGTGCCTTTCTTACAGGCTATGCGGCCGCCGGAGAGGGAGATATCACAAATGTGGTAACATCCCCGGAATTTCGCCGGAAAGGACTTGCAACACGTCTGATAGGCGAGTTTGAGAGACTGCTGCCGAGTAGTACCGAGAATATTTTTCTCGAAGTAAGAGAAAGTAACGGCGTGGCAATCGGTCTGTACGAAAAATGCGGATTTATCGCAATATCAACGAGAAAAAACTTTTACACGGATCCGAGAGAAAACGCCATCGTGATGAAAAAGGAGATACGGAAAAATGCTTATCCTGGGAATTGAAAGCTCATGCGATGAAACAGCGGCGAGTGTTGTCAGAGACGGGCGTATTATCTTGTCATCGATAATATCCTCACAGGCGGAGGAACACAAAAAATACGGCGGCGTCGTCCCCGAGATAGCCTCCCGCCGCCATTGTGAAAATATTCTCGGTGTCACGGACAAAGCCATCAGAGAAGCGGGAGTGTCTCTCGGCGGCATAGACGCAATAGCCGTGACTTTCGCGCCGGGTCTCATAGGCGCTCTGCTTGTCGGAGTAAGTTTCGCAAAAGGGCTTGCGATGGCGTCCGGCAAACCTCTGATACCCGTACATCATCTTGCCGGCCATATTGCCTCCGACTATCTTTCCCACAGCGATCTCGAACCGCCTTTTCTGTGCCTTGTGGCAAGCGGCGGCCACAGTCATATCGTTGAAGTGCTTTCCTATACGAAATTTCATGTGGTCGGCAGAACAAGAGATGACGCGGCAGGAGAATGCTTTGACAAATGCGCAAGAGCCATGGGATTTCCGTATCCGGGAGGAGTGCACATTGATGAGGCGGCGCAAAGGGGTGATCCGTCGGCACTTCATCTTCCGCATCCCGCGATCGGTGATGACAGCTTTGATTTCAGCTTTTCGGGTCTGAAAACATATGTTATAAACCTCCTTCATAACTCCCGCCAGAAGGGAACAGAGCCCGATCTAAACGACCTTGCCGCCGCCATACAGCGGACTGTCTCGGAGGTTCTGACAGAAAATACGATCAGGGCGGCAAATGCTCTCGGATATAAAAAAATCGCGCTTGCCGGCGGAGTTTCCGCAAACACAGGCGTGAGGCGATGCCTCGCAGACGCCTGTAAAGAACGCGGCATTGAATTTTTTATGCCGGAAAAAAATCTGTGCGGAGACAATGCCGCAATGATAGCCTCACAAGGCTACTATAATTATGCAGCCGGGATAACGGCCGACGAAACACTGAATGCCTCGGCCACTTATTC
>CAYPXB010000012.1:24177-27141 GCA_964414745.1 uncultured Alistipes sp. | reverse complement strand
ATTATGCAGCCGGGATAACGGCCGACGAAACACTGAATGCCTCGGCCACTTATTCAATGGATGATATCTGATTAAAAAAATAAAACTGTCCCGGAAATTCCGGGGCAGTTTTTAAGCTTACAAATATATTACTCGGAAAGTCTTGCCTCAAGCGCATCGAGCTGATCCGAAAGTTCCTTCGGGAGCCTGTCTCCGAACTGCTTGTAAAACTCGCGCATCTCGGCAACTTCCTGCTTCCAGAGGTCAACATCGACATCGAGGAGCTTGTCCATGATCTCGGGAGTTACCTCGTCTTCGATACCCTCAAGATTTATGTCGCCTTTTTTGGGAAGATATCCGATAGGTGTCTCATCGGCGTCTATCGTTCCTTCGCACCTCTTTATTATCCAGTCAAGGACTCTCATGTTGTCGCCGAATCCCGGCCAGATAAAGTTGCCGTTCTCATCCTGCTTGAACCAGTTTACGTTGAAGATCTTCGGTGCTTTGTCGCCGAGCTTTTCACCCATTTCAAGCCAGTGTGCCCAGTAATCAGCCATATGGTATCCGCAGAAAGGCTTCATTGCCATCGGGTCATGCCTCAGGACACCTACCGCTCCCGTTGCCGCAGCTGTCGTTTCGGATGAAACGGCAGAGCCTACATATGTTCCGTGCTTCCAGTCAAATGACTGATATACAAGCGGAGTTGTCTTTGCGCGGCGTCCTCCGAAAATGATCGCGGAGATCGGCACACCGGCGGGATTATTGAATTCGGGCGAGATACACGGGCAGTTTACCGCGGGAGCCGTGAATCTCGAATTGGGGTGCGCAAGCTTATTACCCTGAGCGGTGTATTCCTTTCCGTTTACCTTGGTGCCTTTCCATTCCGTGGCGTTCTCCGGGGGATTTTTGTCGAGCCCCTCCCACCATACGGTATTCGTATCGTTGTTTATCGCAACGTTCGTGAAAATAGTATTCTTCATCGTGGAAGCGAGCGCGTTATAGTTCGACTTCGCATTCGTTCCGGGTGCGACACCGAAAAATCCGTTCTCGGGGTTTATGGCATAAAGTCTGCCGTCTTCTCCCTGCCTCATCCATGCAATATCGTCGCCGACCGTAAATACTTCATATCCGTCCTTCTTGTATCCTTCCGGAGGAATGAGCATTGCCAGATTTGTTTTGCCGCAGGCCGAGGGAAATGCCGCAGTTATGTATTTCACTTCTCCGTCCGGCTTTTTAACACCGAGGATGAGCATATGCTCCGCCATCCAGCCCTCATTCTTTCCCTGGAAAGACGCGATCCTGAGGGCAAAGCACTTTTTGCCGAGAAGCACATTTCCGCCGTAGGCCGAGTTTATCGACCATATGGTGTTGTCCTCGGGGAACTGAACGATATATCTCTTCTCAGGGTCAACGTCGGCTTTGGAATGAAGCCCTCTTACGAAATCGTCCGAAGTGTCACCGAGATTCTCAAAAGCGTCTTTCCCCATTCTTGTCATGATATTCATATTGAGAACAACGTAGATCGAGTCCGAAACTTCGACTCCGACTTTCGCGAGAGGCGAACCGATGGGTCCCATAGAATACGGTATAACATACATCGTCCTGCCCTTCATCACACCGTCGTACATCGGAGTGAGTTTCGCGTACATCTCCTGAGGGTCGCACCAGTTATTCGTCGGACCCGCGTCTTCCTTTTTTCTGGTACAGATAAAAGTCCTGTCCTCGACACGCGCGACATCATTCGGATTTGTTCTGTGATAAAGACAGCCCGGAAGTTTTTCCTGATTGAGCTCGATCATCTCTCCGGTCGAAACAGCTTCTTTTCTCAGTTCCTCGATCTGTTCCTCTGAACCGTCTATCCATACGACCTTATCGGGCTTTGTGAGAGCAACCATCTCATCGACCCATTTCAAAACATTGGGATTTTTTGTAAGTGCCATTGTAAGACCTCCTGATCATAATTTTCGTTATTTTCGTAAAAAGCGACGCATACCGCCGTAAACACCCGTCCGGCCTGCGTCTATGCGTGCCGGTTTCCGAAAATATTCATGATAATTTACATAAACGGTCAGATTTCCGAAAACCGTATATGATTATTATAGACAATTTTCCCGCGCCTGTCAAGTGGAGTATTGATTTTTTGTAAATAACAAATGAAATCGGGACGATAATATTCATTGAACATATTGATTTATTTCTTTTTCCGTGGTATAATAATATATGTATTTTTACATTTACGACAATAACACTGTCAGATTTCAGAATAACAGAAAAGCCAAAGGGGGAAAAGATATGAAAAAAGCTGCCGGATTGCTCTGCTGCGGAGCATTGGCGCTCCTGATGACAGGTTGCAATTTTTCGGAGACTCTCTCAAATATCGTGCTGCGAAACGATCCCGGACACGAGGAGTATCTCTCGCTTTCCGAAAGCAACAAGGAAAATGAGGACGGTCAATATGCGGAGCCGGAAACAGAAGAAGTAACACAGGATCACACGGGCAAGGTCCACGTCACTTTCGCCGAGTCGAACTGGCTTGAGATCCGGTATTACGACGATGAAGGGAAAAAGAACGAGATCGATACCGAAAACTGCTATCTGGATCCCGGCGCTCTGATCTACGTCGAGGGAAGACCGAAGGTCGCCGATTCCGGAACAGACAGCTACAGTCTGGCCGGTTTCCGCCTCGCGCTCTTCAGCGAGGGCGGTGAGGATTCAAAAGATGAAGAAAACAGCGGCGATACAGATATAAGCAAGCAGATAAGCGGTGATTTCCGTGACTTCAGCGCCGATGAGCCTATAAAGATACCGGCCGATCTGAAGGAAAATGAGGGTATCGGCATTGTTCCCATAAGCGAACACGGTACGATCGTAAAACTTTCGCAACCGAAAAGAGGCGGAACGATCACGTATTTTGTAAACGGTGAGGAGATCCTCGATGATACCGTGATAATTAAGCCAAACGATGAATTAACGGCGGATTTTAAA
>CAYPXB010000012.1:20022-24077 GCA_964414745.1 uncultured Alistipes sp. | reverse complement strand
CCTCGATGATACCGTGATAATTAAGCCAAACGATGAATTAACGGCGGATTTTAAAGAAGATGACTTTTTTGTAAAGAACATTCATGATGGCGCAAAATGGAAAATCGATAAGAATGACCCGGAAAAAATCATTTTTTCAGACGACAATGAAAATTTCATAGGCGTCGATGACATATTTGTACTTAGTGAAGAACATAAGCCAGATATGACTGTAAAATTACATAAATCATGCGGTACCGAGGCTACTTTTGATATTACGCAAGAAGCCATAGGTGGCGGCGATGGTGATGAAGAAAAACTTGTCGAAGGCGGAAAATTTGAAAAAAAATTCTTAAATCAGAATACTGAAATTTTCTCCGATAATGTTGACCCTACGAGAGATCTTAAAATATATGTTAATAACTGGAATCCCTCCTCTGAAGACGAGAAAATGCGCCTTACGATAGATACGACATTGGCAGATGAAGAAGAACTATCTGATACATTGTATCTTACTTCCGAGCAAAAATCTGTAACCATAAGCAAAAGAAATGATAAACCGGAAGTTGCACAGATTAATATTACAATAGATAAAGTGAATTGAAGTAAGTTTTATTAAAATGATTACAAAATATCAAAAATGCTGTCGTTGGGAAAGACGAAAATTAGACAGTTATGGCAACTATGAAGACAGATTCAGATACAAAGACATAAGCGATAAATTCGATAATATGAAAAAACATACGGAAGTCAGGAAGTGAAAAATATGAAAGAAAAGACAACGGAAAAGAAATCACATAAATTCCTCATTTTTGTGACTTTTCTTATCATCGCCGCCATCGCGCTTTTTGTCCTCTGCGCCGTAATTAGCGGTACGGGCGACAGTCAGGGCGGATTCGTCGGCTATGTGAAAGGATCGATAGAAGGCGCCGCGGCGGGAAAGGAAGCCGGAAAAAACGAGGGACTTTCCGCGGAAGACACTGAAGTTGAGATCATTGACAAGATCCACAGTATGAGCGAGACGGGAAAACTTGAAGTGCTCTCCGCGTCTGTCGTGGTACATAATAAAATGACAATGGGCGACGATTATAAAAACTTTACAATAAGTTATGGAAATATAATTTTCACAGTCGACCTGAATGAAGCCGATATTGACGCAGACGGAAAAAGTGTCAATATCACGATACCGAAACCGGAATCGCAGCTTACGATTAATTATAACGATGAACGTAATGATATTGTCTATGAAGATTTAAAACATTTTTTCAGCGGAGATGCCGCATCCGCCTATGAAGCCGGTCTTAATAGCGATAAAAAAATTTTGGAAAAGGCAAATGAAGATCAGATCAGCAACTATAGTATGCTTGAAAGAACCGCTGAAGAATATGCAGTAGACCAAGTTACAAATTTAATTAAATCAGGAACTTTGGAGGAGGTGAGTGTCAATGTCGGATTCAAAGAAGGAGAAGGATCGACTGAAGGATCGACAAGCGGAGAATGAGGCCGAAATAAACGACGAAAAGGAAAAGCGCGCGGAAAAAGCGGCGAGAAAGAGAAAAGCCTCAACAAGATGGCTGATCATCGGTATATTGCTTGTTGTGATATTATTCGTCATCGCATCTTTCTATTTTCTGCCGAAAGCATATGACAGAGCCTACCAAAGCAGCTATGACAAGGCATTTGAGAAATACGAGGAAAAATACCACGTCAGCAACAGAGCAAAGATAACTATTGAAAAAATTCAGGAAATAAATAAACTTGAAGTATTAAATCTAAGCGATTCATATGTGATTGTTTCAGACAAAGAAAAAGATAACGAAAAAGTCAGTCGATGTGTTGTATTTACCGGCACAGGCACTTACACAGTAGATCTCAGTAAGAGCGAATTTATCACAGACAATGAACGCAATCATATCACCGTTAAACTGGAATCACCCGCTCTTTCCTCTGATAATATAGTTTTGGAACACGAAGTTATAGCTGCTAAAAATGAGAAGAGTTTTTTGAACATCAACGGCAATGCAAGCGAAGGTTATAAATTACAAGATCAAGATAAAAAAGAGGCTCAAAAGAAGATAAGAGAGCAACTTGCTACCGACGAGAATAAGGAAGCCGCAAAAGAGTCGGCTGAGAAATTTATCAGAAATCTGCTGAAAGAGATCAATCCGCAGAGAAATCTGAAAGACGAGGACATTGACATAGAGTTCACCGACTCGGAAAGCGAAAATGAAAACGCGGAATAAGCCATAAAAAATAAAAGCAGGAATCGGCTGTCTTAATAACAAGACCCGATACCTGCTTTTTTATATATAGAATTCACCCGTGTGAACGTTCAGATTTTATTATCGCTTTACTTTACTGCCCTGAATGCTTCGTCAAGATCGTAAATAAGATCGTCGACGTGCTCAGTTCCGATCGACAGACGTATCGTGTTGGGCTTTATACCCTGCTCCTCAAGTTCAGTTCCGTTAAGCTGGGAATGTGTTGTCGACGCAGGGTGAATGACAAGCGACTTAACGTCGGCGACATTCGCGAGAAGTGAGAATACCTGAAGACTGTCAATAAACTTCTTTGCCGTCTCCTCATCTCCCTTTATCTCAAATGTGAAGATAGAGCCTCCTCCGTTGGGGAAGTACTTGTCATAAAGATCTTTTTGCGGACCTGTTGCGACAGAAGGGTGATTTACCTTTTCAACCTGAGGATGATTATTAAGGTACTCGACGATCTTTAATGCGTTTTCAACATGGCGCTCGATCCTGAGAGAGAGTGTTTCAAGACCCTGGAGAAACAAAAACGCATGGAACGGCGAAAGCGTTGCTCCCGTATCTCTCAGAAGGACAGCTCTTATCCTCGTTACAAAGGCTGCTGCTCCTACCGCCTCGCTGAAGCTTATTCCGTGATAGCTGGGATCGGGCTGTGTGAGAAGCGGGAACTTGCCGCTTGCTGCCCAGTCAAATTTTCCGCTGTCTACGATAACTCCTCCTATGGCGGTACCGTGGCCTCCGATAAACTTTGTGGCCGAATGAACAACGATATCGGCACCGTACTCAATAGGTCTTACAAGATAAGGTGACGCAAACGTATTGTCTACAACGAGCGGTATCTTATGCTTATGCGCGATCTTCGCAACTTCTTCGATATCGATTATATTCGAATTCGGATTTCCGAGCGTTTCTATAAAGATAGCCTTCGTCTTGTCATTTATCGCTCTCTCAAAACTTCCTTCTTCATCCGGATCTACAAATGTCGTGCTGATTCCGTATGTAGGCAGAGTATGCTCAAAAAGGTTGTATGTTCCGCCGTAAAGCGTCTTGGCGGCAACGATATTTTCTCCGGCTTTCGCAAGATTCTCGATCGTATAAGTGACTGCGGCTGCACCCGAAGCAACAGCGAGAGCGGCTACTCCTCCCTCAAGATCCGCGATCCTCTTTTCAAAGACCTCCTGTGTGGGATTTGTAAGTCTTCCGTATATATTGCCGGGATCGCGAAGTCCGAATCTGTCGGCAGCGTGCTCTGAATTATGGAAAACATACGATGATGTCGCATATATAGGCACCGCTCTTGCGTCAGTTGCCGGGTCGGCTGTTTCCTGTCCGGTATGAAGCTGCTTTGTTTCAAATTTTAAGTTTCTCTCCGATAATGTGCTCATTTTTATCAACATCCTTTCATTACTCTTATTTTTAACAAAAACTATAGGTTTACTATGAAATAATAATACAACAAAAGGCAATCCTTGTCAACCAAATTTTGCCAATCTTTTGTTTTTTAAGTATTATTGGCAAAATACTTGTTTTTAATTAGCATAATTATAATTTTAACAAGGCTTTTTGCTTTATTTTATTTGATTTATAAAGCCAATGCAAGTATATCACACAACCTGATCTAATCTTTTTTCTCGTTTTTGCAGCTGTGTATGACTTTTACAGGGCAGGCTTTCAGACATTCCCCGCAGCATGTGCAAAGATCATAATTCAGGACAGCGTGGAAGTTTTCAACTCTGATCGCACCGTTCGGACATTTCTTCTCGCATATACGACACCCGATACAGCCGTTACTGCAGACAAGCTTTGTATTTT
>CAYPXB010000012.1:13167-19922 GCA_964414745.1 uncultured Alistipes sp. | reverse complement strand
TTCTCGCATATACGACACCCGATACAGCCGTTACTGCAGACAAGCTTTGTATTTTTTCCGTTATCCGCCGAGGAACAGAGAACATCTATATGCTTTTCCAGAGGCCTTATCGAGATTATCGAATTCGGGCACTCCTTTACACACTTTCCGCAAGATGTGCAAAGTGCTTTGTTTACAACAGCGACTCCGTTTTCTACGGTTATGGCATCGCTGTCGCAAACATTCGCGCAGTCGCCGAATCCTATGCAGCCGTATTTACAGTTTCCCGTTCCGCCGTAAAATCTTTTTACGGCGCGACAGCTCCGCAGACCGTCAAATGAAAACATCTCACCGGTCGCCTCGCAGTTTCCGTTGCAGTGGACAACGGCCGCCGTCGGTATTACCTCCGCAGTCTCCGTACCGAGAATAGCGGCTATTTTTCCTGCTGCGTCCGCGCCTCCGGGTCTGCAAAGATTCGTCTCGGCTCCGTTATTCACGATGGCGGCGGCATAATCTGCGCACCCCGCGAAACCGCACGCTCCGCAGTTTGCCTGAGGGAGCGATTCGCTGATTTTTTCTATTCTCTCATCAACTTTTACAAAAAAGAATTTTGACGCGACTGTGAGAAGAACTCCCGCCAAAAGCCCGCACCCTCCGAGGATAAGGACAGGTACCAGATAAGTCATCATAACAGTCCGCACCCTCCTTTCAATTAAAAAGACCGGAAAATCCCATAAAACTTACTGAAACGATCGAGGCCGCGATCAAAGTCGCGGGAACGCCCCTGAACGTTTCGGGTATGTCCGCGTACTCAAGCTTTTTCCGGACACCGGAAAAAATTATCAGAGCGACCATAAATCCGAGACCTCCGCCCAGCGCATTGACTATTGACTGCACAAATGTGTAATCATTGTCTATGTTGAGCACAGTCACTCCGAGAACGGCGCAATTTGTCGTTATAAGCGGAAGATATACACCGAGTGATTTATAGAGCGCCGGTATGCACTTTTTCAGTACCATTTCAACAAGCTGCACAAAGAGCGCTATTACGAGTATAAACAGGACCGTATCAAAATATTCAAGTCCGTTCGGAACGAGTATTCCGTGATGGATAGGATATGTGACCATCGTGGCACAGATCATTACAAATGTTACGGCGATGCCCATTCCCGTCGCGCTGTCAAGCTTCTTTGACACACCGAGAAAAGGACAGATACCCATAAACTTTGACAGTACAAAGTTGTCTGTCAGCATTGCCGAAAGAAGTATTACCATCATTGATTTCACTGCTCACTACCTCCGTTTCCGCCGCAGACGGACGCATTCGGACACCCTTCGCAAGCCGCGCAGCCGACGCTCTGGGGCGGCTTTCTGTTTGCCATCTTGTTTACTATCGCGATTATCATGCCGAGCGCGAAAAATCCTCCCGCGGGCATAATAAATATCAGCATCGGATTCGATGAAAGCCCGGGGATCTCAATTCCGAACCACTGTCCCGATCCGAGTATTTCCCTGACTGAGCCCATTATAAAGAGCGCAAGAGTGAATCCGGTTCCCATTCCGAGAGCGTCGCATATCGAAGGGAGGACTTTGTTTTTGCTCGCGAACATCTCCGCACGCCCGAAGATAATGCAGTTTACCGTAATAAGCGTCAGATATATTCCGAGGCTGCTGTATAACTGAGGGACAAAGCCTTCAAGAAGAAATCCGATAAGCGTGACAAAACTTGCTATTATAACTATAAAAGAGGGTATCCTTACCTTGTCCGGAATGACATTTCTCAGAAGTGATATAACAATGTTGGAACCGAGAAGTACAAACGTGGTCGCAAGTCCCATTCCTATCCCGTTCGCCGCCTGCGTCGTCACGGCAAGTGTCGGGCACATTCCGAGGAGCATGACGAGCGTCGGATTTTCTTTCAGTATTCCCTTGGTAAATTCCCGCAAAAGTCCCTTTTTTTCGCTTCCGTTGTCAGCCATTAAGGATCGCCTCCTTGTTTTTGTTGTAAACTTCAAGAGCCGTGTCTACCGCGTTTTTCATTCCCTTGGAAGAGAACGTCGCGCCGCTGACTGCGTCAAACTCGTACGAGTCCGGCTCTTTTGCTCCGATAAACTGCTCGCGGAACTCCTCCTGATCTCTTACTTTTGTTCCGAGACCGGGAGTTTCATCGAGCGAAATAAACTCGATACCGCATACGCTTCCGCTCTCATCGATCCCGACGAGAACATTTATGCCGTCATTGGAATAACCGTCCACACAAAGCTGTATTGCCGTTCTGTTGTCACTTGTCACCGCGACGGATTCGACCTCGTCGGCACCGAAATCGTCATCGATGAGCCTGTAATCGCACTCACCGAAAAGAAGCTGCAAGGTGCTTCCGAACCGGCTTTCCCTCTGCTCAGCGATACTGTCCTTTGTCACTTCGTTCGCGAGAACGAGAAGCAGCGCGGAAATAACGCATATGCAGGTAAGCACGAACGCGGGTTTTATTTTATCCTTCACTCTTGTCAGCCCCCTTAGCTCCGAGTACCTTCGTTCTCGTAAGCTGCTCGATATACGGAGTAAGTACATTCATCAGCAGTATCGAGAACGAAACGCCCTCCGGGTATACGCCGAAATTCCTTATGACGAAAGTTATGATACCGCACCCGAGCCCGAATATGATCTTTCCTTTCGTTGTTATCGGTGTCGTCGCGTAATCAGTCGCCATAAAAAACGCTCCGAGGAAAACTCCGCCCGAGAGTATCTCATATATGGGATCTTTTCCCGCGATGAGCGACAGCAGCGCAAGACTTCCTATGAATGAAACGGGAGTCGCGAGAGAAATAATACGTCTCACGGCAAGGTATATTCCCCCGGCAAGGAGCGCAAGAGCGCACGTTTCGCCGAGGCATCCACCTGTCGTTCCGAGGAGAAGATCTTTATATGAAGCATCTCCCGTCACGAGCGGTGTCGCCCCCGTAACGGCGTCACCGGCGTTGCGGTAGAAAAACGGCTGCACCCAGTTTGACATCTGAGCCGGGAAGGAGACCATCAGAACGATCCTCGCTGTGATAGCCGGGTTCGCGAAATTCTGCCCCAATCCTCCGAACAGCTGTTTTACGATCACGATGGCGATAAAAGAACCTATGACGGCTATCCACAGCGGAAGCGTCACCGGCAGGTTCATCGCAAGTATTACTCCTGTTACGACAGCCGAAAAATCACCTATGGTATTTTCTCTCTTCATGATCTTGCGGGCAAGAAATTCAAAAAGCACGCAGCTTGCGACACATACTGCCGTCAGCAGCAGCGCTCTCGGTCCGAAGATGTAACATGAAACAACGAGAGCGGGCATCAGAGCTATCACGACATTCATCATGATAGTCGATGTTTTCGTAAAATTTTCGTCGTGAGGTGAAGGTGAAACAATAAGCTTATTCATTTTCCGCACAACTCCTTACTTTTTCGGTAAAAGACTCTTCGCAAGCTGATTCGTTTCGGCAAGCTTCCTGTTTGACGGGCAAACGTAAGAACAGCTTCCGCAGTTCATGCAAAGATTCACTTTCAGCCTGACAAGTTCATCCACATTCCGAATTTTGTACGCCCTGTCGATATCTGCCGGCATCAGTCCGATAGGGCAGACTCTGACGCAGCGTCCGCACCTGATACAGGCCGATGTTTTTCTTTCATCATATGTCTTTACGGCAAGCAGAGCGTTCGACGTCTTTACGACGGGCATATCCATACTGTAAAGACTCATTCCCATCATCGGCCCTCCGCCTATGAGCTTTATTACCTCGTCGATCTCGGTATCACAAAATTCGAGTATCTCCCTGAAGGAAGTCCCGATGACCGCGCTTATGTTCATCGGCTTTCTGACGGCATTCCCGTCAACGGTGAGCCTTCTTGAAACAAGCGGCATTCCCGTTTGCATATATCTGTAGATAAACGCAATCGTGGAGACGTTCATCACGATCACGCCTTCATCTGACGGAAGGCCGCCCTCTTTAACGATCCTGCCCGTGGTGTTGTAGATGATAACTTTTTCGGCTCCCTGGGGATATACGGACGGAAGCGTCACGATGTCGATCGTGTCGTCGCTTTCCGCCATTTGCGTAAAATTTTTTATTGCCTCGGGTTTGTTTGCCTCTATCGCGAGTTTCGCGTTCTTTATACCGAGACGGTCTTTTATCAGATTTATTCCGCCGATGATATCTTCCGGAAACTCCATCATTTCACGGTAATCCGCCGTTATGTATGGCTCACACTCGGCGGCGTTCACTATAAGCGTATCCACAGGCGTCTTCGGGGACAGTTTTATATGTGTCGGAAATCCCGCTCCGCCGAGTCCGCATACCCCGCTTTCACGCACGGCTGCGATAAAGCTCTCTTTATCCGATACGACCGGCGGCTTTATCCCATCAAAGACAGTCTGCTTTCCGTCGGTCTCTATTTCGACTGACTTGCATACAGTTCCGCCTGCGGTTATGTAATCCGGAACAGCCGTAACTTTTCCGGAAACGCCGGAATGGACGGGAACGCTGAAAGGAGCTTTTGAATCGCCTATCTTCTGCCCGACGCAGACTGTGTCGCCGACTTTGACGAGCGGCTCACACGGCGCGCCCATATTCATCGACATGGGCACTGTCACTTTCGCGGGTATGCCAAAATCGACCGTGGCGCAATTTTCCGTATTCTTACGGTGTCTGAGTTTTATCCCGTTCAATCTTTTCATTATGTATATGAACTCCTTTCAGAAGTAATTTCAATATTATTCCGGTAATTGTACCGGAAACGATACCCGCGATGACCAGAATCGGTAAATATGTCAGAGTCGCGACGCTTTTTGCTATCAGGGACGCCGCGAGAAGCTGCCCGATATTATGGAACACTCCGCCTGTCACCGAAAGCATGAGGATACCCGTGCCGCCTTTGCCGTGCCCTGAAAGAATAAAATAAATTTCCATCGCCACGACCGAAATGATGCCTCCGCAAAGTGACATACAGAAAGCGGACGCCCCTCTTGTGGCAAAAACAAATACGCTCTTAAGTACCGCTACTGTCATCGCCGGGGCAAACCCCATGGCTATTATGACATACATGACGACAACGCTCGATATGCCGACTTTTATTCCGAGGGGAAGCGGTATCGGTATGAGGCTTTCCAGAAACTGCAGCGAGCAGGCAAGTGCGAGAAGCAACCCCATTTTCGCAATATATCTTGCTTTATTCATACAGCACCCCGCTTATCCGACCGTAACGTCGGTGCCGCTTTCACTCTCTCCGCTCTTTACGGTAACGGTGATCTTTTCGGGAATGCAGACTATGCTCTCTCCGGGGCTTCCTATATAGCCTGTCTTTTCACATATCCTGTCCGGGCAGACGGCGTCCTCAAGCCGGATTTTGCCACCGCTTACCCTGAAGGAAGCGTTGATCCCGTCAAATCTCAGCACAGCGTCTTTGTCCAGTCTCACTTCCTTCACAACGTCTCCGCAACTGATGACAGCGTAGCTCCCTCCGCCCGACTTTGCCGCGACAGCAAAGCAGATCGCCGCTATTGCAACAGCCGCAATGATAATTATCTCTCTGACACTCGCAAAGTGGTATCGTTTATCCATTTTCCCATTCCTTTACAGTATACCGCTGCTCATCGCTGAGAGAAAAATCAACATTTTTCACATACACGAAGCCGTCATCCGTCACGGCAACGGCTCCCTTTACGTCATCATATCCAAAATATCTGTCAAGATCTTCTGTTCCGCCTATGTATATGAGCGTCGATAAAAAATCGGACACTATCCCGCTGTCGCAGAGAACTGTCACAGAAACAAGATCCGTCTCCGCAGGCCGTCCGATGTCAAGATCGAATATATGACCATATCTTTTTCCTCCGGATTCAAAGTACCGTTCATACCCGCCCGAAGTAGAAAGGAAGCATTCATCCGTTTTTATGACTCCGAGGGTGTCATTTCTGTCATTCGGATCGACGATTGATACGGTAAACGGCTGACCGTCCGGCTTTTTTCCTTTCATCATAACGGAGGATGTCATCGAAACGATACAGCAGCTGTCATTTTCAAGCTGACTGTCTATGACGTCAAGAGCGTAACCTTTTGCGACACTTCCGGCATCGATACTTCCGAAATCGTTCAAAAAGCGCATATCATCAAGCGAAAATTCAGCTTTTTCGGTGGATGAAAGAGCTTTTTCTATATCTTCATCTGAGGGTACTTCGGGATCTTCGGAATTTATATCCCAGCAGTCCGTGATGTCGCCGGCAAAGATATTTACCTCATCCCCGAATTTTTCCGTAAGCTCCGATGATTGCCGTATAAGGCCGGCTGTTTCATCCGAAATATCTTTTTCAATCCTGTGATTCAGGGAGTATATATCGCTTGTTTCGGAATATCTGTCAAAAAGATCATTGAGCTTTCTGATTGTATCAGTCGCCGTCGTGACATCGGAGCGGCTTCCTTTTACCGAGACCGCTGTATCCATGGAAAAAAAAGATGTTTCCTCTTCAAAACCGGAAGTACTGCCATTTTCATTTCTTCCGTTGCAACCTGTAAATAAAATTAAACTCGCGATAATTACCGCTGCGACCGAACCGTGATGCATAGGTGCTTGCCTTTCCGAAAATTCTTTTCCATACGTTTTAATATTTTTATCGGATCACGTATCGATATGTGGAAAACTCTCATTTCAAAACACGTCATACAGATTAATTATAGCATACTATGCTCTTTTTTTCAAGTTTTTGCTCCGATTTTGCGCTTTTGCTTCAATTTGTGGCA
>CAYPXB010000012.1:9796-13067 GCA_964414745.1 uncultured Alistipes sp. | reverse complement strand
GAATTTCAGGTCTGTCCGCCATTTACTCTACAGTCACGGATTTGGCAAGATTTCTCGGCTTGTCAACGTCATTTCCTTTTAAGACGGACGTATAATACGCTATCAGCTGCAACGGCACCACAGCCGCCATCGGCATAAGCAGATCATCCACGCTGTCGGGCAGCCCGAATTTGTAATCAGCCACATCATCGTCCGGTTCATATGACTCACGGCAAATGAGAATGACTTTCGCGCCTCTCGCTTTTACTTCTTTTATATTGCTTATTGTCTTTTCAAACAGTGCTTTCTGTGTAGCTACCGCGATAACGGGCATTCCGTCGCTTACAAGCGAGATCGTTCCGTGCTTGAGTTCTCCTGCGGCGTATGATTCAGAGTGTATATATGATATTTCTTTAAGCTTGAGTGATCCTTCCATGCTCAGTGCATAGTCCAGCCCCCTGCCTATATACAGAAGGCTTTCGGAGGTTATCAGTTTTGAAGCGATATATTGCAGATTTTCCTTGTGTTCAAGCAAATTCTTAATGATCGCCGGCATCTCCTCAAGTTCCGCCGTCAGCTTTTTGCACTCCTCGACGGTAATTTTTCCTTTGGCAAGAGCTATCTCAAAGGCGATCAGATACATAACGGCTATCTGCACCATATACGCTTTCGTAGAGGCGACCGCGATCTCAGGTCCCGCATGGGTGTATATCAGCATATCCGCTTCCCGCGCTATGGAACTTCCCTTCGCATTGACTATTGCGAGTGTTTCGGCTCCGAGTTTTTTCGCAAGCCTCAGCGCCGCCAGACTGTCGGCTGTTTCTCCCGACTGGGAGATGATTATCACAAGATCATCCTTTGAAACGATAGGATCACGATACCTGAACTCAGACGCGATCTCTACATTCACCGGTACGCGTGCAAGCTTTTCGATTATATATCTTCCGACTACACCGGCATGCATTGCCGTTCCGCAGGCAACCATAAAGATCTGGCGGTATCCGCCGAGCTTCTCCGGGGTTATTCCGCACTCCTCAAGATTGGGCATTCCGTCGGATATTCTGGGTTTTATAGTCGTGTTGATCGCATCGGGCTGCTCGTGTATCTCCTTGAGCATAAAATGCTCATATCCGTTTTTCTCCGCGGCGTCCATATCCCAGTCCGCGGTTTTCAGCTCTTTTTTCAGCTTGTTGTAGTGCATATCATATATGCTCGTCGAATAACGGCTCAGGACGGCGATCTCGTTATGTTCAAGCAGATAATAATTTTTTGTATATTTAAGGATCGCCGGAACATCGGATGCGATGAAACTCTCATTTTCCCCGATCCCGACAATAAGCGGACTTTCTCTCCTTATCGCAAAAACAGTGTCGGGAAAATCCGCGAAAATTATACCGAGAGCGTACGATCCCTCGATCTCTCTCATCACTTTTGCAATAGTGGCAATCGGATCTCCGCTGTAGTAAAAATCCAGAAGCTGAGCGACGATCTCCGTATCGGTGTCGCTCTTGAATGACACTCCTTCGCCGACCAGAAAATTCTTGAGATCCTTGTAATTTTCTATTATTCCGTTATGGACTATTGTAACACGCTGTCCGCTGTGAGGGTGCGAGTTTACATCCGAGGGTTCTCCGTGAGTCGCCCATCTTGTGTGACCGATGCCGGAATGGCCGAAAGGTCTGTATGTTTCGTCCATCTTTTTTTCAAGATCGGAGAGCCTTCCCTTCGATTTCGCGACTTTTATCTCGTCATTTTCAAATACCGCTATGCCCGCCGAGTCATATCCTCTGTATTCCAGTTTTGACAGGGCGTCAAGAAGCACGTCGGTGCAATTTCTGTATCCGACATATCCCACTATTCCACACATTTTATAATTCCTCCATTCGGTTTTTACAATTTTTCTATCGTTTTGTTTCTCCGGATACCGATCGTATCATACGATTTATTATATCACAGATCGGCAGTGAATGCAATATTTTATATCTATTGCAAAGGCAAGGTACTATATCCTCCGTTGCTTTTTGTCTTATCCTCCGCTCTCGGGTCTCACATCGGCTTTCTCGGCAACAGACTTGTCTTCCGGAGGGTCTTCGTTCCTGTACAGCAGTTTCATTATCACCGGTGTGACGACCGATGAACAGATTATAAGAAGTATCACGGATGTAAAATACTCCGGCTCGAGAAGCCCGACCGCAAGCCCTTTTTGCGAAACTATCAGCGCGACCTCTCCCCGTGTCATCATTCCGACGCCGACTCTGAGCGAATCTTTGGAACTGTAGCCGAATGCCCTCGCGGTGATGCCGCAGCCGATCACTTTCGCGATCATAGCGACGATCGTAAACGCCGCCGAAAATAAAAGCAGTCTCACGGTAAAGCCCGAAAATTCCGTTTTAAGTCCTATGCTGGCAAAAAAGACCGGTCCGAAGAGCATATATGAATTTATATCCATTTTTTCGGCGATATAATCCGAATCATGAAGACTGCAAAGTATAAGTCCCGCGATATATGCTCCCGTTATATCTGCGATACCGAAGAATCTTTCCGCAATATACGCAAGCGCGAAGCAAAGGCTGAGTCCCAGTATAGGTATCCTCCGCTTGTGGGGATATTTTTTGTCGAACCATTTGAACAGCTTGAATATCAGGAATCCGACTATTCCGCAGAACAGGAAAAACAGCAACGTAGAACCTACTACACTGAGCGGGTCTGACTCGGGATCCTTGAAACCGACTACGAACGTAAGAACGATTATTCCGATCACATCGTCAATGATGGCGGCGTTGAGGATAAGTGTACCTACACGGCTTTTCAGATGACCGAGCTCCCTCAGAGTCTGCACGGTTATGCTGACCGAGGTAGCCGTCATTATCACTCCGATAAAGATTGCCTTATAAAACTCCTCGCTTCCTATAGCCGCAAATCCGTAAAAGCACGAATACAACAGGTATCCCGCCACGAGAGGGACAAACACCCCGACTGCGGCTATAAGCAGGGCGGCCGGTCCTGTCTTCAGCATATCTTTCAGATTGGTGCCGAGCCCAGCGGAGAACATCAGCAGTATGACGCCTATCTCAGCCATCTGCGAGAGAAAATCGGACTGATCGACTATTCCGAGCACCGACGGTCCCAGAAGAAGCCCTGCGATGATCTCGCCGACGACCTGGGGAGCTTTCAGTTTTTTCGCCGCAAGTCCGCAGATCTTCGCGGCAAAAATAATGATCGCGAGATCTCTGAATATTCTGTATGATTCCATATGATCATCCCCAAAATTATACTGTCGTCCGCACAGAGA
>CAYPXB010000012.1:0-9696 GCA_964414745.1 uncultured Alistipes sp. | reverse complement strand
TTTATAGACGGATCTCTCGGCACAAAAGAGGCTGTCGGGATCGTCGGAAAAGTCAAAGAAAAGATAAATGAATACAGATCCCGTAACGATGAAGTGATATTTACGCGCGACACACACGGCGAAGACTATCCTGAAACGCAGGAGGGCAGAAAACTTCCCATAAAACACTGTATCAGAGGAACACACGGGTGGGAGATCTCTGCTGAACTTGATACATCGGGCTGTGAGGTGATCGATAAACCCGGATTCGGCTGGACCGGGTGGAGAGGCCGCTTTTTCGAAGACATTGAAATAGTCGGACTTTGTACGGATATCTGTGTTATTTCAAATGCGTTGATACTCAAGGCTTTTTTCCCGGAATCGGAAATAACCGTTGACGCTTCATGCTGTGCCGGCGTTACACCTCAATCTCACCTTGCGGCGCTGCAGTCTATGAAAATGTGCCAGATAAACATTATCGGCGAAGTGTGATGATAAGGAGATATTCTGATGAGTGAATTCAACGCAAAGAAAGTGATCGGAGACATAACGGAATGGATAAGAGATTTCTTTGAGAAAAACGGAAAAGGTTGCAACGCCATCGTCGGAATTTCCGGCGGAAAAGACAGTTCTGTTACGGCGGCTCTCTGCGCGGAAGCTCTCGGACGCGAAAGAGTGATAGGAGTGCTTATGCCGTGCGGGATACAAAGTGATATAGACTGCGCGAAAATGCTTGTCGACTACCTTGGCATTAAAAATTATACGGTAAATGTAAAAAAAGCCGTTGACGGAATATGCGACTCTTTTCCGCCGGGGCTTGATATGAGCGTGCAGGCAAGGACAAATCTCCCCCCGAGGATACGCATGGCGGTTCTCTATGCCGTGGGACAGACATTGAACGGCCGTGTCGCGAACACGTGTAATCTGTCAGAAGACTGGGTCGGATATTCCACAAGATACGGTGACGCCGCCGGGGATTTCAGTCCTCTGGCAAGGATAACCGTGACGGAAGTGAAGCAGATCGGCAGAGAACTTGAACTTCCGGCAGAGCTTGTCGAAAAGACCCCGTCCGACGGCCTTTGCGGCAAAAGCGACGAAGATAATCTCGGATTTACATATGCCGTTCTCGACCGCTACATAAGAACGGGGGTGTGTGAGGATAAAAGAGTAAGAGATCTGATCGATGAAAAGCACAGAAACAATCTGTTCAAGATGGAGCTTATGCCGTGCTTTGAATATTCTCCCGAATAACAAAACGGACGCTTTAAGCGTCCGTTTTTTGTTTTCTCAGGTATCATTACGATTCGGGGAGACTGCTGATATTTTTCGCGATATATTTCGCAACGGAAGCGGCGTCAGATGAATTGATTCCGTCACCCTGCTGGTAAACATCGGAATTTATGATACCCTGCTCCGTTATATCGCACCGCTTCGGGTCAACCGTGTACGACAGTATCATAACGACATCATCGACCTCGATCTTTCCGTTGCAGTCCGCGTCACCGGGAAGATTTTTTCCCGTCTCCGTCGACTCCTGTGTCGGAGGATCCGTGCCCGGCTGTGTTGAGGTCTGCTCCGTTGTCGTCTGTCCGGCTGTCGGTTTCTGAGTCGGAGGTTCTGTCGGCTTTTCTCCGCTGCTGAGCTGTCCGTAAACGATTCCGCAACCGACTGTTGACATATAAACTTTTCCGAATTCATTCATATCTCCGACAAGGAAGTTTCCGTTTCCGGTTCCCCCGTAGAGGTGATCCGTATTTATGCACACCCACGTCGCGCCTCCGTCGGTAGAGCGGTATATGCCTTCAACATCGCCCTCGGCCGGTTTTCCGTAAATATAAAGCGTGTTGGGACCGCCTTCTTTTTCGGGTGCTCCGTATCCTATCGTCTTGCAGTAAAATACATCTGTTTTCGTCTCGGCGGCTTCACCGGATGAGACATCTATTATCGAAAGTCCGTTCCAGCCGAGTGCCATCGCCAATTTATTTTCTGAAATATATGCAAGATCTCCTGTGTGGTCGTTCATATCGTAAAGAGCGATCTGCGTTTCCCTGAATGTAGCGCCGTAATCATCGCTTATATAGAACGAATAATGCGCTTCATCAAATGTCGGCTCTGTCTTTCCGGGCGTGGATGCCCAGTATTCGTTGTACTTTATACCCGAACCGTAAACTCTTGCGGGATCTTCGGGGTCTACGAGCGTATACGTCGTCCTTGAGCCATCAATTCCGCTTGACTCATTCCATGTTTTGCCGAAATCGTCCGTGTATGAAACGGCAGAACCGCTTCCGTTTGATTCGATTATCCTGAATTCGCCGCTCTCAAGCCGCGTTATGGACAGTTTTCCACCTGAAAATGTAAAACTCATTTCATTCCATGTAGCACCGGCATCTGTTGAATAATATCCCTTTGCGTCGTTCTGGGAAACACGTGCCATGACTTCCGGGTCCGACGGACAATACGCTATCGCCGAAGTAGAGCCTATATTCGGACTGTACTGCTGAGGCACCGTGTCATTGTCCGTGTGGATGAATCCGTCATAATCTCCGATGGCGGAATACGCCGCGCCTCCGGGTACGCTGACCATATCAAGAGCGACTACTTCTTCGACGCCCTTTGGGTCAAAGTAAAACTGCACGCCTTCTGTGTCCCATATATTGTCACAGGCGTAAACGCCGTTACCGGACGTGAGAACTATCCTGTCGGGATTACGCGGATCGATTATTATTCCGCTTCCCCAATGGCACGCCTTGCCGTAGATCCAGTCATATCCGTTCGTATCTATAGGGTTTGAAACGAAATACTGATGATCCGTGTACTGACCTTCCTGTTGTCCGGGCGTTACATCCTGCCATGTTTCACCGCCGTCGGTCGAGCGGAAGAAATGATCTCCCCATGCTATGCTGTCATCGGTCCATTCAGTCTCAAACCACTGATCCGCCCACACACCGCATGTGCGGGCAAGGAGATGATCGGGATTGCTTTTATCGGCTTCTATCATTCCTATGGCATTGTCGGAAACGGAAAGTTTCTTTACCGAACCGCTTGCCTTGTCGTATTCGTACGCGCCTCCCGCTGTTCCGGAAAAGGCGAGTCCGGCTATGTAGGTGAAGAAAAGATTTCCGTTGTTGTCGCTTGTTATGGACAGGGGGTAATTTTCGGTCGGAAGATCGGCGGAAAGTTCGGTAAACTTATCATCATCGACATTCGCAACATGAATGTTCGCCTCGCCGGTCACGGAAGTGCCGACATAGACTTTACCGTCCTCGATGAATATGCATCCTATACCGTTCTGCTCATTATATAATTTATCTTCGGTTCCTCTTACCATATGTTCGGTCCATGAAGGATATTTAAGCTCGGTCGTAAAAAGTCCGAGATCGTCATATCCCGCAACCGGATTCCATGTCGCTCCGCCGTCGGTAGACTTGATAAGTGCGGAACTTCCGGCTGTGACATCTCCGCCGGCGTAGATCGTATCGGGATCATCCGGATCGACTGCGATAGGTTCTATACACTCACGTCCGTCGCCGTTTCCGTGGATCTGTATGAGATCCGTCACATCGGATTCGGTAAACGTTTTGCCTCCGTCGGTCGTCTTGAATATCGATGTCTTTGCGTCGGAAAAATAAGCGCATCCGCAGAGAAAATATGCCGTATCGTCATCTGTCGGATCGATCGCGATACCCTTTACGCTGAGAAGTCCTCTCTGGGAATCGTTAAGAAATCCGAAAAGCTGTTCCCATTCTCCCTTATCATAGTTGTACCTGTAGGCGCCGCCTACGTCGGTACGAAGATACATCTCGTTCTGACCGGCGATAATGCCGGCTACGAATCCTCCGCCGCCGATCTCAAGAGTACCCCAGTCCATCGACACAGCGGATTCCGCCGCGCTTGCGTCACTCGCTGTTATCTTCTCCGGCACGGAAGACAGACCGGCAAGCGCTATGCACAGCGCAAGCGATCCCGCGAGCAGCCTTGTTTTTTTCTTCATCCGGACAACACTCCTTTACTTAATGAAAGAAATCTTAGGTTTATTTTGTAACATCTGTAAATTTTGCCGCCTGAATGACCGATCTCAGGCGACCGGTACTTATCACTACAATATTAGCACATTTTTCCGCGGGTGTCAATATTTTTATGACCATTTTCAATTTTGCGCGATATAATTCTTCCTGCTTGACGCCTGCGGAAGATAGTGGTATAATTACACCGGTAAATAATATGAGATCACGGAGCTGAGATAAAATGTATGATTTTGATAAAATAATTGACAGAAGCGGCACATTTTCCCTCAAGTGGAACGTTGAGAAAGACGAGCTTCCTATGTGGGTGGCAGATATGGATCTTCAGACAGCGCCGGAGATTACTTCGGCACTCATAAAGCGCGCGGAACACGGAATTTTCGGTTATACGGACATACCTGATGAATGGTACGACTCGTATATCTCCTGGTGGAAAAATCGCCATGGTCTGAATATGGAAAGAGAGGCTCTCCTGTTCAGCAGCGGTGTGATCCCGATAATCTCAAGCTGTATCAGAAAACTTACAACACCGGATGAGAACGTCGTGATCCTTACGCCTGTCTATAATATTTTCTTTAACTGTATCAGAAACAACGGACGCAATATCATAAGTTGTCCGCTTGATTACAAAGACGGCGTGTATTCAGTCTGCTTTGAGGCTCTTGAAAAAGCTCTTTCGGATCCGCAGACAACACTTCTGATACTGAGCAATCCGCATAATCCCACAGGAAATATCTGGAGTGCGGAATGCCTTGAGAAGATCGGAGATATTGCCCTGAAAAACGGGGTCATTGTGATCAGTGATGAGATCCACTGCGATATCACCGCACCGGGAACAAACTATATTCCCTTTGCCTCGGTGTCGGAAAACTGCAAATACAACAGCATCACGTGCATCTCGCCTACCAAAACATTCAACCTCGCGGGTATTCAGACGGCTGCCGCGTATGTCCCGGACGAAAAACTCCGGCATAAAGTGCGCAGATGCCTTAACACCGATGAAGTCGCCGAACCGAACGCTTTTGCCGTTCAGGCTGTGGCAGCGGCATTCGGCAGCGGCGAAAAATGGCTCGACGAACTCAGAGAATATCTGTTTATGAACAGACAGATTTTGGAAAAGTCGGAGCCTTCTCTCTCCGGTGCAAAAGTCGTCAGATCCCAGGCTACCTATCTGGCATGGCTCGACTGCTCGGTCATAACATCGGATTCAAAAAAACTTGCCGGTCACATCCGCAAAACAACGGGATTGTACCTTTCAGCCGGCACTCAGTACGGAAAAGGCGGAGAAGCTTTTTTGCGAATGAATTTAGCCTGTCCGTCCGAAAGACTCAGAGACGGTATCGGAAGACTCGAAAAAGCACTGGTGACTTACAGTGAATAACGGCTCTCTCATATTTCAGACTTAAAATCAGAACCCCTCCGCAATTTACGGAGGGGTTTTTGTTATACTTTTCCCGATATTTTGCCTTTCAGGATCTGCATCGCTTCCATCGGGTCGCTGATTGAAAAAACAGCGGCGTCCATCGGGCATATTCCCGTATCCTGTCTGTTTCTTATCTCTTTTACAAGCAAACCGCATTCGCAGTCTATATCGTGTTTTTTGAGCATATTCATACCCTGCTCGCTCATGACATCGGCATAGACTTCGCTGACACCGAGAATGACATAAAGCATTGCCGCGGCTTTTCCGACTATTCTGTCAGCCGCGCAATAGCCTTTATATCCGCCTGTTTCAATAAATTCCAAAAGCGGCCGTATCCCGCGCGCGGAACTTCTGACTGTGTCCTTATCATTACCGTTGCACAGGACACAGGAAAGCTTTTCCTGTTCAAGTATCCGCTTTGCGCAAAGTGTCTCACTTCTCATTGCGCTTTATATTCTCAAGTCTGTAAACGGTAAGCGGAATCAGGACAAGCTGAAGCACGATACCGAACAGTCCGGCTGTTATGCTTGTCCAGACAGTCGATATTTCCATAGGTCTTCCGAAAACATAGACCGCAACAAGAATAGCCGCGGCGCGGAGCAGACGTCCGGCGACCTGGACGATGAGAACTTTCAGGACTGTGGGCATCTTAACGTTTCTGAGAAGACCGGCGCAAAGTCCGTAACCGAAAAGCTCGGTCATCATGAACGGGAGCATGGCGGCAGGCGGCATTCCCGACAGTGCGAAACTTGCGAGAGGTCCCAGAAGACCCGAGATCGCACCGGCGTACGGTCCCGCGATAAGTCCTACGAGGATTATCGGAAGATGCATAGGCAGAAAAGCTTCACCGAGCGCCGTACCCATCCCGGACACAGCTCCTATGACATGAAAGATCTGCGGTATGACCACCGCACCGGCTATCGCGAGCAAAGTCGCGATCGTCTGTGCCTTGACAGACAGACGCTGTTTTGAGACAGTCATTGAATTGTTCATTGTTATTCCTCCTGTTTTTTTAAGTTTATAGAATTTATATCAATTCTGTTTGTCTGCGCTCTTGCCGGAAATGACTTTGCTCAGGATATCCATCATCAGATCCACATCGACAGGTTTTGCGATATGGCCGTTCATTCCCGCTTCCAGCGCCTTTTTCCGATCCTCCTCGAATGCGTTTGCCGTCATGGCTATTATGGGTATTTCCGACAGCTTTTTGTCCCTGAGCGAGCGTATCTTCTCCGTCGCCTCATAGCCGTCCATCACGGGCATCTGTACATCCATAAGCACAAGATCGTAATATCCCGGAGAGGATCTTTTCACCATCTCGTACGCAATTTCGCCATTTTCAGCCGTTTCGACGGTGATCCCCCTGCTTCGGAGGATCTCTTCGGCTATCTCTCTGTTGAGCTCATTATCCTCAGCGAGAAGAACACGCTTTCCCATGAACATTTCATTATCGGGAGAATCTTTTTCCTCATTGACGGGATTTTTGCCGATGGCTTTTTCCAGCACATAATGCAGATCGGACTCAAAAAGCGGTTTGCTTATAAAGTCCGTCACCCCCGCGTTTCGCGCTTCTGTTTCGACATCTACCCAGTCGTAAGCGGAAAGAAGTATGACAGGCGCTTCGTGCCCGACAACTTTTCTTATCTGCCTTACCGTTTCGATACCGTTCATATCCGGCATAGACCAGTCTATGATATATACCTGATACGGATCACCCATATCAAACGCCTCTGTCGTACGGACAACCGCCTCTTTGCCGTACATGGTCCACTCGGAGCGCATTCCCATCTGACGAAGCATTTTGGAGACACTCTGGCAGCTTATCACATCATCGTCCACGACAAGACTTCGCATTCCTTTAAGCTCCGTGATGACATCGGGTCTCTTCGCATTTTCGTTATATCGCAGCTCGACCGTCACGGTAAATACGGTGCCTTCGCCTTTTTCGCTCTCCACTTCTATCGTTCCGTGCATCATATCGACGATATTTTTCGTTATCGCCATGCCCAGTCCGGTACCCTGTATTCCGCTGACCGTGGAGTTGCGTTCCCGCGTAAACGGTTCAAATATCGTCTTCGCAAAATCCGGACTCATTCCGATGCCCGTGTCCTTCACACGAAATTCGTACAGAGCCGTTCCTTCATTGCCGGATTCCTTTTCCGTTACTCTGAGAGAAACGGTTCCTCCGGGATTAGTGAATTTTATCGCATTTGAGAGCAGGTTCAGCAGCACCTGATTCAGACGCAGTTTATCGCAGTATATCCCCTCATTCGTGACATCGACGGTCTCAACGAAAAGTTCAAGCTGTTTCGCGTGAACGTCCGCCTGAATGATATTTCTCAGTCCATGAAGTATCTCCGCAAGATTTTCGGGCTTTTCTTCTATGACCATATTTCCCGATTCGATACGGCTCATATCAAGAACATCGTTTATAAGTGAAAGAAGATGATTGGACGACTGGGATATTTTTGACAGATAATCCCTTGCTCTCTCCTTGTTGTCAAGATGTTCCATGGCAAGGCCCGTGAAACCGATTATGGCATTCATAGGCGTGCGTATATCATGTGACATATTGTTGAGGAAAGTCGTCTTTGCCCTGTTTGCCTGGTCCGCAAGCGCAAGCGCGTCGGAAAGCTCCTTTTCCTTTGCCCGGTACTGCCCGCTTATTTCCTCGATCTTGGCATTGAGCACTTTCTGGTTCCTTATCCTGAGGATAAGTATGAGAACAACGATGACAAGCGTGAAGAAAAGCACAAGTATCAGGATGTTGTAGACGGGATTGCTGTATATGAATGAAGTCAGCGTCCCGCCGGAATTTTCCCTTGTCTGATCGGCTTCTTTTATAACGAGGCTCGAGAGCATCTCTTCATCTATCGCGGAGACCTCTTTGTCGATGATATTAAGCAGACGGTGATCTATATCTTTCCTCACTCCGATCGAGTAATCAAGGAATGTCTCGCCCATTATCGTGTATGAAAAACGGTTTCTGTCATCATTCTGAATGATCTGCTCGACCGAATACGAATTCAGGATAACGGCGTCGGTTGTGCCGTCCGCGACAGATTCAACACACTCCTTGATACTCTTATAACTGACAAGATCCTCGGCGGGGTAATATTTGGAGACATAATTATCCAGAATATCGGAGTTTTCTATGACCGCGATCTTTTTTATATTATTCTTGTTTCCTTTCAGCGTAAGCCTGCTGTACTTTGTCTTGATAAACGGACTTGTGATCTTATAGCCGGCTTTGTCGGCAACATAATAGTCGCCCGCAAAATCGAGGACTATATCGGCTTCCCCGTTCTCCATAGCCTGCCGGTATCCTTCACGGTCTTCTGTGCGGATATATTCATAATCAAGTGAGAGATCACCGGCAATACCGTCAAAGACCTGTGTGAAGATGCCTTTTGCCTCCTCGCCGTCAAAATACGAATAGGGAGATCTGTCCGGATTGAAAAGCACTCTGAGTTTCTTTCCCGATTTTTTCAGCTCCTCCATATATTCGCGTTCGGCCGCGCTGAACATTATCAGATCGCCGGAATCAAGACTGTAATATTTGTCATGCAGTCTGCTCCTCCAGTCAGGCTCCTGGAGATCGAGCAGACGGATCGCCTCATCGATCTGCTCCATAAGTTCCGGCCTGTCCTTTGAGACAGTGACGTAAAACTCGCTTTCGCCCAGTGTTTCGACAAGCCATTCATTTTCCGTCGCGCGCAGACTGCCCGTAACGACTCCGTCGATCTCTCCGCTCTGAAGCGCACCGGTAAGCTCATCTTCCGTTTCATAATAAACGGGATCAAATGTAAATCCGTTTTCTTCGGCGAATTTTTCAAATACCTCGTTTTTTGAATTATCCGCCAGCATACCGATCTCAAGACCGTCATATGTGCTGTAATCGCCCGATACGACTTTTTCGTTTCCCGCTTTTACCGTGAATATCGTGGAGTTCGTTCCTATATTTTCACTTGAAAACAGAAATTTCTTCTCACGCTCGGGAGTCTTGGAAACGGAGGTGAGAATATCTATCTCTCCGTTTTTAAGCATATCAAGATTATCGGAATATGATCTTTCGTGCGCGACAAATTCATAATCCCAGTCGCCGTATGCCGCTATTTTCTGAAGAAATTCATATCCGTATCCGCTCATATGACCATCTTTGTCGATCTCATGATACCCTGAGAAATCAAAAAAACCGACTTTTAATTTTTCGGTCTCGGCGGCAACTCCGGGTACCGGTATATTCAGAACGATAAGCAGAACCGCGAGTAT
>CAYPXB010000011.1:33288-42728 GCA_964414745.1 uncultured Alistipes sp. | reverse complement strand
CTACCAGGGTATCTAATCCTGTTTGCTCCCCACGCTTTCGAGCCTCAGCGTCAGTTGCCGTCCAGTAAGCCGCCTTCGCCACCGGTGTTCCTCCTGATATCTACGCATTTCACCGCTACACCAGGAATTCCGCTTACCTCTACTTCACTCAAGATCTGCAGTTTCAAATGCAGTCCACAGGTTAAGCCCGTGGTTTTCACATCTGACTTGCTCACCCGCCTACGCTCCCTTTACACCCAGTAATTCCGGACAACGCTCGCTCCCTACGTATTACCGCGGCTGCTGGCACGTAGTTAGCCGGAGCTTCCTCCTAAAGTACCGTCCTTCTCGTCCTTTAAGACAGGAGTTTACAATCCGAAAACCTTCTTCCTCCACGCGGCATCGCTGCATCAGGGTTCCCCCCATTGTGCAATATTCCCCACTGCTGCCTCCCGTAGGAGTCTGGGCCGTGTCTCAGTCCCAATGTGGCCGTTCAACCTCTCAGTCCGGCTACTGATCGTCGACTTGGTGAGCTATTACCTCACCAACTATCTAATCAGGCGCGAGCCCATCTCTGAGCAATTTCTCTTTGATATTTCGAGGATGCCCTCGCTATATGTCATAAGGTATTACCATCCGTTTCCGGAAGCTATCCCTCTCTCAGAGGCAGGTTACTCACGTGTTACTCACCCGTCCGCCACTAAGATATCTAAGTAATCTCAAATATCTCCGTTCGACTTGCATGTGTTAGGCGTGCCGCCAGCGTTCGTCCTGAGCCAGGATCAAACTCTTTATTTAATCCTTTATATACCTACTCGTCCTTCCCGGACTTTCCTTATATACTCCTCAGCTCTCGCTCTCGCTTCTCGCTGCGTGTTTCTTTCGCGTTTTTTTAAGTCTCGCTCTGACTTCCTTCTCCACTCTCGTAAAGAATCTCTCAGGGTCTTTCGCATTGTTCATTTTTCAAGATGCCGATGCTTTGAAAAAGCAGTCACACGATCGATGAATACTCAAAATATCGCCAAAATATTTCTTTCTGCACCAATCGGTATTTTTTATTATATCATAATGATTTTATTTTGTCAATTAAAATTATTACAGTATTTTTTCTTTTTTTCTGTTAATTATGCACAAATACTGTGTAAAAACGGTTCTGCCGGCGTTATTATCCCATCAGGATCGTCATACACAGAAGGTCTTTGTTTTCTCTCAAGGCTATTGAAATGCTTTTGCCGAGTATTCCGTATTGGCTTTCCGTCAATATATCTATTATACGTCCGTCATCATACTCCGACTTGAATTCATCATAGATTTTCCTGTCGCTGAACTTTAGCTCTATCGCTTTCTTTCCGGCTTTGCTTTCCCGCCGTAACGCCGATCTTGCATCGTTCATATTCGTGATATACAAATCTTTACGGACGTAATAACCGTCTTTGTTTTCGCAAGAATACAGCTCAAAATTGTTGTCCTTCGGCTCATGGGTATCATAAAATTCTTTATCATCGCACAGAAAGTAAATATGTCTTGTTTCATTCTGAGAATCGTTGTCATCCCATGTTATATCAAGATCATACCAGTTTCCGTCAATTCTGACCTGATTCCATACATGATTCTCTCCGTCGCTCGTCACTCCCGTCACGACAGCACATTCAAGTCCCGATTCCCCGGCAAGATAACGGTACGCCTTGGCGTAACCTTCACACTGCGCTTTTTTATACACAAGACAGTCATACACCGTTGAGCCGTCCGATCCGCTCTGAAGATCATTTCCGTAACGGCAGTTATTCACTATGTAATCATGAATATAGACCGCTTTGTCAAAATCACTCATATCACTGCCGATACCCGACAAAATCTCCGCTGTTTCATCCGCGAGCCGCTGTTTCATCTCCGACGTCTGATCATCATTCTGCAGACGGTAGACTATCTTAGCTTTCCTGAGTTTCTTTGCCGTGTAAAAAGACTGATCCAGCCAGAAAAGGCTTCCCTCCTGCTTTTCAAGCAGACAATATATTTTTTCGTATTCCTCCCCGTCGGCGTCATAGGGGAGATCTATCTCCTCTTCAAAATTATTTATCCCGCGGTAAAGAGCGGTGTACACAGCTTTTTCATCATCGCTGAGTCCGGTGTAATACGGTCTTGTCGCGGCTTCCTGCTCCGTAAGATACTGCTTTTCGGGATATTTTTCAAAAAATCCGGACTTGCGGGCATAAGCCACACCCCAGATAACAAAAAGCAGACACGCCGTTACCAGCAGGATAAGCATTATTCTCTTACCCAATTAAAACTCTCCTCATCCGGGTCGTTTTTCGGCCAAAGTGACGATGTTGTTTTTTATTTTTAATCCGTGAAGATTTTCTACAAACAGGCTGAATTTTGAATAGCCGTATGTTTTTACGCTGAAGTTGGGCACTTTGGCGCAGAGTTGCTCCTTGAGCTGACCCAGATTATAACCTTTGTTTCCCCCGCTTTTTACTATATCTATTATTATGCTCTTTATCTTATCAATACCGGCCTCATCAAACTTCTGCGAAACAAGGATCTTATTATTGACCTGTCTTGACTCGATAGAGTCGAACATCTTGAGAAAACGGGAAAACTTCGAGTATCCGTAATTTCTGACGTCAAAATCCGGATACCGGTTCTGAAGAAGATTTGCAAGGTGGCCTATATCCATCTCTCCGCGCATATCCCCGTTTTCGGCTATGATCCTTATGATTATCCGCTCAAGATCCTTTATACCGAGCGTTTCAAGTTCTATCTCCTTGTTTCTGCCGTCCTGCTGAATCTCCTCATCTTCCTCCGCGAGCATTTCAAGGTACTTGAAAGCGTTGCAGGCAGTGCTGAACGGTTTCGGTGTTTTCTTTTCTCCCATACCGATAACCTGCATTCCGGACTCTCTCAGTCTTATCGCAAGTCTTGTAAAATCACTGTCGCTGGACACAATGCAAAAACCGTCGACATTGTGTGAATACAGGATATCCATCGCGTCGATTATCATTGCCGAGTCGGTGGAATTTTTCCCTGTCGTGTAGCTGTACTGCTGTATCGGGGTTATGGCATTCTCAAGCGCCATACCTTTCCAGCTCTCAAGATTCGGCCTTGTCCAGTCTCCGTATACCCTTTTGTACGTGACGACTCCGTAATTTGACACCTCGTCGAGAATGTATTTGACATATTTCGACGCCACATTATCGGCATCTATAAGGACAGCAAACCTCTTTTCTTTTTCCTTTTCCACTTCTTCACCTCTGCAAGACCGATATTTCCGTCGGTTCGGGACAGATTTTCTCGCCTCGCTTATTTTAATCTTATTACACATTATAAAAAGCCTATTTGTGAAAAAATCCCGAAACGATCGCTTCGGGATTAAAATGCCGAGGATATTTCCCCGACATTCTCTGGAGCGGATTACGAGGCTCGAACTCGCTACCTCCACCTTGGCAAGGTGGCGCTCTACCGGATGAGCTAAATCCGCACATAAAATAAATTTTCACAAAAGCCTGTTCTTATGCGTCATCAGACAGAATGCACAAAATACACGGGCAAGATGAATACACCCCCCGGTATCCGTACCCGATATTTTAAGCACATCGCCACCGGGAATCACAAAGGCCTTCATCAGAAGCGGCTACGCATATAACCAAAGAAGCAGTGGTGCCTCCGGTCGGAATCGAACCAACGACACGGGGATTTTCAGTCCCCTGCTCTACCGACTGAGCTACAGAGGCAAATAACCGGATTCGGATAAAAAGGAATGGCGACCCGGATGAGGCTCGAACTCACGACCTCTAGCGTGACAGGCTAGCGTTCTAACCAACTGAACTACCGGGCCAGTGCCAATAATGGTGGGAGCTACAGGGCTCGAACCTGTGACCCTCTGCTTGTAGGGCAGATGCTCTCCCAGCTGAGCTAAGCTCCCTTGCCATTTATTCCCCGTCACATCCTGCGACAAAGTCTATTATACCACTGTTATTTCAGCTTGTCAAGTTTTTTTTTGATTTTTTTCAAATAATTTTTACAGCCGGATCTTGCGTGATGTCAGGCCGCTTTCAGACCTCCTAAGCCGTCGTTCTCTTTTTTAACCGATTATGTCTTTGCTGAACATACGCATAGTGTCCATTTTAAGTATCCTGTTTTCTTTTTTCTCCAGAGCGGGATCATCTTCCAGAATTTCACCGGCACACTCCCGGGCAAGGTTTGTAAGTTCCATATCCCCGGCTATGTCCGCGATCTTCAGAGGGGGAAGTCCGTGCTGTGCGTTTCCGAAAAAATCACCGGGACCGCGCAATTTAAGGTCTTCTTCGGAAATCCTGAACCCGTCTGTCGTAGAAGTGATTATCTTCATCCGCTGTCTGCACTCCTCACCGGGATTGTCCGTGATAAGTATACAGCTGCTCTCGTAGTCACCGCGTCCGACTCTTCCCCTGAGCTGATGAAGCTGTGACAGACCGAACCGCTCCGCGTTTTCGATAACTATCACAGCGGCGTTCGGCACATCTACACCCACTTCAACGACCGTAGTGCATATAAGGACCTGTATCTCGCCGCGGCGAAATTTTTCCATCACACTGTCTTTCTCCGAACTTTTCATCTTCCCGTGAAGCAGCGCGCTCGAATAGCCTTTCAGAATATCTTTTTGAGCGTTTTCGGCGTAGCTTTTCACAGCCAGCATATCATTCTCGTTGTCTTCAATAACGGGGCAGACGACATATGCCTGTCTTCCCTCATCGAGTTTTTTTCTGACAAATCCGAATGCGCGGCTCCTGAGTTTTCCGGTCACGGCGTAGGTCTTTACCTGCTGCCTTCCCTCGGGCATCTCTCTTATCACGGAAACATCAAGATCGCCGTATATCATAAGTGCGAGCGTCCTCGGTATCGGTGTCGCGGACATTACAAGCTTGTGAGGAGAATCTCCCTTTTCGGCAAGCGCGGCGCGCTGTGACACACCGAAGCGGTGCTGCTCATCCGTTATGACGAGCGCGAGGTCATGATATTCCACGTCTTTCTGTATCACGGCGTGTGTTCCGACAATGACATCGATCCCGCCGCTTGCGATATTTTCTTTTATTTTGTTTTTTTCTTTTGCCTTTGTTGAGCCGGTCAGCAGACATACATTTACTCCGAGAGGCTCAAGATATTTTTTAAGAGTGTCATAATGCTGGGAGGCAAGGATCTCAGTCGGCGCCATAAGGGCGGACTGTAACCCGTTTTTTGAGGTAAAACAGCAAGCCGCGGCTGCCACTACGGTTTTGCCGCTGCCTACATCCCCCTGCAGAAGCCTGTTCATCGGCCTGTCGTCACACAGATCGTGTATTATATCGTTTACGGCGTCGCTCTGCCCTCCGGTAAGCCTGAACGGAAGCCCCTGTCTGAAATCCTCGATCGATATATCGGGATCCATCCTGCGCGCGGTGTGGTTTCTGCTCCTTTTTCTCATTATAAGCATACCCAGCTGGAGTTTGAGAAGTTCATCAAACGCAAGTCTTCTTCCGGCATTCTTCGCGGCTTCGTCGCTGACCGGGAAATGTATATTTTCAAGCGCGTCAGCCAAAGGCATAAGCCCGTAACGCGCGATAATGCTGTCCGGCAGGCTTTCAAACGGTTCCTGTTTCAGAATATCCAGAGCCTGCCTAATGTTTTTTCTTATCATATTCAGCGACAGTCCTTTTGTAAGGCGGTATATCGGCTGTATCAAAACTTTTTCATCCGAACTTATATACACCGGCGAGGATATTTCCTTTGTTATCATATTTCCGGTCACTTTGCCGTACATATAGTACGTGTGACCCTCTTTCAACGCGCCGAACGCATATACATTGTTGTAGATAACTATGGTTATATCATCTGTACCGTCCGTCGCCATCGCTTTACATATCACAAGACCTCCGCTGACTCTCTGAGGGGGGATCTTGCGGGTGACCGTCAGTTTCAGTACATTATTCTCGTTGAGCAAAGCCTGCTGCACGGGAACATGGCAGCGGAAATCAAGATATTTTCTCGGTAAATAATAAATCAGCTCGTACGGCGTGTTTATCCCGATTTTTCTGTACAGCTCGCCTCTTGTTTTTCCTACTCCTTTCAGATATTCTATCTCTCCGAACAGATCCGAAGCCATACGTATCCTCCGTTTCACCGATAATCTCACTGTCTGCAGTAAAATATAGGGCGAACACTCTGTCCGCCCTATATGTCAAACACTATTCCTTTCGGTCATCTTTGCTCACAAATCAATTTAATTGCGGTCCTCTCCTCGCCGTCTATCTGTACATTTGCAAATGCGGGAATGCAGATCAGATCGATACCGATCGGGGCAAGATACCCCCTCGCGATTGCAATTGCTTTAATAGCCTGATTGGATGCACCGGCGCCCACTGCCTGAACTTCGACAGCCTTTTGCTCCCTGATAACGCCGGCGATCGCACCGGCAACCGAATTAGGTGATGAATGTGATGATACTTTCAGAATCTCCATTTCTGTTTCCCTCCCTTATTCACTTCGTGTTAAAAATTACGACCAACCAGCTATCTTACGATTTAATTATACATCATATACATAAAATTTGCAAGTAGTAGGAATAAATTTTGTGTATTATCTCACAATTATTCGCTCTATTTTGTGCGATTTGCCCATTTTTTCGTCAAATTCTATTATTGCACCGCACAAAAAGCATTTTCCGCCCGCCTCCCTGAACTTTACGGGCATTCTGAATCTCAGTCTGTCGGTGGCGGGTTTTATCTCAACACCGATCACCGAATGCTCCGGTCCCGTCATTCCGAGATCGGTTATATAAGCCGTCCCTCCGTCAAGTATTCCTTCATCCGCTGTCTGAACATGAGTATGAGTTCCCACGACGCCCGTTACACGACCGTCAAGATAATAGCCCATCGCTTTCTTCTCGGAAGTTGCCTCGGCGTGAAAATCGACAAAAATATTGGCAACATTATTTTCACCGAGTATCCTGTCGATCACCGTAAACGGATTGTCGAGAGGATCGAGATAAACTGTTCCCGAAAGATTGATGACGGCTATACTGTATGTCCCCATATCAAGGACACATATACCTTTTCCGGGACAATTGCCCTCGGGATAATTCGCAGGGCGGATCACTCTGTCATTATCGTATACATCATACGATTCACGGTGTCTGAAAGCATGATTTCCCGTCGTTATGATATCAGCGCCGGCGCCAAACAGCATATCGGCGGAATTACGGGTTATTCCGTTACCCTGAGCAGAATTTTCGCCGTTTACGGAAACGATGTCTATTCCGTAGTATCTCTTTATGACGGGAAGCTTTTTAGCAAGGAAATCACATCCCGCTTTTCCGACCACGTCGCCCACAAAAAGTATTTTTTTCATTGTCCGGGTTTTCACTCCCAAAAAAGCACAGATATTTTATTTATTCGGCATAGATTATATAAGGATAAGCGGGCTGACCGCCGTCCAAAAGAATAACATCGGTTTTTTCGCCTGTTCTCGATATCAGTAGCTGGTGCACAGATTCGGCTTCCTCATCGGTAACATCCGCTCCCTGAACCAGAGTTATACGGCTTGTATCTTCTTTTATGAGGCGTGCCGCGAGTTCAACTACGGCGTTACCGATATCATTGGCGGTAAACGCGGGTCTGCCGTCCTCGTAGGCTATTATCTCTCCCTGTTTTACCGAATTTCCTTCGGTTCCGGAATCATCCGGCGCGAAAGCTATCTGTCCCGTATGTATTTTTTCAAAAGCTTCCGTCATGGCGTTTTTATTTGACGCAAGGTCGAGTGTTTCGTCAAAAGCGATCATCGCGGAAAGACCCTGCGGTATATTTTCCGTCTGCAGTACACATACTTCCTTGTCCGCCATTTTCGCAGCCTGCCCGGCAACTGTCATTAGATTTTTACTGTCGGGCAAAACAAAGACAGTATGAGCCGGTGTCGCGAGAATGGCTTTCAGGAGATCCTCAGCCGACGGATCCTTCGTCTGACCGCCCCTGACTATTTCATCGGCTCCGAGATCGATAAACATTTTCACGATCCCGTCACCTTCCGCTACGGCAACGAAACCGAACTGTTTCAACGTCTTTGCGTTATCGTAATCCTCTCCGGTTTTCTCCTCACGCAGCTTTCTCATATTTTCGATCTTGGGTCTGGGATCGTTTTCAAGCGTTCCGTACTCAAGCGCCTTTTGGATCGCGTTTCCCGGGTCATTGGTGTGAACATGAGCTCTGATCATCTTCTCGTCATCAATGACTACGACATTGTCGCCTATCGTTTCAAGATAAGCCCTCAGAATAAACGGATCGGGGCATTTTTCTTTCTTCTCGATAACAAATTCGGTACAGTAAGTGTAGTTTATCTCATCCGGCTCGCCTGCCGCTGCACCGAGTTTTTCATTATTGTCTCCGGTCATACTTCCACCTCTGAAAATTTCACTGATCGCGCCTGTTTTCTCACGCACTGCTGCTCTTTATTTTGATTCTATCACACTTTTTTGCGGTTTACAATAGTTTTTATGATTTTTCAATTTAATTAAACAGGATATCTGTTATTCTGTTCAATTCATTTTGTTTAATGAAAAAATAAAAGGCAGACCGAAAAAGTCTGCCCTTTTTTCAGCTTTTAAGTGCCTTGTCAAGCCAAACTCTCGCAAGATCAAGCGCTTCATAAAGACCGCCTTCACGTTCTGCGTTTTTTACGCACGCCTTCAGCGGGTCGAGTGAAGGATCGGTAGACATCTGTATGACCCTGACTTTATCGGATACCTCGGTATCGCCGATCATTTTCTTGCTCAGGATATTTATCATTATCACATAAGGATCCGACATATAGCCGTAATAGATCATATCACCTTTTCTCACAAGCGGATATCCCTTGTACATATAAAACTTTTCGCTCATTTTCGTATCTTTGCCTTTCTGTTTTATTTCCATGTTTCCTCGTATTCTTCGCCTGTTTCGATCTTCCCGGAATTTTCTGCCATTACCTCGGCAAATGACTTTACGCTCAGGAACATACTCTGGCCGTTTATCACTATGAGCGTCTTCATGTTGGAATAATCATAATATTCCACTCTCACGGTTTCTTCCCTGAATGAGTCATAATATTCAACGTACAGTATCGGCTCACTGTCGGGGATCTTTTCGTCTATCGCAAATTCATCCGCCGTCGTATCAAGCAGTATCGAATAATATTGGCGGTAATGCTCGGGATCTACCGTCTTGCCGTTGAGTTTTACCGTAAAATCTTCGGACTTGAGATTGTCGTCATCGGCATCTTCCTTTTTGATAATATCGATCTTCTTTGTCTCAATATCGCGCCCCCCGATCTCCATGGACGTTATATCCCAGACATAAGAAGTATTTACATATGTGGACGAAATGTCGATAAGCTGTATTTCACCCCACCTTGCGTCTTCGGCGGCTACGGTATATATGACATCAACGTCATTCAGCATGACATAGTAGCTCTTGTTT
>CAYPXB010000011.1:16977-33188 GCA_964414745.1 uncultured Alistipes sp. | reverse complement strand
CCGCCGTTGTAGCCTTCTTTGTCAATTATGTCATTATACTCAAGCTTTATGTCGTAATCCAGATCCTTTCGGTCTATTACAACACTGTTTATCTTCGGGTACTCATCTTCACCCGGTTCGGCAAGTATCGTCGAGCTGACAAATTCATTTACCGTCCTGCTGTAATTCGCGACTTTTGAAACAGATACGGTATATACGGTATCGCTTTCCGACGTCTTCACATATGTTTCACTTCCGTTCGGAGCGTTGTCACCGATATAAAGGGTAGCTTCGTCACCGTCGGAGTAATGCAGCTGCGCGGTTATCTGAGGCTTTTCAAGTCCGTATTTTCCGAGTTCGTCAGCGCTTTCGGAAACGACCGCGCTTGACTCCATCCCTCTCACGTTATTCGCAAGCGTGCCGACAAGAGCTGTATCCAGCGGAAGTGATTCATATCCTTTGAGAGTATAAGTTGCCGCCTCGTCCCCGGACGCTTTTTCTTTTTCCGTGACGGTAAATTCACCGGTAAGGTTTTTAACATCGATACTTGAGATCTCTTTGTCCTCCAGCACCGTCTCTCCGGCAACGGAATCAGAAGAGGAGCTTGATGAACTGTCCTCCTCTTCTTTCGGAGCGGTCAGTTTCAGGACCGCCAGTCCTCCCCCGAGCACAACGAGTGCCGCGCTGAGTCCGATAATTGCCTTGACTGTCTTTTTCATCGGTTCCTTCTCCTTATCAGAACGGTAAGTCCTATGATAACGACTATCAGCGGTATGACAAAGATGACAAGTATCATTATGACTCTGTTTTGTGCGGCGGAAAGCGCAAGCGTCTGTTCCTGAAGATTTTTCTGAGGAATAACGATACTGTTTTCTTTACCCGTCGCCGTGTTTACCGTGTTGAGTATCACATTTGCGTTATTGTACGCGCTTGTATTCAGTATTATCGACGGATCCGTCATAAACGGGGAACCTATCGCGATAATGTTGCTTGAAACTATATTCTCTCCGTCCATACGCTCTCTTCTCGAACGGACTATTACATTGTACGAACCGTCGGAGGATACTTTATCTCCGTCCGCGTTTTCAAGATATGAACCCGATGATGAGGTAAGTACCGCGGAAGTGATATAATCGCCGTTTCTGTTGAGAATATTTACCTGTCTTGAAAGCGGAGCAACGATCGGAAGTGTTTCATTCGGGAGAGTTCCCACAGACTCGGTATCGGCAACGGTCACGACCGGCGACGTGAGTATTCCGCCGAGTGAACTTACAGTGGCATTTATAGCCGATTCGTCATCGAAGATATAATCCTCGCCGATTTCTATATTCCACTTTTCGAGAAACTCGTCAAGATTGGGCAATTGTGCGCTCTGACCCGCGATATAGATAAGATTTTTTCCGAAAAGTCCGTTGTTATAAAGAAAATCTTCCAGCATGGCAATGGTATCTTCGTTGAAATCAACGTTTGTTCCCGGAATTATCACAACATCGTAATCTTCCGGCGTTATTTTGTCTGTCATGACATCGACATCCGTACATTCATACCCGTTTGAGGAGAGCAGGTTCTTGAACCTTTCGGCGGAATATCCGACACTTGAGCCCTCACCGTAAACATAAGAACCATTCATAAGCGACGCGAATGCCGCTCTGACGGGATTTGCGTCGGTAACAGACAGTATCGCGGAGGTTATCTCACTCTCACCGACAAAATTTACCCCCTGGTCTTCCGTCTGGTAGTATGATGAGGAACTGTTGGTGGTGAACATGGAATTTATATTGGTGACTTTGACTTTTTCATTCGCGTATACGACAATGCTTCCCTCTGAGATCGTTCCGTTATAGTACTTGCTGTATTTGGATACGATATCGGGGTCTTTCGTCATATCCACATATTTTACGTCGATACTTCCGTTTCCGGCTTCCGCGTAAACTTTATAATTATCCAGTATCTTCGGTATCATCTGGTAATAATTATAGGTCAGAAGTGTTTCCTCCGGGTACATAACGGCTATTTCGACGTCGGTGTCGAGATTTTTGAGAGCCTCGATCGTTTCATCGCAAAGTTCGTATCTGTTGTCTGCCGTAAGATCAATCTTCATCGGATAGCGGTCTGTCAGGTATCCTACAATAAGATTCACGACAACGACTATGGCGATAACAAGCACGATCACAACCATTGACATTGATCCGTACTTGAATTTTTTGAAATTTCTCGGTTTCTTTTCCGTTGATTCTTTATTCATTCGATATACACCGTCCTTTCAGGCATTAACCCCAACGCCTTTTTTCAATCACCCTTACAGTGAGGAAATTGAAAATAAACGCGGCACTGAGGTAAAACAGCACACTTGAAAGGTTGAATATGCCCATGGTAAACTCAAGATAACGCGAGTAAAAGGAAAGTGATTTCAGAATATTCGCGACAAAATCAATAGGTATCAGCGTTCCAATGCTGTCAATGAAATACAGAAGCATCAACGCGAGAAAACTTCCGACGGCGGACGCCATCTGATTTTCTGTCAGCGATGAGATAAACATTCCGACGGCAATGAATGCCGCTCCGAGAAAGAGCATGGCAAAATAATTGCCCAGAAGCTGTGACCAGACAACGGTTCCGTAATAGCTAAGTATGAAAGAATATATGAACACTATGCTTTCAGCGATGACATACATGGTAAGCGCGGCAAAATATTTGCCGAGTACTATCGACCAAAGTCCGACAGGAGCCGTAAGAAGTCCCTGATCGGTCTTGTTTTTCTTTTCCTCACTCATCAGTCTCATCGTAAGCACCGGTATAAGTATCACGACGACGAGGAACATTGAACTGAACATCGCGGATGTATCTGTCGTCGCCGAAGCGATCGAACCGATATAGAAGAAAAATCCCGACACAAGGAAAAATACCGATAAAAATACATACGCAAGTCCCGATGTGAAGAACGCGCTCATTTCGCGTCTGTATATTGCTCCCATTATTTTTTTCCTCCTTTTCCGGCCTTTTTGTCTTTGCCGGGCTTTTTATTGTCTGCCTCTTTATTTTCCTCTTTATTTTCCGTTTCGGCATCCGAGGAAGTATCTTCTTCCTCCGACGGCAGCGACTCGGCAGGTATATCTTTACCCGCTTCATCTTCGCCGTCGTCATCCGCCACGACTGTTTCTCCCATCGTTATCTTCAGGAAGATATCTTCAAGGGTAAGATCGGACAGCTGGAGCATAAGGATATTCCATCCTTTCTCAACGCAAAGCCTGTTTATATCACGCCGGACATCGACTTTTTCCTCGGACTCGACGTCATAATCAAATATGCCTTTCTCGCGCTCCATATCGGCTCTTACGTATTTTATGCCGTCGATCGATCTCAGCGCGTCCGTTATTTCCTGCTTGTCTTCTTTCGTGCGGGTGGTGCCCTCTATCCTTACAAGCATCTTATGCTCGTTCGTAATTTTGCGCGCGATCTCGTCCGCAGTTCCGTCGGCAGCCTTTATTCCTCTGTTTATGATAAGTATCTTGTCACATACGGCCTGTATCTCCTGGAGTATATGGGATGACAGGATAACGGTATGATTCTTCCCGAGCTTTTTTATAAGCGTCCTTATCTCGATTATCTGCTTCGGGTCAAGGCCGACTGTCGGTTCATCGAGGATAAGCACAGGCGGATTGCCTATGAGCGCCTGCGCGAGTCCGACTCTCTGACGGTAACCTTTTGAAAGATTCCTGATAAGCCGACCCCTTACATCGCTTATCCTGCACAGGTCACAAACGTCTTTTATATGCGCCTTTCTGGAGAGCTTGCATTTTTTCAGGTCATAGACAAAGCTGAGATACGCGTCAACCGTCATATCAACGTAAAGCGGCGGCATCTCGGGAAGATAGCCTATCTTCGATTTTGCCTTTATCGGCTCCTCAAGTATGTCGATACCGTCTATGAGTATCTGCCCGGATGTTGAAGAAATATACCCTGTCAGCATATTCATCGTCGTTGATTTTCCCGCACCGTTCGGTCCGAGAAAACCGAGGATCTCCCCGTTTTCAACAGTAAAGCTGATGTTGTCCACAGCCTTTTTGTCACCGTATTTTTTCGTTAGGTTTCTGACCTCTATCATTTGATTTCCTCCTTACGGCACAGTGCGGATCTTTTGATTTTCACCGAAAAATCCGCGGAGCCCATAATATTAAAATCCGGATATTGCCATCGCAAAAAATTCTTTCCGTAAACTGTGACAAGACATTTCCGTTTTTTATTCTAAACCCGGTTTGTGACAGACAAGTGAAATAACGGCGAAATATCAGGACAGCTTTTCGATCCCCTTATCTATCCTTGCAAGAGTATCTTCTTTGCCTAATATAGCGCACAGCTCAACCGCTCCCCCCGGCGTGAACTGCTTTCCGGAGACCGCTGTTCTCACCGGCCACAGCAGCCGGCCGTTCTTTACGCCGAGTTTTTCAATAAGTCCGAACAGTTCTTTATGTATATTGTCTATATTCCATTCATCAATACCCTCAAGAACCGGTCTGACAGCTTTGAGAGCCTCAAGAGAAGTCCCGCAATCGGTCTTCATCTTTTTGTGACAGTACATTGAAACATCGTATTCGGGCAGACAGTCTATAAAATCTATCTGCGGCGGTATATCCGTAAAAAGCTCAGTCCTTTGCTGCAGAACGGACGCAAGAAGAGCAATATCGATATCCTTTCTTTTCACCGCCTGCTCAATATACGGTCTTGCCTGTTCAAAGAACTCATCGGGAGTCATTTTTCTTATGTATGCCGCGTTGATGGCTTTCAGTTTGGCGGCATCGAATATTGCGGGCGATCTGCTGATACCGCTCACGTCAAATTCCTTCACAAGTTCGTCAAGGGTAAAAATCTCCTGTTCTCCTTTCGGAGCCCAGCCCAGAAGGGCTATAAAATTCACGATTGCTTCCTTCAGATATCCCTTTCCGAGCAGATCCTCAAATGACGCGTCTCCGTTTCGCTTGGAAAGCTTTGTGGTCTGATCCTTCATGACCGGAGGACAATGGATATAGACAGGTACATCCCACCCGAAAGCCTCATACAGCAAATTATACTTCGGAGCGGAGGAAAGATATTCGTTTCCCCTGACGATATGCGTAATTCCCATGAGATGATCATCGACAACATTCGCGAAGTTGTACGTCGGCATACCGTCCGTCTTTATCAGTATCTGGTCGTCAAGAGTCGAGTTATCCACGGTGATGTCCCCGTAGACTTCGTCATGAAATGTTGTCGTTCCCTCAAGAGGCATCTTCTGCCTTATGACATACGGTATCCCCGCTTCAAGCTTTTCCCGGATCTCTTCATCCGGAAGATTGCGGCAATGTCTGTCATACATTGGAGATATATGCGAGGCCTCCTGAATTTTTTTCACCTCATCGAGCCTTTCCTTGTCGCAGAAACAGTAATAGGCTTTTCCGTCCTTTACAAGCTGCTCGGCATATCCTTTGAACATTCCCATACGCTGCGACTGAATATAGGGGCCGACAGGACCGCCTATATCAGGTCCCTCGTCCCATTTAAGCCCTGTCATCCTGAGAGTGTCATATATGACATCGACCGCTCCTTCAACATATCTCTCGCGATCGGTGTCCTCAATGCGGAGTATAAAGTCACCGCCGTTTTTCTTCGCTATGAGATATGTATACAGCGCCGTACGAAGATTTCCGATATGCATATATCCCGTGGGACTTGGCGCGAACCTCGTCCTGACCCGCTTCTTCTCTTCCATAATGATCATTCCTTTATTTTAAAATATTCCTTGCAACGCTCCGTATCGCTGAAAATAGCCGACTTAAGCTCTTCAAGAGAACCGAATTTCTTTTCGGGGCGCAGAAAATGCTTTAACCTTACCCGCGCGCTCTTTCCGTAAAGATCTCCGCTGAAATTCAGAATATGGGTTTCGGCAGCCGGAAATGCGCTGCCGCCGACAGTCGGTTTCACACCGATGTCGGTAACAGACGGAATAAATTCTCCCCCTGTCTCCGTTTCTGAAATATAAACACCGTGCGCGGGCACAAGCTGTCCCGGTTCAAACCGCAGGTTTATTGTCGGATAACCGAGCTTTCTTCCCGTTTCTCTGCCATGTATGATCTCGCCGCTTATTGTATACGGTTCACCGAGAAGCGCCCCCGCTTCCCCGACGCTTCCCGAGAGCAGCAGCTTTCTTATGCGCTGTGAGGAAATCTTCACACCGGAGTAAACCACATCATCGGCGGTCTCTACGTCAAAATCATATTTTTCACCGAATTTTTCCAGTTCCTCACATCCCCACGCCGCGTCTTTTCCGAACCGGAAATCCTTTCCGCAGACCGCAAGCGATATATTCAGCTTTTTTTTAAGTACCAGACGGACAAATTCGTCCCCTGTCATATTTTTTATATTTCTGAAGTCTTCGCTGAAGATCTCCGGATCTCCCAGATCTTTTATCAGCCTCTCCTTATAATCTTCCGTGTAAATATATTCAAAGCTCTCACCGTTCTTTTTTTCGACAGTATCGCTTTTTATGGTGAAAACAGACGGTATCAGCCCTTGAGAACCCCAGCTCAGGACAAGATTGACTATTTTTCTGTGTCCCGTATGCATTCCGTCAAAAAGTCCGAGTGCCACCGCACGTCCGGTACTGTCAGCCATTCCCGATCGCTCCGTTCCATACCTGATATTTACGCAAGATTTTTACCTATTTTCAGAACTCCGCCTTCAATATCCGCAAAAGCTGTTCCTATAAATTCAGACTTATTCCCGTAAACAGCATATTCCGTGATATCATTCATAAATCCGCTGACTTCGGAAAGATCAAGCTTTACTCCGTGTCTGTATTTTTCAGTCTGGCTTTCATCAAGCCTTATCGGCGGCATATCCGCGAACGGTCTCTGAACCGGTATGATAAGATCGTCGATCCGCCCTTCATCCGCCGCCTGCTGTATTTCTCCGGGCGTATGGCTTTCGTCAAGCGTAAATCCGCCTGACGCCGTTCTCAGAAGCGAGGTCATTATGCCCCCGCAACCGAGCCGCTCGCCGATATCGTTTATAAGAGTACGTATATATGTTCCCCTTGAGCAGGTCACATCGATAATGCCCTCTCTTGTTTCGGGATCATATCTTCTCAGCTCAATACTCATTATTTCGGTCTCTCTCGCGTCCCGCTCCGCTTCGATCCCTTTTCTTGCCAGTTCATACAGCCGCTTTCCGCCGACTTTTACCGCGGAATACATCGGAGGTATCTGTCTGATAATGCCTGTAAACTCAGTCATCACCGCCAGCAGATCGCTTTCCGGCACACCGGTTTCCGAGCGCTTTACGATATTTCCCGTGATGTCCTGAGTGTCCGAAGTTTCTCCCAGGCGAAATCCGGCTGTGTACGATTTTGTTTTATCCGGGATAATATCGCAGGCTTTTGTCGCGTTTCCCAAAAACACGGGAAGTACACCCTCTGCTATGGGGTCGAGCGTTCCGCCGTGGCCGATCTTCTTTATCTTAAGTATCGATCTCAGCTTTGCGACCACATCAAAAGAAGTAACTCCTCCGGGCTTGTTCACGCAAATTATTCCGTTCATTCTCCCAGAGCCTTCCCTGCCGCTTCCACAAGAGCGTGCTTTACACTTTTTATGTCACCGCAAACCTGACAGCCGGCGGCTTTCTTATGTCCTCCCCCTCCGAATCTCATACATATTTCGGAAACATTCACATCTGTCGATGACCTCATGGAAACTTTATATATATCTTTTTCCCGTTCCTTGACCATTATTCCGATCTGCGCGCCTTCCACCTGGAGAGGCAGTGCTGCGCAGCCCTCAAGGTCGTTTGAATCAACACCCATCTTATCCATCATTTCAGCCGTTATGCATATCAGAGTGACTTTGTTGCCGAAATAATATTCCATCTGTTCGACAAGAGCGCATTCAAGCTTCATTCTTCCCGCGGTCTTTACATCAAACATCTCTCTGTTTATCAGCGCATAATTGAGTTTATGCTCTCTCATGATATCCGCAACGATCTCGTGACAGCGCGGTGTGGTGCAGTCGTACCTGAAACATCCCGTATCGGTCGCGATACCGGTATAGATACAAGCCGCGCAGTGGTCGCTTATCTTCGCACCCATAATTTCTGCGAGTTCATAGATTATCTCGCAGGTTGCCGAAGCTCCGGCGTCAAGCAGCAGTCTTTCGGCATATTTTGTGTTGGAAAAGTGGTGGTCTATGCAAAGCTGCACTTTTCCGCCGTATTTCTTTCTGAGAGAACCGAGCAGCTGCTCATCTGCCACATCGACCGCCACAACGGCGCGCGGCTCATAATCATCCGCGTTTGCGCTGTTTTCTTTCCTTGTCATGAAATCATACCTTTTCGGGAATCCGTCGCAGCACTCGACTCTGCATCTTTTTCCGAAACTCTCAAGGATGTCCGAGAGCGCGAACCCGGCTCCTATACAGTCACCGTCCGGACTCATATGCGTCAGTATGACTACATCATCAATGCTTTTGAGAAAATCCGCTGTTTCTGTCAGACTAACAAGCATTTTTGCACCTCTTTACAATTCTTTTAGCTTTCTGTTGATCTCGGCGCCGTATTCTATCGAATCATCGGCGATGAATCTGAGCTCCGGACATTTTCTCATCTTAAGCCGGCGGAAAAGTTCCCTCTTTATGTACCCGCTGCCGCTCACAAGTCCTTTGACGGACTCGCGGGCTCTTTCCATGCCTTCCAGACTTGATACATAGATCTTGCAGTATGACATATCTCCCGACAGCTCCGTCCTCACGACGGAGAGCATCGGATCTATCCTCGGATCTTTCAGATCACGCAGGATAGCGGTCATTTCCCGCTTTATGTCTTCTGTCATCCTGCTGTTTTTCCTGTTTGCCATATTATCCTTTCTGTTTGTTTATATCACTCGTCGCGATACTCCTCTACCGTATAGCCTTCGAGGATATCACCTTCTTTGATATCGCTGAATTTTTCAAGACTTATTCCGCATTCGTATCCTTCCGACACTTCTTTCACATCGTCTTTGAACCGTTTCAGCCCGGCGATCTTATCATCGGCTATAATAATACCGTCACGCACGACTCTGATCTGACAGCCTCTTGTTATCTTTCCGGAAAGAACATAACTTCCCGCAACACTTCCGACACTTGATATCCTGTAAACCTGACGCACTTCGACACGCCCCAGATCGACATCTCTGTACTTCGGCGCAAGCATTCCTTTCATCGCTGTGCCGATCTCCTCGATGGCATCGTAAATGATCCTGTACAGACGGATATCCACTCCGTCCCTCTCGGCATTTTCGGCGGCTACGGGATCCGGTCTTACGTTGAATCCGACGATTATGGCGTTTGACGCGCTCGCAAGCATAACGTCACTTTCCTTGACGGCACCGACGCCGCCGTGGATAACACGGACTCTGACTTCATCATTGGACAGCTTTTCAAGGGACTGTTTTACAGCCTCCACAGATCCCTGGACATCCGCTTTGACTATGATCGGAAGTTCTTTTACCTCTCCTTCGGCAATCTGACTGAACAGGTTGTCAAGCGTCACCTTCTTGTAAGAGCTGAACTGCTCCTGCTTTGCGTCGTGCTTTCGCTCCTCGACAAGTTCCCGCGCGAGTCTTTCATCCCCGACCGCGTTGAAAATATCTCCGGCACTCGGCACCTCGGCAAGACCGGTCACTTCCACAGGCACCGAGGGACCCGCGGATTTAACAGTCCTTCCCGCGTAATTTGTCATAACTCTGACTCTGCCGACCGATGTTCCGGCTATAAGAACATCACCTTGTTTAAGGGTTCCGTTCTGCACGAGCAGCGTTGCGATCGGCCCTCTGCCCTTGTCGAGCCTTGCCTCGATGACCGTTCCTTTTGCGAGCCTGTCGGGATTCGCCCTGAGCTCTTTGACTTCCGCGACAAGAAGTATGCTCTCAAGCAGTTCGTCTATGCCCTGACCTGTTTTTGCCGACACGGGAACACAGATCACGTCTCCGCCCCAGTCCTCGCACAAAACATCGTATTTCGCAAGCTCTTCCTTTACTCTTTCGGGATTCGCGCCTTCCTTGTCTATTTTGTTGATCGCGACGATCATGGACACACCGGCGGCTTTTGCGTGGTTTATGGATTCTATGGTCTGGGGCATAACTCCGTCATCGGCCGCTACGACAAGTATGGCGATATCCGTAATGTTGGCGCCCCTCGCTCTCATCGACGTAAACGCCTCGTGGCCGGGTGTGTCGAGAAAAGTTATGTCCTGTCCGTTTACGTTTACCTGGTACGCACCGATATGCTGCGTGATACCTCCTGCCTCTCCGGCGGCAACGTGTGAGTTTCTGATCCTGTCGAGAATGGAGGTCTTGCCGTGATCGACGTGTCCCATCACGACGACAACGGGAGACCTCGGGACAAGATTTGTGTCATCGTCGTCGCTGTCGTCGATAAGTCTTTCCTCAATGGTGACGATGACTTCCTTTTCGACTTTCGCTCCGAGTTCCTCGGACACGAGAGATGCCGTATCAAAATCGATCTCCTGATTTATCGTCGCCATAACCCCGAGCCCCATAAGTTTCTTTATGACGTCGGTCGCGGTGACTTTAAGCCTTGACGCAAGTTCTCCGACTGTTATATTTTCGGGTATGAGGACTTTAAGCTGCTGTTTTCTCGCTCTTTCCAGTTCAAGTCTGCGCAGTTTCTCCGCCTCGGTCTCTTTTCTGGAGTATTGCTGTCTGTTTCTCTGAGCTGATTTCTGGGTGATCTTTTGCTTCTTGGAGGAGTAGTTGTCTTTATTTCTTCCGGCAGGCGCTATCTGCTCATATCTTTCGTTGTATTTATCGAGATCGACATAACTTCCGCGCGTATCGACAGTCCTTCTCTGAGTGACTGTTTCGGCTGTTTCGGAGCTTACTGCCGCGTTGAAGCGGGTCTTTTCTCCTCTTTCCTGGGCTTTGGGAGGCTTTTTCTCGTTCTTTCTGTTCTTTCTGGCGTGACTGTCTTTTGCCGGAGCGGGAGCGGTCGGTTTTTCGGTGCTCTTTTCCGCAATTTTCTTTTCAGCTGTCGTATCCGGGGTTTTTGTGCCGCTTTGCTTGACGGGAGTCTGTCTGTTCTCATCAGCGTGATTCTTTTGCACACCGGATCTCTTTTCAGCCGCCGTCTTGTTCCCGTCTGCGGATCCCTTCGCGGGAGCGTCTTTCTTCTTTTCGGAAGACACTTTCACTGCCGCAGGCTTTTTTCCGGCTTTCGGCTCGGCCGCTTTCTTCGGCTGCTTCTCGGCCGGTTTTTTTGTCTCCGGTCTTTTATCAGCCGCCGATGCGTAATATTCGTCAAAAGACTCCACTTCGTGCAATTTGGAATAATATTCGAGCAGAAGATTCATTTCGTCTTCATTCAGTCCCGTACCCGATTTTTTCTTTGTGTCTCCCCTGCCGGCAAAAAATCCTATAAGTTCCTGAGCAGAGACATTCAGATCCTTCGCAGCCTCGCTAAGCTTTATTTTTTTGGTCATAGGCTTGATCTCCTCCAGTTGTTGTATTCGTTATACCGCAAAAACGGCTCATGATTTTCAATCCCGATGATTACACGCATCTACGTCAGAGTGTTTTTGACTTTATCATCTTCGTCAATACTTTTATTCAATTCAATGAATCTGTCGGCAAAACCCTTGTCGCAGACAGCTATCAGAGCTGTTGTTTTTCGGGTAAACCGTGAAAAATCTTCCTTTGAGAAACCTGAAACTATCAGCGGTATTCCGTATTTGCCGCATATAAAACTTATTTCTTTCATTGTCCTGCCGGATGTATCGGATGCGGCCATAACGCAAAACGCATTTTTTGATCTTACTGCGTCTGATACCATATCGAACCCGAAAACGGCATTTCCTGACTTTATGCATATCGTCAGCAGATCAGCAGTTTTTCTTTTCGGATCGAAGTTCATCCGCCATCACCTCATATATGCCGCTTTCGATACGGCATGAAAAAGATTTTTCAAGCCGTTTTCCTTTGCGCGCTTTTTCCAGACATTCCGGGTCGTGGCATATATATGCCCCTCTTCCGGACTTTTTCCCCGTAAAATCAAGAGATATATCACCCTCGGGTGACTTTACGATCCTTATAAGCTCTTTCTTCGGCTTCATCTCACCGCAGCCTATACACATCCTCATCGGAATTTTTTTCTGCTTCATTCATTCTGTTCTCCCTGTTCTCCGTTATCCGTTGCTTCGGTCTCGGTTACGTTACTGTCATCATCGATCATTATCGCGTCATTCTCCGTTATGCCGGTGTCGGATACGATAAGTTCATCATCCGTATCGGCCGCTCTCTGCGGAACCTTGTAATCGGGACTTATCTCGGGAGCTTCCTCACCGGTCTCCGTATCGAACCGGGGCTTTATATCGATCTTGTATCCTGTCAGTTTTGCCGCAAGTTTTGCGTTTTGTCCCTTGTTGCCTATCGCGAGCGACAGCTGGTTGTTGGGAACGATGACCGTACACGATCTTGCTTCGGGATCGGTTATGACCGTCTTTATCACTTCCGCGGGCGCAAGAGCTCTCGCTATAAACTCCTCGGGCACTTCACTGTACGGGATAATGTCGATCTTCTCCCCGTTCAGCTCTCCGACAACAGCGGATATCCTCGACCTTCTCGGCCCTATACAGGCGCCGACCGCGTCAACGTTCCCGTCTTTTGACCATACAGCCATCTTCGACCTTGAACCGGCTTCTCTGGAAATGGATTTTATTTCGACAGTCCCGTCATATATTTCCGGAACTTCTATCTCAAAAAGTCTTTTGACAAGATCTTTGTGTGTTCTCGATATCTTGACGACAGGTTTCTTGTTCTTGTTCGTTATGCCCGTGACATAGACCTTGACAGACCTGCCTTCTTCAAGTTCCTCTCCGGGTATCTGCTCGCTGCGGAAAAGATAAAGCTCCGTCCCCTCATACACAACGGTGGCTGTCCCTCTTCCGGGCTCTATCTGGGATACTTTCGCCGTTATGCATTCATGCTCCTTTGATTCAAATTTTGAAAGCATCTGCTCTCTGTTTATCTCTCTCAGATCCCCTTTTATCGACTGCTTTGCGGACAGGGCGGCCATTCTTCCGAATTTTGAAATGTCTATCTTTTTCAGGAATTTTCCGCCGATACAGGCGCTCGGGTCAGATTCTCTCGCAACGTCGATATTTACCTCATTGTCATCTATCGGTTCGTCATCGATGACATCCTGCTCGATGAACATCTCGAACCGTTTTTCACCGGGATCTATATCCACGATGATATTTTCCTCGCTGTGCGGGTAGGCTTTTCGCGCAGCCTTGAGCATAGCCGACTTTACTTTTTCGATAAGGACATCGATATCCACATTGTTTTCCTCAGCCAGCGCTTCCAGCGCCTCAAAGAAACTGCTGTTACCGGTATCCGCGGTGTTTGTGCTGCTCTTCTTCTTTTTCATTTCAGGTCATTCCTCCGGTTCCTCTGATTTTTAATATAACCAAAAATATCGTTAAATTTCACTGATCAAGCTTCCGTCGGCGTTCTGTCTGATATTCCGACTTATATCTCTTCATAAAGTTTCACATACGAAATATCGGAAAACGCGTATTTTTTTTCCGTACCGTCTTTTGTGCCGATAAAAACATTTTCTTTGTCCGCTCCGGTAAGGGTGCCGATGATCTCTCTGGATCCGCCGACTTCTCTTATAAACCTTATACGCACATCTCTTCCGGCGCATAATTCAAAATGTTCTTCTTTCAGAAGATTTCTCTCGATCCCGGCAGATCCGACTTCAAGCATATAGCTTTCCGCGATAGGATCCGCTTCATCCATCATCGCGCTTATGGGCTCCGTCGCCCTCTCGCAGTCTTCTATGGTCATGCCCTCTTTGCGGTCTATAAATATTCTGAGATACCACATGGCGCCTTCTTTTTCATAACAGACGTCCCAAAGATAATAACCAAGCCGGTCGGTTATCGGTTTTACAAGATCATATACCCTCTTTTCGGTATTTCCGAATTTTTTCAGTTTCATCTTATTGTTTTGCCGGCACCGGCAGAGAAAAGTCGTAAATCCGGAATATCACTTTCGCTCTCTTGCCGTTTTACTTGCCGGCTGTCCTCTCCTTTCACGATTTTTACAGCAACAACGTGCGTTTTATACAGCACAGAAAATGTCGGTTTCTCTATTACAAACGAAAGACCGGAATTTTCCGGTCTTAAGCTTAAACTATCATCATACGGATATTATAGCACCGCTTTTAAAAAAAATCAAGCCTTTTTCAGAATTTTTTTATTTTTCCCTGATATTTTGTAATTTTGCTTCTTCCGCCGGATCTCAGATCTCCTGAAATTCTATCGCGTCTCTCGCTTTTACTTCCGCCGCCGAGAAATCATGGCATACCGATGAGCAGAGCGTCATTATTTTTTCGCCTTTTTTCAAAATATCGCCACACCCGCAGTTCATGACTATTCCGGCGCTATAGTCTATCACATCATCTTTTTTTATCCTGCCCGCTCCGAGTTCAAGCGACGTCATTCCGATCTTTTCGCTGTCTATCTGTGTTATTTTCATATCGCGCTCCGCTCTTACATCATATCTGTGCCTTGGCTGCGGAAGAAGTGAAAGATCTTCGGTAATACGCGGATCTCCCCCGTGAAGCCCGACGGTACGGGAAAAAACATCAAGCGCTTTTCCCGAGGAAATGGCCTCGGAAGCGGCTTTTCTTCCGTTTTCGCGATCATAAATTCCCGCAAGTTCAAGCATATCCGCCGCAAGATCAAGGCATATTTCCTTAAGCTTTCCCTCACACTCCCCTCTGAGCACTCTCACGGCTTCGTCAACCTCAAGCGCGTTGCCTATGTTTTTTCCGAGCGGACTGTTCATATCCGTTATGACGGCTCTGCATTTTTTACCGTGGTCTTTTCCGATCCTTTCCAGCGAAGCGGCAAGCTTTTTTGCGTCATCATATGTCTTCATGAAAGCTCCGAGACCGTATTTTACATCCAGAAGTATGCAATCTGTGTTCATGGCAAGTTTTTTGCTCATTATGCTTGAACTGATGAGCGGTATGCTGTCGACGGTACCCGTCGCGTTTCTGAGCGCATATATTTTTTTGTCGGCGGGGCAGAGCCTTTCACTCTGCGAAATAATCGAAAATCCCGTTTTTTCCGTTATTTTATAAAACTCCTCCAGCGGCAGGGACGTTCTGTAACCGGGTATGCTCTCAAGCTTATCTATCGTACCGCCGGTGTGGCCGAGCCCTCTGCCCGACATTTTCGGCACTTTCAGTCCGCACGCAGCCGCGACCGGACCTATGATGAGGCTTGTCTTGTCACCGACCCCGCCGGTGCTGTGCTTATCGGCTTTGATCCCGCTTATGCCGCTAAGATCGAGTGTCTCGCCGGAATCTTTCATCGCCTGAGTAAGAAAAAACGTTTCGTCATACGTCAGCCCGTTAAGGCAGACCGCCATAAGCCATGACGACATCTGATAGTCCGGAATCTCTCCGGATATATATCCGTTCACAAGCCCGTAGATCTCTCCTTTTCCGAGGGGTATCCGCCTTTTTGTCTTGTTTATTATATCGAGAACGTTCATATCCGCACCGCCTTTTTTATCTGTTTATTCTATTCTATACCCTCTGACGCGACCTGTCAATCTTTTCCGCAAGACGGCGTTTCATCTTGACATCCGGTATCTTCAATGATATAATCAAAATGTGAGATATCTGATAAATTACAGCTTACGGGAGTTTTATCATGAAAATAATCGTTATGTCCGACACACACAGATCATACGCGCCTGTCGAAAAGATCATCAGGCTGCACGGTGACGCCGACCTGTTCATTCACCTCGGAGACGGTGAGAGCGAAATCGAAAGAGTCTTGTCGGGCCATCCCGGACTGGCGGACAGATTCAGATATGTACGCGGCAACTGTGACCACGGATCATTTGCCGAAAAGACGGCTTTTATCGACGCCGACGGGCACAGGATACTCGCCACGCACGGCCATGATTATCAGGTCCGGTTTACATTGGAACTTCTGAAACAGGCAGCGGATGAAAATAATTGCGATATAATACTGTTCGGGCATACACACTCAAGGTATAACAGCTACGAAAACGGAAAGTATATCATGAACCCCGGCAGCGCCTCGTGTCCCCGTGACGGCAACTGGCCGTCATACGGGATAATCGAAATAATGGGCAGTAATGTGCTTACGAACATAGCCGATATATA
>CAYPXB010000011.1:0-16877 GCA_964414745.1 uncultured Alistipes sp. | reverse complement strand
CGGTAGCTTACTATATTGTCTGCGGCAGTTCCATATTTTTCGGAATATGGTACGGCATCTTCATGGATAAGTACTCAAATTATTATTTTTATGATAATTCCATTTTCAAACTGATAATCATGGTCCTTATGGTCGGTGGAATATATACAAAAAATTCATTGCTGAACATAATCGGCTCCGTTGTCGTTCTGCTCAATTATTTCCGGTACGGCAACAGCGATAAACCGTTTTTTACAAATGCCGTGATATTGCTGACAGTCATCACGATACTCCCGGTCCTGTACACAAATTATAAACTGAACTGGCTGAAAAATCAGGAGGGCTATCCGCGCTTTACGGAATTTTCGGATGAGAAGGAAAAAGAGCATAAGAATATTGCGGAGGGTCACGATTACTATGAGGCCGAATACAAAAGGTATTCGGAAACATCATCGGGAGAAATGAATGATATTGCCCCGCACAGCCGGAATATTCCGGAAGATGATGACCCGGATGAAAATCTGTACGGCAGTCTGAAAGCCGATTCCATTCCGTCCGGAAAAGAAGACAGCGATGTATCCGGAGAACCCGAAAACGGAAACGACGACTCAGGCTTTATCGGCATGGATGAACTGCCATCCACGGCGGCCGGTCCGAACCGGGACAACGATGACGGAAATGACGGCGATCCGGAAAATATCTGTATGAACGAAATGCCTTCTTTCGATGATATTGCACCGCCGGAGACAGAGACAAAAAATCCGGACGGCAACGATGACGAGAACGATGAAAACACAGAGCAGACTGAAATAACAGGCTTTATGGACTCTATCTGAAATACCGCGGTATGATATGTGAGATATATTATCTTGCGGCACTTTTCGGTGAGGTGGCTTATATGCAGTACAACAAGACATATCTGGACAATCTGAGAACACTCAAGATATGCAAGAAAGTACAGAATTTTATTTCTGTCATCTACTACATCATATGCGGGGTGTCCATGTTCATAGGTCTGTATATAGGATTTCTGATACCTCCCAATCAGAATAAATGGGATACGTTGTTGTTTTTTACCGATCAGTTCGCTTTCAAGCTGGTCACACTTCTGCTCATAGTGGGCGGAATGTATAAGAAAAAGATCGCGTGGGAAGTATGTGGAGGAATCGTCGTATTCGTTGACGCTATAATTTTCGGAGGAGAGGATCTCTACGGAAGTTTCATTATGACCTCTGCCTGTACCGGCGCGACAACTGTCCTGATAGTGCCTGTCATTTACACGACTTATAAGCTCATCTGGCTTGAAAGTCAGGACGGCTATCCGAATTTCTCCGAACGGGTCGACTATCAGGATGAGATAACCGAAAAAGTCAAAAAAAGCGATACATATTTTGACAGAAGATACAAGGAACTGTCAGAGAGTTCCACACCGGATATGGAAACAGTCGACACAAGCAGCGATGATCTTCACTCACCCCGGAAAATGCAGGAGATCTCTGCCGAATCTTCCGAAAGCAGCCGGAACCCTGACAGCTCCGCCCCGAACGATGCAGGTGAGATAAATAAACAAAACGGCGGCGACGATGATAAAGCAGACTCGCAAACGGTATCCGCGGACGGGAATATGCACGATGTAAGCACGGAAGACGTGGATGTGTCGCAGCTTCCCCCGAAAGTGCGTGAAAAAAACGACTATATGGATACTGTCTGATGTCATACGGGCTTTTTGTATGATGGCAGAAAAAACGCCGCTCTGATATGCTGATATCAAAACGGCGATAAAACAATGGTCTGAGTGACGGGACTTGAACCCACGGCCTCTACCACCCCAAGGTAGCGCGCTACCATCTGCGCCACACCCAGACTTTATCTGAGGTATCAAAATGAGGCGGAATCCCACCTTTTGTCATTATATCATATATCTGTCATTACTGTCAAGCTTTTTTATAAAGTTTTATTTTTAACATAATATTCACCTGCGATCGGAGAAAGGATAATATGGACAGATTCAGACTGTTTTCGCAGTTTTCACCATCCGGAGATCAGCCTCAGGCGATTGAGAAACTTGTCACCGGGATACTGGAGGGCAAAAAAGAACAGATCTTACTCGGTGTGACAGGCTCGGGAAAGACGTTTACCATGGCAAACGTTATCGAGAGAGTCAATAAGCCTACCCTTGTCCTTGCACACAACAAAATACTTGCCGCGCAGTTATGCTCGGAATTTAAGGAGTTCTTCCCGGAAAACGCTGTGGAATACTTTGTCTCCTACTATGACTATTACCAGCCGGAAGCGTATATCCCGAGCACCGACAGCTATATCGAAAAAGATTCGTCGATAAATGACGAGATCGACAAACTGCGGCACTCGGCAACATCGGCACTCGCCGAGAGACGCGATGTCATAATCGTCGCAAGTGTGTCTTGCATCTATTCGCTCGGAAGCCCGGAGGAATACCGCTCAATGACCGTATCAATCCGGCAAGGGTCGGAAAAGCCCAGAGAAAAACTTATTGAGGAACTTGTACGGATAAGATATGAGCGGAATGATATAAACTTTGAAAGGAATAAATTCCGTGTAAGAGGCGATGTTGTGGAAATATTTCCGGCGCAGTCAACAGACACCGCTGTACGCGTAGAATATTTCGGGGACGAGATAGACCGTATCTCGGAGATAAACGTAGTGACGGGAGAAATAAAAAGCGTTCTCAGTCATGCCGCGATATTTCCGGCGTCGCATTACGTTGTCGGAGAAGAAAAGATAGAAGATGCCCTCAGAGATATCGACGCGGAACTTGAGGAAAGGATCGAATTTTTCAAAAAAAACAATAAACTCATAGAGGCGCAGAGGATAGAGCAGCGGACTCATTATGACATGGAGATGCTGCGGGAAGTGGGCTATTGCAGCGGAGTGGAAAATTATTCAAGAGTGCTCTCACGAAGACCCCCCGGCAGTACTCCCATGACGCTGATGGATCATTTCCCGAAAGATTTTCTGCTCATTGTCGATGAAAGTCACGTGACCTTGCCTCAGGTGCGCGCGATGTATGCCGGAGACCACGCGAGGAAAAAAGCGCTTATAGATTACGGCTTCAGGCTTCCCAGCGCATATGACAACAGACCTCTTAATTTCGACGAGTTCTGCGATCATATAAATCAGGCTATATACGTCAGCGCGACTCCCGGGCAGATAGAGCGCGAAAAAACCGATACGATCGTTGAACAGGTCATACGCCCCACGGGTCTTGTGGATCCCGAGATCGTAGTACGCCCCACAGAGGGACAGATAGACGACCTGCTCTCCGAGATAAATATAAGAGTCGGAAAAAACCAGCGTGTTTTGGTGACTACCCTCACAAAAAAAATGGCGGAGGATCTCACGTCTTATTACGAAAACATCGGCATAAAAGTTAGGTATCTTCACCATGATATTGACACTATCGAACGTATGGAGATAATAAAAGATCTGAGAAACGGTGTTTTTGACGTACTGATAGGGATAAATCTTCTGCGTGAAGGACTTGATATACCTGAAGTTTCGCTTATAGCGATACTCGATGCGGATAAAGAAGGATTCCTCAGAAGTGAGACTTCACTCATTCAGACAATAGGAAGAGCGGCACGGAACAGTGAGGGCGAGGTAATCATGTACGCCGACGTCGTCACAGGCTCAATGAGCAGGGCAATAACCGAGACCGAAAGACGAAGATCTTTGCAAATGGCGTATAACGAAGAACACGGTATCGTACCAAAAACGATAATCAAAGAAGTGCGTGACGTATTGGAAATAACATCAAGGAGTGAGATCGAGGAGAAAACAGGCACGAAGAAAATGTCGGCAAGAGAAAAACAGGAACTTATCGAAAAACTTACGAAAGATATGAAGACGGCGGCTGAAATGCTCGAATTTGAACACGCCGCTTTCCTGAGGGACAAGATACGTGAGCTAAAAGGTGAAAAAAACAGGTGATACTCCAATGAATGATAAAATAATAATAAGAGGCGCGAGAGAACATAATCTTAAAAATATCGATCTTGAGCTCCCGAGAAACAGTCTTATCGTCATGACGGGGCTGTCGGGTTCGGGAAAATCATCTCTCGCGTTCGATACGATATACGCGGACGGGCAGAGAAGATATGTCGAAAGCCTCTCATCATACGCGAGAATGTTCCTCGGTCAGATGGACAAGCCCGATGTAGACAGCATTGAAGGTCTGTCGCCCGCTATATCGATAGATCAGAAGACAACATCAAAGAATCCGCGTTCCACCGTCGGCACTGTTACCGAAATATATGATTATCTCCGTTTGTTGTACGCCAGGATAGGCATCCCGCACTGTCCGGTGTGCGGCAGAGAGATCTCGCAACAGACGATAGATCAGATGGCAGACACTATCATGAGTCTGCCGCAGGGGACAAAGCTGCAGCTGCTCGCCCCCATTGTGCGGGGAAGAAAAGGACAGTATCTCAAAGAGCTGGAAAGCGCGCGCAGAAGCGGTTTTGTACGCGTGAGGATAGACGGGATAATGTATGAGCTTTCCGAGGAGATAAAGCTCGAAAAGAACAAAAAGCATAACATCGAGATAGTTGTCGACAGACTTGTTGTAAAAGACGGGATAGAATCACGCATCGCGGACAGCCTCGAAACGATATTTTCTCTGACGGAAGGCCTTGCGATCGTCGATATCATAAACGGGGAAGAAATGGTCTTCTCGCAAAAATACGCCTGTCCCGAACATAATATCAGTATTCAGGAACTTGAGCCTGTGATGTTTTCTTTCAACAATCCGACGGGAGCCTGTGCGAGGTGTTCGGGACTCGGCGTTTTCAACCGTATAGATCCCGATATCATCGTACCGAATACCGACCTTTCAATAGCTGAAGGGGCGATCAAGGCATCCGGATGGAACAGTCTTGACGAAAATTCCATAGCGATGATGTATTACAAAGCTATATCAAGGAAATACGGAATACCGCTTGATGTCCCCGTTTCAGAACTTCCGGACGGCGCCTTGGATAAATTCCTGTATGGCACCGGAGATGATGAACTCACACTTCACAGACCGAAAACTCTCGGCGGAGGAATGTATAAACAACCTTTTGAAGGTATCGTAAATAACCTTGAAAGGCGCTATGCCGAAAGTACGAGCGAATATTCAAAAAGCGAAATAGAAGAATATATGAGCGAGGTCCGGTGTCCGTCCTGCCACGGAAGAAGGCTGAAAGACGAATATCTCGCGGTCACGGTCGGAGGTCTGAACATCAGCGAACTCACGGATCTTTCCGTACGCGACTGTCTTTCCTTCTTTGAAGGACTGAAGCTGACAAGGCACGAGGAACTTGTCGGAGGGCGCATTATCAAGGAGATAAAAGAGCGTCTCGGTTTTCTTAAGAGCGTCGGTCTTGAGTACCTTACACTGTCCCGTTCGTCGGGCACGCTTTCCGGCGGAGAAAGTCAGCGGATAAGGCTTGCGACGCAGATCGGCTCATCTCTCGTCGGCGTGCTTTACATACTTGATGAGCCGAGCATAGGACTGCACCAGAGGGACAATGACAAACTTATCGCCACTCTGAAAAGGCTTCGAGATCTCGGAAACACACTTATCGTCGTAGAACATGACGATGATACCATGCTCGCGTCGGATTATATCGTCGATATCGGACCGGGCGCGGGTGTAAACGGCGGAAATATAGTTTTCGCCGGAACAGTTGACAAACTGCTTAAATGCAGACAATCGATAACCGGTCAGTATCTCAGCGGCCGGAAGAAGATCGGAGTACCAAAAAAAAGGCGCGCCGGAAACGGTCTTTATCTCACCGTTCACGGAGCGAGAGAACATAATCTCAAAAATATAGATGTTTCAATACCGCTCGGTAAATTCATCTGTGTAACGGGTGTTTCCGGCTCGGGAAAATCATCCCTCGTCAATGAGATCATCTACAAGCACCTTGCCGGAAAACTCAACAGAGCCCGCATAAGGAGCGGTGATTTTGACAGCATGGACGGCATTGACAATCTCGACAAAGTCATCAACATCGATCAGTCCCCGATCGGACGCACGCCGCGGTCGAATCCCGCGACGTATACGGGTGTTTTTACCGATATACGCGAACTTTTCGCGAAAACCGCAGACGCCAAGGCAAGAGGTTATACAGGCGGGCGCTTTTCATTCAATGTAAAAGGAGGGCGCTGTGAGGCGTGTCAGGGAGACGGTATCATCAGGATAGAAATGCATTTTCTTCCGGATGTGTATGTCCCCTGTGAGGTATGCAAAGGAAAAAGATACAACCGTGAAACTCTTGAAGTCCATTACAAAGGCAGATCTATATATGATGTCCTCGAAATGACGGTCGATGAGGGTGTTGTTTTTTTTGAACACATACCAAAGATCGCGAGAAAGCTGAAAACTCTGCAGGATGTCGGACTCGGATATATCAAGATCGGTCAGCCGGCTACGACTCTCTCCGGGGGAGAAGCTCAGCGTGTAAAGCTTTCTACGGAACTTTCAAAAAAGGCAACCGGCAGAACGATTTACATTCTCGATGAACCGACTACGGGACTTCACACCGCCGATGTCCATAAGCTCATAGATGTGCTCCAGAAACTGACAGACAACGGAAACACAGTGCTTGTCATAGAGCATAATCTCAATGTCATAAAAGTCGCCGATCATATCATAGACCTCGGCCCCGAGGGCGGCGATGAGGGCGGTTATATTGTGGCAGAGGGAACGCCCGAGGAAATAGTAAAGTGCGAGGCATCCTACACGGGAAAATACCTCAGACCGTATCTTGAGAAATAGGCTCCCGGTCCTCCCTGTCCCGGACAATATAGCCCGTATAATCACTGAATATCTTATATATATCCGGATGACTGTTTTTTGTGCGGATAGGTCTGAGACCGGTATCTGTGAAACAGTGAGATGACTCTCCCTCGGCGCAGACAGCTCCGCTTCGCCTGCTCACGATCTTATACTCAAGGGAAAATCTGACTCCGTTGAAAAATGTTATCACAGGATACACGGCAAACGGCTCGTCAAAAACAAGAGGTGTCTTGTAGCGGCATCCTGCCGATAGTACAGGAACGAGAACTCCCGCCGCCTCGATCTTTTCAAAAGGCATTCCCGCCTGGCTCAGCAGGGATATCCTTGTTTCCTCGAGTATACGTATATAGTTTGAATGATGCATTATGCCCATTTTATCTGTTTCGTAGTAAAAAACTCGTCTCTCATACGGATAAATGCTGTTCATTTATTTCATCCTTTCACTTTCATAAAAAAGCTGTTGCGATCGCAACAGCTTTTTATTATCATACTTTAACAGGCGCAACAACCTTGTTCCTGCGGTTCGTAAGCACCGGAGGCTTATTGTTTATCACACAGTCCGCGTTGACCGTCACTTTTGCGATACTGCCGTCGGACGGCACCGTAAACATCGTATCAAGCAATATAGATTCGAGTATGGAGCGCAGTCCCCTCGCACCTGTCTTCTGGACAATGGCTTTTTTGGCGATCTCAACAAGAGCGTCATCCTCGATCTCGAGTTCTATGTCGTCAAATGAGAAAAGTTTTGCGTACTGTTTCACAAGAGCGTTTTTCGGTTCCGTAAGTATGCGGACAAGTGAATCTTCGTCAAGTTCGTCAAGTACGGTCAGATTCGGCAGACGTCCGATAAATTCGGGAACCATACCGAATTTTATGAGATCTTTCGGTATGACCTGCTTCAGGATGTTATTTTTCTCCTGCTTCTGGGATTTTATCTCTCCGCCAAAACCTATCGGGGCTTTTCCGATACGCTTTTGTATCGTCTTTTCAAGTCCGTCAAAAGCGCCGCCGCAGATAAACAGAATGTTTTTTGTGTTTATCTGGATAACTTCCTGATTCGGATGTTTTCTTCCGCCCTGAGGGGGAACATTTGCGACAGTACCCTCGACTATCTTCAGAAGAGCCTGCTGAACGCCTTCACCGCTCACATCTCTCGTCAATGAAGTATTTTCGGATTTTCTCGCTATCTTATCGATCTCATCGATATAGATGATCCCTTTTTCGGCGGCTTTTATATCATAATCAGCCGCCTGAATAAGCCTTAAAAGAACATTTTCAACATCATCGCCGACGTAACCGGCTTCGGTTATCGTCGTCGCGTCCGCTATGGCAAACGGAACATTCAGGATCTTTGCCAGAGTCTGAGCCAGAAACGTCTTTCCGACTCCTGTAGGTCCGAGGAGCAGAACATTGCTCTTCTGAAGTTCTACGTCTTCATCCCCGGATTTTTCGCTTTCCTGGCTCATTATTCGTTTATAATGATTATAAACGGCTACGGCAAGGGATTTTTTCGCCTCATCCTGACCGATCACATAATCATCGAGAAACGCTTTTATCTCCATTGGCTTGAGCAGTTTCATCGATGAGAAACTTTTTTCTTTCTCCGACTTCTCAGCCTTACGCTGCGCTTTGACTACTCCGGGGCCGAATAACATTTCATAGCAGTAGCATACGCATTCGTCACAGATATTCGTATTTCCCGCCGAAAACATACTGTGGACTTTATTTTCGCCTTTCCCGCAAAAATTGCAGGATTTAAAATTATCAGCCATCGGTCATTCTACCTCTTTGTGATCACTTTATCGATCAGTCCGTATTCAAGGGCTTCCTGAGCCGTCATATAATTATCGCGCTCGGTATCCTGCTGTATCTGCTCAAGAGGTTTTCCGGTATTTTCGGCAAGCATTTCATTCATTCTCCGGCGAATATGCACAAGATGATCCGATTGTATCTTTATGTCCGTACACTGTCCCGAAAGTCCGCCGGAAATCAGCGGCTGGTGGATAAGTATCTCACTGTTCGGGAGCGCTATTCTCTTTCCTTTCGCGCCCGCGGCAAGCAGAAAAGCGCCCATTGATGCGGCCATACCTATACATATCGTCGAAACGTCGCACTTGATATACTGCATCGTGTCGTAAATCGCCATTCCCGATGTGATAGAGCCTCCCGGACTGTTTATATACAGCGATACATCTTTTTCCGTATCCTGACTCTCAAGGTACAGAAGCTGGGCAACCACAAGGCTTGCCGTGGTGTCATCGATCTGATCCGAAAGCATTATTATCCTGTCATTGAGAAGACGCGAAAAAATATCATATGACCGCTCTCCTCTGCTTGTCTGTTCAACAACATAAGGCACCAAACTACTCATTGATTATCCCTTCTTTAATAAGATCTCAATATATTTATTATCCTATCGAGAATAACCGGATATGTCCCCGAAAACCGTATATAAACGCATTTGCCCCACAGCATCTGCGGGGCAAATCATTCAGGCATCTTTGCCTTCAGATGATCTTCGGAACTCTACATAAAACACCGCCGGATACTGCCCGAATTACAGTCTTTTAAGCCTTTTATTCCGGCTTTTCTTCCTTTGTATCCTGCCCGGAAACGGTCTCGCCGGTTTCGGTATTCTCATCGGCGGCTGTTTCCGTTTCTTCCGTTTCCGTCGTTTCGACAACAGCTTTTTCCTTTACAAGATCAACGGCTTTCTGAACTTTTATATCCATAGTGTATTCGTCCAGAGGTATTATCCTCTTTACGCTGTCCACATCGATATTATTCTGCGTGGCGATCTGAGCCAGACCGTTTTCGATCTCTTCTTCGGTCGCGTCGATATTTTCAAGCTCGACTATCTTCTCAAGAGCAAGACGCAATTTGACTTCGTTGACAGCTCTTTCCCTGTAGCTGTCCCTGAGCTTGTCCATATCCATTCCCGTGTACTGGAAATACAGATTAAGATCCATGCCCTGCTGTCTGAGCTGCTGCTCAAAAGTACCGACAAGATCGTCGATACGTCTTTCAAACATACAGTTCGGGATGGGGGCGTCAACTTTTTCGATAAGAGCATTGAGAACAGCCGACTCAAATGACGCGTCGGCGGAGTTTACAGCCGCCTCTTCAAGCTTTTCCCTTATATCCTTCCTGTACTCTTCAACGGTATCAAACTCGGTGGCGTCCTTGATAAGATCGTCATCGATATCGGGAAGTTCCTCGTAACTTATCGCCTTCAGCCTGCATTTGAAAACAGCTTCTTTACCGGCGTATTCGGTCATCTGGTAATCTTCCGGGAAGGTAACGTTTACGTCAAACTCATCGCCGATATTGTGACCCACTACCTGATCTTCAAATCCCGGTATGAACTGACCGCTTCCGAGGCGAAGAGGCTGATCCTCTCCTTTGCCGCCCTCAAATGGCTCATCACCGAAAAATCCCTCAAAATCTATCGTGACTTCATCGTCAAGCTGCGCGGCTCTGTCGTCGACCGAAACGATACGGGCATTCTTCTTTCTTATCATATCCACCTGGACATCAACATCTTCATCGGTAACGTCCCTGACTATCCTCGGGGCTCTGATCCCGAAATAGTCCGAGATTTCAATAACGGGCTTTGTCACACACACAGCCTTAAGCTCGACTCCCTTTTCCTTGTCAATGGAAGTAACTTCTACCGAAGGTCTGTCCACAAGTTCGAGATTGGTTTCATTCACCGCCGAATCAAGTTCGGGACCGAGAAGATAATTTATGGCGTCTTCATAAAATATCTCCGGTCCGAATTCCCTCTCGGCGAGCTTTCTCGATACTTTTCCCTTTCTGAATCCGGGAATCTGAATATTCTTTTTCTGCCTTTGGTAAGCTCTTTCGATCGCATTTTCAAAAGACTCGGGATCTATCGAAATGACCAGTTCGGTAGTATTCACATCCGTCTTTGTCGAAGATTTCAAACTCATTTGTAAAATTCCTCCATAAAATAATATACAGATCCGAAGCATCATGCTCCGGCATAAAAGCACAACTGCCTATAATCTACATAAACAAATATATCCAAGTAATTATAACATAAACGCAGCATTTTTTCCACAAAAAATAAGCACTTCTCTAATTTGCACAAAATTACATAACTTTATATGGCATAAATTGTAAATAATCCCCCGACACGAGCTGAAAATCAATATCATCATAGACGCCACGGACACAGAGCTTATGCCCGGACGCCCCGTGAATATGCCCGTAGAAGCACCTTTTTACGTGATACCGGTACATGACCTCGAGTATGTCATAATTGTAGTTATTTGCGAAGATCGGGGGATAATGCAAAAAAACGAGCGGTTCAAGCCCCGATTCGACAGCGGGCTTTATCGACATTTCAAGGCGGTTCACTTCGCGCGATAGCACTTTTTCGCTCTCTTTCTCGCCGGGCATATTCACCCAGCCGCGCGTTCCGCATATGGCGTATTTATCGTCATATCTGTAAAATTCGTTGTGAAGTATGCTTATGCTGTCAAAGTTTTTACCGGCCAGAAAATCATTCATTTTCTTCTTTGTCGCCCACCAGTAATCATGATTTCCCTTGATTATGATCTTCTTTCCGGGAAGGCTGTCGATCAGAGCAAAGTCCGGCTCCGCCTGCTCAAGTGTCATTCCCCACGAGATATCTCCCGCAAGCACGACCGTGTCCTCGGTTCCGACTGTTTTTTTCCAGTTTCTGACGATAAGATCCTGATAATCGTCCCAACCGTAAAACACACCCATCGTCTTTTCCGGAACTCCAAGGCAAAGATGAAGATCTCCGATAGTATAAAGACTCATTTTTCACCTTCCGAATCAAAGTCCGAGGTATGACAGTACATATTCTTTCATCGAATCTTTTCCGATACTGTCGCAGAATCTCTCCGGTCTGCCCTTTAAGTCCGCCAGAGGAGCGGGTACCGGCGTTCCCGTTATATGCGAAAGCTTTGAGACTGTCTCATATTCATCCGTCGCGTTATCCTCTCCGCCGATCGCCGAAAGAACGCTTGCACTGAATTTATACGGGCTGGCTGTCGATGCGATGACTGTCTTTGTCGTGTCACCTGTTTCATTCCGGTAGTCCCTGTACACTTTGACGGCAACGGCGGTATGGGTGTCGCACACATATCCGTATGTTCTGAACACCTCTCCGATCATTTTCTTCGTACCGTCATCGTCACAGTATCCGCTGTAAAACTCATCTGACAGCTTTGTTTTTATTTCATCGCTGACTTCGTATCTTCCCTCAGAGGCAAGTTTTCCGAACCGGTCTCTGATGAAAGAGTCATCCCTTCCCGACATCAGGTAAAGGAGCCTTTCGAGATTGCTGGAAATAAGAATATCCATTGACGGTGAACAGGTAGCGTAAAACCGCCGGTTCTTATCATACACTCCCGTCCTGATGAAATCGGTCAGGACATTGTTTATATTTGAGGCACATATCAGCCTGTTTACCGGAACACCCATATGCTTGGCGTAATACGCCGCGAGAATATTTCCGAAGTTTCCCGTCGGAACGACAATGTTTATCTTCTCTCCCTCGTCGATCTGACGGTTTCTGAGAAGTTCCGCGTAAGTTGAGATATAATAAACTATCTGCGGGACAAGACGCCCCCAGTTTATCGAATTTGCGCTTGAGAACATCATTCCTTCTGCCTCAAGTAAAGAAATTATCTCCCTGTCGGTAAAGATAGCCTTGACTCCGTTCTGACAGTCGTCAAAATTCCCTTTCAGCGCGCAAACTCCGACATTATTACCTTCCTGAGTCTTCATCTGACGTTTCTGCATAGGGCTTACTCCCTCTTCGGGATAAAAAACAAGTATCCGTGTATCTTCAACGTCTCTGAAACCTTCGAGGGCGGCTTTGCCCGTGTCACCCGATGTCGCGACAAGGATGACTATCTTTTTATCCAGCTTTGTTTTCCTTGCCGACACAGTCAGAAAATACGGCAATATCTGAAGTGCCATATCTTTGAACGCGCAGGTAGGTCCGTGCCACAGTTCAAGCATATATACCCCTTCCGGCGATACTTTGCCGCAAGCGATATCCGGACTTATCACCGCTATATGTTCACTGTCGAAATTTTTCGTATTATACGCGTTATCCGTGCAGTAGTGTATCTCTTCATCCGTGAAATCCGTGAGATATTCCGAAAAAACGCAGGCAGCTCTGTCCGCGTATGAAAGCTCTCCCAGACGCTTTATCCCATCCATGGTGATCTCAGGGATCTCCTCGGGTACGAAAAGTCCCCCGTCGGCGGAAATGCCTTTTGTTATCGCTTCCGCGGACGTGACCCTTACAGAACTGTCCCTTGTGCTGTTATAATACATTTATATCAATCCACCCTTAAAAAATGAAATCATATCCCGTTGTGTCAAATGCGTTTTCGATATAATCCATATCGAGAACATTACTGCCGTCGAAAACGACCTGAGCGACATCAAATCTCGGTTGGAGCATTGTGGGATTTTTTCGGCAGTATTCCGACGCCGCCCTGATGATAAATCCTTTTTTTCGCCTGTCCACAGCCTCAAATCCGCTTACAAGACTGTCGGGCTTTCTTGTTTTCACCTCGACGAAAGCCATATAGCTCCCGTTTTCGGCGATTATATCGATCTCTCCGCCTTTTATCCTGAAATTTCTCGCCACGATATTGTAGCCTTTTCCGGCAAGATAATCCGCGACAAAAGACTCTCCGAACTTTCCCGTATCACTTTTGTTCATCATAAAATTTTTTCAGAAAACTCTGTCTGTGTACGGGAGACGGACCGTACTTTCTGAGGTTTTCGTAATGAAGTTTTGTGCCGTATCCCTTATGTTTCTCAAAACCGTATTGCGGGTATTTTTCGGAAAGTTTTATCATATAACGGTCTCTCTCCACTTTCGCGAGAACGGAGGCGGCGGCGACGGACGCGGATATCGAGTCGCCTTTCACGAGGGATCTTGAATTACATCGGAGTTCCGGAAGATTATTCCCGTCGACAACGGCGAGGTCGGGAACGGTCTTCAGACCTTCAACCGCTCTTTTCATGGCAAGCATTGCCGCGCGGAGTATATTCAGTGACTCTATCTCCTCCACACTTGCGGTCGCGACACAGTATGACACAGCAACCTCCGTTATGATATCGTAAAGTTCCTCTCTCTTCTTCCCGGAGAGCTTTTTGCTGTCATCAAGCGAGGGTATCCGGACATCATCGTCAAATATCACCGCAGCCGCGTAGACATCACCCGCAAGAGGACCGCGACCCGCTTCGTCAACACCGCAGATAATTTTATATTCTTTTCTCAACGCGCTGTCATACCGGAAAAGTTCCTCGTGAACATTATTATTCATAACCTTCTCCTGAGGGAGGCAGCTCCAGTGTTATCCTCCCTATTTTTCCTCCCCTGAACTCGTCAAGCACCATAACGGCGGCGCGCTCCGTATCGATCTCTCCGCCGGTCATCACCATACCGCGCTTTTTCGCTATTTTTTCAAGGAGCGTTATTCCGCTGTCGTCCGGTCCGATCTCTGTCTTATATCTTGACACGAGATCGCTTCTGTAGTTTTCCGAGAGAAAATCAAGCAATCTGAAAGACAGCGCTTCCGTGTCGAGAATATCATCTTTTATGGCTCCGGTAAAGGCAAGCCTCAGCGCGACATTACTGTCCTCGAATTTCGGCCACAGAACCCCGGGCATATCAAGAAGCTCCGCGCTTTCGGATATCCTTACCCACTGTTTTGCCCTTGTTACTCCCGGTCTGTCTTCGACTTTCGCTTTCTTTGAGCCTGCCATCCTGTTTATGAACGACGACTTGCCGACATTCGGTATACCGACGACCATTATTCTTATATCGGCGCCAGACATTCCGTTTTTCTTTCTTTTTTCGATAAGATCTTTCAGAACGGTACTTCTGAGGACGGGAAGAAAATTTTTAAGCCCCCTTCCCGTCTTGCAATCGGCGGCAATAGCCGTGATCCCGCTTTTCCTGTAGTAGTTTATCCATTTGTCGGTCGCGCTTTCATCGGCGATATCGGCTTTGTTCAGTATGACCATTCTCGGCTTTCCCGCCGTCAGCCTGCCTATCTCGGGATTGCCGCTGCTGAAGGGAGTCCTTGCGTCCAGAATCTCGGCAACGGCATCGACAAGGGACAGATTCTCTTTTATGAGCTTGCGGGTCTTGGCCATATGGCCCGGAAACCACTGGATAGGCTTCATTCCGGTATTATCCAAAAACCTGACTCCTTTTCTTCTTGCGTGGCGTTTAATACTAAAATATAGCTGATATTTCGGATCTCAGAGGATCTTAAATTCGGATAGGGGCGAATATCTTATGACGGCTTTTCCGTAGATCTGGTCTTTCTTCACAAGGCCGACATAAGGACTTCTGCTGTCGGTGGAACGGTTCCTGTTGTCGCCCATCACAAAATAATAACCGTCGGGCACGGTCAGAGGATAGCTGAAAGCTCCGAGATCGATCGTGGTAAGATCGTTGATATAAGGTTCGTTCAGCACTTCCCCGTCAACGGTCACTTCACCTTTTTCGAAATCTATATCCAGCGTCTGCCCTCCCGTGGCTATAACACGCTTTATTATACACTCGTTGAACTGAGCGCTCGTATTCCTGACAACAGAGCCCGAACCGCTGTCGAGCAGATAGGACGCGTCATTGTTTATGATAACGATATCACCGTATGATATGTTGGGATTAACCATCGACATAAAGATCTTATCGCCGTCATTTAGCGTCGGAACCATGGATTCACCGACGACATTCACGGGGTGAAGAAGGTATGTGAAGATAAGAACGATGGAAAATACGGTGATAATTGTCGATTCGAGTATCTCAACGGCGTCGCTTAAAAACTGTCTGAATCCGCCGCTCTCTTCCCCGGGCGCTATATTCTCATCGTTACCAGCCGCATCCTCTTCCGCCGGGTCATCCGCGGATCCCTGCAGCTCGTCAACTTCAGGTTCCATGTTTTCTTTTTCCATAAAATCTATCCTCTTTTTTGATTTCATTCAGATACGTAGCAAAAAAGGGACTTTAAGTCCCTTTGAGGCAGGAAGAAAAGCCATATGGCGGCGATCTCCGCCACGGGCGTCTCCTTCTCTGATCCGTTATCGGATCTGTTCCTTGACTTTCGCAGCCTTACCGACTCTGTCTCTCAGATAATAAAGCTTTGCTCTGCGAACCTTACCGTTTCTGACGACTTCGACTTTGCTTACTGCCGGTGAGTGGATCGGAAATACTCTTTCGATCCCACATCCGTGAGCGACACGTCTTACGGTGAAAGTTTCACTTATTCCGCCGTGCTTCCTGGCGATAACGGTGCCTTCAAACACCTGAATACGGCTCTTGTCGCCCTCTTTGATCCGGACGTGAACCCTTACGGTATCGCCGACTTCAAACTGCGGAACTTCTTCCTTCATGCTTGAACTGCTGATGATACTAAGTGCATCCATTGCGGTTTCCTCCTAAATTTCCGAACATTCAATATCTGTCCCGGTCATCTGCGACTCAGCTATCACAGGAGCGGGAAAAAATAAAAACTGTTTACAGGATATTCTGTACAGCCAAAAACAGACAGCGGACTGTTCGATTTAATGTCCTGAGGCATTAACTCTCGTCTGCAAAGGCAAACGGATTTCAAATGCCTTTATATTATACCACACCATTTATAAAAAAGCAAGCATTTTTTCAAAAAATCAGAGAAACAGATTTTTCTGCCGATTTTACACGTTTTCAATGACTTTCCGAAACCTTTCTCAAAACACGCAGCCAATATCATTGAAATGTAAATCATTTGATATAGTTTGATTCTATATAACCGATATGCATTATATGTTTTTTGAAATTCTCAGGAGGTGCGTCTTGACAGGACATACCTCAAGCGGTATAATATAATGAAGCCTATATAACATATAGGCTTAGTATATTATCGAACGGGTATCTACGGCTGCAATAGCACATACACTTCTTCGGACTTTCGTAAAATAAACGGTTGTATTGCGAGCTTGCCTTTTGTTGTATTGCGAGCTTGCCTTTTTCAGATATTAAATCAGACGCGGGAGGTACAGA
>CAYPXB010000010.1:6575-43199 GCA_964414745.1 uncultured Alistipes sp. | reverse complement strand
TGATGACAGGCGATGAGATTTTCCCTTGAATCGATATCTATCCCGTAATAGCACGGGTTCATAAAAGGCGGGGAAGAAAGCCGCACGTGTATTTTTTTCGCTCCCGCCTCACGCAATAATTTAACTATCTGTCTGCAAGTGGTGCCCCGTACGATGGAATCATCGACGAGCACCACATTTTTTCCGCTTACCGTTTCACGTATCGGGTTGAGCTTTATGCGGACCTTGTCGGTCCTGTCGGTCTGACCGGGGGAAATGAAAGTCCTGCCGATATACTTGTTTTTTATAAAGCCGATGCCGTACGGGATACCGCTTGCACGGGAATATCCGAGGGCGGCGTCAAGTCCCGAATCCGGAACACCGATGACTATATCGGCGTCGGCGGGGTGCGCTTCGGCGAGTATTTTTCCGGCTCTCAGTCTTGAAAGGTGAACCGAAACGCCGTTTATAACGGAATCGGGTCTCGCAAAATATATATACTCGAAAATGCACGTTCTGTGACAGGCAGGGTCACAATGCTCGCAGTACGAATGAACGCCTGTTTTATCAAATACGATTATCTCGCCGGGTCTTATATCACGCTCAAGCGTCGCGCCTACCGCCGAAAGAGCGCAGCTTTCTGACGCCACGACATATCTTCCGTCCGGAGTTTTTCCGTAGCAGAGCGGACGCAGGCCGTTTTTGTCCCTTGCCGCCAGAAGTTTCGCGGCTGACATGAGGACGAGCGAATACGCTCCCTCAAGTTTGTCCATGGCGCGGCTGAGAGCCGATTCTATGGACGATGTGGAGAGACGTTCGCGCGTGATGATATACGCTATCGTTTCCGTGTCGCTCGTTGTGTGGAAAATAGCGCCTGTAAGCTCAAGAGCGCTGCGAAGTTCCCATGCGTTCGTGAGATTTCCGTTATGGGCGAGAGCCATCTTGCCTTTCTGATGGTTTACCTCAAGAGGCTGGCAGTTTCTGCGGCTCGTGCTTCCCGTCGTGCCGTATCTTACGTGTCCGACCGCCATAGTCGCGTCGGGCAGTCTTGAAAGTTCCTCTTTTGAGAAAACATCGCTCACAAGGCCGAGATCTTTGTGCGACCTGAACAGACCGTCGTCGCACACGACGATACCGCAGCTTTCCTGACCGCGGTGCTGCAGGGCATACAGACCGTAGTAGACATCGTTTGCAATGTTGTAGCTTTCGGGGGAATAAATGCCGAACACGCCGCATTCCTCATGAAGTGAACTCATATCGGAGACCTCCTTTTATTTCAATTGTGAGGAGATGTTTTTTTGTCTGAGTCTGTCTTATCGCCACTGCTGTATGAATCGATTATCTCTTCAGCGATAACGCGCTTTGAGACACACCTGTCCATAGCGGTCTTTTCGATGTAGCGGTGAGCTTCTTTTTCGGTCATTTCACGGCTGTCGATCAGTACCCATTTTGCGTGGTTCACAATGCGTATCTCATCCATTTTTTCCTCAAGGGTGGCCGTTCTGCGTTCCATATTGCGAAGGCGCTCTCTCGTTCCGCACAGAAGGCAGATGACCTGTGAGAGAAACCCGGACGAAGTCGGCTTTGATACCGCGAGGACGCCGTAGCCGGCGACTTCTTCGCTTATCTCATCAAAAACGTCGCTTTTTGTGAGCAAAAGTATCCCCGCCCCGCATGAAACGGACGCGTCGACAGCGAGTTTTGTGCCGAATTCATCCGGCAGCGGGGAGTTAATAATGATTATGTCGTAAGAATGTTCGAGCAGTTCTCTCCTCGCTTTTCCCGCGTCGGACACAAACTTCAGCGGTGAAAACACGGCTCTGTCGAGGATTCGTGAAAATGAGTCATTGATTTTGTCGGAAGATGAGACGATGAGCACACTGTATATATGTTCTTTAAGATCCAATTTTCTCACTCCTAAAAGCTAAGACTGCCCCGTGGATCAATATAAACAGATCAGTATCCGCAATAAGCCTTTATGATGGAATTCGGGAGCTTGCTCCTGATAAACTCGCTCTCTCTCGCGACTTTGGCTGCTACCGGAAGTTTATCCGGCAGTCTTTGGTATTTGCTGAGCAGCTCCGAGGACGCCGTAAAGAAATTTATGTCCGCCGGTGTCTGAAGATCGATCTTGTTCTTTATGCCGTCGATCGCGGCGTAAATAATGAGTGTGTACGCAAGATACGGGTTGGCAAGCGGATCGGGCGAGCGGATCTCCGCTCTTCTGTATTCTCCCTCCGCGGCGGGTATCCTGATCAGCTGTGAGCGGTTTTCGGCAGACCAGCTTATATATTGGGGAGCTTTGTTTCCGCCGAGCCTTTTGTATGAATTATCCGAGGGATTGAGAAATACCGTCATTTCGGAGATATACTTGAGGACGCCGGCAATGGCGTAGGGAAGAAGATCTCCGCCCTCTTTTGACCTTACCGAGAAGTTTATGTGCATTCCGCTGCCCGGTCTGTCAATGATGGGTTTCGGCTGAAAACTTGCGTACAGACCATTGCGCGCGGCTATCGTGTTCACGACGGCCTTGAAGGTCACGGCATTGTCCGCCGCCGGAACGGGGGAGGAGTATTTGAAATCTATCTCGTTCTGTCCGGGACCGGCCTCATGGTGCGAGCCCTCGGGCTTTATACCCATCTGTTCAAGAGTCAGGCATATTTCTCTGCGCACGTTCTCACCTTTGTCCTCCGGAGCTATGCCCATATATCCCGCGGTATCATACGGTTCTGAAGTCGCGCGGCCGCTCTCGTCGCACAAAAACAGGTAAAATTCCATCTCGGAGCCGAAATGAAAATGCAGACCGAGCTCCTCCGCTTCTTTTACAGCCTGCTGGAGGATATATCTTGTGTCCGCCTCGAAAGGTTTTCCGCCGGGATATGTTATGTCGCAGAACATATGTACGACGCGACCCTGTTCGGGACGCCACGGCAGAACGGTTATCGTAGACGGGTCGGGGTGCAGGAACGTGTCCGAAAAGATCATTCCGCGGTTAAACCCGTCAAAAGCCGATATATCGAAAGATATACCTTTTTCAAACGCGCGGTCGAGTTCGTCGGGCATGATCGATACATTCTTCTGATTTCCGAAAACATCGCAGAAAGCGAGGCGGATGAACTTGACGTCCTCTTCTTCAATATACTGCTTGACCTCATCTTTTGAATAATTCATGAATACACCTTCTTTCTCTTAATTGGCAACATACATCTGCTTGTAGGGGTTTTTGCTGTCCGGGGTGATGACAGTGAACGTCGCGTCCATTATCTCATCGACATTCCTGTCGAAAAGACGGCAGTATTTTTCGATATAAATGCGGATCTCCTCTTTTTCGGCGGTGCTTGCCTCGGCGGCCGTGACCTGTCGCGGGAATTTTATTTTCGACGGGCTCGTGCGCAGGAACATTCTTCCGCCGTGCATTCCGGTGCACGGGTAGTTTCCGACGATCGGCTTTCCGTCCGTGTTAAGACCGAGAACGATTATTATACCGCCCGCCTGATATTCACCGAGAAAGCTTCCTGCCCGTCCGCCGATCACGACGACGGGTTTCTTTTCCTTGTATTCTTTCATATGGATACCGGCGCGGTAGCCGGCGTTGTCCCTCACAAAGATCTGTCCGTCACGCATAGCGTAGCCCATCGCGTCACCGATACTTCCGTGTACGATTATCGTTCCGGAGTTCATCGTATCGCCGACGGCGTCCTGTGCGTTGCCGTTTACTTCTATCTCGGCACCGTTGAGATACGCTCCGAGAGCGTTGCCGGGCACGCCGTTTATTGAGATCTTTTTTCCTTTCATTCCGGCTGCGATGAATCTCTGGCCCGAGCAGCACGTGAGCGTGCAGCTGTTGCCGGAGTTCCTTATTTTGTTGTTAAGCTCGGCGTATCCGAGACCTGACGCGTTTATGTTCATTTATACGACACCTCCGAGATTCTTTTTGCGATAGTCATGGCTGAACGCGGAAAGCGCAGGCGATTTTTTCAGAGCCTCGAAGTCGACTGTATCGAGTGGTATCCTGTTTCTGATAAGATTTGTGTAGATGCCCGTTTTTTCCGTCTTGCCGATGATGATAAAGCCTGTCAGCAGATTGTCTTTCACGTACAGCCTTTTTATCGAGTTTTCACCTTTTTCCTCATAGAGTTTTCCGCCTTTGTCCGGGGAGGGATAGCTTCCGGCGGTCATTGCGTGCACACCGAAAAATCCTATTGAGTTCATCGGTATCGAGTTGTCAAAGACCGTTTCTTTTCCCGCCATATTCCTGCCCGCGCAGTGGCCCTGCATATAGGCGTTGGGCAGTATGGCGATGACTCTTGTCTCATCGCAGGAAATATCATGACATTCCGTGCAATCTCCGGCGGCATAGACATCCGAAAGGCTCGTCTGCATTTTTTCGTTTACGGTTATGCCTCTGCCGCACGCTCCGCCCGCGTCTTTTACAAGCGAGATATTCGCGCGCACGCCGACGGCGAGTATCAGGACATCGAACCTTACTTTTTTGCCGCTTTTCATATATGCCGTCTTTTCGCTGAACTTGACAGCCGTATCGGAGAGCATGAAAGCCACCCCGTTGTCCTCAAGACTTTTCTGCATGAGTGCGGCGCACTCGTTGTCGAGTATGCTCGATAACACTCTTTCCGCGAGGTCACATACGGTTATGCTCTTTACCTTTCCGCATATGCCCTCGGCGCATTTGAGGCCGATAAGTCCCGCTCCGACGATAAGGACATCGCTCTCGGGGGTGATGGCTTTTTCAATGGCGAGAGCGTCGTCGATCGTCATGAACGAGAATTTGTTTCTGACATTTTCGAGGCCCTCGAACGGCGGAACGAACGGAGATGAGCCGGTCGCGTCGCAAAAGCTGTCATAGCTTATCTTTTTTCCGTCGTCAAGTGTGACCGTCTTTTCGGCGGGATCAAGTTTTACCGCGCTTTTTCCGTAAAGGACTTCGCAGCCGTTCTTATCGTAAAAGTCCGCGTCACGGTACATCATCTTTTTTTGATCCGTCTTTCCCTCAAGATAGTACGATATGAGCGGGCGGCAGTAGACAGGGTGCTTTTCGGCGGATATAACGATTATTTTACCCTCCGTATCGACGCTTCTTATGCCCTCGATACATCCGGCGGCGGCAGTTCCGTTACCCGCGATAACATATTGTTTCACAGAAATCACCTCTCCTCATAGACTATGGCTCTGTTCGGGCAGCCGCTCGCGCAGGCGGGACTTCCGGCAGAGTTTTTCAGGCACAGTTCGCATTTTTGTATAGCGCCGTTCTCGTCCTGCGAGACAGCTCCGTACGGGCAGACGAGGATACAGGTCTGGCAGGCGACACATTTGTCATGGTCGATGCAGACAGCGCCGTCCTTGTACGAGAGTGCCCCCGAGATACAGCTCCTGACGCATATCGGATCGGTGCAGTGGCGGCATGATACCGCGTAATGTATCTCATTGTCGCCCTCATCCTCGACACGTATCCTCGGGAAGATCTTTTTTCCGTAAAGCGCTTTGACCATATCATCCATTCCGGAATTTGCGAAAGCGCAGTTGTATTCGCAAAGGTGGCATCCAAGACACCATTCTTCATTAACATATACTCTTTTCATTCGCCTGCGTGTGAGATACCGAGAATCTCAAGCTCCTTTTCTGTAAGATTTATACCTCTCAGCATAAGTCGGTTGCCTCGAAGCGCCTCGATAGAATTTATACCCATACCGCCCATAAGCTCTTTTATCTCGCGCTTCCACGCGGTCATAAGATTTACGAGCCTTTCGCTGCCGATATCGGGATTAAGCCGTTTTACAAGATCGGGCTGCTGTGTCGCTATGCCCCAGTTGCACCGTCCCGTGTGACAGGTGCGGCAGAGATGACAGCCGAGTGCGATAAGCGCGGATGTCGCCACGTAGCACGCGTCGGCTCCGAGAGCTATCGCCTTTACGACATCGGCTGAGTTTCGTATGCTTCCGCCGACTACAAGCGACACGTTGTTTCGTATTCCCTCGTCGCGGAGTCTCTGGTCGACGGCGGCGAGAGCAAGCTCGATCGGTATTCCCACACTGTTGCGTATTCTCGTGGGAGCGGCGCCCGTTCCTCCCCTGAAACCATCTATCGCTATGATATCGGCTCCGCTTCTCGCGATACCGCTCGCGATGGCGGCTATGTTATGAACAGCCGCGACTTTTACGATTATGGGCTTTTTGTATTCCGTCGTTTCCTTGAGCGAATAGACGAGCTGGCGGAGATCCTCGATAGAGTAGATATCGTGATGGGGAGCCGGCGATATTGCGTCAGATCCTTCCGGTATCATCCTTGTCTTCGATACATCGCCGACGATCTTCGCTCCCGGAAGGTGGCCTCCGATGCCGGGCTTTGCGCCCTGTCCCATTTTTATCTCGATTGCCGCTCCGGCGTTGAGATAACCCTCATGAACACCGAATCTTCCGGACGCGACCTGAACGATCGTATTCGCGCCGTAGCAGTAGAAATCCTCGTGGAGTCCGCCCTCGCCCGTATTATAGCATATGCCGAGTTTTTCCGCGGCGCGCGCGAGGCTCAGATGTGCGTTGTAGCTTATGGAGCCGTAGCTCATGGCGGAGAACATAACGGGCATTGAAAGCTCAAGCTGGTTAGGCATCTTGCATACAAGCTTTCCGTTTTTGTCGCGTTCCGTAGCGGACGGTTTTTTGCCGAGGAATACTTTTGTTTCCATCGGTTCACGCAGCGCGTCGATAGGAGGGTTCGTCACCTGCGACGCGTTTATGAGGATCTTGTCCCAGTATACCGGCATAGGCTCGGGATTTCCCATGGACGAGAGAAGTACGCCTCCGCTGTCCGCCTGTTTGTAGATCTCTCTTATCGCGTCGTTTGTCCAGTTGGCGTTTTCGCGGAAGACGCAGTTGCTCTTCACGATCTTGAGCGCCCTTGTCGGGCAGAGCGAAACGCACCTCTGGCAGTTTACGCATTTTGATTCATCGCTTATCATTACGTCGCCGTCCGCGTCATATTTATGCACTTCATTCGCGCACTGACGCTCGCACACACGACATCTTATACAGCGTGACTGATTTCTTTCAACCTCAAAATCTGGGTAGAAATATCTGATTCCCATTAATATTTTCCCTCCTTGACTCTCACGATAACAGGTTCTCCGCCTGCCGGGGAGTAAAGATTTTCCGCATCCGGCTCCATTGCCCTTATCGCAGCTTCCTCACTCGCGATAAATACCTTGTCGTCCTTTTCCGCCGTTACCATTGAACGGAGTTTCAGCCTGTCATTCAGCGCCATAAGGCCGCCCTCAAAGCCGAGTATGATGGAAAACGGACCGGTTACGAGAAGGCTTGCGTAGACTGTTCTCAGGTACGTCAGCCTCTCCCGCTCCTCATAGGGAAGGCTTTCTATGGTGCTCCAGAAAGGAGCCGCAAGAACGGACGCCGTTTCCTCGAGGGTGAGTTTCTGCTTTCTCAGAAGATAGTCGGCAATATATGTTATTACTTCCGTATCCGTCTGAAGATTGCATTTATAACCGAACATCTCGATAAATCTTCTGTTGGCGTCATATGACGAGATCTCGCCGTTGTGGACTATTGAATAGTCGAGTATCGCGAACGGGTGGGCGCCTCCCCACCATCCCGGCGTGTTTGTGGGGTATCTGCCGTGAGCCGTCCACGAGTAGCCGTCGTACGTTTCGAGCATATAGAATCTTCCGACATCCTCAGGAAAGCCGACAGCCTTGAAAGTTCCCATATTTTTGCCGCTTGAGAAAACATACGCGCCTTTTATCTCATTGTTTATGCGTGTGACGATCCTTGCGACGTATTCTTTTTCGTCGATCTGAAGTCTTGAGACGACAGACGAGAACGGAGCCGCGAAATAGCGCCATATGAGAGGAACATCCGTTATCTCCGGTATTTTTCTGACCGGTATCGCCCCCTCTTTTACGATCTCGAAGTATTCTTTCAGAAGAGCCTCGCACTCGAGCCTTGAGTTTCTGTCATCAAAGAAAATATGAAGAGCGTAGTAGTCTTTGTACTCGGGATATATACCGTATCCCGCAAAACCTCCGCCGAGACCGTTTGAGCGGTCGTGCATCGGTATCATACTCTCCAAGATCGTTTCGCCCGTCATTTTTCTGCCCTCTCTGGAAATAACAGCAGAGATGGCGCAGCCCGACGGTATCCTTACCTGACCTTCACGTAAATTCATAAAATTCATCTCCTAAGCCGTGAGTAAAATAAAAGCGTCCAAAAACGGAACACTGTACCGTGTACAGTCCGAATCTGAACGCCATTGCTCAATATTTGATCTGAAAAGACACATTTCTGAAAGGAACGCCGGAAAAACCTTTCAAAAATTAACTGTAAGTCGATTATATCATTAAAATCCGAAAGTGTCAAGCCCTTTTTCCGCGTCTGAATTAAGATTTGTGGATATAAAATAAAAAACGTGTTGAAAAAATACAGAAAAATAAGCAGGAATTACAAAAATTGTTTTTTCGCCGAAAAAAGCGTTGACAAATCAAAGACCCGGTGATATACTACAAACAAGAGGCAAGGGAGTCTCGGACGTATGATCCGAGGCTCCTTTGTTTTTTTATTCGCGGCGTAAGAGAAAAAAGCTCAACGCAGTCACACGGCTTTACATTATGAATGAGTATGAATGAGTCGCGGTCGCGCGCAACGGCTCAGATATCAGGATTTGTAAAAGTCGCGGAGCGGATAAAAGAGAGCAGAAAAATATATAAAGCGAAGACATTCGGAAAAATGCAAAAATGTAAAAATACCGGTGGCTTTGCTCCGGACGTACTCACGTGACCGCCCGGGCCCGGCCTTTGCCGGACACATCTGCTCCAACAATTCAGAGAGGAGGACATATTTTCTTCAGTCGGAAAATATGGCATTTGTATGATGACAGTAGAATTCTGGTTCCTGATAGGAGCCGCGCTTGTATTCTGGATGCAGGCGGGATTTGCGATGGTAGAGACAGGATTTACCAGGGCAAAGAACGCCGGCAATATAATAATGAAAAACCTGATGGATTTCTGTATCGGAACAGTTGTATTCTCGCTTCTCGGTTATTCCATAATGATGGGCGAGGACGCGTTTTTCGGACTTATAGGAATCCCGAATATGGATCTTTGGACTGATTTCAAAGAATTTATCGCGGATCCCGGCGACGGCAACTTTACCGGAGCCTCCAATTTCGTATTCAACCTTGTGTTCTGCGCGACGACGGCAACGATCGTTTCCGGAGCTATGGCGGAGCGTACGAAGTTCTCCGCGTACTGCATATATTCGGCAGTCATTTCACTTATCATCTACCCGATAGAGGCTCACTGGATCTGGGGCGGCGGCTGGCTCAGTCAGCTCGGTTTCCATGATTACGCAGGCTCATGCGCTATACATATGGTCGGAGGTATCGCCGCTCTGGTAGGAGCCATATTCCTCGGCCCGCGTATCGGCAAGTATGTCCGGGACAAAGACGGCAAAGTCACAAAGGTAAACGCTATCCCCGGACATTCGATCACACTCGGCTGTCTCGGCGTGTTCATCCTGTGGCTCGGCTGGTACGGATTTAACGGCGCAGCCGCAAAGAGCGCCTCGGAACTTGCCTCGATATTCCTGACGACGACCATCGCGCCTTCAGTCGCAACGGTCACCACGATGATATTTACATGGATAAAGAACGGTAAACCCGATGTTTCGATGTGTCTTAACGCGTCTCTCGCGGGACTTGTCGGAATCACAGCCGGATGTGACGCACTCGACGCCATTGGCGCCTGTGTCGTAGGTCTTGTTTCCGGATTGCTCGTAGTCATAGTCGTTGAGTTCCTTGATCTCAAACTCCATATCGACGACCCTGTCGGCGCTGTCGGCGTCCACATGGCAAACGGTATATGGGGAACGATCGCGGTCGGACTTCTCGCTAACCCCGACGCGCCTGCCGGACTTCACGGTCTTTTCTACACGGGCGAGGTAAAACAGCTCGGGCTCCAGCTTCTGGGATTCGGTTCTGTTGCCCTCTATGCAGCCGTGATGATGATCCTCACATTCGGAATAATGAAGAAAACGTGGGGTATCCGCGCCTCTGCCGAGGATGAACTGCTCGGTCTTGATATCACGGAACACGGTCTTCCGAGCGCGTATCCCGATTTTGCACCCGCAGTCAACACATACAGTCTTGACGGCGCGGACGACGAGCCTGTTGTTGCCGAAACGGCTCCCGCTGCCGAGGTTACCGGCGACGCCACAGTCGAAGAGGCGGTACCTGTCAAGAAAGTCAGGGCTGCCGCCGAGGACGGACACGTATTTACGAAGATCGAGATCATCTGTAAGGACAGCAAGTTTGAGAAACTCAAATCGGCGCTGCATAATATCGGCGTAACGGGCATGACGGTATCGCACGTGCTCGGATGCGGTGTCCAGAACGGAAAGCCCGAGTATTACAGGGGCGTTCCCGTCGAGACGAACCTGCTGCCTAAGGTTCAGGTTGAGATCGTCGTAGGAAAGATACCTGTACGCACAGTCATCGAAACAGCGAAGAAAGTTCTTTACACCGGACATATCGGTGACGGAAAGATATTCATCTATGAGATCGACAACGTTGTAAAGGTAAGAACGGGCGAGGAGGGATATGACGCCCTCCAGGACGTTGAATAAAAGCCCGGGCAAGCATTTTCACACACCGGAAAAACAGTCGCGGCGTTTCCGCAAAAGCGGAGGCGTCGCGGCTTTTCTGTCGGATATTGACGGAAAGGTCTGTTTTATGCTATACTTGTACTCGGATATTTGTCCGGCGTAGCGGCGGAAGGAGCAAGAGGCAGAGATATGCTTTTGAATCTGAGTGATGTGACGAAAATATATAACGGAGCAAAGATACTCGACGGGGTATCTCTTACAGTAAATGAAAACGACCGGATAGGCATCGTCGGCAACAACGGCTGCGGAAAGACGACGCTTCTCAACATCATCACGGGAAAAACAGAGCCCGACCGGCTTTCCGGTTCTGACGGGGTCGTTTATGTCGCGTCAAAAACATCCGTTGGATACCTTGAACAGACAGGCGGATTAAATTCCGATAATACAGTCGTGGAGGAGATGAACGGCGCTTTTGAGCCGATCCATCGCGCGATCGACAGACTTCGCGAGATAGAACTTGATATCGAAAAAGGGGACGATTCGTCATCCGGGGAGTATCAGCGGCTGTCCTCGTGGATTGAGGCAAACGACGGATACAATACAGATGTGAAGATACGTATCGTGCTCAGCGGGATGGGATTTTCGGAAAAAGACCTGAACAGGACGGTCTCGGAATTCAGCGGAGGGGAAAAGACACGTCTGCGGATCTGCCGTCTGCTTCTGGAGCAGCCGAATCTGCTTATACTCGACGAGCCGACGAATCACCTTGATTTTAAGACAGTGATGTGGCTTGAGGATTATCTTTCCGGCTACAAAGGCGCCGTTATCACGGTGTCACACGACAGATTTTTCCTTGACCGTGTCTGTAATTCGATATGCGAGATAGAAAGAGGCAGACTGAAGCGTTACAGGGGAAATTATACGGCTTTTGCCCGTCAGCGTGAGGAAGATGACGCGCGGGCCGAAAAAGAATATGTGCTGCAGCAAAAGCAGATAGCAAAGCTTGAGGAATATGTAGAAAAAAATATCGTGCGCGCATCGACCTCAAAAAGCGCCCAGAGCCGCCGCAGACAGCTTGAAAAGACAGAGAGGAAAGAAAAGCCGTTTCACAATACGGCAAGCGCTAAAATTCATTTTACATACGCCATGGAGCCGCCGTTCGACGTTCTGAAAGTCAAGGGCGTTGATATTTCCGTCGGAGAGGGAGCACAGAGAAAAACACTTGTGCCGCAGGTCGATCTTGAAGTGCACAGAGGTGAAAAGATAGGAATTATCGGTGACAACGGCATAGGAAAATCAACATTGCTGAAGATCTTACTCGGAAAACTTCCGCACAGCGGAACGGTAAGATGGAACAGCAACGTCAGAATATCGTATTTTGAGCAGGAAAGCGCCAATCTTGACAAAGATCTGACGGTGATGGATGAGCTTCATGAAAGATACCCGTCGCTGTCCGATTCTGAGGTCCGAAATCTTCTCGCGCAGGTGGGGATCGTCGGAGAGAATGTGTTCAGGACGGTCGGAGTCATAAGCGGCGGAGAGAGAGCAAAACTCTGTTTCGCCATAATGATGCGGGAGCACGCGAATGTGCTTATACTTGACGAGCCGACGAACCATCTAGATATTTTCGCAAAGGAGTCGATAGAAAACGCACTCGCGGAATATACCGGAACAGTGATATTCGTATCTCACGACAGGTATCTTCTGAGCAGGATCGCCGACAGGATAGTGGAACTTAAAGACGGCGAGTGCCGCTGCCACGGCTACGGGTTCGACAGGTATCTGCAACTTATGAAAGAGGAGCAGGAGGCCCGGAAAAAGCGCGAGGAGGCGCGCAGAGACGCGGATGCCTCGGCGGACGCGAAAGAAAGATCCGAAAAATACTACCGCTCAAAGCAGCAGCGCAGCGCCGACGCGGCGAGGAAAGCGGAGATAAAGCGTATCGAGGACGAGATCGGGGAAAAGCAGGCTGAGATCGACAGGATCAGCCGCGAGATCCTGACCGAGGAAGTCTACAGCGATTATGAAGTTATGGGCAGAAAATGCCGGGAGCTCGAAGATCTGAAGAATTCGGCTGATGAGTTATTTGACAGACTTGTGGAACTTGACGAATAATAACAGCAGAAATTATGCAGGATAGCCAAAAATAATTTATAATATATTTCTTGCGAATTAGGTATTGAATTTTTTTGAAAAATGTGCTACAATAACTTTAGTGTTTTAGGTTACAGACAGTCGGCCGGGTACGGTCGCAAACAGGAATTTCGGTTTTTCGGAGGTTGTATTATGAAACATATCAAGACTATCAATAAGGCGGATCTCAAGGAATCGGCTAAAAAAGGCGGTTGCGGAAAATGCCAGGCATCATGTCAGTCCGCCTGCAAGACGTCATGTACCGTTGCAAACCAAAAATGTGAGAAATAAAACCGGACTTTTTGACGGAGATCGTCCGGACGCAGAGTTTTTCGGGACAAAATATGTGGTCTCATCGGGGGCAGCATCGGATATGCTGCCTTAAATTTTTAACAGACAGAATGCCCCGGAGTTATGATAAGCTGTAATAATAAGATCTTGAAAGGCTGAATAATATATGATACACAGGTTTAAGTCAGGCGGATTTGATATCGTGCTCGATGTAAACAGCGGAGGAGTCCATATCGTCGACGATCTTGTATATGATATGCTCGGCAGTGTTGAGCCGCCGCTTGAGGAAAAATGTCCGCCGGACGTTGTGGAAAAGCTCTCGAAATTTTATGAAAAAGACGATATAGAAGCCTGCTACGGCGAGATTTTGGAACTTTACAATGAGAAGATACTCTTTTCGGAAGATGATTATGAGAAGTACGCGGATGTTTCCGTCGTCTCACCGATAAAGGCAATGTGCCTGAATATCGCGCATGACTGCAATCTCAGGTGCAGATACTGTTTCGCGTCGACGGGCGATTTCGGAAAAGGCAGAAAACTCATGAGCTTTGAAACGGCGAAGAACGCTGTCGATCTTCTTATCGAAAAGTCAGCCGGCAGAGAAAATCTTGAAGTTGATTTTTTCGGCGGCGAGCCGCTGATGAACTTCGACACCGTGAAAAAAGTCGTTGAGTATGCCCGGAGCAGGGAAAAAGAATATAATAAAAATTTCAGGTTCACGATAACGACGAACGGACTTCTGCTTGACGATGAGAAGATCGATTTCATTAACAGAGAGATGTATAACGTTGTTCTGTCCGTTGACGGAAGAAAAAGTGTGAACGACCGTATGCGGGTGAGAGCGGACGGCACGGGGTGCTATGACGATATCGTTCCGGCATTCAGAAAGCTTGTTGAAAAACGGAATGGCGGGGAATATTATGTCAGAGGCACGTTTACAAAATACAACCTTGATTTTTCGGATGATGTATTCAGCCTTTATGACGCCGGGTTTGACCAGATATCAATAGAACCCGTCATAGGCGACCCGGACGAGGATTACGCTGTAACGGAAAAGGAACTGCCGGCTGTTTTCGCCGAGTATGAACGGCTCGCAAACAGAATGCTCGCGGCTGAAAAAGGGGGAAAAAAGCTCAACTTTTTCCATTTTATGATCGACCTTGACGGGGGACCTTGCGCGATAAAAAGGCTCAGAGGCTGCGGCTGCGGCAATGATTATATCGCGGTGACTCCCGACGGAGATATATATCCGTGCCATCAGTTTGTCGGTGTTGACGAATATAAGATGGGTAATGTCGATGACGGAACATTCAATGAAGATATGAAGAAAGATTTCGCGAAAACGCATATCTACGCAAAACCGGATTGTCAGAAATGCTGGGCGAAATTTTATTGCAGCGGCGGCTGCAACGCAAATAATCACAGATTTACGGGCGATATGCGCTCGGCGTACAAACTTTCGTGCGAGTTTGAGAAAAAGCGTCTTGAGTGCGCGATAATGATGAAGGCGGCGAGGATCTTCGGCGAGGCGGAGTGACGCGGCTTTTTCCGGGAAATCAGATAATCATATAAAAAAGCTCCCGTGAAAGGGAGCTTTGTTTTTTATTCTTTTCTGGGACGTTTGAAGAAATATCCGATATTTTCACTCGCGGACATCGTTATAAGCACGATGAGCGAGCATATCAGCGCCCCTGCGTAAAGGGCGACGCGTATGACAAGACTTCCCTGCATCTGGGTTATCATTATGCAGCCCGGGAATATCTGTATGATACTGAACAGGAGATACACAAACGAGCAGAGCGACTTGAAGAAGCCTACTCCCGTGACGGGCAGGATCGCGCATACACCCGCGACGATTGCTATATACAGCGAGTATTCATTCACTATAGACGGCAGTTTGCTGCCGTTATCTATGTAAGTTATGCCGAAACTGTCTCCCGAATAGAAAAGATAGAAAAGTGCGGCGGCGATAACTCCGACTCCGGCAAGAACCATTACGATCTTCAGACCCTTAGACGCCGCCCTTGCGTCACGCTCCGCCTGAAGTTCGTGCATCATCCTCAGACTTTCCTTTTCGTCTTTCGGGCTCTGTGTGTACTGCGCGGACGAGGCAGGCTTTTTCATGGCGTCTTTCTTCGCCTTTTCAAGATCGCTGTCGGCGTATTTCGGGACATATCTTGAAGGAGCAGGCTCGTCATCGAGAACGGGCGCGCTGACCGACTGAAGCGGTGCATCGGCGCTCTCTTTCTTCGGAGGAGGCGTATAGCTGTCCTCGTCGTCGAGAATGGCAGGTTTCACGGACGGCTGAGATTCGGCCTGCGTGAGCTGTTCTCTTCTCAGTCTGATGATCTGCCGCTGTTTGTCGGGAGGGAGATTTTTGTATGCCTCCTGTTGCTGTTGCGACATTCCGGCTATTATCTCCTCGTCGGAGATCTCTTTTTTCTCGTTTTGCCTTCCTGCGTAGTTGTCATCGTCAAGTACGGGAGCGGAAACGTCTGTCGGAGCGCCTTTTTTCGCGCTTGCACCGCTGTAGTCGTAATCGCTCATATCATCGAGTACCGGAGCGGATACGCCCTGGGGGCCGTTTTTCTTTTCCGCCGATGACGGCGCCGAATAGTCGATATCATCAAGGACGGGAGCCGTCACATCCGAAGGGCCGCTCTTTTTTTCGGACGGTTCGGAATACTCAAAATCATCGAGGGTCGGGGTATTTTCACCAAAATTGTTTTCGTCGTTCATTTTTTCACCTCATTATTTATCTTTCAAGTATCTGACTCCTGTCGGGGCCGATACCTACCATTCCCACATGACAGCCCGTAAGCTGTTCGATGCGCAGTATATATCTGCGGCAGTTTTCGGGAAGCTCATCAAAGCTTCCGCATCCGGATATATCTTCGCCGAATCCGTCAAATTCCTCATACACCGGCGAGCAGTCGGCAAGTTCCTCAAGCGCGGCGGGGAAGTTTTCAAGAAGCGTGCCATCGGATCTTCTGTATGCCGTGCATATCTTCAGTTTATCAATGCCGGAGAGGGTGTCAAGTTTATTTACGGCAAGGCTGTCAAGTCCGTTCACCCTGACGGAATGCCTTACGATAACGGCGTCAAACCATCCCGTGCGCCTCGGTCTGCCTGTTGTCGTGCCGAATTCTCCTCCCGCTGTTCTTATCTTTTCCCCAATCTCGTCATCAAGTTCCGTCGGGAACGGTCCTTTGCCGACGCGCGTTGTATAAGCCTTCGCAACACCGATGATATTCGTTATCACTTTCGGACCGATACCCGTTCCGACACATACTCCCGCAGAAACCGGGTGCGAGGAGGTGACGTAGGGATATGTTCCGAAATCTATATCGAGCAGTGTTGCCTGAGCTCCTTCGAACATTATTGTCTTTCCGGCTTCGGCGGCTTTATAAGTCAGGACCGAAACATCATCCATATACGGTGCGAGGCGCTTGCCGTATCCGATGTATTCCTCTGTCACGCTGTCAAGGTCAAACGCCTTTCCGCCGTAGACTTCGGTTATGATCCTGTTTTTGAGCTTTCCCGTCTCTTTTATCTTTGCCGCGAGCAGATCAGGGTGGACAAGGTCATACATCCTTATGCCGCACCGCTCGTATTTGTCCATGTACGCCGGACCTATGCCCCTTCTTGTGGTGCCTATATCGCTACCGCCCCTGAATTTCTCGGACAGACCGTCAAGTTCTATGTGCCATGGCATTATGATATGGGTGCGGGGGTCGATCCTCAGATGCGATGTGGATACGTTTCTTTTCTGAAGCTCATCGATCTCGCCTAAGATCACTTCGGGGTCAAGGACGACTCCGGCGCCGATGAGGCAGAGCGTGTCGGGATAAAGTATTCCGGACGGGATAAGGTGGAGTTTATACGTTTCGCCGTTATTTACGACAGTATGGCCGGCGTTGTTTCCGCCCTGGGAGCGGACGACAACATCTGCGCGGGACGAGAGCATATCTATTATCTTGCCTTTTCCCTCGTCTCCCCACTGTGTTCCGACAACGATATTCGCAGGCATTATATTTCCCCTTTTCGTAGCTTTATTCCGCCTGTACCGTTTTTTATATTTCCCGCAGTATGGCCGGGAATTGAGATACGGCGGTCATTTGTGACATTACCGTAACTATTATATCAGATTATACGGCTGTTTTCAAGTCTTTTGACAAAATTTTATCCCGATTGCCAAGTGTGTCGAAAAAGGTATTGAAAAGACGGACAGTCTGTGGTATAATCATATGTGTATCGCGAATATTCGCAGAATGATCATATTTCCTGCAGGAGGGCTTAAAATGACGGCAAAAGAAGAATTCATATCGATCTACAACGAAAACATCAAACGGAACGGCGCCGGCAAACTGCTTGAATATCTTGAAGAGAGCGATTTTTTCACAGCTCCGAGCAGCACGCGCTTTCACGGGGCATGCGAGGGAGGACTCGTCACGCACAGTGTCAATGTTTATCACTGCCTGAAAGATTATCTTTCGAGAGAGCGTGCGAAAGAGGTGTATGGCATGAATTACAGCGAAGAAACGATAGCTATAGTGTCGCTGCTTCATGACGTGTGCAAGATAGACTGCTATACCATAGAACTTCGGAACACGAAAAACGGAAAGGGCGAGTGGGTAAAGGTGCCTTATTACACCATGAAGGACAAGATGCCATACGGCCACGGGGAAAAATCCGTCTACATATTATCGGGATTTTTCTACGGAGACGCAAGGCTTACCCGTGAGGAGGCATTCGCCATACGCTACCATATGGGATTTTCCGGCAACGAGGATAATAACACCGTCGGAAGGGCACTTGAGCAGTATCCGCTTGCGTTCGCACTCAGTGTCGCAGACATGGAGGCTACATTTTTCCTTGAGAAGAGCAACGACTGACAAGACATAAATAAATTTTTTGTTTAAGGAGAGAAAGAATGAACTGGTATGACAACGCTATAATCTATCACATCTATCCGCTCGGCTTCTGCGGAGCGCCGAAGTTCAACGACGGGGGAGAGGTCGTGTATCGTCTTGACAAAGTGCTTGACTGGATCGACCACTTCAAAGAAATGAACGTCGACGCGGTCTATTTCGGACCCGTCTTCGAGTCCGTCGAGCACGGATATGATACGACCGACTACAAGATGATAGACAGACGGCTCGGCGACAATAACTCTTTCAGGCGGATCTGCGAGAAACTTCACGAGAACGGCATACGCGTCATACTCGACGGAGTTTTCAACCATGTCGGAAGAAAATTCCCGCAGTTTGTCGATATTCAGGAAAAGGGACAAGGTTCGGGGTACTGCGACTGGTTTCAGAATCTCAATTTCGGAGGACCGAGCCCGTGCGGGGATAATTTCTGGTATGAGGGCTGGAACGGCCATTATAATCTCGTGAAACTCAATCTGAGAAATCCCGGTGTGTGTGACCACCTGATAGACGCGATAAACTACTGGATAGAAGAATTTAAGATAGACGGAATAAGATTTGACGCCGCCGATTGCATAGATTTTGACTTTTTCAAGAGGATACGCAGTTTCTGCAAAGGGAAAAAGCGCGATTTCTGGCTGATGGGCGAGATAATCTACGGTGATTACAAACGCTGGGCAAATCCCGAGATGCTCGACAGTGCCACGAATTATGAATGCTACAAGGGACTTTACTCGTCACATAACGACAAGAACTATTTCGAGATAGACTACTCGATAAACAGGCAGACCGGAAACTACGGTATCTATAAGGGTATAAATCTGTATAATTTTGTCGACAACCACGATGTCGACCGCCTCGCGAGCACCCTTAAAGAGCCGGCGCACCTTCCGCTTGTGTATACGCTTCTGTATACGATGCCGGGCATTCCGTCGATTTACTACGGAAGCGAGTATGGCATTCACGGAAAAAAGGAGAATAATTCTGACGATAATCTCAGACCGTGCATATCACTTTCCGATATGGAAAAAGAAAATACCGCCCTGTACCGTCATATCGTAAAGCTCGGACGTGTTTACAAGGCTTATCCTCCGCTGAGGACGGGAGAATACCATACGATAATCATACGCAATCAGCAGCTTCTCTTCAGCAAAGAGCTAAGCGGCCAGACTGTCTATGTCGCCCTCAACCTGAGTGACAGCGACTATGATCTCACATTCGCGACACCGCTTCCCGCGCTTGTCGATGTTCTCAGCACAAGGCAGATCAAAGTCGAAAACGGAAATGCATCAATCACCATGCCGCCGTTCTCGTCGATGATAATCGTGTCGGACGATATTGTCAACACCGAGCAGGACGACAGCACGGAGACTGTTGAGGAAAAGGAGACAGAAGTCATTATAGGCGCGAAGTACCGCCACTATAAAGGAAACGTGTATGAAGTCATCGCAACGGCGAAACACAGCGAAAACTTCGAGGAGCTTGTCATCTACAGAGCCGTGGACGGAAACGGCGAGACGTGGGCAAGGCCGAAATCGCTTTTTGTCGGCAAGGCGGGCGACGTCCGCAGATTTACGATGATATGAATAAACAGGCGCAAAAAACCGCCGCGAAGGATATTTTATCCCCGCGGCGGTCTTGTTTTATTCTTTTTTGTCACTGTTTTGCGATTTGGAGTTGCGTCTCATTTTCACAAGCTTATATATGAATATCTCTATCGAGATGAGAGCCACGAGAGCAGCCGCGACGATTATGATGATGAAAACGATTGAAATATCGCGTCCTTCTCCCTTATCGGAGTTTTTATCGTTATCATCTGTATCGCCTGAATCTTCGCTTTCGTCATACGACGGAACGGGATCGCTCTCACCACCGTCATATTGTTGCGGATCGTTCTGCGCGGCGGTGTTCGGCTCATTTTCCACACCGGCCGATGAACCGGTGCTTCCGGGAATGATACCGCCGTTTTCCGCAGCCGTGAACGAGAGCAGCCACGCGAGGGATATATTCCAGTTTATCGTACATTCATTGACGGACCATGCTTCGATATGGTCGATATAACACTTCTGCGGGGAGATCTCGCCCTTTTTCCATCCCGAACCCTTTACCCACGGATCCTGCATACCGGAGTTAGGACCGCCCGACATAACACCGCACGGAGCTTTCGGGAATGTTTCGTCGACCTGATTGGACCAGTATCTGTGGTGGGGATTTTCGACACAGTGCGTTCCGTATCCCGTGACATATGAGTAGTCCATGGCGTTTCTTCCGAGCAGATAGTCAAGCCCGGATATTGATCCGTTCGCGTATTTGTCCTTATCGGACAGGAGATAAGCATAGGCCATAACAATGGAGTTGTCGGCGACGAATGAGTTTGAGCCCCACTGGTAGCCCTTGTCGCTGTCGTTGTATGCGATCGTGCTTTGTCCGTATGGCAGACCGTAGCCCTGACTGTTCTCGAGATCTATATAATGATCCGCGGCGTCAAGAATATTTTCTTCTGTCTCCTTGTTCTGCTTTTTGCTGAAAGAGTCGGGATTGAGAGCGGCGCTCAACGTTCCGAGAGCCGCCGTGTTTCCCCAGTCAAAACTTCCCTGTGTGTCGATATTTTCTCCGCCGCCGATATTCACGGGCATCGAAAAGAGCAGTTTATCGTCAAACGACGAGTCTTCAAGATACTTATCATCGCCTGTTGTGATGAAAAGTTCCATAGCCGCCCAGCAGAACTCATCCTCGGCGTTGTCATCTCCGTACGCGCCGCCGCCCACCGATTCATCGAGAGGAGCATACATATCCGGGTGTTTTTTCGCGGCATCGAAACTTTTTTCCGCCGCCTCAATACATCTTTCGGAAAATTCGTCATCTATTCCCTTCCAGAGCCGTGACGCCTGTGCCGCGCACGCCGCGAAATTCAGCGTCGCCGCTGTCGTCGGAGGCTTGATTATGCGCTTCATCTCGTCATCCGCCGGAGCAAGGCCGAGAGCCGTCCACTTCTCATCGTGTGCCTTGTGGTAGACCATGCCCTCATATTCACCGCTGTCGATGACCATTCTGAACATCCAGTCCATCTGCCAGCGCGCCTCGTCAAGCAGGTCGGGGTATCCGTTGCCGTTTTCGGGTATGCTCATCGTACCGTCCGCGTAGGAATCAGCGAATCCGTACCGGAGCGCCGTTTCATATTGGTTCTGCATCATCCAGAGCGAAAATCCGCCGTTTACAACATATTTTCCGTGATCCCCCGCGTCATACCATCCGCCTGTCACATCGACCGAGCCGCTCGTTCCCGAGTAGCCCCACGTCTGCTCGACTTCGGCATTGTCTGTCGGGTGGCCTGCGGCTCTGGCAAGCGCATTCGCGTCGCCCGATGTGATATACTTGCTTTCTATTTCAATGCCGCTTCTGTTCTGGTAAAAATAATTCAGCGAATCAAAAAGCATACTTGAGTAAATATCCGGCTCTCCGACGGAAAACTCACGGCTCACGGCACCGTTTTCCGCCTCGATGCGGAATGTTCCGCTGTCGTTGAAATCGGAAAAATCGATTATATGGACGGTATCCCCGGAATCCTCGTCATATCCGAAATATTCGCTCTTGCCGGAGTAAACGCTATTGCCCGAAGGATCGGTTATATCATACCTGACAGACTTTTTGTCATCGCACAGAAGCGTCGCTTTTTTCGCGCGGTCTCTGAAATAGCCCACCTGATTTGTCAGGATACCCGCTCTCTGCCATGTTTCCGGCTGACGGTAATCATTCTCATCGCCTGTCAGGTCAACAAGGGACATATTGTCAAATGTTATGACAGTGCCTGCGGGGAAACATCCTCCGGGGGTGTACTGGCCGTCGCCGCCGAGGTGGAATGCCCATTCGGCGACATCAAGAGACTGTGACGCCGTAAAAGTGAGTTCGACTTTTTTTGTCTCATTCGCGTTTACCGGTATGGGATCCCAGTTGTTTCCGAAATCTCCCTCGTTTGTCGACATATTATGCCATATCTCGACATCTCCGTCAAGATTGCCGATCTTGGTATAATATTTTCCGCTGTTTGATGGTGTAAGCTCGTACTTTACCTGATACTGGTGACCGCTGACGATCTTCAGTCCTCTGTGGCGGAACTGGCAGTCCCATCTGTCCTCGCCGCCGTTTGACGCCCCGCCGGGGTTTACGATCGTGATCTTGTAGACGCCGTTATCGATCTCAAAATCCATCTCACCGGGAGCCGATTCGCATATATGCCACGGCAGACCGACACCCTCGTCAAAATCTGTCTGGCCGAGCTGTTCGCCGGCGTTCGCGTCAAGGGGTGAGATCTTCACAAATGCTGTCCCTGCTCCTGTCAGCGCCAGGACAAGCGCCGAAAGAGCGGCGGCACAGTTTTTCATTATCTTTTTCAGATAGCGCATGAGATAAATTCCTCCGTTTTTATTTTTATCGTCACACCGCCTGAAGCTTTTGCGCGGACTGTAAAAAAACAAAGCATCGGGCGCGGCGATTTATTTTATCGATTTTTCTTGACTTTTAATGTGAAATGTACTAAAATAAAAAATAACAGTACAATACTCTGGAGAGAAAGGTTTTATGAACAAGATCAAAGAATTTTTTTCCGGTCTGTCGAAATCAACAAAAATAACATTGCTGTCATGCGGCTGTTTCACGGCTCTGACTTTGCTGCTGCTGCTGTTTTTCGTGATATTTCCCATTACGCCCTCCGAAAAGATCATCGAGAATTTCGGAAGGGAGAACCTTATCAATGAGGCGCATAAGCAGGAAGAAGCCGGCACAACGACCGTGACGGGAATGATAGACAGCATCGTCACATTTACGACGACCACTAAGGTCAGTACAGCTACGACGACGACCGGAACTTTTGATATAAATATATATACAAACCTCGGCGGATATCTGCCGGGAGGCTTTGTGCAGACCGGCGACTACGGGGTCGAATATTACCAGACGTATACGGAGCCGGTGGATCCCGTGCCCGAGGAATCTTCACAGGGGTCAGATCAGCAGTGGCCGTACGAGGGGTATACGGAGGAGTCTACTTTGCCGGCGGATGTCGTGACGACTCCCGTCCAGCAGCCGACGCTTCCTTCACCCCCCGAGCCTGAGACAAAGCCGCCGCATCTGGTGACTGTGCCCCCGGAGCAAAAACCCGATTTCACATCTCCGCCTGCCACCGAGTCGCCGCCCGCGGTGTCGCCTGTCGACTGAGCGTGAAAGTTCCGATAAAAGAAAATATGCTGTCAGCGGATGTCAGATCGCCTTATAAAGGCGGAGGCGTCCGCTGTTTTTTGTGTGACAGATGATTTTCAGGGAGTGGATCCGGAAAGGTCTTCAAATTCATCCCGTGCCAAGGATATTCCGCAATCTTCGCCGAGCAGAGTCAGCGCCTTCTCCGGTGAGGAGATAAAAAGCAGTTTCTGCTCTCTGCCCAGCTGTTTTATCCGGTACTCAAGCTTTGACGCGGTGCTTCTGTCCGGGGCTTTCCAGAGGGCGGCAAGGGACTCGGCTTTGTGGGAGCGGGTAAATTTCGCGCACTTTCGAGAGCATGAAAAGTGCTCGTCAAGCCGCCGCCTTATATCCGCGGTTATCCCCGTGTAAAGCAGACCGCCCTCGCATCTGAGGATATATATATAGTACACGGCTTATTTTTGTTTTATACGGATACCGCTGTTATGAAGTCTGCTTGCGTCAAATCCTTTCGGAGCGTCCGGACGGGACTTTTTATTGCGTGAAGAGCCTTGTTTGCGGTCTGTGCGCTGTTTATCGCCGTCGTCAAGCCTCATTGTAAGGGATATCCTGTTCTTTTTCACATCAACGTCAAGGACTTTTACCCTGACGATATCACCGACTTTGACGACTTCGAGTGGATGTTTTATATATTTGTCGCAAATCTGCGATATGTGGACAAGACCGTCTTCATGAACGCCGATATCGACGAATACGCCGAAATCTATAACATTTCTTACGGTTCCGACAAGTTCCATGCCCGGTTTGAGGTCCTTTATCTCCATCACGTCCCCGCTTCTGAGCAGAGGCGGAGGGAGTTCGTCCCTGAGATCGCGTCCGGGTTTTTTCAGTTCGTCGATAATATCGTTCAGCGTCGGGATTCCGATGCCGAGATCGCGGCTTATCGTTTCTATGCCGATATTTTCGCTCTTTTCGGCTATTCCAGCCGCACCGCCTTGCGAAATGTCCGCGAGTGTGAAGCCGCATTCGGAAAGGAGGGATCTTGCCGCCTCATAGCTTTCGGGATGTACCGCCGTATTGTCAAGCGGATTTTCTCCGTCACGGACTCTCAGGAATCCCGCGCACTGCTCAAACGCTTTTTTGCCGAGTTTTGACACTTTCAGAAGCTGTCTGCGATCGGTGAATCTTCCGTTTTCCTCCCTGTATGTCACGATATTCTTCGCTACGGCGGAATTTATCCCCGATATATATGACAGAAGGGAATATGATGCCGTATTAAGGTCCACCCCGACGGAGTTCACGCAATCCTCGACGACGCCGGAAAGAGCCTCATTGAGCCTTGCCTGCGGCATATCGTGCTGATACTGTCCCACGCCTATCGCTTTCGGGTCTATCTTCACAAGTTCAGCGAGAGGATCCTGAAGCCGTCTGGCGATAGACACGGCGCTTCTGAGGGAAACATCATAATCGGGAAATTCCTCGGCGGCAAGCTTGGACGCGGAGTAGACCGAGGCGCCCGCCTCGCTTACGACCATGTAGCTTACTTTCTGCGGTATTTCTTTTATAAGCTCCGCGACAAACGCCTCACTCTCGCGCGAGGCGGTTCCGTTGCCGATCGATATCGTCGTCACGCCGTATTTTTCGATAAGTGCTTTGAGTTTTCTCTTTGATTCCTCTGTCTTGCTTTGCGGAGGGGTCGGATAGATGACGGTAGTGTCGAGGACTTTTCCCGTCGCATCTATGACGGCTATCTTGCAGCCTGTCCTGTAGGCGGGATCGAGTCCGAGAATGACACTGTTTTTAAGCGGCGCCTGCATAAGCAGCTGGCGAAGATTGGAGGAAAAGACTTTTATAGCCTGCTCCGCGGCATCTGACGAGAGCATAGACCTTACCTCGCGTTCTATTGACGGGAATATCAGTCTTTTGTAGCTGTCCGCTGCCGCTTCTGAGACCATTTCGGCGCACTTTGATTTATTGACGACATATTTGTGCAGAATTATACCGGTCGCCTTTTCCTCGTCAACCTCGACGGAGATCTTCAGAAAGCCTTCTTTTTCGCCTCTGTCAAGGGCTAGTATGCGGTGATGGAGGATTTTTTCCACGGGTTCGGAAAAATCATAGTAGTTAAAATACACACTTTCGGCTGTCTCGTCGACCGCTTTTGATATTATTTTGCCGTTTTTCACGGTAAATTCTCTGAGCTTTTTGCGTATCTCCGCGTCGTCCGAAATATCTTCCGCTATTATATCCATAGCTCCCCGGAGCGCCGCGTCCGCGTCGGGGACGTTTTTTTCAATATCCGTATATTCCGCCGCCGCCTGCCCGATATCGACGTTTTCTTCCTGAGCCGTTATGAGTTTCGCGAGAGGCTCAAGTCCGCTTTCGCGGGCAATGCTCGCTCTTGTGCGGCGTTTGGGTCGGAACGGCCTGTAAATATCCTCGACTTCGACGAGCGTTTTCGCGTCGTTTATCGCGCTCTCAAGTCCGTCGGTCATCTTATCCTGCTCGATGATCGCGTTTCTTACTTCATCCTTGCGCTTTTCAAGGTTTCGCAGATACATGAGCCTGTCGTAAAGCTCGCGGAGCACCTGGTCGTTGAGCGAACCGGTAAGCTCCTTGCGGTATCTTGCTATGAACGGTATCGTCTTGTCGTCATCGATAAGAGCGACCGTGTTGTCTACCTGTTCGCGGCGAAGTCCGAATTCTTCCGCGAGTGTCCTGTTAATATCCATAATTTTTACCTGCGTGCCGAACACGCTGATATCCTTTCTTCAGGTTTTGAGATCATTCTGATTTTCCTGCGTATCCCGGTTTTCGTACTCCGTCACATCGTGCCATATCCTGTAGAGATACGCGGTATATGCCGACCGTGAAAGATGTATTCCGTCTCCGCCGTTGAGATCCGCTCTGAGCCCGTTGTTTTCGTCTTTGAACTCGCCCGATATATCAATAAAAAAACAGAATGGCTTTTTTTCTGTCGCTTCTTTCAGAGCTTTGTTGTAGCTGTCGATCCTGTCATTGGAGCAGAAATCCGAGCCGGCGTCGATCGGTGTTATCGGGACGACGACAAGCTTACAGCCGGGAACCGATTCATGCGCCTTTTCAAGTATCTTCATGTAGTTTTCGGCAAACTTTCCGGGCGTCGCCGTGTTCACGTCGTTCATGCCCATCGAAAAAACGGCATATCCGGGATCAAGCTCACTGAGAGCGTCATAGAACGGGATCTCCTTGTCTTTGCACGTAAATGTAAAGGAAAAAATATTATACGACGAAACACTGCCCGCTGCGATGACTCTGTCGCGCGGGATTATGCCGTACGCCTCAAGACCGCGGCATATGCTGTCGCCGACGAACACTGTCTTTCCGATAAAATCGTCATAATCCGCGTTAAACTCGTATTCATCGATCATATATGTCTCTGTTTCCGGAGCGCTTGTAACAGTTGTCGTCGGGGTGAGCGGTTCTGTCGATGCCGATGTCACTGTCACCGATGTTGTCACGGTTGTCGTTCCGGTCGTCACAGTCGCCGGGGTCGTCAAAGTTGTCGTGACGGCGGCTTTCTGAAAAGAGTCGCCGCTTCCTGTGGATATTTCCGCAATATCCGGGCTGTCCTGATGAATATCAAGGGCGTTTGAACGGCTGCAGCCGCAAAGTACAAGGCAGACAGCCGCCAGGACAGCATAAAATATGATCATCATTTTCTGTTTCAATAATTAACGCCTGCTTTTCACCGGTCTTTTTTCACCGAAAATATCGGCGAAGATATTATACCACAATATATCATAAATTTCAAGTGTGCAAAAACAAAACCGAAAAAATCAGTGCCGCAACTGCCTTTTGCGGGGCAGTGTACGGCACTTTGAGGAGGTTGTATTTATCAAAATGGCAGGGTGTATCTGAATTGGATCTATGTCCTGTCTGTTTCTTTCTTTATATCTTTGTGACAGGCTTTCGAGTTTGCACAGCAGCCGCAATCACAGCCGCATGAGGATTTACCTTTTTTCTTGTCTCTTACCATCTTCAGTATGACTGATGCCACGACGGCGATAACTATGGCGAGAACGACGATCGTACCCGCGTTGTTTACGAGAAAATCGATCATACTCCCACCTCCGTCATACTTTCGCGCTTACTTTCGGGTCGAGCCTTGTGCTCTCCTTATACGGGCGAACGAGCAGGAAGATGAAGAATGCCGTTATTGCGATTGCCGCGATAAGTCCGACAACATTGACGTTTCCTGTGAAAAGGAGACCGTACTGATAGATGCAGAGCGAAACAGCGTAGGCGAAGACACACTCGTAAATTATCGCAAACGCGGTCCACTTGCCGCTGTTCATCTCACGTTTTATAGCTCCCATTGCCGCAAAGCACGGTGCGCAGAGCAGGTTGAACACGAGGAATGAGTATCCCGCGAGGGGGGTGAACTCGGCAGCGAACTGAGCCCATATTTCCTCGCCATACTCGGAGACCTCTCCGCCGAAGTGGAAGAGCGTTCCGAACGTCGCGACAGCGTTTTCTTTCGCGATAAGTCCCGTAACAGCGGCGACGGCGGCTTTCCAGTTGCCCCAACCGAGCGGTATGAACAGAGGAGCGATGATGCCTCCTATTTTCGCGAGTACCGAATTATCGAGATCTTCTATCATTCCGAACCTGCCGCCTTCAAATCCGAAGCTCTGTAGGAACCAGAGAACGATCGCGGAGAGCAGGATTATCGTGCCGGCCTTCTTGATGAATGACCAAGCGCGCTCCCACATCGAGCGAAGCACGCTTCCGACGGTCGGCAGGTGATAGGCAGGAAGTTCCATTACGAACGGTGCGGGGTCACCTGCGAACATCTTTGTCTTTTTCAGGATGATACCCGAAACGATTATGGCGGCCACACCGATGAAATACGCCGAAGTCGCCACCCATGCCGAGTTGTCGAACAGAGCACCCGCGATAAGCCCGATTATCGGGATCTTCGCGCCGCATGGAATGAATGTCGTCGTCATGATCGTCATACGGCGGTCACGCTCGTTCTCTATCGTACGGGAAGCCATTATTCCGGGAACGCCGCAGCCCGTGCCGATAAGCATCGGTATGAATGATTTTCCGGACAGACCGAATTTCCTGAATATCCTGTCCATGACGAAAGCTATTCTCGCCATATATCCGCATTCCTCAAGCAGTGCGAGGAACAGGAAGAGGACAAGCATCTGCGGAACGAATCCCAAAACAGCGCCGACACCGCCGATTATACCGTCGACGATGAGGCCCTGAAGCCAGTCCGCGCAGTTTATACGCTCAAGCAGAGCAGTCGCTCCGTTTGTTATCCAGTCGCCGAAAAGAGTGTCGTTCGTCCAGTCGGTGACCCATGCTCCGACGGTCGTTATTGAAACGTAATAGACGATGAACATTACAACGGCGAAGATCGGGAGAGCAAGAAATCTGTTTGTGACGATCTTGTCGATCTTGTCCGATATTGTCAGCCCGTCTTTGTTCTTTTTCTTCAGGCAGTCTTTTATGATGTTGCCTATATATATGTATCTCTCGTTCGTGATTATGCTCTCGGCATCGTCGTCCATCTCTTTTTCCGCGGCGGCTATATCCTGTTCGATGTGATCCTGAGTCGTTTTGTCGATGCCGAACATTTCGACGATCTTCTCGTCACGCTCAAATATTTTAATGGCGTACCATCTCTGCTGCTCCTCGGGTATGTCATGGAGAACGGCTTCCTCTATATGAGCGATGGCGTGTTCGACACATCCGCAGAAACTGTGGTGAGGTATCGGAGCTTCTGTCGACTCCGCCGCTTTTAAGGCGGCATCGGCGGCTTCTTTTACGCCCGTGCCTTTCAGTGCCGATATTTCAACTACCGTACAACCCAGTTCTGAGGCGAGCTGATCCGTGTTTATCTTATCGCCGTTTTTACGGACTATGTCCATCATATTCACGGCACACACGACAGGTATCCCCAGTTCAAGGAGCTGTGTCGTAAGGTAGAGATTTCTTTCAAGGTTTGTTCCGTCAATTATATTGAGAATGGCGTTCGGCCGTTCCCCGACAAGATAGTTTCTCGCAACTACTTCCTCAAGCGTGTAGGGAGACAGCGAGTAGATTCCCGGAAGGTCCATGATCGTCACATCTTCTGCGCCTTTCAGCTTTCCTTCCTTCTTTTCGACTGTAACGCCCGGCCAGTTTCCGACATACTGGTTCGCGCCGGTCAGGGCGTTGAACAGTGTTGTTTTTCCCGCGTTCGGATTTCCCGCGAGAGCTATTGTTATCTTCATCTGATCAATCCTTTCTGATTAAGTTGCCGCAAGTTCTCACTTCCGGTCTATCTCGATCATTTCGGCATCCGCTTTTCTCAGCGAAAGCTCATAGCCGCGAACCTTGACTTCGACAGGGTCGCCCAGCGGCGCGACTTTTCTTATGTAGATCTCCGTCCCCTTCGTTATGCCCATATCCATTATACGCCTTTTCACGGCTCCCTCGCCGTTTATTTTCGTCACTTTCACGGTATCGCCTATTTTGGCGTCTCTCAGTGTTGCCATTCAGTCATACCTCCCTTGAATTTCAATTTTTGTGTATTCATACATATATCTTCGCAGCCATTTCTTTCGAGACGGCAACGCGGGAATCTTTTATGTTTACGATAACATTTCCGTTAAGCTGGTTCAGTACTTTAACGGTACTGCCCGCGACAAATCCCAGACTTTCGAGAAATTTTCTTGTTTCGGGATTTCCGCCGACCCTTCTTATCATATTTTCCTCCCCCACGGCTGCGAGAGACAGCGGCATCATAACTCACATCCTCCTCTTTTTTGTAAGTATATACTAACATAAGTCATCAAAATAAAGTTAGAATGTGCTAACATACGATCTTAAAAATAAGTTAGCAACAACTAACCAATATTGAGTATACAGCATTTTGCGTTCAAAGTCAAGCGCTGCCGGAAAAAATTTTTCGGGAAATCGTAAATTTGTAGGAAATAACAAAAATTGTTATACAGTGCTAACATTTTTTGATAAACAGGAGAGGATTTATATCGTGACAGCTACGGTAAATTGAATAAAACACTTGACATATGCGGCAAGGGGTAGTATAATTTTAGGAGTATGTATTTTCCGGCGCGGGATGAAACGCCGGGCGGGATATAAAAAACAGGAAAGGAATAACGGCATATGGCAGAGTATTACAAAGAGCTTTCGGAGCGGATAAAAGGCCTCAGAGAGGCGTGCGATCTTTCGGAAAAAGATATGGCGGACGAGCTCGGTATCAGCGAGGAACTGTATCATTCATATGAACAGAGCGGCGAGGATATACCGATAAGCATAATCTACGAGATGGCAAACAAATGCGGCGTCGACTTCAACGAGATCGTCATGGGCGAGGACGCCAATCTTGACACGTATCACGTTGTGAGGAGAGGACACGGAAAGAGTATTGACCGCTTTGAGGGATACAGGTTCCGCGACCTTGCGTTCAGGTATAATCACAAGATGATGCAGCCGCTTCTGATAACGCTTGACCCCACAGACAAGCCTGCCGCACTCGTGACACATGAGGGGCAGGAGTTCAATCTTGTGCTCAAAGGAAAAGTCGCGTTCACTTTCGACGACAAGGAGATAATACTGGGCGAGGGTGACAGCGTTTATTTCAACCCGGCTCACCCCCACGGTCAGAGGTGCGCAGGTGATACAAAAGCGAGATTTCTTACAGTCATCACAGAATAGTTAGGAGAGAAAATATGCTGCTTGACAGATACCTTCCCCGTATCGAATTTGATTCGTACGAGGATTTCAAAGAAAATTACAGAGTCGTTGCCCCCGATGATTTCAATTTCGCCTATGATATCGTCGATGAGTGGGCAAAACAGGATAAAAAGAAAAAGGCGCTTGTCTGGTGTGACGATCACGGCGGAGAAATAACGCTGACGTTTGACGAGATAAGCCGTATGTCGGACAGAGCCGCGAATTACTTCAGATCCGTCGGTCTGAAAAAAGGATCGGTCGTTATGCTCATTCTCAGACAGCGCTGGGAATACTGGGTCTGCGTTACGGCGCTGATGAAAGTCGGCGTGATATTCGTTCCGGCAACGCCGCAGCTGACCAAGAAAGATATTATCTACCGCGCAAACGCGGCGGACGCGGAAATGATACTCTGCCTGAACGACAGCTACGTCGTAAGTCAGGTCGAGGCGGCTCTTCCGGAGATGCCCACGGTGAAAGAGATCGGTCTTGTGAACGGAAAGCGCGAAGGCTGGTTCAATTTCCATGAGGAGATCGAAAAGTTTCCGGAGGAGTTTGAACGGCCGCAGGACGATCAGAAGACATATTCCCATGATATAATGCAGATATATTTTACATCCGGAACGACGGGGATGCCGAAGATGGTATGCCACAACTATCTGCACCCGCTCGGTCATATCGTGACGGCCAAATACTGGCATATGGTGCAGGACGGAAAACTGCACATGACAAATTCCGACTCGGGCTGGGCAAAGTTCGGCTGGGGAAAGATCTACGGTCAGTGGATATGCGGCGCGGTCATATTCGCGTATGACGCCGATAAGTTTACGGCGGCAAATATGCTCAAGGTGATCGAGAAATACAAGCTGACGACCGTTTGTGTGCCCCCGACGATATACAGATTCATGCTGCAGGAAGATGTTGCGTCGTATGATCTGTCGTCCGTCGAGCATTGGACGACGGCGGGCGAGCCGCTCAGCGCCGAGGTCGTGAACAAGTGGGAGGCGCTCACGGGACACAAGATCGCATCGGGATTCGGACAGACGGAAGGCACTGTACTTATCGCCGAGTTTCCTTGGTTTGAAAAGCGTCCCGGTTCGCTCGGCAAACCCTCTCCGATATATAATATACAGCTTGTCAATGCCGACGGGCAGGAGTGCGAGAGCGGAGAAGAGGGAGAGATAGTCATAAAAGATATCGACAAGGATCCCCCGATAGGACTTTTTGTCGGATATTACAAAGACGAGGAGCAGACACGCGAGTCTCTCGGAAGCGGCGTGTACAATCTTAAAGATGTCGCGTGGAAGGATAACGACGGCTACTATTGGTTCGTAGGACGCCACGACGATGTCATAAAATGCTCCGGCTACAGGATAGGACCTTTTGAGGTCGAAAGCGCGCTGAATGAGCACCCGGCTGTAATAGAAAGTGCGATAACAGGCGCGCCGGATCCCATAAGGGGGCAGGTCGTAAAGGCGACGGTAAAACTCGCGGACGGCTATACTCCGTCGGATGAGCTTGTAAAAGAGCTTCAGAACCATGTGAAGAAGCTTACCGCTCCGTATAAATATCCGAGGATAATAGAGTTTGTCGATGAACTTCCGAAAACAGTCGGCGGAAAAATAAAGAGAGCGGAAATAAGGCAGAATGCGGAAAATGAAATGAGATCCAAAAGCGACAAAAGCGAATGAACCCGGCTTATGACTGCTTTGTAATAATAGGCTTTTCGCGACGCCGGCGGAAAGCCTTGCCCCGCGGGGCGAAAACAGATGCGCCTGTACAAATTTTTCTTGACAAACAGCGGCAGATGTGATATAATAAGCGTCGGAGCGGATCTGAGAACAATGCGGATATGGCGGAATAGGCAGACGCGCTGGCTTCAGGTGCCAGTCGGGGCAACTCGGTGCAGGTTCAACTCCTGTTATCCGCACCAGCCGGACAAAGGTGACAAAAAGATCTGTGACAGTACGGGTTTTTGCCCGCAGAGCGATTTTCGACGGGGATAAGCCCGTCGATTTTTATTTTACCCGTGTACTACGCGCAGTTGCGGGAGCGTGCAGACCGGCTGAAAAAAGGAGGAACGGCAGTTGCGCAGATTTTATGAAAAAATAACGGCAAGGCCGAAACTCGTTCTCATAATCTTTGTTTGCATCACGGCAGTCTGCGCCGTCCTCGGAGAAACGGTATCCGTAAACTATGATATAAATGATTATCTTCCGCCGGACACGCCGTCGACTGTGTCGATCGATGTCATGAACAGCGAGTTCGACGGTGGCATACCGAACGCGAGAGTGATGGTCAGAGATGTGACTGTCGCGCAGGCAATGGATTATAAGCGAAAGATCGAGGCAATAGACGGGGTATCTGATGTTACGTGGCTCGATGACAGCATTGATATAACGCAGCCGCTTGAAACAGCCGACGCGGATGTTGTCGGGACTTATTACAAGGATAATACGGCGCTTTTTTCCGTAACGGTCGAAGAGGAGCATATACTGGACGGTGTCGACAGTATCCGTGAGATCTTTTCCGGCGAAAGCGACAGCCGGTACGCGCTTTCGGGCTCCGCCGTATCGACGAACGTGGCTACGGAGAATACCGTTTCGGAAATATATAAGATAGCCCTCTTTTCGGTGGCGTTCGTGCTTTTTGTTCTTGTCCTCACAACGACATCATGGACAGAGCCGATCGTCATACTTGTCGGGCTCGGGATAGCCATAATCATCAACAGAGGGACAAATATCATTTTCGGGGAAATTTCTTTCGTGTCAAACGCGGCGGGAGCGATACTTCAGCTTGCCGTATCACTGGATTATTCCGTTTTTCTCCTGCACAGGTTTGAGGAGAGCAGAAAGCAATTTTCCGACGTCCGCGAGGCGATGACGGACGCTCTTTGCAAATCGACTTCCTCGATACTGTCGAGCGGACTGACGACGGTCATAGGATTCGCGGCGCTCTGCCTTATGAGATTCGGTATAGGACCGGATCTCGGCACAGTCCTCGCAAAAGGAGTGTTTATAAGCCTTATATGCGTGTTTGTGCTGATGCCGAATTTCATCCTCTGCGTTTATAAAATTCTCGACAAAACACGTCACCGCGGTTTTATGCCGGATTTTAGCAAAGCCGGAAGGCTTATCGCGAAATTTATGATACCGTTTGCGTGCATTCAGATACTGTTGCTCGTGCCGTGCTACCTTGCGTCGAACTCAAATTCCTATTATTACGGTTCTTCACATATATTCGGCGAGAATACCCGCCTCGGCTCGGATACCGCCGCTATCGAAGAAGTGTTCGGCAAGAGCGACACATATGTACTTCTTGTCCCGAAGGGAAGCAATGAAACTCAGACGGAACTTTCACAGGAGATAAAAAAACTGCCGCGCGTCAGGGATATAATCTCATACGTCGACACTGTCGGTGCCGAAGTCCCCGAGGCATATCTTGACGAGGAGACAAGATCAAAGCTTTTGTCGGAAAACTACAGCAGATTTGTCATACAGCTTGACACGGAGGCCGAGGGAGAGGCGACGTTCGGACTTGTCGAAAAGATACGCTCGACGGCGCAGGAATATTATGACGAATACTACCTTGCCGGAAACGGTGTTTCGACATACGATCTTATGAAAACGGTGACGTCGGATATGGTAAAGGTGAATCTCGTTGCCATAGCCGCGGTATTTCTTGTGCTCCTGTTTACGATGAAGTCGCTCACACTCCCGTTTATACTCGTGCTCAGCATTGAGACGGCAATCTGGCTCAATCTGTCATTTCCGTATTTTTCGGGTCAGAGCATTTTCTACATAGCGTACCTTATCATAAGCTCGATACAGCTCGGCGCGACAGTCGATTACGCCATACTGCTCACCGACAGATATCTTGAATGCCGGAGAACTCTCGGCAAAAAAGAAGCCATCATATCGGCTGAGTCGTCATGCGCCGTGTCGATACTCACATCGGGAAGCGCGCTCACCGTTGTGGGATTTCTGCTCGGCAAATTTTCAACGCACGGACTTATTGCGCAGATAGGAATATTTCTCGGACGCGGCACGCTCTGCTCGCTTGCCCTTGTCATACTGGCGCTGCCGGGTCTGCTTTATATATTTGAGCCGCTGATAAAGAAAACGACGAAAGGAGCTGTTTTTTATGAGGAAAACGGTAAAGAGGATGATGTCCGCGGGGATGGCGGCGGTGATGTCGGCGGGAATGACACTGACGGCAGCGGCGGCGGAGAGCGGCTCGCCTAAAGAGGAAGTCATCTACGTGATGACCGACGCAGGCGCGAATGTGAAGGACGTCTATGCCGTAAATATATATAACGGCGGAAAAATAACGGACTACGGAGATTATTCGGATGTAAAACTGCTCAACGTCGACGGGGATGTATCGGTGAACAGCGACCTTATTTCATTTGAGAGCGACGCGGCAAAAGTGTATCTGCAGGGAAAAATGGATGACTGCGAGATACCGTGGGATATAAGCATAGAATATTTTCTTGACGGGGAAGAGATAACGCCCGAAAAGCTTGCCGGAAAAAGCGGAGATCTTGAGATACGGTTCAGGGTTTCGGAAAACAGCGGCAGCCGCCCGGGATTCTATGACGGATACGCTCTTCAGGCGTCATTTACACTCGATACGGATCTTTGCGAAAATATCGGTGCTCCGGGCGCGACTGTGGCGAATGTCGGCAAGAAAAAGCAGATAACATACACCATACTTCCGGGAAACGGGATCGACACGGTGATTTCGGCGGATGTCCATGATTTTGAGATGGATCCTGCATCGATAAACGGCGTGCGTCTGAACCTTGATATCGATATCGACAAGAGCGGATTTACCGGTGAGGCGGAAGATCTTGAGGAAGGTATCGAAAAGGTCGACAGCGGTGCGGAAGAGTTAAACGGCGGTGTTTCGGAGCTTAAAACAGGCGGAGACAGCCTTAGGGAAGGGGCAGACAAACTGAGTGGCGGAGCCGCCGCTCTTGACAGCGGTATCTCATCGCTGTCCGAGGGCATTGCCGAACTCGGCGACGGAGTAGATGAACTTGACAAAAAGTCGGATGATCTTACGGGCGGCTCCAAAGAAGTCAAAGACGCGCTTTTTGAAATAAAAACCGCTCTTTCGGACGTATCGTCGGACACGGACAAAATAAAGGAACTCACGGATGCTTCGGGAGAGATCGGCAAAGCGATAAACTCACTCAGCGAGGGCGCGCAGGAACTTTATCAGAATGCCGGATATGATAAAATGTGCGAAGTTATGGCTCAGAACGGTCTTGATGTGGGTACGCTTACGGAGGGAAACAAGACCGCCGTCGAAGAGATTGAAAAGATCATAAAAAAGCTGACGGCGGCAAAAGAGCTGCTCGGAATAATCCCCGGTCACGAAACAGAGATCGAACAGATAACACAGCTGCTGGAAGGGCTGCAGACCGTTGTAACGCTTATAAACGGCAACAGCGCCTATATCGCGGGAACAGAAACATATCTGAATTCTCTGTCGGACGGTGCGCGGGAGCTGCGTGACGGGCTTGCAAAACTTGAGACTAATTACGGTCAGTTCAACGACTCCGTAACGCTCCTTGCCGGGACTCTCTCGGAGACAGTGCTCAGCATGAGCAATCTCGCGTCCGCAATCAACACACTTTACGACAGCTATACGGAACTTGACAACGGTATCGGCGAATATACGGGCGGTGTGGCAAAGATAGCCGCCGGATTCGGCAAGCTTAGATCGGGCGTGGC
>CAYPXB010000010.1:0-6475 GCA_964414745.1 uncultured Alistipes sp. | reverse complement strand
AAACTCACATTCTGGCAGAAGTTTCTGAAACTTTTCGGTCTGTACAAAGATTGAGGATATATCAAAAAAAGCAGGCGTACCGCAATGATACGCCTGCCGCTTTTTTGTTTTTTGTTATCAATAATTCTCGGCTTTTATCTGGAAATAGGCCTGTGGATGAGCGCACACGGGGCAGACTTCGGGAGCCTCTCTTCCGATCACGATATGACCGCAGTTTCTGCATTCCCATATCCTGTCGCCGTCTTTTGAAAACACAAGACCGCCGTCGACATTGTCGATAAGTTTTCTGAATCTCTCCTCATGAGTCTTTTCGATCTCGCCGACTTTCTCAAACAGTTCCGCAATATCCTCAAAGCCTTCTTTACGCGCGGTCTCAGCGAATCCGGAGTACATATCCGTCCATTCGTAATTTTCTCCCGCGGCGGCGTCTCTGAGGTTTTCGGCAGTCGAGGGTATACCGTCGTGCAACAGCTTGAACCAGATCTTGGCGTGTTCCTTCTCGTTGTTCGCGGTCTCCTCAAAAATCGCGGCGATTTGCTGATAGCCTTCTTTTTTCGCCTTGCCGGCGTAATATGTGTATTTATTCCGTGCCTGTGATTCGCCGGCAAACGCCGCCATAAGATTTTTTTCCGTTTCGGAGCCTTTTAACTGAGCCATTCTGATAATTCCTTTCTGCTACCGGACAGATATATCCGGTATTGCCGGCATTATATGCCGCATTCGTCATAGTCTTTCCATTTTTCGGCATATACTTTATTGCTCCAGCTCCTGTACATGATATACACAACGGAGCCAATGGCGAGGAATATCGCCAGAAGCAGAGAAAGCGTCCCGCCGAGGGGCATCGATTTTTTTCTGTTTTCTTCAATATTTTTCATAAGATTTCCTTTATATAAGCAAATTTATCATTGATCTTCTTTATTTCCGTTCATTTCGGACATAAGGCGCTGAAGCTCGGAATCGACTTTTGCCTTCTTTTCGACATCCTCAAAAGCTTCATCCCTGTCGGTGCCGGCATCCGCGATCTCGGCGTACGCTTCGGCTTCGGCCTCTTTGCGTTCGATCTTTTCCTCCATCTGCTCGAACTTTTCGAAAGACGCCGAGGAATCAAAACTTCCCGTTGATTTTGCAAGTTCTTTCTTCGTGTCCGCCATTCTGGAGCGCGCGATCAGCATTGCCTGCTTGCTCTTGGCTTCCTCGAGTTTTGATTTGAGCTCCTCGACCTGTTCGCCGATCTCTTTTGTCTGAGCCGATACGGTTTCATACATCTCTTTATATCTCTCGACATTTTTGTCGGCGTCGACTTTTTCCTCAAGAGCTTTTTTCGCAAGTTTCTCATCACCTTGCGAGAGCGCGGCCTTGGCTTTGTTTTCCCATTCCTGCGATTTTCTTACGGCTTCGTCATAATCTCTCTCGGCCATTTTTTCGCTTGCCTTGGCCTTGCCGTAGCTCTGTGTCGCCGTATTGAGTTCCTTCTGCATATCGATGATGAGCTGTTTGGCCATCTTTTCGGGATCTTCCGCTTTATCGATCAGATCGTTCACGTTGGATTTCAAAAGATCGCCCAGCCTTTGAAAAATTCCCATTTCAAAACCCTCCTGACACTTGTAAATATGATACGTGTTCTATATAAAATCACGGCACATATACCGCTTTGACACGGCACGCACCGCTTAATGCTATTATATAGATTTTTTCTGTACTTGTCAAGTATTTCATATCTTTTTCACTCAATTTTCATTGTGTGCGGCATATACGGCGCTTACCCGTCATAAAATGCGGTAAAGCACTTGAAAAACTTCGCGGTATGTGATATAATAACTCTGTGGCACAAAATTTTACGGCAAAAAGCGGTCCTGCGGGTGTTTATAAAATACCCGGTCCCAGACCCGCCGATGAAAAATACGGCATGGCTGTGCGCCGTCAAGGACAGCCTCTGTCAGACGCAGATTGGAGAAATTCATGTTTGATCACGGTTTATTTGCAACAGCGGCTCAGGTTCAGGATAATGTTCAGCCGAATCTGTTTCCGTTTCCGTTTCCGTTTCACCTTGTCTTCTGCATAATATCGCTCATATTTTTCCTATATCAGTTCAGACGCGAAAAAAAGCCTTATCAGGCCATCATGGCTTTTGCCATACCGTTTTCGCTGCTTTTATGGCTTTATGACAACAAGGGCTTTTTCTATATGATCGGTATCGTCGAGCTTATCTGTTTTGTCGCGGCTTTTATTTCGCTGTTCATATTCAAGGACAAGAAAGACGACAAGTCCGATTTGAAAGAGGAAACTCCGGACACCGGAGGCGAAAGTGGCAAAAATGAAAAAGAGAAAGACCGGGAGGATGGTGACGGTCAGAAGTGAAGATTTCCGTGCTGGACTGGAAAACTGTGTCACTTGATAATGATATGTCGCCGGATCGACTCGGAGAGCTCGGGGATCTGACGGTCCATGACGCGACTGCGCCGTCACAGGCGGTTGAAAACATCGGTGATGCCGATATCGTATTGTGCAACAAAGTTCCGATAACGCAGGACGTTATGGACTGCTGCCCGAAGATAAAATATATAGGTCTTTTCGCCACGGGGTACAATAACGTTGATGTCGGATATGCCGCGAAAAAAGGAATACCCGTGTGCAACGCCGGGCAGTACTCGACGGCTGCCGTTGCGCAGCTTGTTTTCGCGTATATCCTTGATTATTACAGCCGTGTCCGTCTTTATGACAGGACTGTCCGCGACGGCGGCTGGGAATCGGCTCCCGTATTTTCATATTTTATCCATCCGACGTATGAGCTGAGCGGAAAGACGATCTCTGTAGTCGGTTACGGCTCCATCGGAAAAGCTGTCGCGTCGATAGCGGACGCTTTCGGTATGAAGATCATCATATGCACGAGGACAAGACCGAAAGAGTGCAAATATATCCTTGCCGACCTTGAAACGGCGGCGCGTGAGGCGGATATCCTTACGGTACACTGTCCCCTCACAGAGGATACGAAATGGCTTGTCTGCGAAAAACTGCTGAGATGTATGAAAAAGACGGCTGTCCTTATAAACACTTCGCGCGGAGGCGTCGTGAACGAATATGACCTTGCCTGCGCCCTGAAAAACGGGATGATAGCGGGCGCGTATCTCGATGTTCTCGACAAAGAGCCGATGAGTCCGGACACTCCGCTAAAGGGAATCGAAAACTGTATCATAACGCCGCATATCGCGTGGGCGCCTCTTGAAACGAGAAAGCGGCTGCTCGATATCGTCTGTGATAATCTGAGGGCATGGCAGCAGGGCAGTCCTGTCAACAAAGTAAACTGAACGGAGCTGTGAAATGAGTAAGATATCAGAGAAAAAACGTGTTATAATAAAGCTCGGAACGTCGACACTCGCGCATAAGACGGGCAAGCTGAATATAAGGCGGATGACGAATCTTGTGAGAGTCATCTCCGATCTTCATAACTCGGGACGTGAGATAATAATGGTCTCCTCGGGGGCGCTCGGCCTCGGAGTGGGAAAAGTGGGACTTGCGCAAAAGCCGGAAGATACCCCCACGAAACAGGCGGTGGCCGCCGTCGGTCAGTGCGAGCTTATGCATATTTATGACGATATGTTTGAAAAATACAGTGTGACGGTCGCGCAGATACTCCTCACGAAGGCAATAATAAACAACCCCGACCACTGCCGGAATTTCAAGAATACGATCGAAAGACTTATCGGTATGAATGTCATACCCATAGTAAACGAGAACGATGCCATCGCCACGGACGAACTTGAGCTTGAAATAGGCGAAAACGACTCGCTGTCGGCGATTGTGGCGGCGCTGTCAGACGCCGATCTGCTGCTTATACTGTCGGACATAGATGCGCTTTACGACGACGACCCGAAGAAAAATCCCGGAGCCGTGCCGATAAGGACGGTCGACGAGATAACTCCCGAAATAGAGAATATTGCCGGGGGAGTCGGAACATCATTCGGTTCGGGCGGAATGACGACAAAGATAAATGCCGCGAAGATAGCGGCAGAGGCGGGCATAGATATGGTGATCATGAACGGAAGAAACCCCGAAAGACTGTACGATCTCTTTGAGGACAAAGAGGTCGGAACGTTTTTCAGATTTTGTAAATGAGGTGGAGAAAATGAGTTACATCGAAGAACTGGGAATCAAGGCAAAAAATGCCGAAAGCACGATAGCTTCCGCGTCGACGGCCGTTAAAAACGCGGCTCTTGCGCGGATATCGGAGTCGCTTCTGGAAAACACCGGACGTATAATCGCAGAGAATAAGAAGGATCTTGAAAAAGCGGCTGAAAGCGGAATGACGCAGTCGCTTCAGGACAGGCTGAGACTTGACGAAAAGCGTATTGCGGGAATGGCGAAAGGCGTCGACGAGCTTATCGCGATGAACGATCCGGTCGGAAGCATTATCGAGGGTTACACACGCCCGAACGGTATCGAGATCATAAAGCAGAGAGTTCCGCTCGGAGTTATAGGCATCATATTCGAGTCGCGGCCGAATGTTACGGTAGACGCGGCGGCTCTTTGCCTTAAAGCGGGAAATGTCGTCATACTGAAGGGCGGAAAGGAAGCAATAAACTCGAATATATGCCTGTGCAACATTATGAGAGAGGCAATCGAAAAAGAGGGGCTTTGCGCCGATGTCATCCAGCTTGTCGAGGTGACGTCCAGAGAGGCAACGGCGGAGCTTATGAAGATGAACAAATATCTCGATGTGCTTATCCCGAGAGGCGGCGGCGGTCTTATCCGCGCGGTCGTGGAGCAGGCCACCGTGCCGGTCATAGAAACAGGTACAGGCAACTGTCATGTTTATGTCGACGCCTCGGCTGATCCGAAGATGGCTGCCGATATCGTCGAGAACGGAAAGACACAGCGTCCGTCTGTGTGCAACGCCGTTGAGAGCCTGCTTATCCACAAAGACTGCGCCGACGAGATACTTCCGGTGATAGCGCAGAGGCTTTACAGCCATAATGTGAAGATATACGGCTGCGATGAAACGGCGCGCATACTCGGAAGCGGTGTTGAAAAGGCGACTGATGAGGAATACGCCAAAGAGTTTCTCGACTATATTATTTCAGTCAGGGTCGTCGGCAGCATAGACGAGGCGATAAGCCATATCAGAAAGTTCGGAACGGGTCACTCGGAATGTATCGTTACAAGATCACTTGAGAGCGCGAAAAAATTCCAGAGGGAGATCGATGCCGCGGCCGTTTATGTAAATGCATCCACAAGATTTACCGACGGCGGTGAATTCGGCCTCGGTGCCGAGATAGGCATTTCCACACAGAAGCTCCACGCAAGAGGCCCGATGGGACTTAATGAGCTTACAACGGTCAAATATCTTATAAACGGAGACGGACAGATAAGAACATGATGTTTATTGATTTACCGGAGGAAACAGATGGATATTCGTGACGAACTTGACGAAATGCTGAATAATCTGAAAAAAGAGTCAACTCCGGCAGAAGATCGGCCGGACACTGAAAAAGACAGCGGTCGCGCGCATATCGCGCCGCAAAAAGATCCGGCGAGAAATGATTACGAAAATATGTCCGTAGACGATCTGCTTAAGACGCTGTCGAAAGAAAAGAGCGATGTAAGACCGCAAAATCCGCCATCGGAAAGTCAGGGTGCGATACCGCAAAATATTCTCGAGATACTCGAAAAAACCGATTCGAAAAAGTCTCATAAGAGCGCGCCTTCCTCAGATATTGCAAAAGATCAGGCGGAGCGCGAGGCGAGAGAACAGGCGCAGCGCGAAGCAAGAGAGCAGACGGAGCGCGAGGAAAGAGAACAGGCGCAGCGCGAAGCAAGAGAGCAGGCTGAACGTGAGGCAAGAGAACAGGCGGAACTTGAGGAGAGAGAGTCGGCTGAACCCGAAAGTGCGGAGCAGAGCGGAGAGCAAGCGGCTGAAAGTTCCGATGTCGTCGCAGAGGAGGACAATATCGGAGAAGCCGCGGAGAGCGGAAATAAAAGATCCCGAAAAAAGAGAGGCATCTTTTCCGGCATAAGATCGTCACTGCACAGAAATAAGGAAAAGACCGCCGCTGAATCTGAAGGCGACGGAGAGGAAATTCCTCCGGAAACGGTTGTCGGGGAAAACGCCTCGGAGAGCGATTATGCGTATTCTGAGGAAAAGGCGGAAGAGCCGCCCGAGGCGGAGAACGTCGCCGGTGAAACGCAGAGCGGGGAAACTGCGGAAAATGAGGAGACCGCAGAGACCGAAGCCGATATACCCGATACGTTTTCAGATGCCGAGGTATCCTCAGACAAGTACGAAGTGTCCGAAGTATCTTCCGATATGTCCGGAACCGGCGGAGAGACAGCCGATGAGAACAGTGAAGAAGCCGGAAATGGGACGCCCGTTCGGGATGAGAGCGGCGAAGATGAGAGCGGCGAAGATAATGAAAACGGGGGAATAACGGACGAAAAGGCGGAGGACAGCGCTGAAAGCCCCGAAGATGATCCGGAA
>CAYPXB010000009.1:33487-47267 GCA_964414745.1 uncultured Alistipes sp. | reverse complement strand
TACAAAAAGTTTATCGGGATCTGTTGACTTTATATGATTATTATGATATGATATGTTCGTTATGCATGGAAAATCCGGGAAAATACCATTTGTTGATCGTCGTTAAAATACCAGACTTATCTGAAAATTCTACTTTGTTTACAGTTTTTACAATATCAGAATAACAGCCTTTGCTTATTATACTACTTTTCGGCAAAAAAATCAACACCTTTATGCGTACCGGATTTTTCACGTGTAATCGGTATCTGACTGTGTAATTTCATATGATATCGAAAAAATATATCGTAAAGCAAAATAAAAATATTGCAATTATATAAACATTGTGGTATAATAGGTAACGTGTGGTTCTGCCGCATCTGCTTGTATGATATAGAATACGGAGGTCAATATGATTAAAATTTCAAAAAGATCCGCACTGGCATTTATTACGGCGCTGGGTCTTGTTTCCGCAAACATTTCGGGAACTCCCGCTTATGAGGCGTTCGCCCGTTCGGGGCAGGATACGGCTGTTGCGGAGAACGCGGATGATTCTTACGATTGCCGTTATGCTTCGGAAGAAAACGACGCTGAGCCGGCTGTGACTGATGTCACAGACAAAAACGAAGCCGGCGGGCAAAGCGTCACCACGACAACAACGGTCACATCGGATAAGATATCAACCGCGAGCGTTTCAAGCACTGTAATCACCGAAAGCACAGTAACGACAAATACAGGTGAAATAAGCACAGAGTCATCAACGGATACAACGGATACGACCTCAGCCGATATTCCGGAGGAAACCTCAACAACTTCCGTAAACGACGAAAGCGGAATCCCGGGATGGACGAAAGATCCTGACGGAAAAATTTATTACTATGACAAAAACGGAAAGCCTGCTGCCGGAATTACCGAAATAGACGGCCAGAAATATCTGTTTGCCTCAAATGGCGTGCTGAAAACAGGATGGCGGACGATCGACGGAAAGCGCCTCTATTTTGACCCCGAAACGGGTAAACCGCAATTCGGATGGGTAGAATACAACGGCTCGTCATATTATATAACTCAGAAAAGCGGAAAAGTTACGGGACTTTTTACCGATGATGACGGTAATTTGCGTATCTTCGACGCCGGCGGAGCTCTTTGCGAAAATAAGTTCGTTAAAATCGGCGGCAAATTCTACTATGCGTCAAAAGACGGGACGCCTGTAACTGGAAAAAAAATAATCGACGGAGTACCATATCTTTTTTCGGATAACGGAAGTCTTAAGACCGGCTGGAGGACTGTGAACGGAAAGCGTTATTACTACAGCCCCGAAACAGGTGAAAGACAGCTGGGATTTATAAGTTACAACGGTAAAAAATATTATGTGACCGCGGACAAAGGAAAGATAACAGGCCATTTTTCGGAAAAAAACGGTTCTTCATATATCTTTGACAAATACGGAGTACTCTTTTGCGGAGGATTTACAAAACTTGACGGAAAGATCTATTATTCTTCCAAGAACGGAACCCTCGCAAAAGGAAATACGAAAATTGACGGCATTACGTACGTTTTTGAAAACGACGGAAGCATGAAGACCGGCTGGGTCACGGTAAACGGAAAAGTATTTTTCTATGATCCCGAAACAGGCGAAAGAAAGCTGGGATTCATAGATTATAAGGGTAAGACATATTATGTGACCGCTGAAGAAGGAAGATGCACCGGAGAAGTCATTATCGATGGGCTGCGCTATATATTCGACGAGAAGGACGGCTCTCTGATTGAAGGCGGTCTTGAGATATTGTCATCCGCGCAGAAAAAAGCCGATGAAATACTTTCCTCGATAGGAACTTCCGCCGACAGCATATACAAGTATGTAAGATCCAACAACAAGTACAAATTTATCGAGCCGACAAGGACACTTGATGAGATAGAATCGGTCGGTTGGAACTATTTTGCCGAATATGCTATGAATAACCGTTTCATCGTCTGCTATTACTTTGCCGCTGTCACAGACGTTCTGCTTTCCCGCGCAGGTTATGAAACGAGGATCGTCTACGGTACGGGACGCGGCTCCGGCGATCACTACTGGAATCAGATAAAAGTAAACGGAAACTGGGTAAATTATGATACGTGCAACGGATATCAGAATGTCACCGATGATTATCTCAGAGGCGAAAATTATACCTTCAGAGAATATGTTTACCCGGTTTACAGCTCCTGATATATGAGAAAGGAATCATAGTAAAATGAATAGAAAAATAATATCTGCCCTGATCCTTGCGACGGCCTTTGCGATGTTCACGTCTTCCTGCGGAACAGTGGACAAAGCGCCGGAAATATCCGAAGAAACATCAATGAGCACATCAGATACCGCTTCTGAAGAAACGACCGATGATACAGACTCATCAACCGAAGAAACTACGGACAGTTCCGAAGAAACGGAGGAATCATCCGAAGTTTCCTCGACCGAGCCGCCTGTTGTACTGACGGATACACCGAAAAAGCCTACTTCTCCCCCGGAGGAGCCGCAGACTGAGGCTGCAGCACCGACACAGGCTCCTGCAGCACCGACACAGGCTCCCGCGTCGGGATCATTCGACGACAGTGATATGACCTTTATCTACGGAGGCTCACAGGCTTCTGTTCTTGTCGACGCTCAGGGTCTTGTTTCGGCTCTCGGAAGTCCTTCCGATGTCCAGGAGGCGCAGGGTTGTCTCAGCAACGGCGCGGATCAGAAAATATACTTCTACTCGGGAATAAACGTATACACATATGTTGAAAACGGAAGAGAAACCATATATGATATAGAGATAACCTCAGCGTCATATCCCACACCGAAAGGCCTCGCCGTGGGAATGCCCGAAAGCGAAATAGAAAGATTATACGGCACAAACTATACAAAATCCGGTAACGGATATATCTACTACAGCAGTTCCGGAACTTATATGTACATAACAACGGCAGGCGGTGCCGTGGCCTCGGTTGAATACTGTGCCGATGTATAAAAGGGAGGCATAGATTTGGCTTTCAGCAGCTGCACCTTTATATTTTTCTTTCTGACATCCGTATTTATTTTATACAGGATCGTTCCCGGCATAAAAGCCAAAAATATCCTTCTGCTCGTTTTCAGTTTTGTTTTTTACACCTGCGGAGAGCCTAAAGCGGTGATCCTGCTCATCGCATCGGTCTGCATGAATTATTTTTTCGGTATTGCGATGAAAAGCGGGAACAAATACCGGAAAATCGCTCTTGCCGCGGGGGTTACGGCAAATCTGCTGCTTCTTGCGGTATTCAAATATACGGGGTTCGCAGTTGATATCGTTAATCTGCTCCCCGGTGTCAATATTAAATCACCCGGCATATCACTGCCCGTGGGTATCTCATTTTATACATTCCAGGCAATTTCATATATTGTTGACGCATACAGGGATCCCGAAAAGATACAGCGCAGTTTCTGGCGGCTTGCTCTTTATATAATGTTTTTCCCTCAGCTTATAGCCGGACCCATTATAAAATACCATGAATTTTCGTCTCAACTCGAAAACAGAACCACATCTCCGAAGATGACTGCCGAAGGTGTAAAAAGATTCATTGCCGGGCTTTCAAAAAAACTTCTGATCGCCGATACGATGGCTCTCGCAGTTGACCATGTCTACAGCCTTGACGCTTCCGGTCTGTCGCTGCCTCTGACATGGCTGGGCGCAGTGGCATATATTTTTCAGATATATTTTGATTTCAGCGGATACAGCGATATGGCTCTCGGACTCGGAAAAATGTTCGGTTTCACGTTCAGCGAAAACTTCAGTTATCCCTATGCCGCCGCAGATATGAAAGACTTTTGGAGACGCTGGCATATATCACTGTCGTCATGGTTTCGGGAGTATCTTTATATCCCTCTCGGAGGAAATCGCAGAGGAAAAGCAAGAACGGCTCTTAATCTTTTCATCGTCTTTTTCATGACAGGTCTCTGGCACGGCGCGGGATTAAATTTCATCGTATGGGGTGTATTCAACGGACTGTTCGTAATACTCGAATCATGCGGAATACTGAAAACGGACAGATGGAACAAAGTGCTCCGCCATATTTACACTATGCTTGTCACGACGGTCGGATTCGTGTTTTTCCGTTCTGAAACGCTGAGTTACGCGCTGTCATTTATAAAAAATATGTTCAATCCGTTTACTTTGAAAACGGATAACGCATCATGGTCTCTGTTTACAGAGGCGCTTGATCCTCTGTTTATCACAACGCTTGTCTGTGCTGCTTTGATCTCGGTTCCCATATGGAAAAAAATGCAAACAAAAATTCATTCGGCTCAGGTCCTCGAAATATGTGAAACAGGGTCATATATATTGTCACTGCTTCTCTTTGTTTTGTGTGTGACGACTCTGGTGTCCGCGTCTTACAATCCGTTTATTTATTTCAGATTTTAACGTGAGGAACAGAAAATGAATAAAAGAAAAAAATTTCTGTATGCTCTCTATTCTCTTGTATTTATTGGCATCTGCGTCATCCCGGTAGCCGCGATACCCTTTTCGGAAAAGAACGAAAAAGCGGAAAGCAAGCCGCCTTCACTGATAAATGACGGAGATATAAATACAGGATTCTCATCCGAACTTGAAAGCTATATTTCCGAAAACATTGGATTGCATGACAAGATCGTCACACTTAATTCTGAGCTGAAAGTCGGGACTCTGAACACTTCTCCGGACAATGATGTCATCGCCGGTAAAGACGGCTGGCTTTTCTACAATGATACTGCGGACGATTTTATGAATACAGACACTCTGAGCGACAGAGCTGTCTATAATATCTACGTAAATCTTTCGCTGCTCAATAATTATTGTGCCGATAACGGTGCGGATTTTCTGTTCACGGTAGCTCCCAATAAAAACTCGATCTATCCGGAATATATGCCATACAATATGGTTGAATCAAACAACGAGGGAAATTACGAAAAATTTCTGCGAATATACGACGAAATGAGTGATGAACCCGAAAATTCCGGCAAGAGCGGATTTTTCGTCGACCTGAGATCAGTCCTGAGAGGGGAAAAAAATAAAAGCACCGAGCCCATTTATCACAAGACCGATACTCACTGGAACAATTCCGGAGCGCTGGCGGCGCGAAATGCGCTGATAAAAGCACTTGGCAAAGATGACCCCTTATCGGGTTTTGAATACGCGTCAAAGACTCCCGTTTTTGATTGGAAGGGAGATCTTGCGGAAATGCTCTATCCGTCCGATATCCCTTATGACTTACAGATAGAATATAACGCGGGATTTACATTCAATTATGTGGGTAGACTGAAGACTTCCGACGATATGATAATAAAGACCGTATGTGACGGTCAGAACGGACATCTTCTGATGTACCGTGATTCATTCGGGCGTGCTCTTATTCCGTTCATGGCGCAGAGTTTCGCCTCCGCCGAATTTTCAAGGGCTGTCCCCTACCGCACGGATAGTATCGCGTCCGGTGAAACCGACACTGTCATTCTCGAGATCGCCGAAAGAAATATCGGCAACTTGCAAAAAAACGCGCCTGTAATGCCCGCTCCCGAATATCGGGAGACCATCAGCGGTAACAGCGGCGGAAAAAAATGCGGAGATCTTTCCGTTTACAGCGAGATAAGCGGAAACTATACGCATATATACGGCGTTCTGGGAGAGGATTTCTTCTTGTCGGACCGCTCAGAAATATATGTTAATCTGAACGGTAAAACTACATATCAGGCGTTCAATGCTTCTGAGGACAGTTTACCGGACAAGGAAGACAGACAATGTGATACGGGATTTTCTCTCTACATCCCGCAGGATAAAATGGATAGCAATGATATCGAAAATATTGTGATAACCGTTGTTTCACAAGAAACGGGTGAATCCGTTTCGTCAGATACAATAACTGATATGATCCACAAGGAGGAATAAAAATGAAACGCATAACGGCAATGATCTCATCGGCTGTTCTGGCGGTATCGACCTGCTGTATCACAGCATTTGCGGCAGACGGCAGCATTAAGATCGACCCGCAGTACAGCGAATTTAACAAAAATGACGTAAACGGCGGCATAGTGGTGGAGCTCGAGGGGAATATCTCTGCCAAAACAAAGATCACTCTTGACTCGCCCGAAGAAAGCGGCGCCGTATATTACGATCAGCAACTTGACAGCAGTAAGGGAAGATCATTCACATTCGATCTTGAAGGATATGACAATATCGCAGACGGCAATACCCTGAAAGACGGACGTTTTTATAACTTCAGCATAGCAGTAACGGATAAAAAGACAGGTATGTCCAGCGATGAATACAGCGACAGCAAACTCACCGTTCCGGATGTCGATAACAATCCGTCATCCGAGATACGTTATGTTTATCATGTAAAGGCCGTCAGTGACAGTTCCGAAGAAAATTTTTCAGCCGCGAAAAAATCCGTAAAAGACGGTATAACATATATTGAGAAGGATATTGCGCTCTATCCCGGCGAAAAGTTTACTAAAGGAGACGTAAATTCCGATGGGATAATCGACTCTTCGGACGCCTCGCTGGTACTCAAAAATTATGCCGACATATCGACGGGACACGCAGATTCGTTCACGGGCTCACAAAAAAGTTCCGCCGACGTGAATGAGGACGGAACAACTGATTCAAGTGACGCATCAAAAATATTAAAATACTACGCCGATGAGTCCACGGGTAAAACTCCGACCTGGAATTGAGCGGTTTACCGAAAATTCAAAGTCCGTATTTTATTTTGATACGTTCAAGTATCTTACCTATAGGATTACAGAACAGCAGAAGGAAAATTACATTTGATACCGCATATACTGCCGTATATGGCAGTGAGGAGACAACATTTGCGAAATACCGCGTAATATTCAGATATCCGTCCTCCCACAGGACAGACCATACATCCATGAGCATCGAAAATATGACTCCCGAAAGTATTCCGAACACAGTCATTATTATCTTGCTGCGCTTTACCGGCTCGGAAAAAATACCCGCAATCAATCCTATGATGCCCCATGTGAACATCTGAAAAGGCGTCCAAGGTCCCTGACCGTAATAGAAATTTGAGATCAGAGCCGTCAGCGCGCCCGTCATAAATCCTGCTTCCGGTCCGAAATATATTGCAGTTATGATCACCATTGCGGTAACCGGCTTGAATCCCGGAAGCGCTGAAAATAATATTCTTCCAACAACACTCAGAGCGACCATTGCCGAAATGAGTATCAATCGTTTCGGCTCTGCCGCTTTTTTTTCAAACCGGAGAAAGATAGGAACGAATGCCAGTATTACGACACAAAGACTGATCCAGGCGTAGTATTTATCCTTAAACAGAACAGATCCCCCAATGACCGTCACAGGGATCAATATGCACAAAATACCGTAAGAAATCCATTTTTTCATCTGAGTTCCTCCTCGCAGTTTTCAATCACCTGCTCAACCGTTACGGCATAAGGCCAAAGCTGTCTCGCCATACGGTTTGCCGCTGTGGTGTAAAAATTGTTCTCCGAAAAAAATCTCTCGGGACTGTCCGAAGATAAGATCTCTCCGTCAAAAAAGAGCGCGCATCGGTCGGCGGTATATGCCGCAAATTCAACATCATGAGTAACTATAAGTACCGTAACATTTTCTCTTTTCAAAGACAACAGTATTTTTTTCAGTTCTCTTTTTGCGAAAGCGTCTATCCCTTTTGTCGGCTCATCAAGCAGCAGTATCTTCGGCTCGGTAAGCAAAAGTTTGGCAAACGCGCATTTTTGCTGCTCTCCTCCGCTGAGATCATAGGGGTGTTTGCTCAGCAGTTGTGTAATACCCATTTTTTCCGCCACCCGCATTATTCTGTCCTGTCTCTCTTTTTCGCTTATGCCCATCGTGGCGAGCAATACGTCAAAATCCTCCGTGACCGTATCTTTGATAAATACAGTCGTAGGATCCTGTGGCAGACAGGCAAGCATATTACGGTACAGAGAATTTCCCTTATGATCCCTCACAGATCTCCCGTCAATAAGTATTTTGCCGCGATATGCGCGTGCAATACCCGAAATCACATTCAGCATAGTCGTTTTTCCGCTTCCGTTATCACCGAGGACACAGAATATCTCGCCTTTTCCTATTTTCAGACTGACCCCTCTGAGCACATCGGGAAGATCCCTTTCGTAGCGAAACCATACATTTCTGAGCTCAACCGATATAGTATCGGGTGCATTTTTTTCGGGCAATATTTCTTTTTTTTGCCCCGAAAAATGTGATTCCAGATAATCGCGACCTTCTCTGACGGTTATCGGACAATTATTATCCTCATCTGAACTTACCGCGCTGAAAATACGGACAGCACTCGGCAAAGCAAAAAGCATAGGGTGGTGTTCATTTATTTTTTTAAGTTCTCCGCCGATTTTTCCCGGAATGTCAAACGCCGCCGTTCTGCCGTTTTCCATGACAAGCACTCTGTCGGATATGGGAAAAACTTCCTCAAGCCGGTGTTCTGCAAGTATTATCGTAAGGCCGAGTTCCCGGTTCAGTCTCTGCAGTGTTTCGATAAAATCCCGTGCGGAAATCGGGTCAAGCTGCGATGTAGGTTCGTCTAAAAGTAATATTTTAGGCTGCATGACCATGACAGCGGCAAGATTAAGCATCTGTTTCTGCCCTCCGGAAAGTTCATCGGTTTTTTTTCGGAACAGATCCCCGATGCCGAAAAAACTTGCCATTTCGGCGACCCGACGGCGTATGACATCTGTGGGGATCCCGAGATTCTCCGGACCGAAAGCAAGTTCATGCCATACCTTGTCGGTCACGATCTGGCTTTCGGGATTTTGCAGAACATAGCCTATCTCTGCGGCGCTTGTGCGCAGGTCGAGTTCATCCTGCAAAATGCCGTTATATCTGACAGTACCGCTTTTTTCACCGTTAGGTACGAGTTCCTGCTTTAGCAGTTTCAGAAGCGTTGTTTTTCCACAGCCTGACTGACCGCAGATGACTGTAAATTCTCCGCTTTTTACCGAAATATTTATATCCGAGATCGCATACGTATCTGACTGCGGATATCGGAAACTCAGATCTTTGACCTGTAATATTTCCATACAGTTTTTTCCTCTCTTTCCAAAATAAACGGTATCAGACACAACAAACCGAATGACACATATGAAGCTGTAGCCGAAAAAGTAAACCGTATCGGCGTAATACGGGGATAAAAGGCAAAATCTGTTCCTCCCGTGAAAATACCCGCAAGAGTGGCAGCCAAAAGTAAAATATTGACGGAAAGCAATATACTGTCGGAAAGATGAAAACGAAAAAGCGAAAAATTCGTACGTCCCTTAAGGCCGTAACCTCTTGCCTTCATTGATGAAGCCGTATCAATCGAATTTTCAAGTGACCACGCTATCATTGCGTTAAGCACCCGCATTCTCCCGCGTATCCTGTCAATGAAACTTTCCGATGAATAAAATCCGAGAGTTTTCTGCGCAGCGCCCACTTTTTTCATCTGTCTTTTAAAAAGCGGAATAAATCGCAGCGCCATTGACAGAACAAGAGAAAGTTTCGGAATTGCCTTTCCGAAAAGAAAAAGGAACTTGTCTGTCGTCATTATAAAGCTGTAACATTTGAACCATAACATCACACCGACGACCATAACAGAGATGAAGATTCCGTATACAAGCGCTTCGAGCGTCACAGGATTACCGTTCATAAAGAAAAGCGGTGTGACCCCATTATGTGAGAAAAGCGGATTTGTGACAGCGATAAGCAGAAACATCGGCAGATAAAATTTGATGTCTTCCGCTATCAGTCTGCGATTCTGCAAGGATGCACAAAATAAAATTCCTCCGATCAGCGCTTCTGTCTGCATTACGGGATTTCCGACAAACATGGCAATTATAATCACCGATAAAAGCCAAAACATTGCCACAGCGGGATGGATATTTTCAAATGTTTTCAATTACTATCACCTTCTGCCCATGTATAACCTGCGTCCATACCGAGATCACAGGTATAGATCCACTCTATATTCTGACCGTCATGAAGCTTGTATTTTGAACATCCGTAATTCGGAAACTCGCCGTCCACTTTATACAACCAGCCGGAATGAGGACCGCATGAAAACTCGTACAGATAATTTATTCCCTGAATATAAACGCTTCCGAAACTGTTTTTGTCCGCGCCCTGAAACTCCATCTGTATTTTATTGTAGCGTACCGCTCTGCTCAGAATATCAAAAGCCGTATCACCCTCACGCAGAACATACTCTGTAGGGGGCAGTATCATTCCGTCGGACGGAACAAATTCCTCAGAGCGCAACGAAGGATCAAGGTCATCATAATTTTCAAGTATGGCGTCACAGCGTATACTTACAGTTACTGTCTCACTCTCATCGGTAATGTCATCGATATGTGTAAGATAATACTCGTCCACTGTCTGGATCTCGGTACCGTTTATGACAGCCGCAATGATCAGAATGATCCCGAATATTGCAAGGATATCTTTTTTCACACTGTTATTCCTTCTCTCTGTCTTCCCCGTCATATAAATTTTCAAGTTCAGACATTTCCTCTTCTTTGCGGTGACGGCGTATGCAGATACGTCGTATCAGGAAAAATGAAATAATGACAAGTATAATGAGCAGCAAAACCGAAATAATCATTCCGCGAAGTTTATTGTCGATTTTTGTTTTAGCCCTGATAACATCTTCATATGACAGAATTTCAGCACGGTCCGGTTCGCTCAGCGAGTCGTAAGTTTTTACAATTCTGTCCACTGTTTTCTTATCTTTCAAAGACAGTTCTTCAAAAGGATAAAGATCTTCTTTTATCTCCGAGTTAAGGCTGTCAATTTTATTTTGTATCTCTTCAATATCTTTTTTTGCTTTCTCAAGTTTCCGGTGATACTCTTCTTTTCCGTCAAAATCACCGCTTTTCTCGAGTTTATCGAGAAGTGTTGTAACAGTAACATAATCATTTGTCGTAATATCTTCCGGAAGCTGATTTACCGCGTTTTTGTCATCATCTGTAAAAACGACCGCTTCCGAAATTCCGCTTTCAGGATCTTCAATATCATATTCGGGTACGGTTGTTTCAAATTTTTGGATATCTATGCCCGCTTTTTTCGCCGATTCCGATAACCGACGGTAGTTCTTTACATAACTGCGTTCGGAATCCGGTATCCGATAATAAGAATACAACATATCTTCAAGCTCATTGACGGAAGTTTTCTCTGTGATACAGTCAATTTTCAATTCAAGATCCGATATTGCCTTTTTTATTCCTTCACTCTGTTCGGGTCTGAAATCATATAAATTTCGCATACCGCTGTGCATACGCCAAAGTGCCGCCATTGCGCACAAAGTCTGCTCTCCCGCCATTGAGTTTGCCTGATTCGGGAGCGCGTCCGGATTTTCGGGATCATACGCGAATGAATGGGTAAAACCTCCGTTTTCAAGTTTATATCGCATGATCCCGTCAAGCAGAGTATTGCCGTTTTTTATAAATCTCTCATCGACAAGCGGATCTATCCCCAGAGAACAAAGAGCAGACAGTACCTGAGCCGTACTTTCTACATTTTCCGTTCCCCAGCTTTCATAGTCACCTGTACTGAGCTGAATACGCGACAAACAGTCAAGAGCCTCAGAAATAACCTGATCCACAGATTTGCTGACCTCTGAGCCTGTTGATTTCCGGCGGTACGTATAGACTTTCTCATCATTACGATAAGGAGTGAATGCCTGTATTGCCATCGCTGTAATATCGGGATCGGATTCTGTGCCGGCAAGCGCAAAGCCGCCGTCGTCAAGCTGCTGCTTCAATATCTCGGTTATTATATCTTCACGGGAATAATAAGCACCCTCCGGTATTTCATACCTCATACTGTCAAGCGCGATAAGCCCCCATATCCACCCGTTTATCCCCTGTCTCCCGAGTGAAACCGTCCTGCCGCGGTCATATGTCCCGTCTGCTATAAGATCTATCGTATTACCTGCTTCGTCTGTACCTATTTGTGTCGGATCTCCTCCCATTGCCAGCACGGCAAGTGATATTCTGTGCCATTCGGTGGCTTTCGAGCTGCTTAGTTTTTCGGGAAGCCTATAGCGGTCTTCGATCTTGTCTTTTACAACAGCAAGATAACCGGAATTATTATCCTTTATGTTAAGTCTGCCAAGTCCTATGGGATACCAGTCACCCGCGGTAGTTCCCGCCTGCTCCAGTAATTTATCGCCTATCAGAAAATCGCCGTCGGAAGATCCGTTTTCGTTTTTCTTCCAAGATATTATCCCTTCGGCAATATCAAGAGCGCTGTCAGATACGGTTTCATAGGCAAAGACCCGGATCGTGACAAAATTATCACTGAGCGACAGCGTCACAAATATTGTCAATATTAGGACAAGAAGTTTTTTTCTCATATTTTATCCTTTGATGTTTTTATTTCTTTTTTTAATAATAACGAAGATGATAATCGTAACAATAACGGCGGTCGCAACGAAGATCGCCACAATTACAGCGGTATTCAGGCGGGATATGTCATTATCTGCATCATCCTGAGTCGGCTTTTCCGTGGTTTCGGGTACAGTTTCTGTTTCGGTGATGATATTTGTTTCCGGAACCGTTTTTATTTTTGAAGTTTCTGAATTCCCGATTGACAGAACCGAAGAAACGGAAACATACAAACTTGTGGTGGTCATATCTGTAACAGTCTCTGTCTTATGCTCTGTGAAACTGTTATCGGCGCCTATGTCTGCCGATCCATCGGAAACTTCCGTATTTTCATAAGGCTGCACCGGATCTGAAATATCAGCCGACGAGTCCTCTGATCCGTTTGCTGAACCTGTCTGATGATCACTGCCTTCCGCCACAGCTATATCATTTTCACCATTTAGCGCGTTATTAAACGCGGCGGCAGCATTATCGACCGTATCCTGAGTGGCGTTTAACTCTGCCGCTGTCTTTACGGCATTATCATACACGCTTCTGAATTCCGGAAAAGAAGTACTTTCAAGGCGCAACGCTTTTGATATCGTTCTTGTGAGGATATCTTTATTCGCGACACTGTAAAATCCCGTTGCGGAAGAATTACCGGTATACGGAACTTTGCCTCCCATTACACCGGATCCGCCTATATCCGCGCCATAAGCAAGCGAATACTGTACCCTTACAACATCGCCGTCAGACAGATAGCTGTCGGAAAAACTTACATTCGGAAATATATTGTTTATGCAGTACATCCAGCCCGAACCGTTCGTAAAAACAAATTCGCCGATATTTCCCTCACGGTTTTTCTCATAATCATCTGTGTCAAAAAATGTCATAGTCTTATTCAGGTACGGAATCAGCATTGACGGTATCGACGGTTTGATGTTCAGTTTAACGGGATCTTCCGGTGATCCGCTCTTCCGGTAGCCATCATATGTTTCGGCCGTCGAATCACCGTCAGAAATATATCCAAGATAAAATCCGGATTTTGTTGTTCCGTTATAGTACCCGGCATAACCGTTTTTGTGTAAAAGACGTATAAGCTGATCCGCCGCCGTTTCACCTTCATAGATCGGCATTTCTTCGGGATATACCAGATATCCGCAACCGATCGTAAAAAGCTCCACGCTCCATATTGCATTTCCTATGAAATCACCCGGATCGGCTTTTATGTATGTTATATTATAAGTTATTTCTTTTTTTCTTCCCTCGTCGGATATTGCGGAAACAATGACCTGATTCTGACCTTCTTTTGTGAAATTAAGCGTATAACTTGATTTTTCGCTGTCGTCCCATATCGGATCTATCTGTTCACCGTTGAATCTGACTGTCGCTTTTATTTTTTGTCCCGCCGGATCTCTTGCC
>CAYPXB010000009.1:30181-33387 GCA_964414745.1 uncultured Alistipes sp. | reverse complement strand
AATAAAACAAAAAATCCACAAAAATATTTTTTCAGTCTTTTCATAATTTCCCTCAAAGCAGAAACTTGCGAAGATATAAAATATTTTCTATTGTCTTGAAGCGTTATTTTATTTATGCTGCTTTTTTCTGCCAAGAAATAAAGAGAGAGCGGAAAACGCTGTCAGTACCGGCAGATAAATTGCGAGCGGAGCATTATCACCGGTATCGGGAGAATCTTTGCGGATGCTTTCTTCGTCAGATTTCTTCTGCTCTGTTACCTGCCCGGAAGCGGGTTCGGTATTTTCTACTTTTTCACTCTCAAAACCGGCGGATCCGCCCGGATCCTGTGGCTGCCCACCCGTCGGTGTTTCTCTCTTTCTGACTGTGATCGGAACAGAGATCCGCAATTCACCGTAACTTATGATTATTTCTGTATTTTCAGCTGAAAGAGCACCTGTCGGGAAATAATCATATCCGCTTAGTTTCTCCCTGCTCCCGTCGCTGTAAACCGCATTTACTTCCATACCCGACGGATCAAACAGCTCTCCCTCAATATAATCTGTCTTGTCCGGAGCATGTGATAATTCTATTGACTCAATGTAAGGCGCGTCCGTTCCCGGTATTTCCTCGCCGCCCGTCTGTTCAAGCAAGTCTGCAAGGATCGGGTAATTTGTAACGTAGCGCCTGTCCGGGAACGGAACAGTCTTAAATAAAGTCAGCGCCTTTTCCGATTCTGACTTAATATCATTATCGGAAGTTTCCGATAGCTTATCTATGGCGGAAACCGCTGCAGTGATTTTATCGATCACTTCATCCGTCTGTGCCGGCCGCATATCATAAAGTGCCATCATTCCGTTTTCATATCTCCAGTATGATACCAAAGCATATGTTGCCTGATCGTTTGCCATGGAATTCCATGCGCTGTCTTTAATATGGCTGAAACCGCCGTCCGGAAGACGAAACTCAAGAAGCAAATCAAGCAATGTTTTCCCGTCATCCGTTATAAAACGCCTGTCTTCCACTGGGTCGATCCCCAGTGAGCAAAGCGCAGTTATGACCTGAGCGACACACTCCGAGTTTGCCGTACCCCATGACGAAAGTCCGGATCCGTCACTTATCATCAGACCGAGACGATCTAATGCCTCATTCACGCATTCGCGCACGGTCTTTGACAAAGTTTTATTGCTGTTTATATCGGTATAACTGTAGACCGTATCATCGAAATAATAAGGAGCAAGCGCCTGGATAACCATAGATGTTATATCAGCGTCGGAACTTCCGCCAAAACCGCCGAGTGCCCATCCGCCGTCGGTGAGCTGCGCTTTAAGGATCTCCTCAATAAAATCCTCACGGGTATAAACAGCATCTTCCGGGACAGTGAAATAATCCGAATCTAGGGCAATAAGTCCCCATATCCACCCGTTTATTCCCTGATATCCGGGTGAGATCACACAGTTGTAGGTTCCGTCCGCAACCAGATCTATCGGCTGTCCGTTATATGTTCCGAAATTTGTCGGATCGCCTCCGAGAGCCTCTATCGTCACAATGGCTCTGTGCCATTCTGTCGATTTTGCGCTGTGCAATTTTCCGCCGTTTTCACTGTATTTTGTTTCAATGTAATTTCTCATAGCATCAAGATAATCCTCATATCCGGTTGAATCATCAATAACAAACCGGTACACTCCGTTGTTATCATAATATCCGAAGCGGCCCATTGCAAGAGCCATCCAGTCCGTCGCGGTCGAACTTGCACTGCTGAGATATGAGTCACTGCCAAGTAGGGAATCTGATGAATCACCGTGATTTTTCGCACTTGCGACAGCCTCTCCGATGTACCCTGCAAGTTCGGCGGAGAGCTCGGTTTTTTCTGTAAACTCCGCTGCTGTTGCGGATTTAATATTATTATCCGCAAAAGACTGAACGGGTAGCAAAACAACGAAAGACAAAATTACTCCCGCCAAAACAGAGAATACGCGTGAAACCAGATTTTTTTTCATAGATCATTCCTCCTGATATAATTTTACCAAATATCAAAATCTGAATGCCGGATATCTTATTTTTCGGTATGATGCGTATTATTTCTTTTTGACGGCTTATTTTTTTCTTTCAGTCCGGATTTTTCCAATGCACGCGGCCACGGTCCGAGATATGCTTTTATCCTCGAAAGCGTGACCCCGTCAAAATCATTTTTGCGAGGAATTCTGCCGAGCTCTTCACATTTTTTCCGAATAAGTTCCACAGCCCACTTTTGCTTTTCTTCTTCCGGAAGTTTCATAAGCCTGCTCATCTGCATTACTCCCAATATGCATCATTTACACTCTCCGCTTCGCAAAAAAAACAAAAAGGAGAGCGAACCGTCCTGAGTCCGACCATCCGGCACTCAATAACTGGCAGCACTCTCCATACCAAAGCTGTGACAAACCAAGAAAATACGGCAGGTATTCTGACTTATGAAGCGACGGCGTATAGAACGCCCCTTGTCACCTAAACAATATAAATGCACAGGTGATCGTCTCGTCAAATACAGCAATGGCGGTTGTTCCGGATTCGAACCGGATCTCCTTTTCATCTACTCAGCTTACAACTTTTCAAACCGTATTTTCGCAAATATTCAGTTTAGATCATTATAACAGCTTTTTCCCGATTTGTCAAGCAAGTAATTTTAATAATCACATACTTCGGAATAAATATAAATAAAAGCGTAACAGAAAAGCATTCTTTCTGTTACGCTGTTTCGGATATCATTTTTTTAGTTTCACTGCCTCTTTTGCTTTTGAAATGATATTTTCACTGCAAAGACCGAAACGCTTTAACAGTTCCGCTCCGGGTCCTGAATAACCGTATTCGTCATTTACGCCGATACGGATCACCGGCACGGGGCAGTTTTCGCTCACAACTTCGCAGACAGCAGATCCGAGGCCGCCTATGATGCTGTGTTCCTCAACCGTCACCAGAAGTCCTGTCTCCGAGGCACACTTAATAATAAGTTCTCTGTCTATCGGCTTGATCGTGTGTATATTTATGACTCTTGCGGATATGTTTTCGTCGCTCTCTAGTATATCCGCCGCCTTAAGAGCTTCACTGACCATAAGTCCCGTGGAGATGATAGTCAGATCACTTCCGCTTCTCAGTGTAACACCCTCTCCAAGTGTGAATTTATACGAAGCGGAGTCGTTTACGGCCGGAGCCGCAAGTCTGCCGAGCCTTATATAGACAGGTCCGTCAT
>CAYPXB010000009.1:18215-30081 GCA_964414745.1 uncultured Alistipes sp. | reverse complement strand
TCGTTTACGGCCGGAGCCGCAAGTCTGCCGAGCCTTATATAGACAGGTCCGTCATATTCAAGTGCGGCTCTTACGGCGGATTTTGTCTCAATATCATCGCAGGGATTTATCACAGTCATACCCGGTATAGTTCTCATCAGGGCAATATCTTCATTACACTGATGTGTCGCACCATCCTCGCCCACAGATATTCCCGCGTGGGAAGCGCCGATTTTCACATTAAGGTGCGGATATCCGATACTGTTTCTTACGATCTCATAGGCTCTTCCCGCCGCAAACATTGCAAAACTGCTCGCAAACGGTATTTTTCCGCAAGTCGCAAGTCCTGCCGCAACTCCCATAAGATTTTCTTCGGCTATTCCGCAATCAAAAAATCTTTCGGGATAAGCTTTCTTAAAAACAGATGTTTTAGTCGCCGCCGCAAGATCCGCGTCCAGCACAATAAGATCCGGAAACTCCTCGGCAAGATCTCTGAGTGCCTCTCCGTAGCTCTCCCTTGTAGCCTTTTTTATAACATCAGCCATCGATCTTAACCCTCCAATTCCTTTAATTGCATATCGAGTTCAGCCATTGCCTGCCTGTACTGTTCTTCATTCGGAGCCGAACCATGCCAGGAGACTTGATTTTCCATAAATGAAACGCCTTTGCCTTTGACGCTTTTCTGAATTATCGCAACCGGTTTTCCGACGATCTCACACGCCTCATCGAATGCGCGTTCAATGTCGCAAAAATCATGACCGTCCATCGTTATCACGTGCCACCCGAATGATTCAAACTTATCAGTTATCGGTTCCGGTGAACATACGTCATTTATATTTCCGTCGATCTGCAGGCCGTTATTGTCAACAACGGCTATGAGATTGTCAAGCTTATTATGCGCGGCGAACATTGCGGCTTCCCAGACCTGTCCCTCTTGAAGTTCTCCATCTCCGAGTATTGCGTACACTTTATATTTTTTTGAATCGATCTTGCCGGCAAGAGCCATTCCGCACGCAGCTGAAATTCCCTGACCGAGAGAACCGCTCGACATATCGACTCCGGGAATACATATGCTCGGATGTCCCTGAAGGGCAGAACCTATATGCCTGAGATTTTTTATCTCATCCTCGGGAAAAAATCCTCTCAGCGCAAGAACCGCATAAAGTGCGGGAGCTGTGTGGCCTTTTGAAAGAACAAGTCTGTCTCTGTCGCTGTTTTCGGGATCGCGCGGGTCTATATTCATCTTTTCAAAATACAGATATGTAAGAGTATCCGCAATCGACAGCGAACCGCCCGGATGCCCCGATCTCGCGTTATAGATCCCCTCGATAACATCTTTTCTGACTAAACAGGCTGTCCTTTGCAGTTTATTCTTTGTCGCCGCGTCCATAATAACCTCCATAAAATATTTATTTTATATTTTCTAAGTGCCCGTATGCAACACAGAGATACGATTCCCGACTGTACCGATTTTTCTTTCTACCGGTCGGATCTGAAAGTATTTGATATCATAAATGTTTCCTGCTCCAATCCCTCAATTGATACGCAGTGAGTATAACCGTCGCTGCCGTCCTGAACCCAGCAGAACAGGACTTTTCCGGTATCTTCGGAATAACCCGAAAGTCTGTATGTCTTTGTCCCGTTTATATCAACAATATCGGATGTCAGATTTTTTATGTTACCGTAAAACCTGTCCCACAACTGTAAAGAATACGTCTGAGCGTCCGTATTTTCAAGGTACACAAGGGTCAGAATATCCGTTCCGGAGGGATCGGAATACTGTATCATGCTTTCATCGGGATCATCCTCATCCGGGACGTATTCCTCCCAGTCTTCCGGTACATCTATGTATCCGAATTTTTCAGCCCCCACACGCTTCATCGCCTGCGAGGACGACTGACTTTCATCCGCTTTCCCGCATCCGCACAGAATAATGATCAGGACCATACAACAGACGGTCAGACAAGAAATTTTTCTCATGGTTTATCTTCACATTCTTTTAGTATTATATCTATCAGTTCGGCAATGGCGCTTTCATCGTTTGATCTGCTCAGCACGATATCGGCTGATCTTTTTACTTCATCCTCTGCATTTGACGGCGCGGCTCCGATATCCGCGGATATCAGCATCTCTATATCATTATTGTAATCCCCCGCGGCGACAAACACGCAGTCGTCCATGCCGTCCAGCTTTCTGTACTCATCAAGCGCAGATCCTTTTGTTATGCCGTCCGGCATCATCTCATACAATATGTCGGCCGATTTTACAAAGCTTACTCCGCTGTAATCACGCTGTGCCGTGAGCTTTTCTATTTTGTCTATATCCTCGGGAGCCATGGAAAAAAGCACTTTCATCCAGCTGCCGCTGTCGGGTATCTTCTCAAGATCCATATAACACGGTGTTATTCCGCATATCTTCGTATGCCTCATCTGATACTCATTGTTTCTGAATACATATGTTTCTTTTGTTGTAAGGACTTCTCCGCCGATCTGTGGCATTTCCGAAAGTATCTCCGTTGCTATGTCCCTCGCTGAAGCCGGAAGAGGCCGACAGTAAAGATATTTTTCTTTTTCCCAGTCATATATCGCCGCACCGTTATACATCATTACCGGTATCCTGAGATCGAGCATATCATAATACTGCCTGAATGACTGGATCGTCCTGCCTGTGGATATAGTGAATCTGCCACCGAGATCCATAAATTTTTCTATCGCGGCACTGTCTTCTTCGCTGATCCTTTTTTCCGAATCAAGCAACGTGCCGTCCATATCACACACAAGAACAACTTTGGAAATATCATTAAGCATATAGATCACCCGATTTTCTCAAGTTTATTCAAAACAGAGATAAAATACTCCGGAAGCTCGCTTGTAAACTCCATATAGCCCTTTCCCGACGGATGAACAAACCCTATCTTCCTTGCGTGAAGGCACTGGCCTTCGATACCATTATATGGCTTTCCGTAAACATCATCGCCAAGTACAGGGTGCCCGATATACGCAAGATGAACTCTTATCTGATGTGTTCTTCCTGTCTCCAGTCTGAGTCTGAGGTGGGCATAGCCGGTGTATTGTTTTATGACACTGTAGTGTGTCACGGCGTTTTTTGAGTTTTCAAATGTGACACACATTTTTTTGCGGTCGACGCGGCTTCTTCCTATGGGAGCGTCGATCGTTCCCCGGAGTTCACCGAAATTGCCGGTTGCCACGGCCTCATATTCCCGCTCAAAACTGTGAACCCTTATCTGAGCCGAAAGCTTTTCGTGCGCAGCATCATTTTTCGCGACCACAAGCAGACCGGAGGTGTTCTTGTCGATGCGGTGGACTATGCCGGGTCTGACAACACCGTTGATACCCGAAAGGCAGTCACCGCAATGGTACATCAGAGCGTTTACAAGTGTACCGCTGTAATTTCCGTGTGCCGGATGAACTACCATTCCCTTAGGCTTATTTACAACAAGAAGATCTTCATCTTCATAAACAATATCAATGGGAATATTCTCGGGTACGATTTCCGTAAATTCGGGATCGGGGATCTCTATCCTGACCGAATCGCCCTCTTTAAGACGGTAATTTTTACCGGCGCTTTTCCCGTTTACTGTTATGAGATCTTTTTCGATAAGATCCTGAACACGCGACCTTGTGAGAACATCCGTTTTTTCCGCTGCGAACCTGTCAAGCCTGTACCCGGAATCCTGTGCCTGCGCTTCAAGTAGTATTTTCTCACTCACCGCCGGCCGCCTTTTCTTCCGCTTCCGACGGGTCATCTCCGTTATCGGTCTTTTTATCTATGAACAAGATGTATATCATCAGAAGGATCATTGCCGAGACCACGAATACATCCGCAAGATTGAAAATCGCAAATCTGAATATTTTAAATTCAAACATATCAACGACGCTGCCAAACCTGACTCTGTCTATCAGGTTTCCGATTCCCCCGGAAATAAACAGCACAAGCGCGCAGGTAAGCACTTTCGATCGTCCGAGAAATTTAAAAAATAAAAATACACCGAGAATTATGAGTATTGACGTAAATCCTATCAGAAACCATCTTTGTCCCGACATACTTCCGAAAATGGCACCGTCATTCCGTATATATGTAAGGTCAAACACATCAACACTGCCGATATCGATAAAATTTCTGCTTTCTCCTATTGCAAAATTCGTACTGATCCAGTATTTGAATATCTGATCGGCTCCGACAAGAACAATGACTGCCAGAAGCGAGATCAGTACCGTAACCGCTTTTTTCTTTTTCGTTTTCATAAATTATCCCTTGGGCAGACAGCCGCTTCCGGAAAACAGCTGTCAAAAGACAGAAAAACAAACTTGCCTGCTGCCTTAAAGAACAACAGGCAATATGGTGATTTATTTAATTACTGCGGCGCACCTGCTGCAGATAGTAGGATGATCGGGATCAGATCCAACTGTCTTTGAATAACTCCAGCAACGTTCGCACTTTTCTCCCTCGGCCTTTACAACTTCATATTCTGTACCATTTTCTCTGTCTCTGACAATATTTATATCCGAGACAATAAGTGTTTCGATAAGCTCAGACCTGAACTGATCGAATTTCTCAGCCGAAATGTCATCGGAACAATGGATAATAACGCACGCCTCAAGCGATTTTCCTATTATTTTCTGATTTCTCTTTTCCTCGATGACCTTGTTGACGTCTTCTCTCACTGAACAGATAAAATTCCATTTACTCCTGAATTCGTCGGAATATTCAATTCCGGATCTCTCGGGCATCTGATTGAGGAAGATACTTGTCCGGTCGTCGGATGAGCAGTGCGGCATAGCCTGCCAGATCTCCTCTGCGGTAAAAGATATGATCGGAGCGGCAAGTCTTGACACGGCACTGAGTATCCTGTACATTGTCGTCTGGGCGGCGCGTCTGAGCTCAGAATTTTCCTTTTCACAGTAAAGCCTGTCTTTTATTATGTCAAGATAGAAATTCGACATATCTATAACGCAGAAGTTGTGGATCGCATGAAAAGCAACATGAAAATCGAAAGATTCATATCCCTCTTTTACCTTGTCGATCAGTTCATCGAGTTTCATCAGAGCCCATTTGTCAAGATCCGTGAGCTTTTCATCGGGAACAGAGTCTTTGTCGGGGTCAAATCCCGCTCCGTTTCCGAGATTTCCGAGTATGAACCTTGCCGTATTTCTTATCTTCTTATACGCGTCGGAAAGCTGCTTCAATATCGCGGGCGAGATCCTTATATCGGAATGATAGTCGGAAGAAGCGACCCAAAGGCGCAGGATGTCGGCACCGTACTGATTCGTGATCTCATCGGGATCTATTCCGTTTCCGAGGGATTTGTGCATCGTCCTGCCCTCGCCGTCGACTACCCATCCATGGGTGCAGACTGCCTTATATGGCGCTTTGCCTTTGAATACGACCGATGTGAGAAGCGATGACTGAAACCATCCCCTGTACTGGTCAGCGCCCTCAAGATAAAGATCCGCGGGCCATCTCAGTTCTTCACGCTGATCCATTACAGCTGTATGCGAAACACCGCTGTCAAACCAGACGTCCATGATATCATATTCTTTTCTGAATTCTCCGCATCCGCACTCGCACCTGACATCGGACGGTATAAACTCGTGAACTTCCCTCGTCCACCATGCGTCGGCGCCCTCTCTGCGGAAAAGATCGGCAATAGCCTCTATCGTACGGTCGTTGACTATGGGCTTTCCGCATTCTTTGCAGTAGATTATCGGAATCGGAACTCCCCACGTTCTCTGACGCGAAATGCACCAGTCGCTCCTGTCACGGACCATTCCCTTTATCCTGTCTTCTCCCCACTCGGGTATCCATTTTACATCTTCAATGGCTTTGATCGCGTCGTCCTTAAATTCATTCACGGAGCAGAACCACTGCTCGGTCGCACGGTAAATTATCGGGCTGTCACAGCGCCAGCAATGCGGATACTGGTGGACGATCTCCTGCATCGCGAGAAGCGCGCCTTCTTCTTCGAGCCTTCTTGCTATCGCTTTGTTTGCCGTGTCGGTATCCATACCCTCAAATTCGCCTGCTTCGGCAGTCTGACATCCGTTCGCGTCAACACATACAAGAATACCGATATCATCATAGTTTTTGCAAACCTCAAAGTCCTCGACACCGTATCCCGGAGCGGTATGCACACAGCCTGTACCGCTTTCAAGCGTAACATGATCGCCGACTATTACCGGGGAGAGTCTGTCATAGAGCGGATGTTTTGTCTTCATACCCTCAAGTTCGGCACCGGTGAACAGACCCTGTGTCGTGTAATCGGAAATTCCGACTGTGTCCATGGTGGTCTTTACAAGCTCATCTGCCATTACATAGTATTCATCACCGGATCTGACAAGAGTGTAATTATATTCAGGACCGAGGCATATTGCGAGGTTGCCCGGAATAGTCCACGTCGTTGTAGTCCAGATAACAAAATACACCTTGGAAAGATCAAGTCCCATTCCGGTAAAGATACCTTTGTCATCCGTAACATTGAATTTGACATAGATCGACTGACACGGGTCGTTTGAGTATTCTATCTCAGCTTCCGCAAGGGCTGTTTTGCAATCGGGACACCAGTACACAGGCTTAAGGCCTTTGTACATATATCCTCTTTTTGCCATTTCTCCGAAAACTTCGACCTGTCTTGCCTCATAATCATATTTCAGCGTCAGATAGGGATCATCGTAATCAGCGAGCGTCCCGAGCCTTTTGAACTGATCCATCTGATTCTTTACATGAGTCATGGCAAAATCCCGACAGTGTTTTCTGAGTTCTGTCGGGGGTATGGATCCGCTTTCCACGCCTATTGCCTTCATAGCCTTAAGTTCAATGGGAAGCCCATGCGTATCCCATCCCGGAACATACGGCGCACAGAATCCACTCATATTTTTATACTTTACGATAATATCTTTCAGTGTCTTATTCAGAGCGGTACCGAGGTGGATCTCACCGTTGGCATACGGCGGTCCGTCATGAAGGATATAAAGAGGCTTTCCGCGATTCTTGTCTATCATTTTGTAATAAAGTCTCTCCTCTTCCCACTTTTCAAGAGTTTCGGGTTCTCTCCTGGGAAGATTCCCTCTCATGGGAAAGTCTGTTTTCGGTAAATTCAGAGTAGAATTATAATCCTGTGCCATATCAAGCCTGACCTTTCACCCGGAAGAAGTGAAAGATCCTCCTTTCGCCGTATATTTCAGATATATGCTTCCGATCCGATCTTTTACTGAGTTCTGTTTTCCGCTTAATTATCATTCAGCCGAGTCATTGTCATATGCCACAGATGTCGCGATCTCCTCTGCGGTCTCCGCCTCTTCTTCATCATCTTCGCCATATGTTTCCGGCATTGCCGAAATCAGTTCGAGGTGGCTCTTATACATATCAAAAAGTGTCCTCTTGAAATCCGCTACCTGTTTCTGCGCAACTATGAGCGCCTCTTTTTCCTTCGCGATCTCGGCTCTGTTCTGCTCTATCGCCTCTTCATGTTTGCGTGTTGCCTCATCAATAAGCTCATCGGCTTTCGCCTGAGCCTCGGCTATGATCCGGTCGGCCTTTTCCTGAGCCTCGGCTATGACCTGATGTCCCTGCTTCTGGGCTCCGAGAAGAGCATCTTTCAGTGCGTCCTCATCCTTCATATACTCACGCACTTTATCGGCAAGGATCTGTATCTTGTTATTGCTGTCGGCTCTCTCCTTTTCCATTTCATCGAGTTCTGCCTCAAGCTGACCGAAAAACTCATCGATCTCCTCCTGCTTGTATCCGAAAGCAGCTTTTTCAAATCTTTTGTTTCTTACATCTTTCGCAGTAATCATTTTATTTTCACCTCTTATTTATATTTGAGAATAACCACGTGCGTTCTGCCTTTTTTTGTCTCTCCGTTTATTTTGTCAAGTATATATTTTCCGCTCCCGCGGATCGTGATCACGTCGCCTTCGGAGATCTCCTTTGAAACAGATGTCTGCACAAGATAGTTTACCGAAACTTTTTCGCAGCGTATAAGTTTCGCGGAATTTTCGCGGCTAAGTCCTGCCGCGGCACTCACGATACAGTCAAGTCGCAGAGAAGATACCGTGGAAGGGATCTCGGCAAAACTCTGCCGATTATCGAGCGAAAATACTTCGTCACCAGAGACCCTGACACCTGTTTTTCCTATCTTTGATATGAGCTGAATTATCAGATCCGCGGCATTAGCCGTGACAAAAGCCTGCGCTTTTCCCTCGGCTATGATTATATCACCGACAGCCTCACGCTTTAATCTGAGTGCCATAAAAGAACCGAGAAAATCCCTGTGACTGAGTTTATCCTCATCGCGAAAAGTAAACGTGACACACCGGATAGGAATATCCCGGAGGACATTATCGCGGCAGTAATCACTGTAAACGCAAAGTATTTTTCGCTGTGCGTCTTTATATCCGCCCCAGAATTCGTGACCGATACCGGTTCCGTAATTTCCTCTTTCAGCCGATTGGCATATTTTTTCGGCAACAGCGCATTGTCTCTCATCAAGAAACGCGGAATACACACAGCAAAGATCTCTTTCGGCTCTGCTGTACATATCCCCGATCCTCGCTTCGAGAAATTTGTCGGGGTCGTCATTCATCAGATGAATACTCCGTTGTTTTCAAGTTCCCCCACAAGATCCTCTCCGATAAATCCTACGTTGTACGGAGTAATGATATATGTTAGATTTGCGACAGGCTTGAGGCTTCCGCCGTTTGCGTAAGCGACTCCCACGAGAAAATCGATTATTCTTCTCTTGTTCTCCGGAGAGGCAGTTTCAAGATTGAGAACAACGGTCTTTTTTGCGATAAGATGGTCGGCTATCTGCTTTGCGTCGGTAAAAGACGAAGGTTTGACGAGAACGACCTGAAGCTGCGCCGTTGTCTGGATATTGACGACCTTATTTCTCCTGCCCTCGTTTGTCTGAGGTTCATCATTGCCGGAATTGTAACTGCGCTCACGACGGTTGTTGGGCACATCATTCTGATCCGTATCGTCTTCCTCTTCCGAGAAGAAAAATTCCTTGATGTTTTCAAAAAGTTTCATAACAGCACTCCAATTCTCCGCATATTATTTTTTGTTATCAGAAGAAGATAATGCGGGCTCTCTCCTGACAAATATGTCTTTCTGTATTTTTCAGGCTTTCTGTTGTTGCCGATAAGTTAAAAACAGCAAAGTTTCGGGCATTTTATATCTTATTTCTCGCACCGAAAAGCCCCGTTCCTATCCTTACAAGCGTGGAACCGTATTTTATAGCCTCGTAATAGTCATGTGTCATCCCCATAGAGAGGATATCCATACTGATATTGGCGGCTTTTTTCTCTTTTGTCTTAAGAAAAAGCTCCTGCATCTCGGCAAGGAAAATATCGCTGTCAACCGGCGGGGGTATGGTCATAAGTCCGCGAATACGGATATTAGTCATCCCGGAGATCTCGTATATCAGATCATCGAGAGCGTTCGGTTCAACGCCGCTTTTGCTCTCCTCTCCCCCGATATTGACCTCAAGCAGGACATCCATAACCTTATTATTTGCCAAGGCAAGCCGGTTTATCTCCCCCGCAAGATGAGTATTGTCGACCGACTGTATCATCGACACGCTGTCTATGATATACTTTACTTTGTTTGTCTGCAAGTGACCGATAAAATGCACCTCGGCCGATCTTTCATAAAGATCCTTCTTGGACTGATACTCCTGAACCCGGTTTTCCCCGAGAAGATCGACGCCAAGCTTTACCGCGTGATTTACCCTGTCCGCGGGAACGGTCTTGGTGACGGCCATAAGCCTTACCTCATCATTTGCAGTGCGGTATTTCGCGACTGCCTCGCCTATATTATATCTTATCTCCTTAAGATTTTCCTCAATATCAAAAAAATCATTCGCCACCGGAACTGACACCTTCTATCACAATATCATCGTACAACGCAAGATAACCGGGATCGTCGGATTTTACATCAGACAGAACATAATCTCCGCCCTCGTAGATGACATCTATTTTTCTGAATTCGATCTGTTCTCCCTCCTGGATATAGACCCCTTTGCAGTTATTGACGACTTCGGTCTCGATTTCCGAATCCCCGTCTGTCACCGTTTCTTTTATATCAAGGAATCTTATCGCGTCTCGAGGAACTTTCAGACCCTGATATTTTCCCTTGATCACTTTGACATTCTCGCACCTGTGCTGCACAAGATCATAATTGAACTGATCACATGAAACTATGATTATCGTCTCGGACGGATCTCCCTCATCTCTGATATCCGTTATCTTTGCATTGAAAATCTCGGATGTGGAGTCAAACTGCAACTGAACGGTGTCTCCGATCGCGTATTCTTTTTTGGAGTTGTCTATTACTCCTGCGAGATACCATTCGTAGCCCTCTATGATCTTGCCGACGACTGTCGGGGATTCTTCCTTCCGATCCGTCACTTCGCGAAGAGTCTCAACAGTGAGCCTTCCGGCTTTTTCGGGACTGAGCTCCGATTCATATCCGTCAACATAGCTGACAAAATACGCGGCTCTGTCGGATTTTATGACTTCCGTAGGCGATACCGCCGACATACGAAGCCGGGTAAGTTCTGCGCTCAGATCATTTATCTTCTGAGTAAAATCGATATTCTCCTCGGTTATGACCTGATATGTGCTGAGAAGAACGAGAAGATCGTCCTTTCCCGTTTCTATCGTCTCATAGTCGCCCGTATCACGACAGTATATCAGATTCCTGTAGGTCTCCTCAATATCTCTGGAGAGATTCGCCGGTTGGGCGGATTCAAGCGTTCCCGGATTCTGTATCTTTTTCAGGATGCTCAGTTCCTTTGTCAGAGTGTCTATTTCCCTGTTCAGGCTTATCTGGCTGTCATCGGGGTAGACTTCCGCGATCACGGAACCGTTTCCGAGACGCCCGCCGTCGGATACATTGTAGCTCAGAACTCCGTTGCCGCTGTAATTTATCACCTGCTCATCGCGTATGAAGACACCCTTGAACTCGACAGATGATTCGGCATCGGCCATAAGAGCGCTTACTGTGTCGCTTTCCTTGTTGCGGAAATTATAGACAATGCTTATCAGTACGACAAGGAACAGCACAAGTACGATATTCCGAAGTATTTTCGTGACAATATTGTTTTCGGGATTCACACGATCCATTACATCACTCGTTCTTTTCTGCCGTATCGAGGATCGACACGGATTTTGCGGGCACTATCGTGGAAATAGCGTGCTTGTACACAAGCTGCTGCTTTCCATCACAGTCAAGAATGACGACATAACTGTCAAATCCTTTTACGATACCCTTGAACTGAAACCCGTTAGTCAGGAATATAGTCACAAGTATCCTGTCCTTTCTGCATTGATTCAGGAATACATCCTGAAGATTGATCGCTTTGTTCATACACATTCTCCATTCTTTTTTATTTTTCTTTCTGACTTATATCCCGCTCGAACGCGGCATATGGTCTTTTATCCGGACTGCCCGTTTTAAGCAGGCAGTGCGGCGCTTGTTGCCGTATGTATTTCAACAAATAAAATACACACTATTCATTATAGCATACTATTTTGTGATTTGCTATAATTTTTTCAGATTTCTCTAAAATTTCGTCTTTTTTAGCAATTTCGTCTAAAATAATCCACTTAATCCGTGTATTTTTTCTAAACCATGTCAATTGACGCTTGGCGTATCTCCTCGTTTCCCGCTTGATTTTCTCAACACAGGCATCAAGCGTCATATCTCCCGTAAAATACGGTATGAGTTCTTTGTATCCGATGGCATTCGCGGCTGTCTTCATCCCGGTCTCTTTCCAAAGTTCCCCGGCTTCCCGGACAAGCCCTCTTTCAAGCATTTCATCGACTCTTCTGTCGATCCTGTCATAGAGCACCTGCCTGTCTCTGAA
>CAYPXB010000009.1:14071-18115 GCA_964414745.1 uncultured Alistipes sp. | reverse complement strand
CCGGTTTCGCGGACGCTATATCCATGCCTTTATAGATCTGCATGGAGTCAGCCGAAATGACCTCTCCGCCGTAACGCTGCGCCAGTTTCACCCCGAGCCATGTTTTGCCCGATGCCGTCGGTCCGACAACGGCAAGCACGAACGGTTTTTCGTTTTTTTGCAAATTATCCAAAAATCTCCTCCGCCGACATCAGGTCCTTCTGAACTGATGTTCGATATTGCTTTTGCTCATTGTGAACATGACCGGTCTTCCATGCGGACAATGACGTATCTTTTCATCATAATAAACCTGCTCGGCAAGTGACTGAAGCTCTTTTATGTCGTTTATGTCATTGGCCTTTATCGCGGATCTGCACGCTATCGTATGGAGCATATCGTCAAGAACATGCGTCTGAGGCTCTTTTTTCCCGAGATACAGATTTTCGGCTATTTCCGAAATTATCTCCTCAAGCTCAAGTTCCATTACAAAGACCGGAACGGCCTTTGCGATAACAAACGGTTTTTCGGAAAAATCGAACACAAATCCCATATCCTCAAGCAGATCGGTATTGCTCTCAAGGGCGTCGAAATGAGTTAACGGCAAGAGGACTTTTACTTCCGTGATCAGCATCTGGCTGTACTGCCTGCCCTCACGGTTTTTCAGCCTTTCAAAGATAATTCGCTCATGAGCCGCGTGCTTGTCGATTATTATTATCTGCTCGCCAATTTCGGCTATTATATAATTTTTAAACGCTTCCCCTATGACCTGCAGCTGCGGATCCGTATCATGCCAGTTATTTTCTTTCGTTTTTTCCTTTTCTGCGGTATTCTCACTTTTACCGGACGAAAACGATGCAGGACCGATATATCTGTATTCCGTTCTGTCTTCCGGATCGGTTGTGCCCATATTGCTGCTTTCGGGTAAAGATTTTTCAGAACAGCCCTCACGCAGACCGGAAATATCTTCGCCGATTTTGGGAATATCTGTATTTTCCGCGTCACTTTGCTCTATTTTTCTCTCGACTTCGGTGATCTTATCCACGGGAGTGAACATAAACTCCTGTTGCGGCAGTTCCTTTTCCTCACTCTCCGTTTCTTTTGTCCAGTCTGTCCTTGGTCTGAGTTCAAATTCATATATGAGACCGTTGTTTAACAGCGCGTTTTTTACGGCAAAATATATCGCGTCGGCAACTGTCTTTTCATCGGTAAAACGCACCTCCGCTTTCGCAGGATGTATATTTACGTCCACAGACGACGGCAAAAGATCGAGCATAAGCACACAGGCTGGGAATTTCCCCGTCATTATCATATTGGAGAAAGCGCTTTCGAGCGCAATCGAACAGATGCGCGATTTTACATACCTTCCGTTTACAAAAAAGTTCTGGAATGTTCTGTTGTTTCTCGCATAAAGAGGCTTGATAACATATCCGCTTATCTTTATATTCTCATATTCGTAATTTACTTCTATCAGATCACGCGCGAAATCCCTGCCATATATCGCATACACCGCCGAAAAAAGCTCACCGTCTCCGCTCGAGTTGAACTCCGTCCTGTTATCACGCACCAGCTTGAATGAGATCTCCGGATGCGACAGCGTTATTTTCTGCAATATATTGCTGACTGCATTTGATTCCGTCACATCTCTTTTCATGAATTTACGCCGCGCGGGAACATTATAAAAAAGATCCCTCACTATCATCGTAGTCCCGTCGGGACAACCGCTTCTCTCATGCAATCTTTCGGTGCTTCCCTCTATTTTGTACAGTGTCCCGTAAAGATCGCCGCTTTTCTTGGTCATGGTCTCCACTTTTGAGACAGCTGAAACAGAAGCAAGCGCCTCGCCTCTGAAACCGAGTGTGTATATGTTGTCAAGATCGGACTTTTTTGATATTTTACTTGTGGCGTGACGGAGAAATGCCTTTGGCACATCATCGTATGACATTCCGCATCCGTCATCTGTGACTCTCATATAGAGCGTGCCTCCGTTTTTTATCTCAACGGTTATATGCGTCGCCCCGGCATCAATGGAATTTTCCACGAGCTCTTTTATGACGGATGCAGGCCGCTCGATAACTTCTCCCGCCGCTATGAGCTCGTAAACATCTTTGCCCAGCAAGTTTATCGTTGCCATTTTTTCACCACACAAGCATAATATGAAGTTTCGGTTATTTCTTCTTGCAGATTTACGATATTTTTCTACCCGATAAGTTTCAGAATATCTTTCAGAACTCCGCGGCACTCACTGTCTGAAAGTTCGTCGATATTCGTTCTTTCAAGCATATTGAGCGCTTTCTCCCTGCCCTCTGATCTGAAACTTATCTGGCTGCTTTTCTCCCGGACCTGAGCGGAGTCGCCGTTTCCGGCACTTTTTTCCATCTCCTCCAGCAGCTGTCTCGCGCGCTCGATGACTTTTGACGGAAGTCCGGCAAGTTTTGCGACATCGACACCGTAACTCTCATCGACGCCTCCACGCACTATCTTTCGCAGGAAACGTATCGTTCCGCCATGCTTATTTACGGCGATACTGTAGTTTTTTACGCCTTCAAACTCGTTTTCAAGGCTTATGAGTTCATGATAATGCGTCGCGAAAAGTGTTTTGCAACCGAGTTTTTTTGAATTGCAGATATATTCCGCGACAGCTTTTGCTATACTCACTCCGTCAAATGTGGATGTTCCCCGCCCAACCTCATCGAGAATGACAAGGCTGTCGGGTGTCGCGTTTTTCAGAATATCCGCGACCTCGCTCATCTCTACCATAAAAGTGCTTTGCCCCGCAGTCAGGTCGTCGGACGCTCCGACTCTTGTGAAAATATGGTCAACTACGGATATCCTCGCATAGTCTGCGGGAACAAAACTTCCCACCTGAGCCATAAGCACGATCAGTGCCGTCTGTCTCATATATGTTGATTTTCCCGACATATTGGGACCGGTTATTATTGACATCCGACTGCTTTTTTTATCGATGTAAATGTCGTTCGGAACAAATATCTCATCGGTAAGCATAAGCTCGACTACGGGGTGACGTCCTGCTTTGATCTCTATCGCCCCGTCCAGAGTTATATCCGGTTTGACATACTGATTTTTTAACGCGACATCGGCAAACGAGGCAAGAACGTCGACCGCGGCGACGGCGGAAGCCGTTTCCTGAACAATGTCAAGTTTCGTGGCAAGAAAATCTCTGACCTCTGAAAAGATCTCGGATTCAAGCGTGATGGCTTTGTCTTTTGCCCCGAGTATTGAGTTTTCGACATTTTTCAGTTCATCCGTGACAAATCTCTCGCAGTTGGCAAGCGTCTGTTTCCGTATATAGCCGTCCGGTATCAGATCATAATATGAACGCGTGATCTCGATATAATAGCCGAACACACGGTTATAACCTATTTTCAGATTTTTTATGCCCGTTTTTTCTCTCTCGCGCTCTTCGATACCGTCTATAATCTCCCGACCGTGTTTCATCATATGGCGCAGTTCATCGAGTTCGCTGTTGAATCCGTCACGAATGACTCCGCCCTCGTTTACTGTCACGGGGGGATCGTCCGTGATAGCGTTTTCGACAAGTTTTACGATCTCTCCCAGATCCGATATCTTTTCATTATATCTCGCGAGTAATTTCGAACCGCCCAGTTTCTCGAGTTCTTTTTTCAGCAGCGGAAGTTGCATGGCAGTCATCGAAAGTGATTTTATATCCCTCGGAGTCGCCGCCTTGTACATAACTTTGGTCATCAGCCTCTCGAGGTCGTAGACACTCTCAAGAAGCTGCTGGATATCGTAGAGAACGACGCTCTTTTTATATAGCTGTTCCACTGCGTCAAGTCTCCCGATTATGCGCGCCGGACTTTTCAGGGGCTGTTCAAGCCAGTTTCTCAGAAGCCGCCGTCCCATAGATGTCTTTGTGCTGTCAAGCACCCACATAAGTGAGCCTTTTTTTTCTTTATTTCGCAGTGTTTCCGTTATTTCAAGATTTCTTCGGGCGTTCATGTCAAGCCCCATAAAGGCGTTTTCATCCGTCAGTTCTATGGAAGTAAAACGGGCTACGGAAGATTTCTGGGTCTCCGCTATATACCC
>CAYPXB010000009.1:0-13971 GCA_964414745.1 uncultured Alistipes sp. | reverse complement strand
TGCTGAAAAGATTTTCCCCGGAATACGGAAAGTGCGGCTTCTCCCGTCGATACATCAGCCGACGCAACCGCGCAAACACCGTCTTTTTCATCATAAAAAACGCTGCATATGTAGTTGTTTTTTCCCTCATCGAGCATATTGCTGTCTGTCACCGTGCCCGGAGTAACTATTCTGACAATATCGCGCTCGACAATCCCTTTTGACTCGGCTGGGTCGGTAAGCTGCTCACAGACGGCGACTTTGTATCCCATATCTATCAGTCTTTTGACATATATATCGGCAGAATGATACGGAACACCGCACATCGGCGCCCTTTCATCAAGGCCGCAGTCTTTCCCTGTAAGAGTAAGCTCAAGCGCTTTTGACACAATGAGCGCGTCATCAAAGAACATCTCGTAGAAATCTCCCAGGCGGAAGAAAAGGATACAATCCCGGTTCTTATCCTTTACCTCGAAATACTGCCGCATCACAGGAGATAGTCTGCTCCTGTCCACTTCCATTTTATACTACTCCTTTTAGCGCAGGTCCCGAACCTGTTTTTTCAGCTGCATCCTCCGCACGTCGAACAGCTTCCGGTGCAGCCCTGCGGCGGCTGACAGGTCTCGGGATCCTCCCCGTTTGCGCACATTGTGATTATCTGGTTTATCTCGGTTATAAGAGCCTCAAGCGACGACTGCACGCTGCTGAAAACTATCATATTTTTGTTATTCATGATCTTAGAGTATGTGCTTTTTATATCGGCGTCGAGTTCTTTGATGAGATCCGTATCTTTATCTTCCGCGCTCATCGCGACGTTCAGCTCGGATCTTTTGCTGTCAAATCTGTCTATCAGTTCCTGAAGCTCCTTGTCGTTGTCATTTGCCTGTTTCGCGAGCATATACGCCGTGTATCTGTCGTCCTGCTGAATAGCCTTTCCGAGTTCTCTCGTCATTTCGATAACATCCATATTAAAATCTCCTTATATTTACATTTATTTTTGATACTTAATTTATGATCTTCCCTTTTACCGCCCAGCTTTTTGTTTCTGTCACTTCAATCGTAACAAATTTTCCGATCAACGAACTGTCCCCCTCAAATTCGGCAATTATACATTCATTGCTCTTTCCTGTCAGAAGACCCGATCTCTTTTTGCTCCGTCCCTCAACAAGTACCCTCATTCTTCTGCCTCTGAACCGCCTGTAATTCTCTGTTGATATCTCCCTCTGAGTATCAAGAAGTCTGCGCATACGGCCGCTTTTCACATTATCACTGACGGGATCGTACATGGCGGCGGCTCTGGTACCGCTCCTTTTCGAGTAAATAAACGAGTAGATATTGTCATACTTTACATACTTCATAAGGTCGAGAGTTGCCTCAAAATCGTCGTCCCTTTCGTCGGGAAACCCGACGATAAGATCGGTCGAGAATGAAAACGACGGATCTTTATTTCTCATACAATCAATTATTTCAAGATATTTTTTTATCGTATATCCGCGATTCATCATAGATAAGATCCTGTCACTTCCGCTCTGGACAGGCAAGTGCAGATGTTTGCCGACTTTCTCACACTCAAATATGACATTGAGCAGCTCCGATGACGCGTCTTTCGGGTGAGAAGACATAAATCTTATCAAAAAATCACCGGGTATATCATTGAGCCTTCGGAGAAGACCGGGAAAATCCGTATCATCCCCGAGATCCTTGCCATATGAATTTACATTCTGTCCGAGAAGCATTATCTCCTTATAACCGCGTCCGACCAGACCGGTTACCTCATCTATGATATCATCCGGACGCCTGCTCCTTTCCCTGCCCCTTACATAAGGCACTATGCAGTATGTGCAGAAATTATTACAACCGTACATTATCGGCACAGACGCCTTGAAAGCGCTTTCTCTTATCTGCTCTATATCCTCACAGAAATCATCGTATTCATCTTTTCCGGAAAAATTTCCGGCGTCTCTGTAACAGCCGAGTATAAGCTCAGGCAATTTTCTGAGCGATGACGTACCCATAACGAAATCGACCTGTGGATAGCTCTTTTTTATTTTTTCGACGACCTGTTCCTGTTCCGTCATACAACCGCATATGCCGATAATCAGCCCGGGATTTTCCTGTTTCAGCTTTTTCATGGAGCCGATTATCCCGAATACACGGTCTTCGGCACTCTCACGCACTGCGCATGTATTCAGTATGATAAGATCTGCCTTTGTTTCGTCCTCGGTAAAATCATATCCGACAGACCTGAGCAGACCTTTTATCTTTTCACCGTCGGAAACATTCAGCAGGCACCCGAAACTTCGTACATAAGCGAGCGAATGCTTTCTTTCGCTTAAAACAGTCCTCAGCTGCCACACGGCGGAATCATCATAATTCAATATCAACACTCCCGGACTTTCCGATAAAGATCAAGCAAGTTTATACGTCACTATACTTATTTTGACGATACATAGTATATTATATCACAAATCTTATTTTTTTTCAAGTGAATCGGGCAAAAAAAGTAAGTTAACGGAAAATAAAGAATTATCTTACGGGAATTTTTCATAATTTCGTTCGGATATTGTTTTTTCGGTTATTTTGTTCATATTTGGTTAATAAATTGTTTACGATTTGTACTTGAATCAAATTTCGGCAAATGGTAAACTTTTATTTACAGTATCTAAAAAGCTACTGTCATAATTTAGCTACAATTTTAACAGATATTGTTTATAGCACGGAGGTGAAATATGCAAACAAGTGAATTTCAGGAACTGCTTCTCGACATACTGCCACAGTGGCACTGCCACATCATCAAGCCTTTCAAAAGGCTTCTGAATGAAAAGATCAGTCTGGAAATGTACTACTGTATACAGATCCTGAGACGCCACGAAAACAATATGACCATGTCGGAACTTGCGAGGTGGGCAAGAATGCCGAAACAGCAGATGACAAAAATAATAAACAGCCTTGTCGAGCAGAATTTTGTCGAACGCGTGGACGACCCCTGTGACAGAAGGATAATCCGCCTGAGGATAACCGAAAAAGCGAACGACTACATCAATAACTTTCTTGAGAAGGACGCTGTATGTTTCAGAAAGCTGTATTACTCCATCGACGATGAAGACCGTGACGAATTTACATCGGCGCTTGAGACCATTCACAGGATCCTGGGAAGGATAACTCCCCCCATTGACGATCAAGAACTTAAAACATAGACAAAAGAACAAATTTTTTCGGAATATTTGATCTTAACGCAAAACAAAGCAAAATAAAACAATCCAGAAAGGGTGATATTAAAAAATGATAAGACAGCTTGCCCGTTCCATAAGAGAATATAAAAAGCCGTCTATCCTGACACTGATCTGCATAATCGGTGAAGCGGCCATCGAGACGATCATACCGTTCATAACCGCCTCTCTAGTCAACAGAGTTCGGGCGGGCGCGGAACTCGGCGATATAATCAGGTCCGGTGTGCTCCTTGCGATAATGGCTTTTATTTCCCTCGGCTGCGGAGGTATCGCCTCGTTCACATCCTCCAAGGCGGCGGCGGGCTTTGCGAAAAATCTGAGGAGCGATGTTTTCGGACGTATCCAGACGTTCACCTTTGAGAACATCGATAAATTCTCCTCATCATCTCTTGTGACGCGTCTGACGACGGATATAGGCAATATCCAGATGTCTTACATGATGATAATACGTACGGCGGTACGCGCTCCGCTCATGCTTATCTTCTCGACTGTTATGGCATATATCATGGGCGGCGCTCTCGCTACCGCATTCGTCGTCGTCATACCCGTCCTCGGGCTCGGACTGTTCTTCATAAGTAGGAAAGCCATGCCCGCTTTCAGGAGAGTATTCAAAAAATATGATACTCTCAATGAATCCATTGAGGAAAACGTACGCGCGATGCGTGTTGTAAAAGGATTTTCTCACGAAGAATACGAAAAGGAAAAATTCGACAAAGCGGCAGACAATATAAGAGCCGATTTTACCAGAGCGGAAAGGATCGTAGCTTTTAACACTCCGCTTATGAATCTCTGTATGTATTTCAATATGGTCTTTATTCTCCTTGTGGGCTCAAAGCTTGTGATTACAAGCCACGGAAGCGCCATTGACGTCGGTCAGATCTCGGCTATGCTCAGTTTCGGCGTTCAGATACTGATGTCTCTTATGATGCTTTCAATGATATTCGTAATGCTGACAATGTCCGCTGAATCCGGAAAGCGTATATGTGAAGTCCTCTCGGAAGAGCCTGCTCTGAAAGAACCCGACGATCCCGTAATGACTATCCCCGACGGATCTGTCGATTTTGAGAATGTAAGTTTCAAATACTCGGCAAAAGCCAAAAAATTTGCGCTGTCAAACATCGATCTGCATATTGAATCGGGTATGACAGTGGGAATTATCGGGGGAACCGGCTCAAGCAAATCATCCCTTGTCCAGCTTATCCCGCGGCTTTATGATGCCACCGAAGGCGTCGTCAAAGTCGGCGGAAGAGATGTGAGAGAATATGATATCCGTGAGCTTCGCGACAGTGTTTCAATGGTACTCCAGAAAAATCTTCTTTTTTCGGGAACGATCAAAGATAATCTGAGGTGGGGAGATATGAACGCCTCCGATGAGGAGATCATACACGCGTGCAAACTTGCACAGGCCGATGAATTTATCCAGACATTCCCGGACGGTTATGATACTGTGATCGAGCAGGGCGGTACCAATGTATCAGGCGGTCAGAAACAGCGCCTTTGTATAGCGAGAGCTCTCCTGAAAAAACCGAAGATACTTATTCTCGATGACTCGACAAGCGCCGTCGATACCAGAACAGACGCGATGATACGCGCGGGATTCAAGGAATATATACCCGAAACGACAAAGATCATAATCGCGCAGAGGATCGCGTCGGTACAGAATGCGGATATGATAGTAGTGCTTGACAACGGTAAAATATCCGAGTGCGGCACGCATGAGGAACTTATGAAGTCAAGTCAGATCTACCGCGAAGTGTACAACCAGCAGATGAACGGAGGCGAAGACGATGAAAGCAACTGAAACAAATAAGATCGAAAAGAGAAAACCTGTACTCGGTCGCGTCATAAAATATCTTTTCAAATTCTACCCCGTGCTCGTCCCCGTCACTCTGTTCTGCATACTTTTTTCATCAATAGCTGCCGCAATACCCGATATGTACATTCAGAAAGTCATAGCGGTCATTGAAACATGGCGTGACAGCGGTGACTGGGCCGCGGCAAAAGAAGATCTTATACCGCTGCTGACGTTTCTTGTCATCCTTTATATACTTGCCATCGTTTCGATAACCGTATACACTCAGCTTATGGCGTATATCACACAGGGATTTCTCTACAAACTCAGAAGATCCATGTTCAACGGTATGCAGAACCTTCCCATCAAATATTTCGATACTCATAAGCACGGCGACATAATGAGCTATTACACAAACGATATCGATACTCTCCGCCAGCTCATATCTCAGTCACTGCCGTCCCTTATACGCGCCGGAACGATCGTTATAAGCGTATTCTTTATCATGATCTATTACAGCATCTGGATGACGCTTATCGCTGTTCTCGGCACGGTCGTCATGATACTTGTGTCAAAGAAAATAGGCGGCGGGTCGGCAAAATACTTCCTGAGACAGCAAAAATCGATTGGCCGCGCGGAAGGATATATCCAGGAAATGATGAACGGTCAGAAGGTCGTGAAAGTATTCTGCCACGAAAAGGAATGTAAAGACGATTTTGAGGAAATAAATGAAACGCTCTGCAATGACAGCTATAAGGCGAACGCGTACGCCAATGTTCTGGGACCCGTGATACTGAATATAGGAAATATCCTGTATGTTCTGGTCGCTGTCGCAGGAGGACTTTTCCTGCTGTCGGATATAAAAAATGTGAGCCTTTCGGGACTCGCGTTCGATATAAGCATAATCGTTCCTTTCCTTAATATGACAAAACAGTTTACAGGAAATGTCAATCAGGTATCACAGCAGATCAATGCGATCGTAATGGCAAATGCCGGAGCGGAACGGATATTCTCGCTTATGGATGAGCAGCCCGAAGCCGATAACGGATACGTTAAACTTGTAAATGCTGAGATATCCCCCGACGGTGAAATAACGGAAACCGAAAAACACACGGGATCGTGGGCGTGGAAGCATCCTCACGGAGACGGAACACTCACATATACTCCGCTCAGAGGCGAAGTCCAGATGTTTAACGTCGATTTTGAGTATGAAGAGGGAAAACCCGTGTTGCACGATGTTTCTGTCTACGCAAAACCCGGTCAGAAAGTAGCGTTTGTCGGAGCGACCGGAGCGGGAAAAACAACGATCACAAATCTTCTGAACAGGTTTTATGATATTGCGGACGGCAAGATAAGATACGACGGTATAAACATAAACAAGATCAAAAAAGAAGATCTTCGCCGCTCGCTCGGTATCGTCCTGCAGGAAACAAATCTGTTTACGGGCACGGTGCTTGAAAATATCAGATACGGAAAGCTTGACGCGACAGATGAGGATTGCAAAAAAGCCGCGGTGCTTGCCGGAGCCGATGATTTCATAAGCCGTCTGCCCGAAGGCTACGAAACTATGCTCACAAATAACGGAGCAAACCTCTCACAAGGCCAGAGACAGCTTATAGCGATCGCCCGCGCCGCTGTCGCGGATCCTCCCGTCATGATACTCGATGAGGCAACGTCTTCTATCGACACCCGTACCGAAGCGATCGTACAGAGAGGAATGGACAAACTGATGGAAGGCCGGACGGTATTTGTAATAGCGCACCGTCTTTCTACGGTAAGAAATTCGGACGTTATCATGGTACTTGACCATGGACGCGTAATAGAAAAAGGAGATCACGAAAAACTTATCAAAGAAAAAGGCACATATTATCAGCTCTACACCGGCGCGTTTGAACTTGAATAAAAAAACATCCCCCGTCACATAAACGGGGGATATTTTTAATCCTACTGTCCTTCTTTATATCGATCCTCAAGCCAGGTTATCATCTCGTCAAAGCCTTCATTGCTTCGCGTGAATTCGCAGGTATTTTCAATATCGGCTTTCATTGAGCATTTTTTTCCATGCCATGTCATACACGTGATTTTTTCTTTTTCTGTTTTGATTTTATACGCAAATTCACCCCTGCTCCCGGAATAATCATTACCGCTGTCGAAATAATAAAAATCCGGAATATCAAAAATATCGGATACGCTCAAATCAATCTCCTCCCTCAAAAAAACCGATCGCCTTGTCAAGACTTTCATAAACCGCGGTAAGCTTATTTTTTACAGAATCGTCCGGCTGCGACAGATCCGGTATCATAATTACCTTACAACCGGCGGAAAATGCCGAACTTACGCCGTTCGGTGAATCTTCAAAAGCAACACAGTCACCCGGAGCCAATTTCAGAGCATCACAGGCGGCAATATATATATCCGGCTCCGGTTTTCCCCTCGTAACCATATTTCCGCATACAATAACGTCAAAAAAATCGCAAACACCGGCTTTTTTCATATAAGTTTCAGTCCTTGCCATATCGGTCGCCGTGGCCACAGCTGTTTTTATTTCTCTTTTCTTCAGATATTCAAGCAGCTCAAAAAGACCTTTCTTTATCTCAAAGCCGTTTTTGTCGATATAATCATTCATAAGTTCTATTCTTCTCGCCCGTATCTCGTCAAATTCAAACTTCTCTCCGAAAATACCTTTAAGGAACGGAACAGAGTATTTTCTCGATAAGCTTCTTATAGACAGAACATTGTCATATGTCATATCATATCCGTATTCGGAAGCCGCCTGACGCCAGAATCTCACAAGCAGCTTCTCTGTGTCAAACATCAGCCCGTCCATATCAAAAATCGCTCCTCTGACCATTTCCGCTCCTTTCGTAATTTTTTTGCCTCTCAAGAAAGTCAGCCCGCCCGCCGCGGCTCTCAGATCTTTCGGGGCGGCAGACAGGCTGCTTGCATTTCCTGCATTTTATGATATTTCACTGCTTACGCGGCAAAGTAAGAACAAAGTCTGTCTGACTGCCGCTTTTCAGGTTTACCAGTTTATCATCCAGCTGTACATACCTTCATACTGCCTTGCGGAACTTGACCATGAAAAATCTTTTTTCATTCCTCTCTTCGAGATCTTATCCCAGTCTTTCCTGTTCTCAAAGTAGATCTTTTTAGCGTAATTTATGACGTTAAGCATATCATACGCGTTGTAGTTTGAGAATGAAAAACCTGTTCCCTCGCCTGTAAATTCATTGTACGGCTCGACAGTATCCTTCAAACCGCCCGTTTCTCTCACTATAGGCACCGTACCGTACCGCAACGAAATAAGCTGGGTAAGTCCGCACGGCTCAAAGAGCGAGGGCATCAGCATCGCGTCGGCAGAAGCGTAAAGCTTATGCGCAAGCTGGTCGGAATAGAGTATATTCGCCGACATTCTCTCGGGGAATCTCCACTGGTAGTGGCGGAACATATTCTCATAACGCTCGTCGCCTGTGCCGATAACGACAAACTGCGTATTTTCATCAAGGATATTTTCAATGACCGCATTTACAAGGTCAAGGCCTTTCTGGTCGGTAAGGCGTGATATGATGGCGATCATGAACTTGCCCTTATCTACGGGAAGTCCCAGCTCTTCCTGCAGTTTCATCTTGTTTTCCGCTTTTTTCGATACAGAGTCTTTCACTCCGTATTTTTCGTAAATGATGTCATCTCCGGACGGATCGAAAACATTGTAGTCAATACCGTTCACGATACCTCTGAGAGAGGCGGAACGCGCCCTTAAAAGTCCGTCAAGCTTTTCTCCGTAGAACGGATCTTTTATCTCCTCGGCGTATGTTTCGCTGACCGTGGTGATATAATCGGCGTACACAAGACCGCCTTTGAGCATATTGGCGTCTTTATGAAATTCCAGCTTATCGGGAGTGAACATATAATCCGGAAGTCCCGTATTGTACTTGAATGTTTTTATATCCCAAACTCCCTGGAACTTGAGGTTGTGTATCGTCATAACGGTTTTTGTGGAACTGTAGAACGGATGAGTCGCGAATGTGGATCTGAGAAATACCGGTATAAGCGAAGCCTGCCAGTCATGGCAGTGAATGATGTCCGGGCGGAATCCGATGACGGGCATTATTGCGAGAACTGCCTTGCAGAAAAACGTGAAACGCTCGATATCCCATTTCAGGTCGGACGAATACGGGGTGTTGCATTTGAAATAATACTCATTGTCAACGAAATAGATCGTGATACCGTTGTATTCATATTCCATTATTCCGACATGTACGCCGACAGGCCTGTTTCCGTAGTCCATATAAAAATGGTGAACGTATCTGAACTGATCACGGTACTTACTCGGAATACAGGTGTAATACGGCATTATTACCCTTACGTCAAACTCGTTTTTGTCAATATACTGCGGCAGAGCGCCCACAACATCCGCAAGACCGCCTGTTTTGATAAAAGGAACACATTCCGAGGCTGCAAATAAAATATTCTTCATACCACCAACTCCTTATTGATTTTCCCGCCCCGGCGAAAATCAGATGGCAAATCATCAGTTTGCGGCATCTTATTCCGCCTGTCGGGTCGATACAGGAACAAGCGACAAAAATTACACACTAAACTCAAAACAATGCTTTTTCCGTCACTGTACCTGTGAAAACGTACATCTATCAATTATATTATAATATCATTTTCAACATCCGTCAAGTAAAACATAATATTTCAGATAAAAATTTTTCAATAAATTTTTTAATTTTTAATCAAAGTATTGATTTTTTTATTTCCCTGTGTTATAATGTATAGGACGGGAGCGGACGCCCGGATTTATTTCTCACGGAAGTATCACGGAGATGTATCGAAGTGGTCATAACGGGAACGACTCGAAATCGTTTGAACGGGGAACCGTTCCGTGGGTTCGAATCCCACCATCTCCGCCAGATTCCGCAGCAATCCCGCTCCTGTCGTTTTGTGGGGCATTAGCGCAGTTGGGAGCGCATCACACTGGCAGTGTGGGGGTCAGGGGTTCAAGTCCCCTATGCTCCACCAATTATATCCTGTCCGAAACAAAAGCTTTTTGCCGCCGAAGTTTTATTTTATTTTGACAGATGAAGCAAATTTGTGCCATAAGCAGACCGACCGGATAACAGAAAATCAAAAGCCCTCGCTCCGATACAAAGCGGGGGCTTTTACTTACAGATACGTTCGTATGTGATGTGTTTTTTTGCTTAATATCTTTCATCTCCGGTGATCTCACGTTTTCTGAGTATCCTGTTTCCTGCGATGAGCACGACATTTACCAGAACCGCTCCTGCCAGTATGATGGCGATCGCTTTTCCGTATTTATGTTTTGATTTCATCTTATCATTGACCTCCTTTTCATTATCATCGGAATCTTCGGGTTTTTCAACAGCCTTATTATATGTATTGTCGCTTGCATCAGTCCCGCTCTTTACATCATCGGCAGACTCAAGTTTCGTCATAAGCAGCGCAAAGTCTCTCTTGTAATCATCCATATCTATGGGCATTTCATATTCGTCCGGACACCTTGCTTCATTGACCGCGTCGATCATAGCGTAAATATCTTCGTGCGTATACCAGTTGTCGCTTTTAAATCTTCCGATAAATGTGGGAAGATAGTTGCTGCCGCAGACTTTTATGCAATGATACTTGTTTTCGACGTCGATACGCGGATTTGTAAACGTCACGATCTTGAATATCTTCAGATGATCAAGTCCCACTTTTTCAAGAGCTTTTCTGAGCAGGGCTTCCCGCTCATCCATCTTGTCGGCTATATTGCAGTCATGGTGCATCGAGTTGCCTAATCTGTAAAACTCGCCGTCTTCATCTATAAAAATATCTTTCTTGCTGTTTTTTATCTCTATGATGAATATAGCGTAGTTGGTAAATACGATCGCGTCGATCTCAGCCCTTCTTCCGTCAAATTCAAGTTCGACGTTGTGAAGTACCTCATTTTCGCAGTCAATATTTTCCAGTGAGCGAAACACTTTATGTTCGCCTTTGCGGCCGGAGATCTCGGCTTTTATATTATTGCACACAACTTTACTGCCCTTTTTGAATCTGTCAAGTTCTGCGTCAGCCACATGACCGCGCTTTTCATTTAACTTGCTCAGATGACTCTCCACATCCCAGAGCCTGAGATCGCTGTTCTCGGCATGCTCGGTGTTGAATGTCAGATCGATAAGCTGTTTTTGCAGTTTCAGCAGTTCCGGCAAAAACTCACTTCTCGTGCAGGTGTCCTTTGAAAAAGCCGTGATACGGGAAATAATCTCGTTTACTCTCTTTTCATTCATTATTCTGATCCCTCCATTGTATTACCGAAAGCAATCTTTGAAAAATTGATATTTATTTCTTAAGTCTGCTTCTTATTCCGGCATTCACCGCCCGACTTATGCCCTGCTCACCGTACGTTTCATTTATATTGTCTATCCCGTCTATAAGTTCCCGGCACTTTTCAGTATTTCCCATTGCAAGGTAAATATCAAGCAGGATATTCAGCAGTTCCGCACGCTTATCGATGTATGACGGCATATCGGGATATTTTTCGCACATCTTCAAAGCATTCTCTATTTTGACGGCAGCTGAGTGAAGATCACCGTGATAATACATACAGTTAGCCGCCGGGATGTTGACAATGTCAATTATTTCCAGATCGGAGTTAAAAATCTGTCTTGCGATCTCTTCCGCTTTTTCCGTCAATATCCGCGTTTTATCAATATCGGGACGCGCAAGAGTATAATACCATGCCGAGACCATATAGTAATAGCAGCGGTTTTCGCTTATTCCGGACTCATTTTTTTCTATGAGTTCATGTGCCGTTTCAAGAAGCTTCGCGGCTTCGTCGTAATAATCCGGAATGCTACGCAGCAGAATATTTGTAAGGCCGAGATAATTTTGTATAAGATACTCAGTTTTTCGCGGATCGGAAGACTGCAGAAGCTCTCCGATCGCTTTTCCGGTTGCTTTGATAAGATTCATCAGAAGTTCTGACTCCTCATCGTTTTCGGGGTAATAGGCTCCTTCAAGCAGCGTATCATAATAAGAGCCAAGCATATCATAATAAATTGCGTTTACTATATGGCGGGGATGTTTTTCCTTGTAAATCTGAGCTTCGCGCAATATTTCCTTAATGTGAATATCGTCAGACATTCCGGCGTAGATATCCGTCACCTTCTTATGAAAGTCCATGACCCGGACATCATCCGCGGGCCAGTCCCAATTCCGCACCGTTTCCGCAATGACGGGGTGAAGCTTTACACGGTCATCACAACAGATCCATCCTTTTTCATACAGACCGGATAAAATCCCGGATGTGATCTCGGGAAAATACTTCTGTACAAGGCTTTTTTCAAGGCCTCTGATATCAAGCAGAGCAAGTATTTTCATCGCAAGTTTCTCACCATCGCTCATATTTTCCGCGTCAAACAAAGTCGTGATTACAGTCGCGAGATTTTCATACACCTCTTCCCCGTCTTTGTAACTGATTATTTTTTCTGCTGAAAAGCGCGAGAAACCGCTCTCACGAATAAGCTCAAGCGCGGTACGGATGCCGATCCCGCCCGCCGCGATCTGCTTGGTTATAAGTTCAAGTGCGAGCGTATGGCCTTGGACGAGTCCGATTATTTCATCAAAACAGATCCTTTCGTCTTTTGTTACAGAACGTCCCAGATTATGCGAAATAAGCCTGAAAATATCTGATATATCCGATATGGCTCCGACTTCCATGACTTCAAAATTGTTTTTCTCCGGTTTCTCTCTTGTCAGAATAACGGTATCGTATCCGCAGTCAGAAATACGGCTCATATCCTTACTCACTGTGCCACTGAAATTATCCAGTACGAACAAGACACGCTTTTCGGCACATATCCGCCTGAAACAAGCCAGTTTACGCACAAAGTAGTCATCAGACGTTTCATCATCCTGCCGTGAAACGTTGCTGATCTGCAATTGCGTATCATCGCAGAATGTACGACGGAAACTGCCGTTATATTCGAGGTACTCGATAATATCATACTGTGTTTTGTACTGTGAAATATAATTTTTGATAAGCGAGGATTTTCCGATGCCCCCGACGCCTGTAATATATAAAATATGATTTTTCTGCAAAAGCTCCGATATTTTTGTGATCTCGTCGTCCCTGCCCGTAAAATAGGGTGACACAGCCGGCAGCACCGGCACAACAAAATCTTTTTCGTTCATGGCTCCAGCAAGTTTATCAAGCAGTTCCACCGCTCTGTCGATATTCTGAAAACGGTTTGCCGCGGAGGAACGTATGGTACCATGGAAAAATTCTGTAAAAAGTGCCTGAATATCCGGACGATCCGTATATTTCCGGTATTCATTCCCGCATTCTTCAAAAGGATATTTTGAAAAGCCCCTGTGCTCGGTCTCCGAAGAATGTCTGCCGAAAAGAAAGTAAAACATCAGTTCGCCGACCGCGTAGATATCTGCGGTCACACCTATTTTTTCTCTCGAATACGGATTGAGCTGCTCCGGAGCCGCCCATTCTTCGGTATAGGAAAAAGCCGTGTCATTTTCGCTGCCGATACGGCACACGCTGTCAAAATCGATAAACTCGACAAGCTGTGTTATGATATCACCGGGAGCGTATTGCATGATAAAAATGTTCTCGGGTTTCAGATCGAGGCAAAGATAGCCCGATTTATGATAATATCCCGCTGTTTTTGCTATTGTTCTGCATATTTCCGTATATTGCGGCAGCGTCAGATCCCCGATGATTTTATCAAGCGTGGTCCCGTTATAGCAAACAACATCGATATATGCTGTGCCGTTAGCTTCAAAGACATGACTTATCGGCGGAGTCTGGTTGATAAGCATCAGTTTCTGTCTTATGCCGTTCTGTGTTTTGGCAGATGCGATAAAACGAGCTTTACCGGAATCAAAATCATCTGTGTATTTCGGAGCAAATTCTTTCAGTATGCACCCGGTCTCGATCTCTCCGTCCCGGCATTT
>CAYPXB010000008.1:0-50807 GCA_964414745.1 uncultured Alistipes sp. | reverse complement strand
TTTTTTTCTCTCCGGCAAATGAATATAGCATGAAAGGGAGTAGCTTCCGCGCTTTCCGAAAGCGCTGTGTCCGTATCGCCATAACCGCAGCCAAGCTGTCGGACGGACAAAAGCTTTTCGTCTGTCTTCTGAGTTTACTGAAGATCCTAAGCTTTTAGCAAGACTTTTATTGCGGTCTCACTGCAATAAAAGTCTTTATTTTTTAGACAGCGGAAAAGCGGCTCTGTTTTGCGCTGTATCAGAATGACAACATCATATGAAAAGGGAAGGGATGATCGGAAAATGAATTATTACGATCAGGATGAATCAAGCGTCCTGAAAGAACTCGGCACATCAAAAAACTCGGGGCTGAGCGACTCTCAGGTGGAGGAAAGCCGGCAGAAAAACGGCGAGAACGTCATAACAGAGGAGAAAAAGAAAAGCATATTCAGGGTCTTTCTCGAACAGTTCGCGGATATTCTGGTTATCATACTCATAGTCGCCGCTGTGATTTCCATGTTTATGGATAATCTCGAAAGCTCCATCGTTATCCTTGTTGTAATTGTGATGAACGCGATACTCGGAACGATCCAGCACGTCAAAGCCCAGAAATCACTTGACAGCCTTAAAGCCATGAGTTCTCCGAGCGCGAGAGTCATAAGGAACGGTATGCCGACGGAAATAGACGCCTCAGAAGTCGTTGTCGGCGATATCCTGCTGATAGAGGCGGGAAATGTCGCTCCTGCCGACGGGCGTATAATCGAAGCCGCTTCACTTCAGGTAAATGAGAGCGCACTCACGGGTGAGTCACTCAATATCTTAAAATCTGTCGAACCCATCACGACAAAGGATCCCGCCCTCGGGGACAGGGTCAATATGCTCTACTCGGGTTCCAATATCTCCAACGGACGCGGCGTCGTAGCGGTCACTGCCGTCGGAATGGACACCGAGATCGGAAAGATCGCGTCACTTATGCAGAACGCGAAAAAGAAGAAAACTCCGCTCCAGGCAAGTCTTGACAATTTCAGCAAAGTCCTCTCGTTTGTCATAATGGGCATATGCCTTGTCGTATTCCTGCTGACAAAATTCGTGAACGGAGAACCGACTTCAGACGCACTCATGTTTGCCATCGCCCTTGCCGTCGCCGCGATACCGGAGGCTCTGAGTTCCATAATCACGATCTCCCTCGCGATCGGAACCCAGAAGATGTCAAAGCAGAAAGCCATAATAAAAGACCTGAAGGCAGTCGAGGGTCTCGGATGTGTATCGATCATATGCTCCGATAAGACAGGAACACTCACGCAGAACAAGATGACGGTGCGCGATATAACTTTCCCGAGCGAAGAGGAAAAGCCGGATCTGCTCCTCGCAATGGCGCTGTGTAACGATTCGGCCCGCTCAGGCGATACATGGCTCGGAGACCCGACAGAAACGGCCCTTTCTGAATATCTCGGCGAAGACGAATATATGAGGATAAGGGAAAAATATCCGCGCCAGGACGAAATACCGTTTGACAGCGACAGAAAGCTTATGACGACAGTCCATGACCTTGATCGGGGACGCACGGCTTTCACAAAAGGCGCGGTCGATGTCCTGCTTCCGAGGATAAAATATATCTGTGACGAAAACGGCACACGGGATATAACGGACGATGATATCGAAAAAATAAAAGCCGCGAATCTGAAATATTCCGAGAACGGAATGAGAGTCCTCGCTTTCGCCAAAAAATCCGTCAAAGACAAAACGGCGCTCACCCTTGACGATGAATACGGCTACACTTACGTCGGCCTCACAGCTATGACGGATCCGCCGCGTGAGGAGAGCAAGAACGCCGTTGCTGAGTGTATCTCGGCCGGCATCAAGCCGATAATGATAACGGGCGACCATAAACTCACCGCGACCGCGATAGCGAAGGAAGTCGGCATATTCAAGGACGGCGACAAATGCCTTTCGGGAAGCGAACTCGATGCCCTATCGGATGAAGAACTCTCCGCCCAGCTTGAGCAGATCTCCGTATATGCGAGAGTTTCTCCTGTCCACAAGATAAGGATCGTCGATCTGTGGCAGAAAAAAGGAAAAGTCGTGTCGATGACGGGTGACGGCGTGAACGACGCGCCGGCACTGAAGAAAGCCGATATCGGCGTGGCTATGGGTATAACCGGAACGGAAGTTTCAAAGGACGCCGCGTCGATGATCCTCTCCGACGACAATTTCGCGACGATAGTCAAAGCGGTGGCAAACGGACGCTGCATTTACGGAAATATCAAGAACGCGATAAAATTCCTGCTTTCCGGAAACGCTGCAGCCATAATAGTCGTATTGATCACGACATTCTTCCATCTGCCGCTTCCGTTCACTCCCGTTCACCTGCTCTTCATCAATCTGCTGACGGACTCGCTGCCGGCTCTCGCGCTCAGTATGGAGCCCATGCCGCCCGGAATAATGAAAGAAAAACCGAGGCCGTCAAACGAGTCGATACTTAACAAAGAGTCAACCGTATATATAATAATCCACAGTATAATGATAGCCGCCTGCACGATGACAGCGTTTATGATAGGCAAGAGCGAATCGGCGGCTATGGCAAGCACGATGGCTTTTGCGACACTTTGCCTCGCGAGACTTTTTGAGGGCTTTGACAGCCGCGGAAAGTACTCGCTCGTAAAACTCGGCTTCACAACGAACAAATTCTCGATAATGGCGTTTATGATAGGTTTGCTCTTCCTGACGTGCATACTGTTCATACCGCCGCTCCACGGAATAATGGACATTTCGTCGGCATTCCAGCCGACAGACGGTCTTGTGATACTTGTGCTCGCATTTGTACCGTTCGCGCTGACGCAGATCGCGCGCCTTATAAAAGAAGCCGTGACCCGCAATAAATAAATGACCGGATACAGTAAAAAAAGAAGTCTCCGCCGAAGGAGACTTCTTTTTATTATCCGGATATGATATATTATCCCATCACGACTCTGATCTCGTTTGTGTCACCGAGCTTATCCGCGGGTATGTAATTGCCCTCAAGCTTCTCGCCGTTGAGAACAGTCTCTCTGACGCCGCTCTCGACATGAGCCGCGTTGTCGACCGTTATATTCAGCTTCTTTCCTCTGAAGACCTTTTCGATCCTGAAGCTGTCCCACTGCGACGGAACAGACGGGTCAATACAAAGTCCGTCGGCATCGGGGCGCATTCCGCAGATTCCCTCGACACAGGCGACCATAACCGTGGAAGCTGTGCCTGTGAGCCAGTGGACATGAGCTCTGCCCTCATACGGAGAGGCCTTGCTTTCGGTGAACTGACCGTGTACATACGGTTCCATTACACGTATCTCGGCTTTGTCATTCATTGCGGCAGGTGAGCTTTCCATAAAGTACTCAAACGCTCTGTTTCCGTGACCCAGAAGTGCCTCGGCAAGTATGAGCCATCCCTGGCTCTGTGAGAAGATACCGCCGTTTTCTTTCGTGTCTGCATTGTAGATATGCATAAGCGCGCCGTCAAAATAATTGTCTTTGTACGGCGGATCAAGAAGCTTTGCGCCGTAAGGCGTATTAAGTACACGCTCAACGCTGTCCATTGCTTTCTCGGCCTGCTCCTTTGAGGCAAATCCCGAAATAACGCTCCAGCTCTGAGGATTAAGCCACATATTCGCCTCGGGATCTTTCTTTGCTCCGACGATGACACCTGTATCCCTTATGCCTCTTATGAACCTGTCCTCGTCCCAGCACTTTTCAAGAGCGTCCCTGAGCTTTTCCTGAACGTTGCCTATATAATAAATATATTCATCGTCCTTCTTCATCTCAGCCATATCTTTTATTACGTTCATCGCATAGTACAGTTGGAAGGCAACGAATGTCGATTCACCGTTCGCGCCCAGACGCAGGCAGTCATTCCAGTCTGCGTGAAGACCGGCAGGCATATCGTGCTTTCCGAGGTGCTTCATCGAAAATTCTATCGCTCTCTTAAGGTGTTCGTAAACAGTATCCTCTCCGCCGTTTGCGTAGACGATGACTTCATCGAGAAAATGCTTGTTTCCCGTTTCACCGATATATTTTACGATCGTCGGGAAGAGCCAGAGCGCGTCGTCCGCACGGTATGACGGGTGACCTGTCTCTTTCACATATTCGGGATCGTCGGGCGTGTTCTCATGTCCGGGATTATGGTTGAATTTTACAAGCGGCAGTCCCGCGCCGTTGTTGACTTGCGCCGACAGCATGAAGCGTATCTTTTCCGCCGCCATTTCGGGGTCAAGATGAATGATGCCCTGGATATCCTGAACGGTATCACGGTAGCCGTAGCCGTTTCTCAGTCCGCAGTAGATAAGCGACGCCGCTCTCGACCAGATAAACGTTATAAAGCACTGATAAGCGTTCCACACGTTGACCATATTGTTAAACTCGGCTGACGGTGTGTCAACACGGAAATTATCAAGTTTACCGTGCCAGTATTTCTTGAGTTCGGTGATCTCATCGTCGACTTTGCCCGGCTTTTTGTAGCTCTCAAGTATCTCGTCGGCCTCGGCATTGTTTTTCTGTCCGAGAACATATATAAGTTCGACGGTCTCGCCCGGTTTCAGGACATGATCCGACTGTAGCGCGCCGCATGAATTGAGGTTGAAGTTGAGTACATTGTCGCACTTTCCTCTCTCAACGGCAACGGGATCCGAATACGTTCTGTACGGACCGATAAAGTTGCTCAGACTTCCGCTGTACGCGCTGACGGGAGCGCCGACCATTCCGAAAAATCTTTCACGGTGATTTGAGCCTGTCGAATCTTTGTCGTCATTTTCGTTTATATGCTGAAGGATCTTATTTCCCTCAAAACTTGTCCTCGTAATGAAGAGCGAGTACTGAAGGTTCACCTGATCCTGCTCGTAATTATTGTCATTTGTGAATTCCACGAAACCGAATGCCGAAAGATTGCGATCTCTGCTGTCCTTGTTCGTTATCTTCGTCCGCCAGACCTCATATGTTTTTTCCTTGCCGTACGGAACATAATAAGTCGTTTCGGCCGCTATGCCGGAATACTCGGATGAGATCACCGTGTACGCAGTTCCGTGGCGGCACTCGCTTCTGAATTTGTCAAGCGGCTTGCCCACCGGCTGCCATGATACCGACCAGTAGTCTGAACTGTCGTTGTCCCTTATGTAGATGTATCTTCCGGGCAGAGCCATATCCGAATTGAATCTGAACCGCGAGATCCTTCCGTTCGCGCCGGATTTGACAAAGCTGTATCCGGCGGCGTTATTCGAAATGATAGCGCCGTATTCGGGGTCTCCCAGATAGTTTGCCCACGGTGACGGTGTCGCGGGGTCTGTCACAACGTATTCTTTGTTTTCAAGATCAAAATAACCGTAATTCATTTTCATTCTCCTTTTTTAAGCCATCCCGGAGCGGATGATTTTTGCGCAAAAATCATCCGCTTTCAAAAACTTTCTCAGATATAAGCGTGTGAAATGATGCGTCGGTGCAAAGTTTGCGGGATCATAAAGCCCCTGCGGAAAAGATCATTCCGTAGTGTTTCTGAAAAAAGTCTTTCCGGTCACAGCGATTTTAATAATTATAACATTTTTTTTCGTTCTTTGCAATAGTTTTTTCATATTTCAGAAAAAACTTTCGGGTAAAAAAACTATAGTGGCACACACAGCACCGGATAACAGGAGTATTGACAAAAATCGGGATCTGTGGTATAATCCGGAACGTCAGACAATATTTCACAAAAAATAAAAATTTAAGGAAGGATGTAACTATGAAAAAAAATCTCGGAGTTATCCCCGCGGTGTATCCGATGCCTGTTCTGATGGTCGCCGCATATGATCCAAGCGGAAAAGTCAACGTGATGAACGCGGCGTGGGGCATGATATGCGCCATGGACAAGATCGCACTGTTTATCGATGAGGATCACAAGACGACTCAGAATCTTCTCGCGACGAAAGCTTTTACCGTGAGCATCGCGGACAAGGATCACATGGATGTTGCCGATTTCTTCGGCATTGCGTCCGGCAACAAGATCGGTGATAAATTCGAGCGCACGGGATATCACGCCGTGAAGAGTTCTTTTGTAAACGCCCCTGTCATAGAGGAGTTTCCTCTTGTGATGGAGTGCGAACTCTTTGAGATCGTAAATACGGAGAGTATGTACGCTGTCGTGGGCAAGATAGCAAACGTCGCGGCGGAGGAGTCTGTCCTTGACGAAAAAGGAAAAGTTTCCCCTCAGAAACTCAACGCGCTCATCTTTGACCAGTTCTGCTCGGGCTACTACGTGACCGGCGAGCAGGTCGGCAAGGCATGGAACGCCGGAGCGGGTCTTATGAAAAAATAATTCTGTTCCGACTCCGTATGGCGTGTACTCTGATGAAAAATTTTACAATATCCTTGACAAAGCCGGAAAAATATGTTATAATTTCAGAAATTCCCGATTTTAAGTTTTGCTTTTCGGCTTTTGTATGTTGCAGCTTTAAGCGAGTCCGGCTTCGGCCGGTTTCCGGAGGTGTAAAATAGGATGGACAGCTCCCCTGACGGCAGTTATCCTGATAATTATACCGAACCATATATACAATACAGGCACGGTCTGCACCGAATTTTGTGTTAGGCTGTGTCTTTTTGCGCTTATCTGAATTTTGTTTGATTATCATCGGAGGTCATTATATATGTTAGGGCAGATAATTCTGCAGGTCGTTCTCATTGCGCTCAACGCGATCTTCGCCTGTGCCGAGATCGCTGTCATATCCGTAAATGACACAAAGCTTGAAAAAATGTCATCAAGCGGCAACAAGAAAGCGGCGCGGCTAAAAAAGCTTACGGATGAGCCGGCTAAGTTTCTCGCGACGATACAGGTCGCCATAACGCTCTCGGGATTCATCGGTTCGGCGTTTGCCGCGGACAATTTCTCGGAGCGTCTTGTGAATGCAGTCCTCTCATGGGGAGTTCCGATACCGGAAAATATACTTCACTCCATATCGGTGATCCTCATCACACTTCTTCTCTCCTATCTTACGCTTGTATTCGGCGAACTTGTCCCGAAAAGAGTCGCCATGAAAAATCCCGAAAAAATTTCCCTTGCTCTGTCGGGTCTTGTCGTCACGATATCCCATATCTTCGCGCCTATAGTATGGCTGCTCAATGTCTCGACAAACGGACTTCTCAGACTTCTGCATATAGATCCCGACAATAACAGCAATCCCGTGACCGAGGAAGAGATCCTCATGATGTCCGACGCGGGCGCCGAAAAAGGCACGATAGACGAGGACGAGAACCGTATCATAAAAAATGTCTTCGCGTTTGACGATCTGAACGCCGAGCAGATCTGCACGCACCGCACGGATGTTTCCGTGCTCTGGAAAGACGACAGCAGCGAGGCGTGGGAAGAGACGATACACCGCACGCGTCACTCGGTCTATCCCATATGCGGCGAGAGCGTCGACAATGTTATAGGCGTGCTCAATGCCAAGGATTATTTCCGCCTTGATGACAAAAGCAAGGAAAATGTAATGAAAACGATCGTGCGCGAGCCGTATTTTGTACATGAAACGCTTAAAGCCGATGTGCTTTTCGCCAAGATGAAAAAGAATGACGCCGACCATTTCGCGGTAGTCGTCGATGAGTACGGCGGAATGAGCGGAATCATAACTGTCACAGATCTTGTTGAGCAGCTTGTGGGAGAGTTTGACGACGATGAGGATGACGAGCCGGCCGCCAAATTTGAAAAGATCGACGACAATACATGGAATATCCCCGGCCATGAGTCACTGAGCTTCGTCGCGGAAGAAACAGGTGTCGCTCTGCCTGCCGATAAATACGAAACATTCGGCGGCTATGTCATAGCTTTGCTCGGTGAGATCCCCAAAGACGGCACCAAAGCCGAAACAGACACCGATCTGCTTCATATCGAGATAAACGAGATAACTCACCACAGGATCGAGATGTGCCGTGTGACAAAAAAAGAAATACAGAAACCCGCCGATGACGCCGAAAACACCTGAGAGCGTCGTTTTGAACTGAAAAACTTCAGGGGTGTCTTTCCGGCACCCTTGTTTTATCTGATAACGGCAATCACCGCCGGAGAAAGGGGCTGAGATATTGACCGGGCTTCTCGTAAGGCTATTCGTAAAAAACAGTGAGAACACGACAGACCCCGACGTGAGAAAAAGCTATGGCACTCTCAGCGGCTTTACCGGCGTCGTGTGCAATCTTCTCCTGTTCGTCCTGAAAGCGGCAATGGGTCTTTTGTCGGGCTCGATCGCGGTAATATCCGACGCTTTCAACAACCTTTCCGACTGCGCCGGAAGCATGGTGACGCTCCTCGGATATAAACTGTCATCAAAACCCGCCGACAAAGGTCATCCTTTCGGGCATGGCAGAATGGAATATCTCACAGCGCTCTTCATCGCGATACTTATCATCTTCATGGGGTATGAACTGATGAAAACTTCCGTCGCGAAACTTTTTGACAGTGAGAAGGTAAATTTCAGTTTCATCGTCCTCGCGTCGCTGGTCGTTTCTGTTCTCGTCAAGGTCTGGATGGCGCATTTCAATACCGTGCTCGGTAAGAGGATAAATTCCACAATAATGCTTGCCACAGCCAAAGACAGCAGGAACGACGTTATCGCGACTCTGGCGACGATCCTTTCCGTATGTCTGTCACCGTTTACGTCACTTCCCGTTGACGGAATAACGGGAACAGTCATCTCCGTCTTCATACTTAAATCCGGAATCGATATCATATTTGACACGACAGATGTTCTTCTCGGAAAACCCGCCGACCCCGAGATCGTCCGGCAGATCGCGGATCTTGTGTGCTCCGACAAACGGATAATCGGGTTGCACGACCTTATCATACACAGCTACGGTCCCGTGACGATGATCGGAAGCTGTCACGTGGAGATAAGCAGCAACGAGGATTTTGTCGCGGCGCATGAACTTGTCGACAAGATCGAGAGGGAGATAAATAAAGACCTGCATATATCGATGACCATTCATATGGATCCTGTACGGACTGACGATGATTATATCAACTCGTGCCGTGAAATGACGGAAAGCATTGTAAGAAGTGTAGATGATTCGCTCAGCATCCATGATTTCAGAGTGGTAAGGAGCGGCGAATATACGGGACTTGTTTTTGACCTTTCAGTGCCATTCGATCTCCGGCTTGAAAATGACGGAATAAAAGAGGAGATAGAAAAGAAACTCGCGCAGCAGCAGGGAAAATATTATACGATGATCACATTCGACAGAAATTAAAAAAAGCCGCCGGCTTATCGCTGAAAACAGCGAGACCGGCGGTTTTCCGCTGTTTATGTCTCATCGGTAACTTTTGTGAACTTATCTTTTGAGCCCGATTCGTATGTTACGGTCAGGATATCCTCGTCGATCTCGTAACTCATGACGGGAGAGCCTTTGTCCTCGGGACCGAAAAGCTCCGCGCCGCCCCCGAACAGTTTCATTCTTTCACCGTCTGCGGAGTATTCGCACATTCCGAGTATAAGCGTTGTTTTTTCTCCTTTTATCTCCATGTAAAGTTCGGGTTCAAGACCGTAGTAATCATATACGGGACGGTATGTATTATACACTTCCCCACCTTTTATAATATACTTTCCGTCAACGGATCCGGTATCGCCGCCGCCTGTCCTTTCAAGCGAAACGACCTCGTAAGTCCCCGTACCCTCGGAATTTTCATCCTCCGACTCATCCCCGAGTTCTTCGCTGTCCGCTGTTATCGTCAGCGTTTTTCCGTCATATTCATACGGGATACTGTTCTCGTTGATAACAGCCTCGTCTTCCGAAAAATGTATCGTGCTGCTGTAGTCGGAGTACAGGTCGACTTTCCCGTCGGAGCGGAAATTATAGCTTCCGCCGCGCATCTCATTGTACCACATTCCGACAAGGGCATCATCGGTAAGTCCCGGCTCCACATCAGCCGCCTCGGACGGATCTGTGGCGGCGGTCGTTTCCGCGACGGTTGCGCTACTGCCTCCGGAGCCGGACTTGCCGTCATTTTTTTCGCTGCATGATGAGCAGCCTGCCGCCGCGAGCAAAACACACAACGACAATGCCGCAATATATCTTTTCATCGGATCTCCTCCCGTAAAATACGTTTTTATTTTCTGCGAACCTTTCATTTGGCATTTCCGGCAATTATATCAACCGTTTTTTTCATAAGATCGAACGGTTTTGCATATGAGTCTGTTTTTATCGATACATAAGAGCGCCCCGAACCGTTGAACGTTATCTTTCCTCTGAAAGCCTCCGAGAGAGCGGCTATCTGCTCTGTGCCGAGATACTGCGTATAAAAATACATCGTATCATTTTTCTGCGATATTTCCGTTATGCCCGAACGCGACGCCTTGTTTCTGAGTAAAGACACATCGATAAGTCCGATGACCGAGGACGGCGGATCGCCGTAACGGTCGATAAACTCGTCCGTAAGATCATATTTGTCCTCGTCGCTTTCCACGAGCATTATCTTCCTGTACATATCTATCCGCTGATTCAGACTCGGTATATACTCCTCGGGAATATGCGCGTCTATCTGCACATCGACAAGGCACTCCGCCTGTTTTTCCGGTTTTTCACCTTTTTCTTCGGCTATTGCCTCCGAGAGCAGTTTAAGATACATATCATATCCCACCGCTTCCATATGACCGTGCTGTTTGCCTCCGAGGATATTTCCGGCTCCCCTTATCTCAAGATCCCTCAGGGCTATCCTGAATCCGCTGCCGAACTGCGTGAACTCCCTCATGGCACTGAGGCGCTTCGCGGCGACTTCCGTAAGCACTTTGTCTTTGCGGAAAGTAAAATAAGCGTATCCCCTGCGGTTTGACCTTCCGACCCTGCCCCTCAGCTGATAGAGCTGTGACAGCCCGAACCTGTCCGCGTCCTCGATGATGAGCGTATTTACATTGGGCACATCCACGCCTGTTTCTATTATAGTGGTGCAGACGAGGATATCGATCTCGTTCTCAACAAGCTGCTGCCATATATCGGACAGATCCTCCTCCGGCATCTGCCCGTGCGCGTAGGCTATCCTTGCGTCCGGAAAAAGCTGCCTCAGACGTGCGGTACATGACGCTATCGTTTCAACTCTGTTGTGAAGATAATATACCTGTCCGCCGCGACGAAGCTCCCTCGTTATCGCCTGTGTGACCGTACCTGTATTGTACTCTATGACATACGTCTGAACCGGGTATCTGTCCTGAGGAGGCTCCTCGATTATCGACATATCCCTTATCCCGCTCATCGCCATATTGAGCGTCCTCGGTATCGGTGTCGCGGAAAGCGTGAGGATATCGACACCGGCAAAGATCTCTTTGAACTTCTCCTTGTGGGCGACGCCGAACCGCTGCTCCTCATCGATCACGGCAAGACCGAGATCTTTGAAAACGACGTTTTTCTGTATGATCTTGTGCGTCCCTATAAGCAGATCTATTATGCCCTTCTTAAGCTTTTCGAGTATCTCCGCCTGCTGTTTTGGAGTACGGTACCGCGAGAGCAGTTCCACATTAACGGGAAAATGTTCGAATCTTCTGAGAGCCGTCTGGTAGTGCTGCCACGCAAGCACCGTCGTCGGCACAAGTATCGCGCATTGTTTCCCCGACAGGATACACTTCATCGCGGCTCTGAACGCGACTTCGGTCTTTCCGAAACCGACATCGCCGCACAAAAGCCTTTCCATGGGGTGGGGGCTTTCCATATCGGCCTTTATCTCCGCGACGCTCCTGAGCTGGTCATCGGTCTCAACATAGGGAAAACGATCCTCAAAATCCCTCTGCACCTCGTCATCGGGGTAAAAAGCGAAACCTTTGCTCTGCTGCCGTTTCGCGTAAAGAGCTATAAGCTCGTGAGCCATATCTTTTACGGCGTGCTTTACGTTGCTTCTTGTCTTCTGCCACTCGCTTGAGCCCAGCCTGCTCAGCTTTACACCCGTATCGTCACGCGGTCCTATATATTTAGATACCATATCAAGCTGTGTGACCGGCACATAAAGCTTATCCGTTCCGGCGTACTGTATGCTTATGTAATCTTTTGTCACCCCGTCAAATTCCAGCTTGCGTATCCCGGCAAAACGTCCGATACCATGATCGGCGTGGACGACAAGATCCCCCGGCGTTATATCGGCAAGGCTCTTTATCTCCTCGCTCTTTCTCTTTTTCGGCTTTCGCACTTTGCGGGAGGACGGGGATATTCTCGCCTGCGTTATCATGATCGCCTTTATCTCGGGGTACTCGAATCCGCCCGAAAAACTCTCGGGTATCAGGTAAACATTTCCTCCCTCGGGTACGGTGTCCTCCCGCGGTATTACACAAGAAAATCCTTTTTCCTCAAGGTCGCGGCAAATCACCGGGAGAGTCTTCTCGCTGCCGGCGGCAAGTATCACGCGGTACTTTCTGCCCGCAAGATCATCAAGATCTTCGCACAGCTGTTTCATCTCTCCGCTCCACGCTGCCGTCTGCATTGCCTCAAAACTTACAAGGCGCCGAAAATCCGTATGCTCTCCGCCCTGCATGAAAGTGCTCACATAAAGGCAGACCCGCTCCGATGCCAGCAGATTTATGCGGTCCATATCAAGATAATATCCCTCAAGACCTCTGCATAGCATACCCTCGTCCAAAAGCAGTTTTACGTCCTCATTATAATGCGACATCACGCCTTTTGCTGTCTCCGTAACAGCGGAAAAATCGCTGAACACAACAACTCCGCCTATATAGTCAAACACCGTGTAAGTATCGTCATACGCGAGCGGATAATATTTCTGGCTGTGCATGAGTATCTCTCCCGCGCGCAGCCTGCTTACGTCGGCTCCGAGATTTCTGCGGATAAGCTCCGCCTTTTTACCCCTCGCACGCTTTATAAGCTGTTCTGTCTTGGCGGCAACTTCCTCCGCGTCAAACAGGACCTCACTCGCGGGGGATATCTCCGCTTCTTCAAGCTCCTGTGTCCTTCTCTGGGTATCCGTTTCAAACTCAGAGACAGAGTCGATCTCATCGCCCCAGAACTCAAGCCTTATCGGTCTGTCGCGCTGAACGGGAAAAATGTCGACGATAGCCCCGCGGACAGAAAACTGCGACGGCCCGTCCACCTTCTCGCTCCTTTGGTATCCGCACCGCGCAAGCCTTGACGCGAGAGAGCCTGTGCCGATCTCCGTTCCCTTTTTCAGAAGAATGCTCTCACCGGCAAGGGTATCCGTCGGTATGACCGGCTGCATAACGGCCTCAATACTCGCGCAGATGACATTGCACTCTTTTTTCTGTATCTTTGAAAGAGCGGCGATCCTCATATACTCGTATTCCATGTTCGCACCCTCGACCGGCGTGAGGATCATTTCTTTTGACGGAAAAAAAACGGCGGTTTCCTTTCCGGCCATAAGATTTATATCATCGCAAAGTTTTTTTGACTCCGCCTCAGTCCCGGTGATCACAAGAACATCCGAATCATCCCTGAGGGTATATATAAGCTGGGCTCTGTGTATACCGGAAAGCCCCGTCACGGAAACGGGGGAGATATTTTTTTTAATGGAATCGACAATGCTCCCGTATCCCGAAAGCTCTCTGAAAATGCTTTTGAAAAGCTCCAATCCTCCTGCTCCTTTACCCCGACATATCAGGAATTAAACCTGTTCATAGCCTCATCTGTCTTTCCCGCCGTCATAAGCTCAACGCACTCACAGGCGTTCTCGACCGCCTGCCCGACTTTTTCTGAGTCTTCCTCGGAAAACTTTCCGAGCACCCACTTTGCGAGGTCATAATCGGGATGAGGCTTTCCTCCGACACCTATCTTTATTCTCTGAAAATCATCGCGTCCCGTAAGATCTATGATACTGCGAAGCCCGTTATGACCCCCGTGACTTCCCTTTCTTCTTATGCGAAGCCTTCCGGGGTCAAGCGATATATCATCGTGCAGTACGATAAGCCGCTCCGTGTCAAGCTTATAAAAATCAAGCGCCTCTGCGACCGACCGGCCGCTGTTGTTCATATATGTTTCGGGTCTGAGCAGCAGACATTTCTTTTCCCCGATCATCGCCTCCGCTGTCTTTCCCCCGAATCTTCTCTGTGATATTTCAACTCCGAGCTTTGACGCAAGGCGGTCGATCGCCTCAAATCCTACGTTGTGCCTCGTTCCCTCGTACTGCATACCCGGATTTCCGAGACCCGCGATTATATATTCTATCCTGGCTCCGCGCGGCGATTGCGTCTGTATCCTGTCGAAAATATCAAAAATACTCAAACAAAAGCAACTCCTTAACGATCTTTTTCGCACACCGACACGACGAAAACTCCGCCATCCGGATCATCTATAATGTACTGCCTGAACGAAAATTCCGTTATGTTTGTCGTTATTTCCTGCCCTGCAGGCAGAAACCCGGCTGTCTTAAGAGGATACGATATGCCGGTTCCGAGCGCCTTAACATAAGATTCTTTCAGGGTCCATATTCTGAAAAAAACAAGATCTTTCAGCTTTTCCGGCGCTCTTTCCACAGCCGCGCACTCTCTTTCCGAAAAAGCCCTCCTCATCACATTCGGCTTTAGACTGCGGACTTTTTCCGCGTCAATACCGCACAAGCGATCGCTCACGACACACGCCGCGGCTCCGTCGCAATGGGTAAGATTAAAAAATACACCGGGATATTCCGCAAGTTCGGGCTTGCCGAGCCTGCCGATACGGAGATCTGCCGCCCCGCGGTAATCTATTCCGTATTTTCCGAGGCACACACGGAGAAGACTGTGGGCGTGATCATGCTGCGCGGCTCCCGGTATGTCTTTTATGGATATTATAAGCATTACTCCTGCCTGTCTGCCTTTCCGTCATCCGGCACGGCGTTTTTATCATTTTCCTGCGCGGTATCGTCCGTTTCATCTTCGGATCCGTTATTTTCACGTTTCGCTCTCTCGCTTACCGTGACGAGATTTTTTGAAAGGACTTCGGCGTCGGCGTAATAATCACTGACATCGGTCGAAAGATCTTTCTTTCTGAGCCTGTTTTCCAAAAATTCCTTCACCAGAGGATAGATGACGGCAAAGCACGGCACCGCGAGCACCATACCGACAAAGCCGAAAAATCCTCCGCCGATGATAATCGAAAACAGTATCCAGAAAGCGTTCAGTCCGAGCTGCTTGCCGAGTATCTTCGGACCTATCACATTTCCGTCAAGCTGTTGCAGAACGAGTATCATTATCACGAATATGAGCGTTTTTTTCGGCTCTGTCAGAAGTATGAGCGCCGCTGACGGTATCGCTCCGATAAACGGACCGAAGAACGGTATCATATTCGTAACGCCGACAATAACGCTTATCAGCACGGTGTACGGAAGTTTCAGTATCGTCATCGCGACAAAGCATATCATTCCGATTATCACGGAATCAAGGGCTTTTCCGGATAAGAACGAAACAAACTTGTCATTCGCGAGCCCGCATATATGCAATATCTTCATGCTGTGCTTCCGGTTGAACAGCGCGCAGATCATTCTCTTTCCGTGCGCCACGAACCACTCTTTGCTGAACATAAGATAAGCCGCCACGATGACGCCGATAAGGAAATCTTTTATACCGAACAGAAGCGAAATGGCGCTGTCGGTCAGATTGTCGAGGATTCCGTTTTTAACGAACAGCTTTTCAAACTGCGGCTTAAGGGAGTTTATGACCTGCATGACAACGGATTCGATATCATCTATCTCGCTTGCGATAAAGTCCTTTATATCGGGGTTGTCGTTGTTGAATTTTTTCAGTCCCTCCTCAAGCGTGCTCTGTATGTTGTCAAAATACCCCTGCGCGTTATTGAAGATATTATTTATACTCGACAGTATCTCCGGAACGATATTCGCGATAAGGATAATGATCAGAGCGAACAGTATCAGCAGGGTAAAAAACACCGAGATCATTCTCGTCAGCTTTTTTCTCTGCTTTTTCCGGTTAAGGATCTTTGACACATATTTTTCGATAAAGCGCAGTACCGGATTCAGAAGATACGCTATCGCAATTCCCCAGATTATAGGCGCGGTGACACTGATAAATTTATTTATATATACCTGAATTATCGATATTTTGAACACGAGCACGAGCACGAGCAGACATGCCACAAACGTCATGAATACATATCCCGCTATCGTGCTGTACTTGCGGTTGAACTTAAATTTCACACACACGCACCTCCGATCTTTACATCATAACAGGTCAACAAGGATATTATACCATATTTTTATATTCAATGCAACCGTATTTACAATAAAACAAGGAGCCCGGCGCAATGCCGGACTCCTCCGTGTTATTCATCTCAGATTTACGCCGCATTCCCGCGGTGAGAGATCAGCCCTGACCGTAGAGAGTCGTGAGCCTTGTAAGATAGTCATATCTGTCCTTGGCGTTCTCAACAGCCGAATTGAAGAGGACTTCTGCTCTTTCGGGATTCTGGCGCGCGAGTGAGTTGTAACGTACTTCTCCCATGAGGAAATTCTTGTACTCGTCGATGTTCGGTGCCTTTGAATCAAGCGTGAACGGGTTCTTTCCTTCCTTCTTAAGGTCGGGATTGTACCTGTAGAGGTGCCAGTAGCCTGCCTCGACAGCCTTCTTCTCCTCTGCCTGAGCCGTAGCCATACCTGTCTTGATACCATGATTGATACAAGGAGCGTATGCTATAACTATCGAAGGTCCGTCGTATGCCTCAGCCTCAATGATAGCCTTGAGACACTGATTCATATTTGCACCCATGGCAACGTGTGCTACATAAACATATCCGTAGCTCATTGCCATTCCTGCGAGATCCTTCTTCTTGACAGCCTTTCCTGCGGCAGCGAACTGAGCTATAGCTCCCGTAGGTGTTGCCTTGGATGCCTGACCGCCTGTGTTTGAATAAACTTCCGTGTCGAACACGAGAACGTTTACATTCTTTCCGGAGGCAAGAACGTGGTCAAGTCCGCCGTAACCGATATCATAAGCCCATCCGTCACCGCCGAAGATCCACTGTGATTTCTTGCGCAGGAAATCTTTCTCGTCAAGTATTGCCTTCGCGTCATCACATCCGCAGGCCTCAAGAGCCGCAACGAGATCTTCCGTCGCCGCCTTGTTTGCGATACCGTCATTCAGTGTTTCAAGATATTTGTCGATAGCCGCTTTGACATCGGCGTTTTCGACCTTTTCTCCGAGAGCCTTTACCTTGGCGACAACTCTGTTCCTGAGGGTCTCTTCCGCGAGGAACATACCGTATCCGAACTCGGCGTTGTCCTCAAACAGCGAGTTGGACCATGCGGGACCCTGTCCCTGCTTGTTGTATGTGTAAGGTGTCGAAGGAGCCGAGCCGCCCCAGATCGATGAACATCCTGTTGCGTTGGCGATATACATTCTGTCGCCGAAAAGCTGTGTAACGAGTTTTGCGTACGGTGTTTCGCCGCATCCGGCGCAAGCTCCGGAGAATTCAAGCATAGGCTGCCTGAACTGCGAGCCCTTTGTCGTCGATGCGCTGAACTTCGCTGCGACTTCGGGCTTTTCACCGATAGTAACGCCGTAATCAAACGACTTCTGCTCCTCAAGCTGTGAAGCGATAGGCTTCATGACAAGAGCCTTTTCCTTGGCGGGACATACATTTGCGCAGACGCCGCATCCTGTACAGTCAAGTGTCGATACAGTGAGCGAGAACTTAAGTCCTCCGAGAGCAGGCTTGAAGTCAGCTGTCTTCATTCCCGCGGGAGCCGCCGATACTTCTGCCTCATCAAGAGCGACAGGTCTTATAACGGCGTGCGGACATACGAACGCACACTGGTTGCACTGGATACAGTTTTCGGGGATCCATTCGGGAACGTCAACGGCAATGCCTCTCTTTTCAAAAGCAGCCGATCCCTGCGGGAATGTTCCGTCAGCCATATCAACGAAAGTCGAAACGGGAAGCGAATCACCCTTCTGTGCGTTGCACGGGATCTGAATGTTATTTACAAAATTCTCAAGAGTCTTGTTGTCATTCGTGACCTTGCTCATGCCCATCTGTGAATCGGGAGCGTCCTTCCAGCTTTCGGGAACATCGATCTTTACGATATTCTGGTGACCGGCGTCGATAGCCTTCCAGTTCTTCTCAACGACATCCTGTCCCTTTCTGCTGTATGATGCCTCTGCCGCCTGTTTCATATAATTGAGGGCGTCCTCAAAAGGAATGATATTGGCAAGCTTGAAGAAAGCGGACTGAAGGATCGTGTTTATCCTTGTGCCCATTCCTGTTTCTTTGCCGAGCTTTACACCGTCTATGGTGTAGAAGTTGATGTTGTTCTGAGCGATATATCTCTTTACCTGACCGGGAAGATTCTTCTCAAGTCCGTCCATATCCCAGATCGTATTGAGCAGGAACGTTCCACCCGGCTTTATGTCGGATACCATATCATACTTGTCGATATAGCTCTGGTTGTGGCAGGCCACGAAATCAGCCTTGTTGATAAGATATGTCGATTTGATCGGTGTCTTGCCGAATCTGAGGTGTGAGATCGTTACACCGCCGGATTTCTTCGAGTCATATGAGAAATATGCCTGAGCGTAAAGATCGGTGTGATCGCCGATGATCTTGATGGAGTTCTTGTTCGCTCCGACTGTTCCGTCAGAACCGAGTCCCCAGAATTTGCACGCCGTCGTGCCGGCGGGTGCCGTGTCGGGGTTCTCTTCGATCTCAAGCGAAAGATTCGTAACGTCGTCGTTGATACCGATAGTGAATCTCTTCTTCTCGGTGTTTTTGAATACGGCGATGATCTGCGCCGGTGTCGTGTCTTTTGAGCCGAGTCCGTAACGGCCTGTGAATACGGGCACATTCGTAAACTTTGTGTCCTTGAGGGCCGCAACGACGTCAAGATAGAGGGGCTCGCCCTGTGAGCCGGCTTCCTTTGTCCTGTCGAGAACGGTTATCCTCTTTACGCTGTCCGGGATAGCCTCAACGAGTTTATCGGCCGCAAACGGTCTGTAAAGTCTTACTTTTACAAGTCCGTATTTTCCGCCGGCGGCATTGAGGTAGTCCACCGTTTCCTCGATCGTGTCATTTACGGAGCCCATGGCTATTATGATATGCTCTGCATCGGGCGCGCCGTAGTAGTTAAAGAGCTTATAATCTGTTCCGATAAGGTCGTTTACCTTGTTCATGTACTCCTCGACAATGCCGGGAAGCGCGTCATAGTACTTGTTGCAGGCTTCACGTGCCTGGAAGAAGATATCGGGGTTCTGAGCCGTGCCGCGAAGCACCGGATGCTCGGGGTTGAGGGCGTTGTCTCTGAAGGCTTTTACGGCGTCCATATCGATAAGTCCCGCAAGTGTCTCGTCATCCCATGTCTCTATCTTCTGTATCTCGTGAGAGGTACGGAATCCGTCAAAGAAATGAAGGAAAGGCACTCTGCCCTTTATCGTGGAAAGATGAGCGATAGCGCCGAGATCCATAACTTCCTGGGGATTTGAAGAACAGAGCATTGCGTAGCCCGTCTGACGGCAGGCGTATACGTCGGAATGGTCACCGAAAATGTTAAGCGCGTGAGAAGAAACGCAACGTGCGGATACGTGGATAACATTCGGTACGAGCTCACCGGCGATCTTGTACATATTCGGGATCATAAGAAGAAGTCCCTGAGACGCGGTATACGTTGTGGTGAGCGCACCGGCGGATATCGAGCCGTGTACGGCACCGGCGGCACCGCCCTCGGACTGCATCTCAACGACTGTCACGGGATCTCCGAACAGATTCTTCTTGCCCTTGGCAGCCCACTGGTCGGTAACTTCAGCCATTACCGAAGACGGGGTGATCGGGTAGATCGCGGCAAGATCGGTAAACGGATACGAGGCCCATGCCGCGGCGTTGTTGCCGTCCATAGTTTTCATTTTTCTTTTGATTGCCATCGGATAATTCCTCCTGAAAAAATAATATTAGGGGTTATTGAGAGCCCCCGCCCGCCGGGGAGCAGCCGACAGGTAGTGACCAGCACATAACTTTAATTATTATAATATCATAAAAAATAAAATTTGTAAAGACCTTTTTAGCAATAAATACTAAATAAATACCAAAAATTTTATTTGTACAGGCATAAATGCATATTTTTTTAACATAAAAGAAAGGGCAGGGTAAAACTACCCTGCCGTCACACAAAAAATAAAAATAAATATGTGTAGAACAAAAGAAAGGAGACAACAAAACGAGTGTTAATAACATAAAATATTATTTAACACCATAATCATTATAACCCCATTTTCAACACAAGTCAAGCGAAAATGCGTTCTTTTTTCCACACAAAATCATTTTTTGTAATATTGCACAATAAATTTATGATATATTCGTTGATTATGCATAATAAATCTCGCGGTTTTTCTGAAATCAGCTGTATCTGGAGTCTATGCCAAGGTACTCTTCAAGGCAAAGGCCGCTCCGGTAAACTTTCTCCGCTTCGTCGCCGAGATATCTTATATGCCACGGTTCGTACTTGTAGCCTGTTATATCGACTTTATCCTCCGGGTACCGTATTATAAAGCCGTACTCATGCGCGTGTTCTTCAAGCCATATTGCCTCGGGAGTTCCGGCGAACGAATCGTCGACGGTATTCACGTCGATTGCGAGACCTGTCTGGTGCTCCGAGTGACCGGGCCGCGCGGAAAAAGTGTCAGCCGTCTCAGATCCGTATAAGTTCGTGTAGTTGGTGTATATCTCCTGCTGGAAACTGTACGAACGGAATCCCGAATGCAGATATATATTCAGACCGTCTTTCTTTGCCGCCTCGCAAAGCTTGTCAAACTGCTCTTTGACGGTAGGATCAAGGCCGGGTGCGTAATCCGCGGGTACATCGTATGATTTGTTTACGACAAGTATGCCATTGACGTACGTTCTTCCCTCTATAACTTTAAAATCAGCCGGTACCCCCCCCGGCTGATTTCCGTTTGGTTTATTGTTTGTCTGCTGAATGCCGCCGACATCGGCAGCGGTGGGAGTCTGTCCCGCGGCACCGCTCGGAGGCTGATTGGGATCCGTCACCGTTACTTTGACTTCGGCATAAATAGACGGATTGTTCTTTGACGACACCGTGACCGTGCACTCGCCGCCCGACACACCTGTGATATTTCCGAGATAGTCCACAACGGCTATGCTCTCGTCCGAACTTACCCAGATCTCCTCTTTGTTCGGGGAAGAAGCGGGCGTCATCGTCACAAGCGGCATATCCGACTGTCCGACTTCGACGAATACGGAATACTTGTCAAGCGTCAGCCCCGTTATGCTGTTCGGGTCACTCGGATCCGCTGTCGGAAGCGGATTCGTCGTCGCCGGAACTGTCGTCGTTATCACGGGCTGCTGATCCGCGGCGGTCGTTGTCTGAGTGGTCGTCGTCTCGCCCGGCTTTTTGCCTTTGTCTTTATCGCCGCCTGACGCACAGGCTCTGACTATGAGAATGATCCCCAGAATAAGTATGAGTATGATGGTAATGAGCGCTATCATCCTTCTTTGTCGCGCTATTTTCTTGGTTACTCTTTTTTTTGGTCTGTTTGTGTAGTTTTCATTGTCCATAGTTATCCCTCTCTTTTCTCTATTTCAAGCAGTATCCGCCAATCACGGCAACTTGCGCCGGATCGTGGATCTTCCGCGTTTTTACACACTCCGCCCATTATCCATATTCTTTATTTTATCACAAAGAAATTCAATTGTCACGTATTTTCAAAAAGTTTTTGCATTCTGACATATTATATTATTGTTTTTTGTAACTTTTGCACAGTTTATTTACATTTGTCTGTTTTCGGACAAATAAAAAGGATGCCTTACGGCATCCTTTTTTCCGCTTTATCATGATTTACTTTATTGGCTCAAAATCCGCCGCGCCATGTTTGCAGAGCGGACAGATGAAATCCTCGGGAAGTTCATCGCCCTCGTAAACATAGCCGCAGATCTTGCATACCCATCCTTTTTTGCCCTCGGTCTTAGGCTTCGGCTTGACGTTCTTGTGATAATAAGCATATGTCATGGATTCGGCGTTCGAGATCACTCTTGCCTCGGTAACGCTGCATATGAACATACCGTGCGATTCAAGATCTATATACTGCTCGACCTTGAGCGACATAAACGAATTTATATATCTCGGCAGGAATATGAGGCCGTTATCCGAGCGGAGTTCCTCGCCCGGCTCGAATTTCTCAAACTTGTTGACGGTCCTTCCGCTCCTGAAACCGAAATTCTCAAAAACAGAGAACGGAGCCTCCGTCGTCAGGCAGTTCACATTCATGATGCCTTTCTGCCTGATCACATGGTGCGAATAATTCTGCTTGTTTATCGTGACCGCAACACGTGTCGGATTGTCTGTGACCTGCATTATCGAGTTGACGATAAGCCCGTTGTCCTTCTTGCCGTCGTTGCAGGTGACGACATACAGACCGTATCCGATATTGTACAGCGCCCTCATATCGCTCTTGTTTGCGGTCTCGCTCCTCTGAGCCATATAATCGACACAGAGTTCATCGGCAAGCGCCTCAAGCTGAGCCTCGCTCTCATCACTGAGTGCGGAGTGGATATGCACGACATTCTCGGCAAATGTGATATTCTTGCTGTTTTCAAACATTCCTTTCATCGTCTTTGCCGCAAGCGGAGCCCACGAACCGTTCTCGATAAGAGCGACTGTCCTGTTGCGGAATCCTCTTTCGGTAAGATTTTCGATAAACTCGCGCATAAACGGGAAGATATCGGCGTTGTACGTCGTCGTCGCGAGCACGAGCTTTCCGTATCTGAACGCGTCCTCGACAGCTTCCGCCATATCGCATCTTGCGAGATCATTCACCGTAACTTTCGGACATCCCTTGTCGCGGAGCATCTTCTCAAGCTTTTCAACGGCTTTTTTCGTGTGGCCATAAACAGAGGTATAGGCGATAACTATACCTTCGCTCTCGACATCGTACGATGACCAGATATTGTAAAGATTTATGTAATAACCGAGGTCTTCCCTGAGAACAGGTCCGTGGAGCGGACAAATGATGCTTATATCGAGAGTGGCGGCCTTCTTAAGGAGCGCCTGAACCTGAGCGCCGTACTTTCCGACAATTCCGACGTAATATCTTCTCGCCTCACACGCCCAGTCCTCCTCAACGTCGAGCGCACCGAATTTTCCGAATCCGTCCGCCGAGAAGAGCACCTTGTCAGCCGTATCGTAGGTGACTATTACTTCCGGCCAGTGAACCATGGGAGCCGTGAAGAACCTGAGTTCATGTTTTCCGAGCGGGAGACTGTCGCCCTCGTTGACGGTGATCCCCCTGCTTTCAAGATCTTCCCCGAAAAACTGGCTTATCATTCTGAACGCCTTTGCAGAAGCGACAACTTTCGCGTCGGGGTAGACATTGAGGAAATTCATGATGTTCGCCGAGTGATCGGGCTCCATATGCTGTACTACAAGATAATCCGGACTGCGTCCGTTAAGGACGTTTCCAAGATTATCGAGCCATTCGTGCGTAAACTTGCTGTCGACTGTGTCCATAACTGCGATCTTTGAGTCCATTATCACATAAGAATTGTACGCCATTCCGTTCGGCACGTCATACTGACCCTCAAAAAGATCGGTCTTGTGGTCATTTACTCCGACATATCTGATGTCATCTGTTATAAACATTTTTTTAATCATCCTCCCTTTGCGGCGGCTTCCGGGCGTATACCCGGACCGCGTGAATTTATACAACAGCCGAGGCCGCAACACTGTCGTGAAGCAGCCCCGTCACCTTACTTATGCCAGATCAGCCCATTACTACCTCTACGCTGTGTGACTTGCCGTCTCCGAACGCCGGAACAACGTTTCCTTCAATCGGAGAGCCGTCAACAGTGACGCTCTTTACACCCTTGCAGATGTGATCCGGATTCTTTACGGATATGTCATAAGACGCGCCCCTAAATTTTCTTGTCGCGGTAAATCCGTCCCACTCGTGCGGAATGGACGGATCGAGCCTGAGGCCGTTCCAGTCTGCCGCGATTCCGAGGATATACTGTGATATGGCGACAAAGTTCCATGCCGCCGTGCCGGTCAGCCACGAGTTTTTGCCCTCGCCGAAACGGCTCGCATCCTTGCCGGCGATCATCTGACCGTATACATACGGTTCTGTCTTGTGCAGATCCGAAGTCTCCTCCGTGAAGGCGGGCGCGATCTTGCTGTAGTACTCAAACGCCTTGTCTCCGCGGCCGGCGTATGCCTCGGCGCAGATTATCCACGCGTTGTTGTGCGTAAAGATTCCGGCGTTCTCCTTGTATCCTCCCGGATATGTCGAGATCTCACCGTACTGGATATAATATTTTGAATAGGCGGGATTGTTGAGAACAAGACCGTGTTTTGTGTTGAGGTACTTGTCGATCGAGTTGAGAGTCTTGATATCGGCTCCCACATCCTTGCCTATCTCGGACATTACGGCGAAGCCCTGAGGCTCGATGAAGATCTTGCCTTCCTCGCATTCTTTTGAGCCCATCTTTGCTCCTGTGGAGTCGTACGCGCGAATGAACCAGTCTCCGTCAAAAGCGGAATCCATGACTGTCTGTTTCATTTTGTCGATCTCACGCTGAGCGGCGGCGGCCTCATCATCCTTGCCGAGATGACGGAGGATAGCAACATAGTTCGGTCCGACGTAGGTAAAGAGCGTCGCGACCATGACTGATTCCGCTACCTTGGAATAACCGCCCTCGGCAGCGAATTTCGGGTTGGTATATGTCTGGAAACTCTCGCCCGGCGTATCCGAATAGCACGAAAGATTGATGCAGTCGTTCCAGTCCGCGCGCATAGCCAGCGGAAGTCCGTGCGGTCCGAGGTTGTTCACGATGTGATAGAAAGAAACTTTAAGGTGATCGAGCATTGGCTTTGCCTTGCTCTCGTCGTTGTCATACGGAACCATTTCATCGAGGATAGCCCAGTCGCCGGTCTCCTTGATATATGCCGAAACCGAGAGGATCATCCACAGCGGGTCGTCGGAAAAATCTCCGCCGATGTCCGAGTTGCCCTTCTTTGTAAGCGGCTGGTACTGGTGATAGCATCCGCCGTCCTCAAGCTGGGTCGAGGCAATGTCGATGATACGCTCACGCGCTCTGCCGGGTATCTGATGAACGAAGCCGAGAATATCCTGGTTCGAGTCCCTGAAGCCCATGCCGCGTCCGATTCCGCTCTCAAAGTACGACGCGGAACGGGAAAGATTGAACGTGACCATACACTGGTACTGATTCCAGATATTGACCATACGGTTGACTTTATCATCCGAAGTATTGACGTTAAGTATGCCGAGGAGATCTTCCCATGTGGCCGCAAGCTCGTCAAGGCCGGCTTTTACCTTTTCGGGGGTGTTGTACTGTTCCATCATGGCGTGCGCCTTGACCTTGTTTATCGTCACGCCGTCAGCTTCGAATTTCTGGTCGGCGGGCATCTCGACATAGCCGAGTATGAAGATCAGCGTCTTGCTCTCGCCGGGCGCAAGAGTTATCTTCTTGTAGTGCGAGGCGATGGGCGACCAGCCGTCCGCGAATGAGTTGCGGGGCTTGTCTTCCATAACGGCCTGCGGATTATGGAAACCGTTGTAGAGACCGATGAAAGAGTCGCGGTCCGTATCATAACCATCGACAGTATCATTGACGGTGTAGAAAGCGAAATGGTCGCGGCGGTCACGGTACTCTGTCTTGTGGTAGATGGACGAGCCCTCTACCTCGACACGGCCGGTGGAGAAATTACGCTGGAAATTCGTACAGTCGTCCTGAGCGTCCCACAGACACCACTCGGCAAATGAAAAGAGCGAGAAATTCTTTTCGGTATCGCCCTCGTTGGTAAGCACGAGCTGCTGTACCTCGCCGTTATAATTCTGGGGAACAAAGAAAGTCACCTCGGCATTGAGCCCGTTTTTCTTGCCGGTGATAACGGTATAGCCCATACCGTGGCGGCACTCATAGGCGTCAAGTTCGGTCTTGACCGGTGACCATCCGGGATTCCAGACAGTGTCGCCGTCCTTGATATAGAAATACCGTCCGCCCATATCGATAGGCACGTTGTTGTAACGGTAGCGGGTGATACGCCGCAGGCGAGCGTCCTTATAGAAATGATAGCCGCCGGCGGTGTTTGAGATCAGTGAGAAAAATGCCTGTGTGCCCAGGTAGTTGATCCAAGGATAGGGCGTCCTCGGAGAAGTGATGACGTATTCTTTTCTTTCGTCGTCAAAATATCCAAACTTCATAATCATACTCCTTATTTTTTTGATTGATGTGACAGAATATACAGCCACACCTGTACTGATTATACCATATGTTTTTAACTTTTACAATAGATTTGTGCAAATTTCGCCGATTTAATGTGTACTAATTTTTTATAAATATTTGTGCAATTTTCATATATTTTTATTGCTCCGAACCCCGAAAATCGTATTCCATACTGCCGGAGCGATGAAAAATCCCCGGAGCCTGCGCAAAGCTCCGGGGGGCAGCGGCCTTATACATTTCAGATCTTTGTGAAGAAATGCTCCTTTGCCTCAAACGTATCGCCGGGCTTTATCTCCCTGTATCCCGTAACATCGGCGGGAAGCGAGAGGTTCGGCGCGTTTATCATCGCCGTCATCGGCTCGGGGCAGAAGTATCCGTTAAATCCCTTGTCATTCCAGATTATCCAGAAGCCGAATTCTTCCGACACCTCATAGCAAAGCTTCTTCCCGCTCGCGATATCCTCGGCTATGACGCCGTGAAATTTTTCGTGATCCAGATCGGTGTACTCTCCGAAATACATATCGTTGTCGACATTCTGCAGCACAGGGCATTTGTTTCCGGTCTTGTACTCAAGATCATACATAACGGGCGACTTTAAGCGCTCTGTCGGGAGACATCTCTCGTTGAGCTCGCATTTCTTGCCGATCGGCACGGTCAGACGGATATCCCCCTCCTTGCCACCGTCGACAAACGGAGAATTTATCGTTGTGTGGGAAGCCAGCGATATGGGCATCATCCTGTCTGAGATGTTCGTGAATTTAATCGTCTGCTCAAGTCCGTACTGCGACAGAGTGAATGTGTACTCGGCGATGAACTTGACCGGCAGATATTCAAAAAACTCGTCGTTTTCGTCATATACATATCTCGTTTTCACCCACGCGCAGTTGTCATCCGCTCTGTGCTCGACGACTTCATGCACGCGCTTGTGGAGAAATCCGTGAATATGATTGTTATACGGCGCTTTTTCATTTACCGGCAGATGATATACCGCGTCGGATGTCTTCAGTACTCCGTCGGCAAAACGGTTCGGAAGATACAGTGTGGGGAGTCCCCATACTTCCGCCGATTTTCTTATATCGTCGGCGGTATTGCTGTCTTTGTAGCGGAAAAACTCAAGGCCGTTTGCGTTATCTCTGAGACGGATGACGTTTGAGCCTATCTCGTACGCCACAAGCGCCTCGTATCCTCCCGCCTCAAGCCTTACGCAGGTCGTTCCGTTCCAGTTCAGAAGTTGCGTGCTGTTCATATATATCATTCCTTTCGGTTAATAAGATCAGTTTTCTCTTTCGCCGGGATAATCCCTTATGGGAGACACAGCCATATAGGCGGGACGTATTATCTTGTTGGAGTTTATAAGCTCCTCTATCCTGTGAGCCGACCAGCCGGCTATTCTCGATGTGGCGAACATCGGGGTGAAGAGTTCATCGGGTATTCCGAGCATCCTGTAAACAAAACCGCTGTAAAAATCGACATTCGCGCAGACGCCCTTGTATATGCGGCGCTCCTCGCCTATGACTTCCTTGGCAAGACGCTCGACAAGCGTGTAAAGCGCAAATTCATCTTCAAGTCCCTTTTCGACCGACAGCTTGCGGACAAAACCTTTCAGCACCTGCGCTCTCGGATCGGACTGTGAATAAACGGCGTGTCCCATTCCGTAGATAAGCCCGGATTTGTCAAATGCCTCTTTGTGAAGGAGTTTTCTGAGGAAATCCCTGATCTCGTCCTCGTCGGTCCAGTCTTTGACATTCTTCTTTATCTCGTCGAACATCTGGACGACTTTTATATTCGCTCCGCCGTGTTTCGGTCCTTTGAGGGAGCCGAGCGCCGCGGCTATTGTCGAATAAGTGTCGGTTCCCGACGACGACACGACATGGACGGTAAAGGTCGAATTGTTACCGCCTCCGTGCTCGGCGTGAAGCACAAGCGCGAGGTCAAGTATCCTTGCCTCAAGATCCGTGTACTTTTTGTCGGGTCTGAGCATATAAAGAATATTCTCGGCTGTCGAAAGCTCCGGCTGCGGTCTGTGGATCGAAAGATCCCCTCCGTTTCTGAAGTAGACAAACGCCTGATATCCGTAAATGGACAGAACGGGAAACAGCGTTATAAGCTCGATACACTGCCGGAGAACATTCGTTATCGAAATATCATTCGCTCTCTCATCGTATGAATACAGGGCAAGAACGCTCTTTGCAAGCGTATTCATCATATTGTCGCTCGGAGATTTCATTATGACATCGCGCGTGAACGTCAGCGGAAGCCTCCTGAAATCGGCGAGGACTTTTCTGAAATCCGCAAGTTCCTGCTTTGACGGAAGCGATCCGAACAAAAGAAGATATATTATCTCCTCAAATCCGAAAATTCTGTCTTTTACAAATCCCTCGACGATATCCTCAATATCATAGCCGCGGTAATAAAGCTTTCCTTTGCCCTGCTCCTCGGGATCGTCCTTTCCGTCAAGGACCATTATCGTGCTGATATTCGTAAGTCCCGCCAGAACGCCTTTTCCGTTAATATCACGCAGCCCCCTCTTTACATCGTGCTTTTTGTAAAGCTCCGGGTCTATGCGGTAGTTCTCATCGAGTTTCTTTGCGAGATCTTCGATTTCGGGTGTTACTCTCGAAAATCTGTACTCGGGTGTTGCCATTTAAATCCCTCCATCTTTCTCGCGGCAGCAAAGCGCCTCCGCGGTTCTTTCCGAAAATATATAAAATGCCTTTTCAAAAAGCGGATATACCGGCGGATATAAATCGCCACAGAGCGCGCCTTCCGCAAAAATATCTTTTCGGTATACCATTCCGATTATAATTATAAACTAATTTTACAAATTTGTCAAGATGAAAATGCATTCTGATCATTGCAAAAAATATTACAATGTGTTATAATATCCTCACAGATTATTTTATCTGAATCTGAGATCTCTCGGACAGGAGGAATCATTTTGGATGCCGTTCAGTATAAATGCCCGAATTGCGGAGCATATTTGAATTTTCAGCCGGATACGCAAAGTTTCGGATGTGATTTCTGCCAGAGCACATTCACATCCGAGCAGATAAAAGAAATAACGGAACTCGCGGAAAAAGACGTGACCGACGGGGAAGAAGCGGAAAAAGAACAGGATTTCCGGGATCACACCAATCTTTACACCTGCTCAAGCTGCGGAGCCGAAATAATCGCCGACGATCAGCAGACGGCAACATTCTGCTACTACTGCCACAATCCCGTGATACTCTCGGGAAAGCTTACCGGGGAATACAGGCCGTCAAGCGTCATTGCCTTCAGACTTACGAGGGATGAGGCTCTTGAAAAATTCAGGGAGTGGTGCAAGGACAGAAAATTTCTGCCGCGCGACTTCACTTCCGACTCGCAGCTTGAAAAGATGACGGGTCTTTACGTTCCCTTCTGGGTGGCTGACTGCAATATCAAAGCCGACTATTATGCCACGGGAAATGTTGCGCTCTCATGGGTGGCGGGAGACTGCAACTACACCGAGGTGAAAGAATACAATGTCGTAAGATGCGCCGATATCCTCGTCGACGGTATCCCCGCGGACGGTGAGAGCAAGATCGACGATGCACTTATGGAATCGATCGAGCCGTATGACTATGACGAGATGAAACCGTTTGAAATGTCATACCTCAGCGGATTTTTCGCCGACAAGTACGATGTTGACAAAGGCGCCGTCTTTCCGCGTATACGCGATCGCGCCGAACAGGCCGCGAGGTCGGTCATAAAAGAGAGCCTGTCTTCGTACACTTCTGTCAATGTGACGAGCGAGAGATATGACATAACCGGGACAAAATGGGAATACACACTGCTCCCGGTATGGTTTATGACTTATAAATACAGGGATAAGATATACTCATTCGCAATAAACGGTCAGACGGGAAAACTCGCGGGCACTCCGCCTCTTGACAGAAACAAGCTTCTCCTCTTCAGTCTGGCTGTCTGTCTTGCTGTCACCGCCGTCGCTTATTTTTTGGGGAGGTTGCTGTTTTGAAAAAATCACGCACCGGGGTCATCACGGCCGTTCTGTCGCTTTTTCTGCTGCTCTCCGTCGCGGCTGTTCCCGTTTTCGCTGCCGGCGGCACTTCTGCCGGGGATGAAGATGCCGAGTATCTCAGCGCTGTTATTGATGACGCCGGGATCTTACAGGATGCTCAGCTTATCAGTCTGAATGAGAAGATACAATCCGCTTCGGACGAGACCGGTCTGAATCTCTGCGTTGTCATAAGCGGCTTTGATCTCACGGACGCCGATACCGAAACATGGACCGACAGTTTTTATGACTCACATTACGGCCCGGATACCGACGGGATCATCTATTATTTGGATCTTTCGCTGTCAGGCACCGCTTATGACTATATTTCTACATCGGGAAAAGCAATACTGCTCTACAAAAACGAGTATGACAGTATGTTCACAGACCTTGACCCGTATCTTCCCCACTCCGGACAGATCCCGGAGCCCGATCAGATATATATGGCCGTTTCGGAGATCATCGACCTGTTCGTGAAGTATGGTGACGAAAAGCCGGGATTCTGGGATTACGGATATGATCCCGGAACAGACAAATATGTCTACTACAGAAACGGAAAGACCATCATCTCAAAAAAAGCTCCGGCTCCCGTTATGCTCACCCGGCTTATCATTCCGTTTTTCCTCGGCTGTATAGCCGCCGCCATATTCTTTTTCACTGTCAGAAAACACTATGTATTCAAGCCGAGCCACAATTCGAGAACTTATGTATCCGGAAACGATACTCATTTTACGCAAAGCGAGGACAGGTTTGTTAATTCATACGTTACCCATGTGAGGATCGACAACAGTACGAGCGGAGGTTCCGGCGGCGGTTCCCACAGTTCGGGGGGCGGCGGAGGATCTCACGGAGGCGGCGGCCACCACAGATGAAGCAGGCCGCACCTGCGGATACCGTATATACAGAAAGCACCGGTCATATGACCGGTGCTTTTTTCGGCACTGCCCAGGCGCCGTATTATTCATTCATACTCAAGGCCGATCTTTACAGCCCTGAAATTGTTTTCGATGAGATGAGCTTTTGACGGCGGCACTGTTTTTTCGATCCCCTTTTTCACGGTATCGAGCGAAAAAAGCCCCGTTTCTCTTATAAGCTTTCCGAGGAGTATGATGTTCGAGCCTCCGCTCAGTCCGTTATCATCCGCGAGCTGGGACGACGGAATACAAAACAGATCTATATCCGTTCTGTCGGTCTGCGCGTCGACAAGCGTGCTGTCGGCAAATATCTTTCCTCCCGGCTTTACCGCCGTCACAAACTTGTCAAATGACGGCCGGTTCATGGCTACCAGGATATCCGGCGCGACAACGAGCGGAGAGCCAATAGGCTCATCCGATATGCATACCGAGCAGTTTGCCGTTCCGCCCCTCATTTCGGGTCCGTACGACGGCAGCCAAGAGATCTCCTTTGAATCCATGAGTCCGCAGTAAGCAAGGATCTTTCCCGCGAACAGAACACCTTGTCCGCCGAATCCCGCGAGAAGTATCTCCGTGGTCATTGTCTGTCGCCTCCCTCCGCAGTTATATCTTTGTACACGCCGAGAGGATAGTACGGGATACACTCGTCCTGAAGGCGCTTTATTGCCTCGATGGGAGTAAGTCCCCAGTTTGTCGGACAGGTCGAGAGAACTTCGACTATCGAGAAGCCGCGGCTCTCCTTCTCGTTCTCAAACGCCTTGCGTATCGCCGATTTTGCCTCGCGGACATGAGCGACGGTATCGACTGCCACGCGCTGCGCGAGAACTGTTCCGGAAAGTGTCGAGAGCATCTCGCAGACTTTTACAGGGTAGCCGGCAAGTTTTGTGTCACGGCCGTACGGCGTCGTCTGCGTGACCTGACCGGGAATGGTCGTCGGCGCCATCTGTCCGCCCGTCATGCCGTATATCGTGTTATTTATGAATACGACGACGATATTTTCTCCTCTTGTCGCGCTGTGTACGGTCTCAGCGGTGCCAATCGCCGCGAGGTCGCCGTCTCCCTGATAAGTGAAAACGAACTTATCGGGATTCGTGCGCTTTACACCCGTCGCGACTGCCGGAGCCCTGCCGTGCGGAGCCTCTATCATATCGCAGTTGAAATAATCGTATGCCATGACGGAACAGCCTACGGGGCAGATGCCTATGGTATCTCCCTCTATACCCATCTCGTCGATGACCTCGCATATAAGCCTGTGGACGATACCGTGGGTACATCCGGGACAGTAGTGCGTCGGAACATCCGCGAGCGATCTCGGTCTCTGGAATACAACAGCCATTACTTCGCACCTCCGTATTTTCTTATTTCGCCGAGCACTTCGGCGGGCGTGGGTATGACTCCGCCCGTCCTTCCGAAGAAGTGAACAGGCTTTGAGCAGTTTATCGCGAGCTTTACGTCGTCTATCATCTGACCCATCGACATCTCGACATCGAGGAGACACGCGGCGTTTTCGCTTGCCTTGTTTATCTCACTGACCGGGAACGGCCATAGCGTCTTCGGTCTGAACAATCCCGCCTTTATACCTTCCGATCTTGCAGTGTTCACGGCTGATTTTACGACTCTTGCCGCCGCCCCGTATGCGCACAGGAGTATATCGCAGTCCTCCGTGAGATACAGCTCCGCGTCGGTCTCGGTCGCCTTTATCTTTTCATATCTCTCGTAACGCTCAAAAACTTTCTGCTGAAGGATATCCGCCTGAAGATAAAGCGAATTTATTATATGGTGTTCTCTCTTGTTTTTATGTCCGTCGGCTGCCCATGAACTTTTGTCGTAAACCACGGGATCTATCTCCGGGAATGTGACAGGCTCCATCATCTGACCGAGCAGACCGTCCGCGAGTATCATCGCGGGGACTCTGTATTTATCCGCTCTGTCAAACGCCCGGACGACCATATCGACCATCTCCTGGACCGATGCCGGAGCGAATACCAGAATGTGAAAATCCCCGTGGCCGAGCGCTTTTGTAGCCTGCCAGTAGTCCGCCTGCGACGGCTGTATTCCGCCGAGGCCGGGACCTCCTCTCTGAACGTTGATTATTACGGCGGGAAGATCGGAACCCGCCAGATAAGAAACGCCCTCGCCTTTGAGGGATATTCCGGGAGAGGATGACGATGTCATCGCGCGCACTCCAGTTGAAGCGGCTCCGAGGACCATATTTATCGCGGCTATCTCGGACTCCGCCTGAAGAAATACACCGCCGGCTTTGTTCATTCTCCTGGCCATATAAGCGGCAAGTTCCGTCTGGGGAGTTATGGGATATCCGAAAAAGCATTTGCAGCCGGCTCTTATTGCCGCTTCCGCAAGCGCTTCATTACCTTTCATTAGATTTCTTTCCAAAGAAAAACAGCTCCTTTCCGAAAATCATATCATTTTTCAACTATGATGGCACAGTCCGGGCACATTATTCCGCACATCGCACAGCCGATACACGCGGATTCATCCGTGCAGCACGCATAAAAATATCCCTTTGTGTTGCGCTTTTCCTTTTGTACAGCCACTATTTTTTTGGGACAGGCCGTCGTGCACAGTCCGCAGCCTTTGCATCTTTCGGCAATAACTGTCATTTTTGCCATATTTTTAACTCCTTTCCCTGATTTTATGTTTTCTCCGTAATATCACCGTTCCCATACAGGTTTTACATACACCCTGACGGGAAACAGATCCTCGTTTTCCGAAAATTCGGCGCAGTTTTCGGGACACGTCGTAAAAGCGAGCGGTATCCCGGCTTTTTCCGACACTTCCGAGGCAAACCCGGCAGACGCGTCGACGATACCGGCACTCGTTTCGTTTCCGAGATTCGTATTGTTTACAACAGCCGTGTGCTTCATTCTCGACGCCTGCTCGATCTCAAGCATCAGTTCCGTCGCCTCATCGGCGGTGGCCGTGAGGTATCTGCGCTGATTTATAACATAGAGCATACTCGTCGCGTCACCGTATTTCGCAAGCGACTGAGAATACCGTCCGAGCGCCGCCGCTCCGGCGTCGTCACCTCCGACGTCGATAATGACGATATCATGATCGGCGATGAGCTGCTCTATATCGAAATTGAGGGCGGGTATGTCAAGATTTGAGTTTGCAAATTCGGGAGCGGCTAAAGTTATACCTCTCTCGTCGAACATTTTTTTAAAATCCGCCGTCCTGAAATAAGGGTTGACGATATCAAGATCGACGATCGCCGTCTTTTTGCCCTCACCCGCGGCTCTCACCGCAAAATTTACCGCGAGGTTCGTCTTGCCGCTGCCGTAGTGACCGGTGATGATAACTATTCTCTCCATATGATCTCTCCGAAAATAATACCGCGAAAGCGCCGTGCGTCCACGCTCCGGTAAAACAGGCACTAAAAACAGAGCGGCAGGAATGCCGCTCTGAAAGCCGTATTTTATTCAGCTTCGCCTTTTTTGTCGATATAGTTTACTATATCTCCGACAGTCTTGATGTTCTCCACCGCTTCGTCGGGAATGGAAACGTCAAATTCATCTTCGATCGTCGTGATAAGATCCACGATATCAAGTGAATCGGCGTCGAGATCCTCCTGAATATTGGCCTCCAAAGTTACGGCAGATTCCTCCACGCTGAGCTGGTCAACGATAATATCCCTGAGTTTTTCAAAAGTCATATTGATTTCCTCCGTTTATAAATATATTTATAACGGCAATAAGCCGATATACACATGGATCTGCGGGCTATACCTGCGGACCGGCTTCGCCGCCTTCCGTGAACTGCCCTATCTTCCTAAACTTAGTATAACGTTCTTTAAGCAAAACGTCAATATCTTTTTCACATTTTTCCGGTATCGTTTTCGATAAATATTCTTTGATATTTTCCGACATTTTGTCTAAATCGTTGTGTGCGCCTCCGGGCGGCTCGGGAATGATCACTTCCGCGATACCGAGAGCTATCATATCATCGGCCGTGATCTTCATTATCTCGCTGGCTTCCTTCTCCCTCGATGCGTCTTTCCAGAGTATGCTCGCGAACGCTCTCGGTGAGATAACGGAATAAACCGCGTTCTCAAGTATCGCAAGTTCGTCGCATACACCGAGAGCAAGCGCGCCTCCGCTGCCGCCCTCGCCGAGAACTATTGATACGACCGGCGTTTTCAGCGTCATGAACTCAGAGATGTTTTTCGCTATCGCCTCGCCCTGACCGCGCTCCTCGGCCGCGACTCCGCAAAACGCGCCCGGTGTGTCTATAAAGCATATTACGGGCCGGTGAAATTTCTCGGCCTGTTTTGCAAGCCTCAGCGCTTTTCTGTATCCCTCGGGATGAGGCATGGCAAAGTTGCACTTTTTGTTTTCGTTTATATCTCTGCCCTTGACCTCGGCGATGACCGTCACCGGTCTTTCGTCAAGGCGCGCAATACCCCCGATTATGGCGGCGTCATCACCATAATATCTGTCTCCGTGCATTTCATAGAAATCGGTGAATATCTGCGGTATATAGTTCTTTATCGTCGGCCTGTTCTTGTTATGTACGATCTCAAGACGCTCCCATGCGGTTTTTCCACTGTCCATATCCGCACCTCCTACTCGTAATAGCCGTGAAGTTTGAGCAGATGTGAAAGGACGCTCCTCATTTTCTTGCGCTCGACGATCATATCCACATAACCTTTTTCCTGCATAAACTCCGAGAGCTGGAAATCATCGGGAAGTCTTTGCTTTATGGTGCTTTCGATAACTCTTCTTCCGGCGAAACCCACGACGACTTTCGGCTCGGCGATTATTATATCTCCGAGCGACGCGAAACTCGCGGTAACACCGCCGGTCGTAGGATCGGTGAGAACCGTGATGTACAGTCCTCCGCTTTCGCTGTGGTACCTGACGGCTCCCGAAGTCTTCGCCATCTGCATAAGCGAAACGATGCCCTCCTGCATACGCGCTCCTCCCGACGCGGTAAACATTACGACGGGCAGATGCTTTTCACTTGCGCGCTCGAACGCTCTAGCTATCTTCTCGCCTACCACGCTTCCCATAGAGCCCATCATATAGCCGGAGTCCATGACTCCGATGACGACGGGAGAGCCTTTTATCGTCGCCTCACCCGTCAGGACGGCGTCGTCGAGCCCGGTCTTTGCGCGAAGCTGTTTCTGCTTTTCTTCATATCCGGGGTACTCAATAGGGTTGCAGCTCTCCATATCGGCGTCATATTCCGTAAAACTGTCCTTGTCGACTGTTATGGCTATGCGCTCACGCGCCGGCATCCTACCGTGGTAGTTGCACTTGGGGCAGACACGGTTAAGCTCCTCGTATCTCCCAGCAGTGATCACGTTCTGGCATCTCGGGCATTTGACGGGCGCTTTTTTCGGGTCGGTCTCCTCCTCCCCGTCATTGAACCGTTTTTTTACGACATTAAGCAAATCCTCAAGCATTTACCGCACCGCCTTGCTCTTTCCGCGCTTATCCATATATCTGCCGAGAAATCCTATATCATAAGTTCCTTCCCTGAATTCCGGCGACCTTATGAGTTCAAGCTGGAAATCTATATTCGTATCGACGCCGTCGACGATAAATTCCGACAATGCCCACTTCATCTTCCTTATAGCCTCCTCACGCGTTCTTCCGTGAGTTATGAGCTTGCTTATCATGGAGTCATAATACGGCGTTATCGTATATCCCTGATAGACGGCGCTGTCAATGCGAATGCCCGGTCCTCCGGGAGTGTAGAGCGATCTTATCGTCCCCGGCGAGGGTCTGAAATCAAGATCGGGATCTTCCGCGTTTATACGGCACTCTATCGCGTGACCGTTTATCTTTACTTCATCCTGGGATATCGACAATTCTCTGCCATCAGCGATCTCGATCTGCGCCTTCACGATGTCAAACCCCGTCACCGCTTCCGTTACGGGATGTTCGACCTGAATACGCGTGTTCATCTCCATAAAATAGAAATTCCTGTTATCATCGACAAGAAACTCTATCGTCCCGGCGTTGTAATAGCCGCACTCTCTCGCCGCGGCTATGGCAGCCTTGCCCATTTTCTTGCGCATTTTATCGTCAACTATGGGGCTCGGACTCTCCTCAAGGACTTTCTGATTGCGCCGCTGCATCGAGCAGTCTCTTTCTCCGAGGTAAACGATATGTCCGTACCTGTCGGCAATTATCTGGATCTCCACGTGGTGCGGATTGACAAGCAGCTTTTCGATATATACGGAATCATCCCCGAAAAAGCTTATCGCCTCACGCTGGGCGGCGATTATCTGCTGTTTTAGATCCTCGGGCGAGTCGACGCGTCTTATTCCTCTGCCACCTCCGCCCGCGGAAGCTTTCACAAGCACGGGATAGCCTGTCTTTTCAGCTACTTTAATTGCCTCGTCCGCCGACTTTACCGCGCCTTTCGATCCCGGTATCACCGGAACGCCGGCGCGCTCCATCGTAAGTTTCGCCGCGGCCTTGTTGCCGAGCATTTCTATGGACTCATACGACGGGCCTATGAAAACTATGCCGAATTTTTCACAAAGCCTCGCAAATTCGGCGTTTTCGGAAAGAAACCCGAATCCGGGGTGTATCGCCTCCGCTCCGGTATTGAGAGCCGCCTGGACGATGGCGTTCATATTGAGATAGCTGTCCTTCGTTTGCGGAGGGCCTATGCAGACTGCCTCGTCCGCGATCTGAGCGTGGAGAGAATTTTTATCCGCCGTCGAATAGACCGCTATGCTCATTATTCCGAGCTCGCGGCAGGCTCTTATAATCCTGACGGCGATCTCGCCCCTGTTTGCTATCAAAATCTTACTGAACATATATCATTCATCCTTCTGAGGATCTGTGACAACGAATGTTATCTCGCACGAAACTGCTTTCTCCCCGCCTACGGTCGCGACCGCCTTTCCGGTCCCCACAGGACCTCTCTGCCTGATTATCTCGACCTCAAGATCAAGCACATCGCCGGGAACGACCTGTCTGCGGAATTTTGCCTTATCTATGCCGCCGAAAAGTCCGACCTTTCCCTTGAACTCGGGCTTTGAAAGCATACACACGGCTCCCGCCTGAGCGAGCATCTCTATCATAAGCACTCCGGGGGTGACGGGATAATCCGGAAAATGACCCCTGAACCAGAAATCATCCTCCCTGATATATTTTCTCGCCTTTACACGAACACCGACCTCCATCTCAAGTATCTCATCGATAAGGAGAAACGGCTCTCTGTGCGGTATGACCTGCTTTATCTGCTCTCTGTCCATAAGTACTTCCGACATCGTATCTTCCTTCCCTGTTATCCGATTATCATGACCGGCTGGTCGTATTCGACCGACTGGCCGTTGTCGACGAGAATATCCGTAACTATGCCGTCATAATCCGACTGCACCTCGTTCATCGTCTTCATAGCCTCGATTATCATGATGACATCGCCTTTTTTTACCCTGTCGCCGACTTTTACGAACGGAGGACGGTCGGGCGACGGAGCGGCATAATATATTCCGACTATGGGCGCTTTCACGATATTGCCGTCGGGAATATCCGGACTGCCCGAAAAATCTCCTGTTTTTTCTCCGGCACCCGTGGGCACGGATGTCTGCGCGGATTCACGTGCCGGTACATCCGCGACGGAAGCGTGAACTTTCTTCTCCGATTCTATGACGATTTCACTGTCGCCGTTTTTTATCTTTATCCTCTCAAGACCGTTTTTTTCGATCACCCCCGCAAGCGAGACGATGTCCTCCATCGTCATATTGCAGGCGATCACTTTATCGTTATCGTTTTCCATTTGCCGTTCCTCCTGTCAGTCCGTTACTTTTTTGAAACATACCGTCGCGTTATGACCGCCGAATCCGAGCGAATTTGACAGCGCGACGCGTATGTCACAATTCACATTGCCGTCAACGCAGTAATCAAGATCGCAATCCTCATCCGGCACTTTATAGCCCACGGTCCTGTGGATTATGCCGTTTTCGATGGATTTCGCGACAACGACCGCCTCAGCGGCTCCTGCGGCTCCGAGCAGATGACCTATCATCGATTTTGTTGAGTTTATCTTCACGCTGTTTGCGTATTCGCCGAGAGCATTTTTTATGGCGACCGTTTCATATTTGTCATTGAGACCCGTGGAAGTCCCGTGCGCGTTTATGTAATCGACTTCCCGCGGAGTCACTCCCGCTTCTTCCATGGCGAGCGTCATTCCCATTCCCGAAGCGTCGCCCTCGGGAGAAGGTGATGTCATGTGATACGCGTCGCACGTCGCGCCGTATCCGGCGACTTCGGCATATATCCGGGCACCCCTCGCTTTTGCGTGCTCATATTCCTCAAGTATCAGCGCCGCGCTTCCCTCGCTGAGGACGAATCCGCTCCTCTCTTTGTCAAACGGTATCGACGCTCTCTCAAGATCGCCCGATTTTGTAAGAGCTTTCATATTCGCGAAGCCTCCGAATGTAAACTCCTTGTTCGTGCTCTCGGTGCCTCCGGCGATACAGACGTCAAGATAGCCGTCCTTTATCTTCCTGAAAGCCTCGCCTATAGCGTGTGTCGACGACGCGCACGCCGTCGTTATATCGAAATTCGCACCCTTGAATCCCGTTTTCATCGCAATCGTTCCGGCTGCCATGTTGCTTATCATCATAGGAACGTAGAATACGGATATCCTGCCCGGACCCTTTTCGAGATACTTGCTGTACTCGTCAAGCGTGAGATCGATACCGCCTATTCCGCAGCCGATTATTATTCCCGCCCGGTACGGATCAATGTCCTCAAATCTGCTTCCGCTGTCCTCAAGCGCCTCATTTGCGGCGACGACAGCGTATTTTGTGAATGTATCGAGCCGTCTTGACTCTTTTTTGTCAAAGCAGCCTTCCTTGTCATAATAAGCCGTTTCGTCAAAGTCGCGCACGATACCGGCAATTTTGACGCCCGTGCGTTCCGTGTCGAATTTATCTATAAATGAAAAGCCGATCCTGTTTTCAACTATACCGTTCCAGAATTTCTCAACACCCGTCCCGAGCGGTGTTATTGCTCCGAGACCGGTGATAACAACTCTTCTTCCCATTTTATCCTGCATTTTCCTTTCATCTATCGAAAAAACTTCATCGCCCGTACTGCGGCAAAAACAGAACACGAGCCGGAAACGTATCAGGCAGTCTTACATTGAAAGACCGCCGGATACCTCAATTACCTGTCCCGTAACATACGACGCATCCTCGGATGCCAGAAACGAAACGACTGAGGCTATCTCATCGGGCTCTCCGTACCTTCTCATCGCCACAGCCCCGAGGATGACCTTTTTCTGTTCGTCGCTAAGGACATCTGTCATCGGCGTATGGATAAGCCCCGGCGCAACGGCGTTGCACGTTATGCCTCTCGAGCCGTATTCCTTGGCAACGGTCTTTGTCATTCCGATTATCGCCGCTTTTGAAGCGGAGTAATTTATCTGTCCGGGATTTCCGTAAAGCCCCGCCACGGATGAAATATTTATGATATGCCCGTGCTTCTGTTTCATCATGACGGCGCAGACGTTCTTCATCATATTGTAGACGCTCTTCTGATTGACGGCGATAACGGCGTCGTAGTTTGATTCATCCATTCTCACGAGGAGACCGTCTTTCGTAATGCCGGCGTTGTTCACAAGGACATCTATCGAGTCCGCCTCGGCGCGCACTTCAGACACCATTTTCTCACAATCGGCATATTTTGACACATCGGCCGCCTTACATATCGCCTTTACGCCGAAAGCACGGCATTCATCGGCGACTTTCTCGGCATTGTTCTTATCGTTTTCGCTGGGATAATGGTTCACCACGATATCGAAACCGTCCTTGGCAAGACGCCTTGCTATACACGCGCCTATTCCCTGGGATGCTCCCGTTATAATTGCTGTTGCCATTTTTTTACCCCCGTTTCGAGTTCATAAGTTTTTCCGCGTCTTCCATCATGCTTTTTACGATCTCGGAGCACGGCTTTATGTCATTGATCATTCCGGCGATAAGTCCGCAGAGGAACGAGCCCTCCTCGACATTTCCGTCTTTTACGGCCTTTCTCAGAGATCCGAGTGTTATCTCCTCAAATTTTTCGGGTGTCAGCGACCCGTCCATTTCTCCCGCCGCGAGCATTTTCGTAAACTTCGTCTTGATGCCCCTGCACGGATGGCCCGTGGTGCGTCCCGTCACGATCAATCCCGTATCTTTCGCTTTTATCACAAGATCCTTGAAAACAGGATGTATCTGGCATTCCTCCGACGCAAGAAACCGTGTTCCGACCTGAACGCCCTCGGCACCGAGCATAAACGACGCCGCAACGCCTCTTCCGTCGGCGATACCTCCCGCTGCTATGACGGGTATCTCAACGGCGTCCACGACCTGCGGCACAAGGCACATCGTCGTATTTTCGCCTATATGGCCGCCCGATTCGGTACCCTCCGCGACAACGGCGTCCGCTCCGGCTCTCTCCATTCTCTCAGCCAGAGCCACTGACGGAATGACGGGAATGACTTTTACACCGGCGGCCTTCCACGCGGGAATATACTTTCCGGGGTTTCCCGCTCCCGTCGTGACGACCGGCACTTTCTCGTCGATGACAAGCTGCGCGAGATCGTCGGCGTTCGGACTCATAAGCATGATGTTCACACCGAACGGCTTGTCGGTAGCCTCTTTGCAAAGCCGGATCTCATCCCTCAGATAGTCGATCGGCGCCGATCCTCCTGCGATAAGTCCGACTCCGCCGGCATTTGATACAGCCGATGCAAGCGTATGCTCTGCGACCCACGCCATTCCGCCCTGAATAAGCGGATATTCACAACCGAGCAGTTCTGTTATCCTTGTTTTCATATCTTTCTCCTTATCTCATCTTGTATCTGTCAAGCGCACGTACCGTATCAGTACTCGAATATCGCCGCGCCGTATGAAAGCCCGGCTCCGAATCCAATAAGCGCAAGCTTCTGTCCTCTCTTTATCATGCCTTTTGTTATGCCCTCGTCAAGTGCCATCGGTATCGACGCACTCGACGTGTTTCCGTAATGATCAAGCGTAAGAATAAACTTGTCAAGCGATACGCCGAGATGCTTTGCGGCCGTTTCTATTATCCTGAGATTTGCCTGGTGCGGCACGAACCAGTCTATATCCTCCGCCGTTATTCCTATTTTGTCCGCGGCTATCTTAAACGCCTTTGGCAGGGCCGAAACAGCGAACCTGTAGACTTTCTGACCGTCCTGGGTAAGCTGGTGCTTTCTCTTGTTCGTATATCCGTCCTCAAATCCGTTCACAATGCGGAATCTTTCCGCGGGATACACGCTTCTCGCGTAGATCGCCCTCGAACCGCTGCCGTCGGAACCGAGATACGCCGAAAACAGACTGTCGCTCTTTTCTATGACCGCAGCCGCCGCTCCGTCGCCGAACAGTATGCAACTTGAGCGGTCCTCATAGTTTGTTATCCTCGACAGATTTTCGCTCGCGACAACAAGCGCATACTTTAGCCCGTCATCAGTTTCGAGAAATCTCCTCGCTGTCTCCAGGGCGTACACAAATCCGGTGCAGGCGGCATTCAGGTCAAAAGCAGCGGCGTCTTTTGCACCGACTTCATCCTGAATAATGCTTGCCACGCTGGGTGTATGAAAATCAGAAGTTATCGTCGTGTCGATGACAAGACCGATCTCCGCGGGATCTATGCCGGACGCCACGATCGCCCTCTTTGAAGCCTCGACACCTATGTACCACGTCGGCTCCCAGCCGGAAATACGACGCTCGGATATGCCCGTGCGTGATGTTATCCATTCGTCGTTTGTATCGAGAAATTTGGATATATCATCGTTTCTGAGAGTCTGTTCGGGCACATAGCTGCCCGTTCCGAGAATTTTTATACCCATCGGCAAAGCTCCTTCTGAGATAATTTTTATATAAATCCCGAATGATATTGAAAATCGCAGAAAAATGTGTTATATTATTGTTATATCGTGTCAGACGGCGCACCTGAAAATACCAACACGCCGCAAGTACATTTTAAATCATTTCGGCATTTTTTGCAACTTTATTTTATCACTTTGACGATATAATACAAAAATATCGTCTATTTGCACAAAAATCCGATGTTTAAATTCTACATTATCTACAATATGTTGTTAAAGACGCATAGAAAGGATGTTTTTTATTATGATAATTTCACTATTTTCGGGACAGGGATCTCAATACCCCGGCATGGGACGAGAACTTGCCGAAAACTTTCCCGAGGCGGCGTCCGTGTTCGACATGGGTTCCGAGATCCTCGGCCGTGATCTCAGAAAGATCTGTTTTGAGTCGGACGCGCAGGAACTGGCGAAAACGGTAAACGCCCAGCCGGCGATAATGACAGTATCGGTCGCGGCTCTAGAGGCGGCGCGCAGCAGAGGCTTTTCGCCTGATGGAGCCGCAGGCCATTCCCTCGGCGAATACGCGGCCATGTACGCCGCCGGAATGATAACCTTGGAAGACGCATTCATACTGATAAAAGCGAGGGCAGAGGCGATGAACGAAGCCGCGGAGAACACCGACGGAACAATGGCGGCAGTTATGAAACTTTCACCGGAAGAGATTTCGAAAGTTTGTGACGGGGCAAAAGAATATGTCGCCGCCGTAAATTTCAATTCGCCTCAGCAGACTGTCATCGCCGGAACACGTGCGGGCGTCGGTGAGGTAAGCGAAGTCTTCGCCTCGATGGGAGCGCGTGTCGTACAGCTGAACGTCGCCGGGGCATTCCATTCGGAACTTATGAAAACGGCTGCGGAAAAATTTTATGAAACGGCGAAAACCGTAAACTTCAGAAAGCCCGGAATAAGATACTACTCGAATGTCACCGGAGGCCTGCTCGGAGAGCTGCCCGATATGGCTTCTCTGCTCGCGAAACATATCGTCTCTCCTGTTCTGTTCACATCGGAACTCAATGCCATGGCGGCGGACGGAGCGGACAGATTTATAGAATTCGGCCCCGGAAAAACGCTCACCGGTCTTGTCAGAAAGACACTCAAGAACGTAAAAGCGGCGAACGCGGAGGATATGAAAACACTTGAGGGAGCGCTTGAATTATGAAAAAATACGCTCTGACGGGTCACCCGCTCGGTCACTCGCTCTCTCCGCTCATACACAAAAGGCTTTTTGAGCTGAGCGGCAAAACGGACTGCGTCTACACCCTCTGCGAGATAGATCCCGGCAAATTCGGCGACAGCTCCGGCATACTCAGAGAGTTTGACGGATTCAACGTGACGATACCATACAAAACAGAGGTTATCCGCATGATCGACAGACTTGACGGGAGTGCCGAACGGTACAACGCGGTAAACTGCGTGAAAAACAGCGGCGGTGTCCTCACGGGGTACAATACCGACTGCGACGGATTTCTCCGCTCCGCCGAAACTCTTCCGCTCGGCGGAAATGTCCTGCTTCTCGGTTGCGGCGGAGCGGGACGCATGATGGCGACGGAAGCCGTTATGCACGGAGCGTCCCTAACGATAGCGATACGTCCGAGGTCTGTCAGAAAGGCTCGGCTGCTCACGGATGAGATCTTGTCCAAGTGCGGGGGAGCTGATGTGAAAATAGCCGATATAAACCGTATCGAGGGGCATTTCGATGTTCTTCTCAACGCGACGCCCGTCGGGATGTATCCGAATACGGATGAATGTCCCGTGAGTGACGAAGTTATCGAAAACTGCCTTACTTTCTTTGACGCCATATATAACCCGACCGAAACGCAGCTTATCAGAAAAGCCCGCTCCATGGGCAAAACGGCTGTCGGAGGCGCGGCAATGCTCGTTCATCAGGCGGTCAGGGCGCATGAGATATGGGACGGAAGCACTTATGAGGCGTCCGGGATCGCCGGTATAATATCGGAAACGGAAAAGGCCGCGGACGAAATGCAAAAAGAACACGCGGTATGATTTAAGCGAGGAATTTATTATGACTGTATTTTTATGCGGTTTCATGGGCTGCGGCAAATCGACGGCGGGAAAACTCGCCGCTCAGGCTCTCGGTCTTGATTATTTTGACACGGACCGCCTTGTTGCGGAAAAAGAAAATATGGATATACCGCATATATTCTCGGAAAAAGGTGAGCCGTACTTCCGCCGCGCCGAGGCGGAAACGGTGAGAGGACTCGCAGGGAGGGACGCTGTCGTCGCCTGCGGAGGAGGAGCTATGCTGAACAGGGAAACGGCTGAATTTGCGGGAAAAAACGGACTTGTTATCTTTCTCGACGTTCCTTTCGATGTCTGTTACGGACGTATCAGAGGAGACGAACGGCGTCCCCTCGCGGCTTCGTCTACGGAAGATGAACTGAGAAGCCTTTTTGAGGCGCGGCGCAGTGTCTACAGGGAAAACTCGGGGCTTTGTCTGGAATGTACAGACTCATCGGCTCATACTGCCGATATGATCGTCGACGCCGTGAAGAGCAGATACCGGGAATAGGCGGGAGGATACACGTATGCTTATATACAACGCGAAGATACAGACAATGGATACCGACGGAAAAGTTATGGAAAACGGCTGGATAGAATATGAAGACGGTATCATCACCGCCGTCGGCGAAGGATCGCGCGGCTCTTACGGAGGCGAAAAGATCGACGCGTGCCGCGGAACGGTCATACCGGGATTCATAGACGCACATACGCACCTCGGCATAATAGAAAACGGAATTGATTTCGAGGGCGACGACTGCAACGAGTCGACAGATCCGTTTATGCCGCAGCTCAGGGCGATCGACGCGATAAATCCGTTCGACAGGTGTTTCTGCGAGGCGAGGAGCAGGGGTATAACGACCGTCGCCTCAGGCCCCGGAAGCGCGAATGTGTGCGGAGGCGAGATCTGCGCAATAAAAACGTATGGCAGGCGTATCGACGATATGATCGTGAAAATATGCGGAACGAAATTCGCACTCGGTGAGAACCCGAAAAATGTCTACAATGAAAAAGGCGAAACTCCTGTGACACGTATGGCCGTCGCCGCAATAATACGCGAAGGTCTTGCGAAGGCGCGCAGATATATGGACGATACGGAAAGATCACGCTCGGACGGAGAAAATTATGATCTCCCCGAATATGATATGAAATGCGAATCGCTCATTCCTCTGCTTGAGCGCCGCCGCAAGGCGTTTTTCCACTGTCATCGCGCCGATGACATTTGTACTGCTCTGAGGATAGCCGGAGAATTTTCTCTCGACCCCGTTATAATCCACGCAACAGACGGCTACAAGATAGCGGATATTCTCGCAAAGGAAAAGATCCCCGTGATATGCGGCCCGGTGATATGCGACCGCTGTAAACCCGAAATGAGCGGGCTTGAACTTAAAAACGCCGCCGTCTTGCATGAAAGCGGTGTAAAACTCTCAATCTGCACCGATCACCCCGTCACACCCGTGCAATATCTGCCGCTTTCGGTCGGGGCGGCGATAAAAGGCGGCCTTGACCGCGGTGACGCCCTGAAAACGATCACGTCGGACGCCGCGGAGATACTCGGTATTTCCGATATAACCGGCAGTCTTGTCCCGGGAAAGCAGGCGGATATCCAGCTTTATCCCGAAGGAGCGGATCCGCTTGACCTGCAGTCGGAACCTTCGCTTGTCATCATAGGCGGCGAGACCGTCGCAGACAGATACACGGAAAGTACATAAAAATTTTACATTTTTTATTTGCCGCGGGTATTGACACGCCCGATAAAAAAAGTGTATAATTATCCTTAATAAATTTGTACCGAAAACAGACGACGGCTTCTGTGCCGTTCCTGCGGACAGGTCATAAATCCGAAATGAAATACAGTAAGGGGGATCTTTCATGCTTGCAGACATGGACAGCAAATTCCAAAAAGAGGGACTTACCTTCGATGACGTACTTCTTATCCCGGCGGAATCAGACGTTACCCCGAACATGATCGACCTGACTACGAGGCTGGCCGGTGACATAATGCTGAACACACCGATAATGACGGCCGCCATGGATACCGTCACGGATTCACGCATGGCAATAGCTATCGCGAGAGAAGGCGGTATCGGTATCATTCACAAAAATATGTCGATAGAGCAGCAGGCCGATGAGGTCGACAAGGTAAAGCGCTCGGAAAACGGTGTTATCGTCGATCCCTTCTCGCTGACCGAGGACAGGATCGTAGCCGACGCTGACGAGCTCATGGGCAAGTACAGGATCTCCGGCGTACCGATCGTCGACAGACAGGGAAAACTGGTGGGGATAATCACCAACCGCGATATGCGTTTTCTTACAGACTTTAACGCCAAGATATCGGATGTTATGACAAAAAAAGATCTTATCACCGCGCCGGTCGGAACGACGCTGGAACAGGCTCAGGAAGTCCTCAGCCTGCATAAGATCGAAAAGCTGCCAATTGTCGATGAAGAAGGCTATCTCAAAGGGCTCATCACGATAAAGGATATAGAAAAATCCGTACAGTACCCGAACTCCGCGCGGGACAGCAAGGGAAGACTTCTGTGCGGTGCCGCGATCGGTGTTACGGCGAACGTGCTCGAACGGGCAAAGGCTCTTGTCGATGCCCGGGTCGATGTGCTTGTTCTCGACTCGGCTCACGGTCACAGCGCGAATATCATAAACTGCCTCAGAAAGATAAAACTTGCGTTCCCGTCAACTCCGGTCATTGCCGGAAATATCGCCACGGCAGAGGCCGCAGAAGCGCTTATTGCCGCCGGAGCGGACTGCCTGAAAGTCGGCATAGGTCCCGGCTCGATATGTACGACGCGCGTCGTTGCGGGAATCGGTGTTCCCCAGATCACCGCTGTTTACGATGTGGCGTGTGTCGCTTCGAAATATGATATACCCGTCATTGCGGACGGCGGTATAAAATACTCCGGGGATATCGTCAAGGCTCTCGCCGCCGGCGCGAATGTCGTCATGCTCGGCTCGCTCCTCGCGGGATGCTCGGAAGCTCCCGGTGAGACGGAAATATACCAGGGCAGACAGTTCAAAGTGTACAGGGGAATGGGAAGCCTCGGTGCGATGGCGAGCGGCTCAAAAGACAGGTATTTCCAGGAGGGCGCCAAAAAGCTTGTACCCGAGGGCGTTGAAGGAAGAGTTCCGTTCAAAGGCGATCTCGCCGATACTGTATTCCAGCTCGTCGGAGGAATACGCTCCGGCATGGGTTACTGCGGCTGTCCCGATATACCGACGCTCCATGACAAGGCGAAGTTTATCCGCATAACGAACGCCGGCCTGAAAGAAAGCCACCCTCACGATATTTACATCACAAAGGAAGCGCCCAATTATTCGACACAGATCGATCTTTAAGATAAAAGCCTCCCCGAAAAGGGAGGCTTTATGTTGTACAGATCGCAGTTGCCTGTCGCATTGCCGATCATCCGAAAATATAATATTTACCGTCTTCTTCTGACAGAACTATCTCATAGTCACTCAGCAGAAGGCTCTCCTCTCCGTCGCATTCCGCCATGATATAGAAAATGATATCATGGATCGCGTCGGACTTTTCTTTTATTTTGTCGTAAAATCCGCTGTCGCCGAAGAGCTCCCCCAGATTGTCGATATATGTCTTTGCCTCTTCTTTGTCGTTATAGTCGGCCTTCACCCTCGTTACCGCGAATGTTCCGCCCGCGTTTTTCTCAAGATTGTCGCACTGATTTTTGAATGACGTCTTAAGATCGTATCCGTATTCCTTCTCAAGATATTTGTTCATGGCGTCCCTGTAATCTGCCTGTGTAAAAGACTCGTATGTTTCATAGTCCCTCTTGGAAAGCGCTATGAAATAACGCTCGATCGTGTCCACGATATCCGCGTCCATTTTTTCGGCGTCGTAATACAGCTTGATACCTCTCTCGCTCACGGTATACTCACCGAGATCGGGCTCGGACGGATCTGTTACAAACTGCACCCGGCTTTCCGAAGACTCCCGCGTTTCTTCTTTTTCGCACGATACAAATGCCGCAACCGGGCAGAGCGCAGTCACTACGGCCATTGCGGATATAAACCTGATGACGGATCTTTTCATCTCTGTTCCTTTCATGCGGTCTGAATCCCCCGAATATCGCCTACTGTGCCGAGAATTTGCCCATTTCGGACGCCCATTCCGATACTGTCGAGCCGGACTGCGAATATACGGTTACATCCGGCAGATCCTCAAGCCCCCAGTTTTCGTACGCAAGGCCGGGATTTTCTATCGTAAGCGACGTAAGAGCCTCACACGCCGTAAATGCTTCTTCTCTTATATATTCCACATTTTCGGGTATTTCAAGAGAAGCAAGGCTCGTACACGACACGAAAGCTCCCCTGTCGATACCCGTGACAGTTTCGGGTATGTTGATTTTTTCAAGATCGCCGCAGTCCATAAAAGCTCCCTCGCCGATTATCGTCAGTGTATCGGGAAGCATTACCTCCGTCACCCCGTAGCACGCCTCAAACGCGTACGGACCTATCTTTGTGACGGGCGATCCCTCAAATTCCCGCGGAACTTCGACAACAGAAGAATCTCCGGAATACTTCGTTATGACAGCCGCTCCTTCCTCGATCTCATAATCAAGACCGTCGGACGAAGGCACATCGCTTCCGCCGCCCGCCACATCGTCAGATATTTCATCGCTTACGTCTGCGGTCGAAGATACCTCGCCGGACTCATCCGAGTTCGTGTTCTGCTCCGTTCCGCCGACCCTGCCGACCTGTCTTTCATCCGCGCACGCCGCAAGTGATAGCGCAAACGCGCTTGCCATCAGGCAGGAGATGATCCTCTTGTTCATTTTTTCCCTCCGCTTTTGTCTATTTTGCTCTGTTTTTCGCTCTTTGCGTGTTGCTGAGTATGCGTTTTCTTATTCTGAGCGATACGGGCGTCACCTCAAGAAGTTCATCATCCGCCAGAAATTCAAGACAGTCTTCCAGACTCATGATTTTCGGCGGGACAAGCCTGAGCGCGTCGTCGCTTCCGCTCGCTCTTGTATTTGTAAGGTGCTTTTTCTTGCACACATTGACCACTATGTCATCGCCTTTCGGGGACGCTCCGACGACCATCCCCTCATAAACCTGCGTACCCGCCGGAATAAAGAGCTGTCCCCTCTCCTGAGCATTGTAAAGCCCGTATGTCACAGCTTCACCGGCTTCAAACGACACGAGTGAGCCGGTGTCTCTCCGCTCGATATCGCCTTTGTACGGCTCATAGTCCTCAAACACATGGCTCATTATACCCTCGCCTTTTGTATCGGTGAGAAATTCGCTCTTATAACCGAACAGACCCCTCGCCGGAATGAGAAATTCCACTCTCATACGGCTTCCCTGCGGGTGCATGGCGACAAGTTCGCCCTTGCGCTGACCCATTTTTTCCATGACCGCTCCGACGCTTTCCTCGGGAACATCGATCACAAGCCTTTCAACCGGCTCAAGTTTTCTGCCGTTTTCATCCTCTCTGTACAGCACCTTCGGTGTGGATACGGAAAGTTCATAGCCCTCGCGGCGCATATTTTCGATAAGTATCGACAGATGCATCTCACCGCGGCCCGCGACACGGAAAGCGTCTGTACTCTCCGTTTCGGACACCCTCAGCGAGACATCTCTCAGAAGCTCCTTGAAAAGTCTTTCGCGAAGCTGCCTCGATGTTACGTATTTTCCCTCTTTCCCGGCAAACGGACTGTCATTTACGGAAAATGTCATCTCAACCGTAGGCTCGCTTATCTTCACGAACGGAAGCGGCTGCGGCTCTTCATCCGCGCATATCGTATCACCGATCGTGATATCCTCGATACCGCTTATCCACAC
>CAYPXB010000007.1:51814-72019 GCA_964414745.1 uncultured Alistipes sp. | reverse complement strand
TCTCAGTGAAAACGGATCACTGACAAAATATGATAACTTAAAATAAAAGTTCAACGAATGTTGAACTTTTTATTTATCTTCGGTATAAAGTTTTCCGTCGGAAATTCTTATTATCCTTTTGCAACTGTGCGCGATCTCGTTATCATGAGTAACGATTATAACAGTTGTGCCGTTATCGTTTATCTTCCTGAACTGATCCATTATCTCCTGTGACGTTACCGAATCCAGTGCGCCGGTGGGTTCATCGGCAAGCAGGAGCGAGGGACTGTTCACGATAGCCCTTGAAATGGCAACACGCTGCTTTTGTCCTCCGGAAAGCTGAGAGGATATTTTATTTGCGTAGTCGTTCATTCCGGTTTTTTCCAGCGCCTCCAGAGCGAGCTTTTTCTTGTTTCTGACTTTGTTGAACATCAGAGGAAGCGTTACGTTTTCAAGCACGGTATATTCGGGGATCAGGGCAAAATCCTGCAAAACAAGACCTATCTTGCTGTTCCTGTATTCGGCAAGTTTTTTATTTGAAAAGCTTTTTACGGATTCGCCGTCCCATATTAAATCACCGTCCTGAAAATTATCGATAAGAGCGATTATGTGCAGCAAAGTCGATTTCCCGGATCCGGATTTTCCGATGATCGATATAAATTCACCGTCATTTATATCAAAATTTATATCGCTAAGCGCGTCAACTTCATTTGATTTGCCCGCGTTGTATTTTTTGCTCAGATTTTTTACTTCAATCATATATATCGCCTCATTCGCTCGTATTCGTTATAATTTCTTTCGGAGTAAGATTTTTCATAAGCAGATAAGGTGTCACCGCCGAACTCAGGAATACAAAAACACAGAAAGCAACCGTCAGTATCAGGTTATATGAAGAAAACATCATTTTTGTGCTGCCGTTCGCTCTTCCGACAGCGAAACAGATCATCAGACCCGCGACCGATATTACAAGGGGATACAAAATATACATCAGATTTATAAAAATACACTGACCCCATCTGCAGCCTGAAATAAAGTATATCGCGAAGTTTCTGCGATTTTGCAGGACATTCAGGATCATCATGCTGATAAGTCCTATTATGCTCGTCAGGAGTAAAAATATTCCTATCGGAAGATACAGATAAAAATTCGGCTCAAGAAGTTCTTTCGTTCCCTCTTCCATTATTTCTTTTGTGGCGGCATAGCCGTGTTCTTTAAGAATGCCTAAATTGTCCTGCATCTCAGAGTCGCTTATATTGTCATCAAATATGACAAGACAGTTGTCGTCTTCGTAAAATACATCTTCTGTAAATTCCGAAACAGATTCATCGGAACAGAGGATCAGCGGACATTGTGACGAAGCCGCGTCATACAGGCCGAAAAGTTCAGTCGACGCAACCGTGTCCGCACTGACATTAAATTGCATACAATATACGGGGTCTTTAAGAATACCCACAACTTTTATTCTGATATCGGTACCTTTTTCACCGTAATCGGAAAAGATCTCAGCATCGAAAACGTCTCCCGTTTTCAGATAATTATAATCGGACGATATCACGGCTTCAACATAATCATCATCTTTTTTGTCATCGATCCAGCGTCCCGATTTCAGAGGATATTTTACTTGTGAGATCATATTGTCGCTTAAAGTTTCTATCTCCGCAATATTTTCGTTCATGAAAAAATCGCCGGAATCGACAGTACACGAATAATGTTTTTTATATGAAACAAAATCGACATTCTTTAACCGGCTTATCGTCTGATCGCGATTTTCCTTCGCGTCCATCAGACTTTCCGCATCATCTTCATTGTCACTTCCGAAATAGCTTGAGGATAAACCGGACTGTTTCTCCGGATCTTCGGGCTGGAAATAAACATAGTTGAATTTGTCAAGCTGTTTTGCCAGCCGAAACGAAGTCAGTGAGGAGTAGAAGATCGAGGCAAGGATATTAAGCGATACCAGAGAAAGCGTCAGCATAATGCTTATTATAATGAACGCAACGGGTTTGTCTGAAACAAGCCTGAATGACAGTCTTATCGAACTCACTTGTTACCCTCCTCATTTCATATTTGAATAGCGGATTTCTTTTGGAGACTGTCTTGAAAATTTTATTATGAACGGCAGAAATACGATCATCATAAGCACGAAAAACATCATCGCTATGCCGAGTATCTGAACAATGCCTACTTTATGAGCGTATACGAGTTCATTGATGACCAGTCTCTCCACCAGTAATTTATATATAAGCACACCCGCCAGAAAAGGAACAAGCGTAATGAGCAGAAGTTCCGATAAAATAAAGAATACGCACTTTGATTTTCTGCACCCGCAGATCTGATAAATTGCGTATATGTTTTTTCTCTTGACTATAAGGTATCTGTACAAGAACGATATACTGATGAGCGACATAAGTATCAGAACGATCGCGATATAAAATTTGTCGCTTCCCAGAATACTTCTTACAGTGTCAAATTCTGTGGGACGCCGGAGCGAATACCCGGAGAAGATACCGGACAATTCATTCATTATCTTTTCGGTTTTGTGTCTTCCGGGTATCAGGGGAAACTCTACTTCGATATCCGATACCATCGTGCCGGCGGACAAGCCTTTGTAATTTACTTCATTGAACGCCGTATTTGATCTCTTACCGGTTATAAGAAAATCTTCATCTCCGACGGTATAATAATCACCTATTTTATCCTGACTTATCAGATCACCTATAATGATCTCCGGCTTTCCGTCATCAGAAAAAGAAGATCCCAGATTCACAAATTTTTCAGAGCCGTAATAATATGAATATGTCACATCGTCTTCCAATGTCAGTTTTATATTCTCTGTATCGGGAAATTTCCCGATCACGGTATCAACCTTGTTTTTTATATTTTCAAATCTTTCGTTTCCGTCGGGGGAGATAACGAACGTACGGCATTCTTCGTTTACATCCTGCAACTCTGCCACATAATTATAAACCTCACCGAATGAGTAAAAAAGGGTAATGGTAGAAACAATAACACCTAAGAAAAACAAGACAAAGACGATCTTTTCACTCTTGAACAATGATTTTATGTTTTGCCACAACAAACTGAACATCAGCCGTCACCCCTCCCCGAACGCGGCAAATTTATATGCTAATCGTTATACCATATATTTATTTCTGTGTCGGCTTCACTACTGTAAAATGAGTGAAGAGTATGAGTGGGCGTGAAAAGAGTCTCATCATCGGTTACAGTTGCGGAAGCAGTCCGACTCGTTGCGGTCTTGCTTTTTCCTGTTCCGTTTTTATTGTACATATAGATTTCAACACGTTTTTCATCACCGGTTATGGTAGACAAAGTAGAAGTTCCCCGATTTGTATCTTCAAGTTTACATGTGCACGTCATTTCAATACCATTATAATCCCAAGTACTCTTGTCATTATAACTTGAAGTGAAAACTCTGACAACACCATGGCTGCTGTTTACCGCGGCACTTACGGCGAACGGAACGACAGCAGACGCCACCGCAGTGATCATAAAAGATGAAACAAACAATTTTTTAAGTTTGTAAACGTTCATATTACCACCAATCCCTTTCTGATAAATAAGCTCATTTTGAGTAAAAAAATAACTTTTCTTGTATTATATCACAAGAGTCAGAAAATGTCAATAATTTTTTTCAATTTTTATTGACTTTTTTAAAAAATTGTGATAGAATAAAGAAAAAATATTGTAACTGAGGTGTTGAATATGTCAAAAGTAAAAAGAAATATATTGATAATTATTCCCGTTTCTATCGTAGGCCTGTTTGTTCTGCTCAATATTTTCTGGCTTATTTATGTACAGTTTGCTTTTGTCCCGCTGAAAAAAGGCCTTGACGGGAGCGATGATTTTTCGGCATTTACCTACGTATCCGACATTATAAAAAGGAATAAAAGTGAGTCGTATTCAGTAAAATCTGTCGATTATGAAACGGAAAAAGATCTGGATGATGAGGATAAAGTTCTGTTTATGGTTCAATTCCCCGATTATCTGAAGTTTGAAGGATATTATTCTGTCGGTACTCTCAGGGTCGACAAGCATTTTTTCAAAGAGAAAGAAGAGTTCCGCGTTGAGACTACATTTGATGAAAATATGACTGTCGAAACATCCGGCGGTGATAAGAACCTTGATACCATGACTTATGAAACCACATTTTATCTGAATGAAGACGGGTCGTATTATGACTATCGCTGCCTTATACCCTTTGATTCCAAAGAGGAAGAAAACAAGAAAGTCCCCGAATTGTTCGAGGAAAACAAGGATAAATTGAATCAGTACAGAGAACTGATCGATTCGACGTTCGGCGAATGATGATTACAGCAACCGTGTGAGGTGCAATGATGGAAAAATACTTTGGCGAGAACACTCCCAAACTCGGTTTCGGCTTGATGCGTCTGCCGAAAAAAGGACTCGGAAAAATTGATATTGAGCAGACGAAACAGATGGTCGATGAGTTTATGAATGCGGGTCAGACTTATTTTGATACCGCGTATATATATGACGGAGGAGGATCGGAAAAAGCCGCGAAAGAGGCGCTTGTTGACCGCTATCCCCGTGAGAGATTCACATTGGCGACCAAACTGTGCGCATGGATGGGAGCGTATAACGAAAAATCCGCTAAACAGCAGTTTTACACAAGTCTGGAACGGACAGGCGCGGGATATTTTGATTACTACCTGCTCCATGCTCTCCAGTCGAATAACTATAAACTGTACGACAAATATCACATATGGGATTTTGTAAAAGAGCTGAAAAGCAAGGGACTCATAAAACATTGGGGATTTTCATTTCACGCTACGCCTGAGCTGCTTGATCAGCTGCTTACCGCTCACCCCGACGCCGAATTTGTGCAGCTCCAGTTAAACTACGCTGACTGGGAAAGTTCCAAAGTCAGGTCAAGACAGAATTATGAAGTTGCGAGACGTCACGGAAAATCGATCGTCGTTATGGAGCCGGTAAAAGGCGGGGCGCTTGCAAAGCCGCCCGAGGCTGTCCGCGCGATCTTCGACAACGCGTCACCCGATATGTCTTATGCTTCGTGGGCGATAAGATATGCGGCGTCACTTGACGGGATCATAACGGTGCTGTCCGGTATGAGCGATATAGGACAGATGCGGGATAATCTGTCATATATGAAAGATTTCAGACCGTTGGACAGTGAGGAACAGAAAGTCATCCGCAAAGCTCAGGAGGTTATGACAAGCCTTAAATCAATTCCGTGCACGGCTTGTCACTACTGTACAGCGGGTTGTCCCAAAAAAATACCGATACCCGAAATTTTCGAGGCAAGAAATCAGCAGCTTATATGGGGACAACTTGAGGAGGGCAGAAAAATATACGAAAGGGAAGTTAAGGACAAAGGCCGCGCCTCAGACTGCATTTCCTGCGGACAGTGTGAACGTGCCTGCCCGCAGCAGATCGATGTCATAAATAAGCTGAAGAAATGCGCCGAAACATTTGATAAATGACAAGCGAGATTTTATGACAGAAGGGGTATTATTTATATTATTTCAGAGCAGATGATCATCTGCTCTTTTATAATTCCGTAACAATAATCATATAAAACCTATTGACAAAGTAAGTAAAATGATATATAATAAACAGATAAGATTCCGTCATAAAGACGGAACTGAGTGGATATAGGATTTAATATTCAGATTTACTGACGATAATATGAGGTGATATTCGTGCAGAAAAAAATCAAAGATGCAATATATGAAAAATACATTGTCCCCACGACGCAGGAGCGCCCCGAATATATCGGCGTTGAGATCGAACTTCCCGTGGTCAATTTGTCCGGTGCTCCCGCGGAAGAGGAAATTTCGATAAAGACCGCGTCCGGGTTTTCCGAAAAATTCGGTTTTACACCCGAAAGCCATGATTCCGACGGAAATATAAATTCTTTTGCGGACAGGGAAACAGGCGACCTGCTTTCTTTTGACTGCTCATATTCAAATCTTGAACTTTCTTTCGGCAGGGCGGATAACCTGTTTGAGATAAAAGAACGTTTTGAGAAATATTACAGATTTCTGAAGTCAGAGTTTTCCGTCTGCAATTATACCCTGACCGGTATGGGGGTCAATCCGAACGCCGATATCAATCATAATAAACCGATACCGAACGAACGTTACAGAATGTTATATCATTATCTGCATTCATACAGAAAACATATAAACGAAGTGAGCATGACGTTTCATGACCGCCCCGATTTCGGAACTTTTACAAGCGCGTCACAAGTTCAGATAGATGTGCGGTATGATGAACTTATCGACGTAATAAATACTCTCGGAATGGTCGAGCCGTACAAATCACTGCTGTTTGCGAACTCATATTTACCGCAATACCCCGAATTGCTCTGTTCAAGAAATATGCTTTGGGAACGCAGTATGCAGGGCTATAATCCGCATAATATCGGTATGTTTGAAGAAAATCTTTCCGATGTGGAGGAACTTATAGAATATATCGGTACGCAATCGATATACTGTGCCGTAAGAAACGGTAAATATCTTGATTTTACTCCTGTACCCGTAAGCGAATATTTTGAACGTGATAAAATTACGGGAGAATATTTTGATGACGGTGTCTACAAAACTTTGGAATTCAGTCCTCTGGAAAGTGATATAGAATACTTGCGCACATTCAAATTCATTGATCTCACTTTCAGAGGAACGATTGAATACAGAAGCTCATGTACCCAGCCGGTATCGGAAGCCCTGACTGTAGCGGCGTTTCATGTCGGATTGGCGGATCGCATAAATGAACTTAATGATCTGCTTGAAAAAGATGATGTCATTTACAGACACGGTTTCAACGCGGCCGAACTTCAGAAAATGCTTTCCAGAAGAGATCTTCCCGATTTTATCGATCGGGAAAAGCTTTCACGTCAGCTTATAAATATTCTTGACATCGCATCTGACGGTTTAAAAAAGCGCGGCATCGGCGAAGAGATATTGCTTGAACCACTGTATGAAAGAGCGGAAAAGCTTACAAATCCTGCCAAGGAAATGATCACGGGCATTGAAAACGGCGCTGATATGAGATATTATATTGACAGGTACGCTGAATTATAAAGCGAGGTATTTTATAGGAATGGAAAATATTTTTAAAGGGTATTTCGGCATTGAAAGAGAAACACTGCGTATAGACAAAAACGGAAGACTCGCCCGGACTCCTCATCCGTTTGTCGACGATCCGGGTATTACGAGAGATTTTTGCGAAAATCAGATCGAACTTGTCACACCCGTTTGCGAAAGTATCGAAAAACTTATGAAATCGCTTGGTCTTATGGACTGCCGGGTGCGGGAAAAGCTTTCGGAAAACGGTGAAGGTATATGGCTTTACAGTAATCCGCCTTATTTTGAAAGCGAAGACGAAATACCCATCGCCAATTTTACGGGTACATATTCATCGAAAAAGAAATATCGTGAAGTACTTCAGACCAAATACGGAAAAAAGCTTATGCTCTTTTCGGGAATACACTTTAATTTTTCTTTTCCCGAGGAATTACTGAGCGATTGGAACAAATCCGGACAAGATCCTTCGGATTTTAAAAATAATCTTTATCTGAGGCTTTACAAGCAGCTTATGAGACATAGCTGGCTTCTCGTTATGTTGACTGCGTCAAGCTCATATTATGACAAATCTCTTGACTATCCCGGAAAAAAGGGTATAATTAAAAGCAGATACTCATCACTCCGAAACAGCGAGAGAGGCTACTGGAATCATTTTGTTCCCGTTCTTGATCATAGCAGCATAGGATCATTCGTAAGCAGTATCAAGTACTATGTTCAGAAAAAAATGCTTTATTCCGCGAGCGAGCTTTACCTTCCCGTCAGGCTGAAACCGCGCGGATTGAACAGCCTCGAAAATCTTGTATCAAACGGCGTAGACCACATCGAACTCAGGATGTTTGATTTAGACCCGTCTTCCGAACTTGGCATTGATGAAAGAAATCTCAGATTCACTCATATTTTTATGCTCTATTTACTGAGTCTGCCTGATTTTGAATTTACGCCGCAACTGCAGGAAGAAGCGATCAAAGATCATAAGCTGTCAGCTCTGGCCTTGCCGGACAGCAGGTTTATTGACAGTGCCGATAAAATTCTTGACGATATGAAAAAACAGTTTGAAGATTTTCCGGATGCTTCGGAAATAATCGATTTTGAAAAGAAAAAGCTTGAAAAGATCCGCAATGAGGGAAATTACGACAAAAAAATTGTCTATTGACTTGGGGGTGTATAAATATGTGCGAACTTCTTGGATTTTCTTCATCTCAGCCGCTTGATATATCGGGGTATCTGGAATCTTTTTTTTCACGCAGCGTCAGACATCCTCATGGCTGGGGAATAATGTATGAAGAAAATGAATCAAGAAGATCTTTCAGAGAGCCGGTCAGAGCCATTGACAGCGGCATAATGAAAAGTATGATAAAAAAATTAAAACCACAGAAAAATTTACTTGCACATATTCGTTATGCCACAGTCGGTTCAGTAAATGTAAACAACTGCCATCCGTTTACATTGGCGGATATATCCGGGCGAGAATGGACATTCATACATAACGGGACGATATTCAATGAAAAATACTGCCATAGTTTTTCGTCCGTCCAAAACGGAGAAACGGATTCCGAACGCTTATTCTTATCCCTGATCGATACCGTGAATAAACAGCTTGAAAAAGGCATGAGCAAAGAGAGCGACAGATTTGAACTTGTCAATAATTTTATCATCAAAAACGCTCCCAGAAATAAACTTAACCTGATGATATTTGACGGTGATCTTCTTTATATTCATAAAAATCTGGAAAACACACTGAGTTATAAAAAGTTGAAAGACGGAGTGCTGTTTTCAACGGAGCCACTTGATGATTCCGGTTGGACGCCGTTACCTTTGGCTCGTGTTTTTGCATATAAGGACGGCATTGAAGTATATCGCGGAGAGCGTCATGACGGTATTTTTGTGCCGACTCTGGATTATATATCGGCTATGGATGCAATGTACATTTAGGAGAAGATGACTGTATGAATTATAAATTTTACGGCTGGGAGAACGCGGATATGGCTCCTGTAGACAGTGAATATTCCGTCATAAGATCGCCATTGATGCTTTATGATATACTGTCCGGGATCTGGTGCCGGTATACCTGCGCTCCGCGACTCAGAGAACAGTGGAGCGTGGATAATATCACGCTCGGACAGTGCTCGATAACTGCTTTTCTGACGCAGGATATATTCGGGGGAAAAGTTTTCGGAATACTTCGTCCCGGAGGAAATTATCACTGCTATAACAAAATCGGAGATATTGCCTTTGATCTTACCAGTGAGCAATTCGGAGATGAGAAACTGATATACGCCGATGACCCCGAGCAATTTCGCGATGTACATTTTGCAAAAAAGGAAAAACTTGAAAGATATGAATATCTGAAACGTGAATTGAAGAAATATATCGATAAAATAAAATAATCTGATCTGTTAAACGGAGAGAGTATACATGACCATGGAAAATAATTCAAATGTACCGTCGCATATAAAAATATGCGGCGGTCGTGTTCATAATCTGAAAAATATAAACGTTGATGTGCCGCTGAACAAAATCGTAGGTATCGCCGGTATCTCGGGCTCCGGAAAGTCATCGCTCGCTCTCGGTATCCTGTATACGGAAGGTTCAAGACGATATCTGGAAAGTTTATCTACATATACAAGAAGGCGTATGACGGGAGCAGCTGCCGCCGATGTTGATGAAGTGCTTTACGTTCCGGCATCTCTTGCACTGCGTCAGAGGCCGGCAATACCGGGAATCCGTTCGACTTTCGGTACCGGAACGGAATTGCTGAACAGTCTTCGACTGATGTTTTCACGACTGGCTGAGCATAAATGCCCGAACGGTCATTATGCGGCTCCCACTCTTAATGTGGCTGCTGAAAAAGAGATCGTATGTCCTGTATGCGGTGAAAAAATTGTTCCTCCGGGTGCTGAAGATCTCTCATTCAACAGTACGGGAGCGTGCAAACGCTGTGACGGAACGGGAATTGTCCGCATTGTCGACGAAAGCACTCTTGTGCCGGATGATTCATTGACTATCGATGAAGGCGCCGTTGCGCCCTGGCAGACGCTCATGTGGTCGCTTATGAAGGATATTGCGAGAGAGATGGGAGTGCGTACCGATGTACCCTTTAAGGACCTGACAGATAAAGAAAAAGAGATCGTGTTTCACGGCCCTGCCGTAAAAAAGAATATCATCTACCAGAATAAAACAAGCGGCGCATCGGGAGATATGGATTTCACATATTTTAATGCCACATATACGGTTGAAAACGCGCTTTCCAAAGTCAAAGATGAAAAAGGAATGAAACGTGTCGAGAAGTTTCTTAGGCAGAGCGTATGTCCGGAATGCGGCGGAACAAGACTTTCTGAGAGAGCGAGAAGCCCGAGATTGCGGGGAATATCCCTTGCCGATGCCTGCAAAATGACTCTCTCCGATCTGGTAGACTGGGTGGGCGGAGTTCCCGGTTCTCTGCCCGAGGAAATGCGGCCTATGGCGCAAAGCATATGTGACTCGTTTCTTCACTCCGCCAGACGTCTTATGGATCTTGGTTTGTCATACCTCACCCTTGACCGTGAGTCATCTACTCTTTCCACGGGCGAAAGACAGCGTATGCAGCTTGCACGCGCCGTAAGAAACAGAACGACCGGAATACTTTATGTCCTTGATGAACCGACCATTGGACTTCACCCTGCAAATATTGAAGGTGTTGTCGGTGTGATGAAAGACCTGGTTGCTGACGGAAATTCAGTTGTATCAGTCGATCATGATATAAATATTTTGTCAAAATCAGATTGGATAATTGAAATGGGACCGGGTGCGGGGAATAAGGGCGGTCAGGTCATAGCGGAAGGAACGGTTTCCGAAATCGGGAACGATCCGGTATCGCAGATAGGCGGATTTTTATCCGGTAAGGATTCGGTTGTGACAAGAGAAAAAATCGATAAGTCCGATATATTCGATAACGGAAAAATCCATATGGAAACACTCTGTATCCATACCGTAAAACCACTCTCGGTTGATATTCCCAAAGGCAGGCTTACTGCAGTGACCGGAGTTTCCGGTTCGGGCAAGACAACGATGGTCCTGGAAAGTCTTTTTCCGGGAGTTGAAAATTATATAGCCGGAAAAACATTGCCTGCTCATATAAAAAATATCGAAGCAGAAGGCATAAGCCGTATCAGACTTATAGACGCTACTCCGATCGGTATAAACATTAGGTCTACCGTTGCGACTTATGCCGATATTCACGATGAACTGCGAAAGATATATGCGAAAACACCGGACGCAAAAAAGCTTGGTTATAAGTCCGGGGATTTTTCATATAATACAGGAAGCCTGCGCTGCCCTGTGTGTGACGGGACCGGCTCGATAAGCCTTGATGTACAGTTTTTGCCTGATGTGAATATTATATGTCCCGAATGTCACGGGTCAAGGTATTCAAAAAATGCGTATCAGATCAAAAGAACTCCGAAAGGTATTGATAAAGAGTACTCTCTTCCCGAGATTATGGATATGAGTGTCGAGGAGGCCGTCAGGGTCTGTGCGGATATCCCGGTTGTCAAAAGAAGACTTGAAATTTTAAAAAATATCGGTCTGGGCTATCTTACACTCGGGGAGGAAACACCGGGACTATCGGGAGGTGAGGCTCAGCGGCTTAAACTTGCGAGTGAAATGGGAAAAAATCAGAGAGATTCTTTGTTTATTTTTGATGAACCGACTATCGGTCTGCATCCTCTTGATGTCCGGACGCTTATGGGCGTTTTTGATACGCTTGTTGAAAACGGGGCAACGGTCATCGTAATTGAACATGATACAGATGTTATCAGAAATGCCGATTATGTGATAGATATGGGACCCGGTGGCGGATCACAGGGTGGCGAAATAGTAGCATGCGGCAGGCCGGAGGATATAAGATCATGTGAGAAAAGCATCACAGGTAAATATATTTGAATAAATATTTTATAATGAAAAACGTAGAACAAATAAAAGCATTCGGAAGATCTTCCGAATGCTTTTTAATTCTATTCTATCAGTATTTTGACAGCAAAGTTTACATCGATCATTTGTCATACTTCTACCGCTTTTTGATATTGTATGATATCAGACTGAGGAATATTAAAGTCCCCGCCGGAAAGCTGACCTTTTAGGCAAAGTTCCCTCTATCGCGCCATCCAGCAGTTCCAGAATCTGTGTTTTGTCACGGCTCAGATATCCGTCAATCGGAACATAGTTGGACGCGTGATTGCTGGTAAAATGCAGATTTTCCAGACCGATATTTTCCACCAGCGTTCTTGTCTCTTTCAGACAACCGATGTCATCCGGTACCTGAAAGGTTCCGTTCTCTATATCCCTGTACATCTTTGTTCCGGGAACCGGGATATATGTCATTGCTGCCAGATGCTGAGGACGCATATCATTGATGATCCCGGCAGTAGTAACGGCATTTTCTTCCGATCGTTTCGTTCCCGCCAGTCCGATCAAAATGATGGCAAACAACTCAATGCCGGAATTAACGAGATTCTGCCCCGCTTCCAGCATCTGCGCCGCGTTGACGCCCTTGCAGGTTTCTCTCAGAACCTGATCATCACCGGATTCCACTCCGAGGTACGCTCTTGTCAGTCCCGCCTCATGCAGAACTTTCAACTCCTCAACGCTTTTTGACAGGGTGCTTCTCGGCCCCGCATAAGTGGAAATCTCCTCCAGATCAGGAAAGGTGCACTTCAGTTTGTGCAGGATTTTCAGGAGATCCGGCGTCCCGATCACTATCGCATCCCCATCGCACAGGAACACCTTTTTTACAGAATTCCCATACCTCTCTCCGGCTGCATCAATATCCTCAAGCACCTCGTCAAGCGGTCGGACCCTGAATTTTTTATCCTTGAACATACCGCAGAAAGTGCAGGCATTATGAGAACACCCGATTGTCACCTGCAATATGTAACTATCCCATTCACTTGGCGGACGATAAATATTTCCTTCATAGCGCATACATTTTACCTCCATTTCATGCATATAATTATTTCCGGACATATAGTGATGAACGGCCGTCTTCGCCATAATTTACAGAATTTTGTCTGTTGTCATTGCTTTCAAAATCATGGAAAAATTCAAACCCCTTTTCAGAACCTGCCCCGTGACATCAAGACGACAGTCTCAACGTGACCTGTTCTCGGAAAAAGATCGATCCCGCATATTTTTTCAACGTTAAAACCGTTTTTTGATAAAAACATCGTATCGCGGGCGGCTGTTGACGGGTCGCACGAGATCATAACGATTTTTTTGGGATCGGACTCAATAATTGATTTCAGAGTTTCCTCCGAACATCCTTTTCTCGGAGGATCCGTTATCAGAATATCGGGACTGAAACCGGAAAGTCTGATTTTTTTGAATGTTTCCTCGGCATCCCCGCAAAAAAAAGAAATATTTTCCGCGAAGTTCAGCGCGGCATTGTTTTTTGCGTTTTCAATTGCCTCCGGTACGATCTCTATGCCGACAACTTCTTTTACATATTTTGCCATCGACAAGCCGATCGTTCCCGCTCCGCAGAAAAGATCCGCTACCGTATCCGTTTTGTCCGGATCTGCGTATTCAAGAGCTTTCGAGTAAAGCTTTTCTGCCTGAGGTGTGTTCACCTGATAGAACGAAAGGGGAGAGATCTGTATCTTATATCCGCACATAATATCATATATTACATCACTTCCGCAGAGCGTCACACATATTTTCCCCGGTATCACATTTGTTTTGTCGGGATTTATATTCATAATGACACTTTTAATCTGCGTGAATTTTTCAAAAAGACTTTTATATACAGGCCTTAATATTTCTTCGCAGCTTTCTCTGACTATAAAACAGACCATTATCTCAGATGTATGATAAGCCTGTCTTAAATAGATATGTCTTAAGATACCGTTGCCTGTTTTTTCATCATAAACAGGTATTTTTAATTTATTTATCATTTCAAGCGCAGTTCTGACAATATCTGAAAATATCACCGGCTGAAGAGGGCAGTAGCTGACTTTGATGACTCTGTGACTTCTCGGTGCAAAAAAACCGCATACTGCCTCTCCGTCAATTACAGCCAAAGGATATTGTGCTTTGTTTCTGTAATTATCGATTTTTTCACATGGAATAAATTTGTCAAAATGCGCATCAACAGATCCGATTCTTCTGAATGCATTTTTTATTATCAGGTCTTTTATCCTGCATTCTTCTTCATATGTTATATGACGGAAAACGCAACCTCCGCATTTTCCGAAAACATCGCAACCGGGATCTGTCCGGAATTCAGAGGGAGTTATCATTTCGGCGACGATTCCGTATGCGTAATTTTTCAGCACTTTGACGATTTTGATCTTTACCCTGTCTCCTGTGGCTGTTGCGGGAACAAAAACAACAAAGCCATCTATTCTGCACACGCCGTTTCCTTCAGCTGTAATATCTGTTATTTCTGTTACATAATACTGATTTTTTTCAGGCATTCGGATATCTCCTTCTTTTTTTCCGTGATCCGGTCAAAATATTTTATATATTCATACGGAAATTTATAATTATGAATGCGTCTGATCTTCCCATCCGGATAAACGAGTTTTGTCGATGCCGCGCAGCCTGCTCCGAGAATAGTCTGGCTTTCATCCATAATGCAGATATTATAGAAACTTTCATAACCTTTTTTTGCATAGCCTACATTTTCAAGATTATCTACCGTATTTTTTTGCCGATAAAGATAATACGGCTCATATTTGTATGAAATAAGTTTATCGGCGCTGTAAGTCACCATTTCGGAAGTATCGGTGCAGATATGTGAATTTTCATCTGCGAAAAGATCTGATGACCGTTTCAGCGTGAGCGTGTGAACTGTGATACTTTCCGGGTCAAGATCGATTATTTTATCGAGAGTATCGCGAAATCCGTCAAAATCATCGCCCGGAAGTCCCGCTATAATATCGGTATTTATATTATCAAATCCCATTTTTCTCGCAAGTTCATAAGCGTTCATAAAATCTTCGCTTGTGTGTTTTCTTCCGATCTCATTCAACACGTTGTCATTTAATGTCTGCGGATTTATCGATATCCTGTCTGCGCCGCATTTTTTTATTATGCTGAGCTTTTCTTTTGTTATCGTGTCAGGTCTTCCGGCTTCAAAACTGTACTCTTTTAAATACTCCGTGTCAAAATTTTTGCTTACACACAGCATGATCTTTTCTATTTCTTCCGGAGATAATACAGAGGGAGTCCCTCCGCCGAAATAGACTGTGTTGATGAACATTCCCGCCTCACGCACCGTTTTTCCGAGTACCTCAAGTTCCTGACAAAGGCAGTCGATATAATCGGGGATAAGTTTTAATGCGGAATTCATTGAATGTGAAACGAAAGAGCAGTAACTGCATCTTGACGGGCAGAAGGGAACAGAAACATACAGCCCGACCGATTTTTTATCCTGCCGGGTCAATAACGGCAGCTGATTTGACGCGGTTCTGAATGCAAGATCGAATTTGCTTCCGGATATTTCATATTTTTCAGTGAGTATTTTTTTTATTTCACCATAGCTTTTTCCCTCTGACATAAGTTTTGTGAATTTTTTCACCGGTCTTATACCTGTCATAAGGCCCCACGGAGGTGATATACCGGTTATTTTTCTCAATATATCGTATAGCAGACGGCAAAGCTCATGTTCCTGAAGATCTTCAGATGAATCATACGGTAATTGAGTACTGTCCCGGATCTTGACATCATTTTCCAAGGCAACGGTCGCATAAAGTTTTATAACTCCGTCATGTCTTGAAATTCCGGCCGATATGTAGGGCGATCCTCCGAAGAAGTCATCGGAGCATACAAAATTAAATCTTTCCTTACCGAAAAACAGTTTCAATATTGCTTCCACTTCATATCTGAACGAGTTGCCCTCAAGAATTACTGTTATCTTTGCTTTGGAATTTTTATCATCATTTATCATTTTATCTCAGTCTCACAAGATAGGGGTTTGATCTTTTTTCATAATCAAGTGTGGATTCCTCGTTATGTCCCGGCAACACTCTGTAATTTCCCTTGATATCATTTATTATCTTAAGGGAATTTATCATTTCGTTCGGGTCACTTCCGGGAAAATCCGTTCTTCCTATGCTGCAGCAGAAAAGTGTGTCTCCCGTAAAAAGAACATCATCACAGAGATAGCATACGCTTCCTCTTGAATGGCCGGGAGTATGAATGATCTTAAATTCTTTGTCACCGTCATTTATATAGCTGTCTCCGTAAACGGAAGTATAAGTTCTGACCGGTTCAAACGGCGCGTATGACATATTTTCCGCAAGTGACGCGCCCGCGCTCTCAAGCATATATGAATCAGCAACGTGAATATACACTTCGGCTCCCGTAACGTCGGCTACACGGGCAACTCCGCCGGTATGATCGAAATGTCCGTGTGTAAGCAGTATCTTGCTGAGGACAAGTTTTTTCATTTTCAGAAACTCGAGAAACATCCGGCTGTCTCCGCCTATATCGATCGCAACACATCTTCCGGGTTCGGTCTCGGCAATATAACAATTTGCCCTGAGCTGACCCAGTTGCAGCGTATATACTTTCATTGATCTTACCCTCCTGTGGCACTGATTTTCTCTAAATACCATTCTGTCACATATTATTATATCTTTTTTTGAATCATATGTCAACAAAGGACTGCCTATTACAAGCAGTCCTTTGATTTTAATTATCCGTTTTTATCCTCGGTTTCACCTGTGATATTTTCATCACTGTGTTCTTTCTCGGTTTCGGGTCTGTTATTTGTATCATTACTATCGGTTTCAATCATTTTCCGGTCTTTTTCAGGCAATGCACCGGCATCGTCCTCAAGTACGGACTCTGTTATTTCTCCTCTCATAAGTTTTTCAAAATCGTCATTGTCAATTTTCTCAAATTTTATGAGATATTTCGCAAGAAGATGAAGCTTGTCCATATTCGCGTTTAAAATATTCACACAATCGCTGTGAGCCTTTTCAATGATCGACTTAACCTCATCATCGATCTGGGCGGCTATGGATTCGCTGTAATTTCTCGTGTGCCCGTAGTCTTTTCCGAGGAAGATCTCATCATTATCGGAGCCGTAGACAACAGTGCCGAGCTTCTCCGAAAATCCGTACTTTGTAACCATATCTCTTGCGGTATTGGTCGCGCGCTCTATATCATTGGAGGCTCCCGTGCAGATGTCATCAAGCACAAGTTCTTCGGCAACCCGTCCGCCGAGCATCATAACTATGCTTTCTCTCATCTGATTGCGCGAAACGTGCATATCATCCGTATCCGGTCTGGTTACCGTCAGACCTGCCGCCATACCGCGCTGTATGATGGTTACTTGATGAACTTTGTCCTGTGTCGGAAGATTATAAGCCGCAATTGCGTGTCCTGCCTCGTGATAAGCCGTAACACGTTTGTCATGTTCGGTCACTATCCTCGATTTCTTTTCAGGACCTGCGATTACTTTCATGGTAGCTTCTTCGATATCGGATTCAATGATGGCTTTTCTGTTGTTGCGAGCCGCAAGCAGCGCGGCTTCATTCAGGAGATTCTCAAGATCCGCTCCGGTAAAGCCTTGCGTTGTCTGGGCAATTATCCTCAGGTCTACATCGGGACCTATCGGTTTATTCCGTGAATGTACTTTCAATATTTCCTCACGGCCTTTTACATCCGGATATCCGACAACGACCTGTCTGTCGAAACGACCCGGCCTCAGCAAAGCGGGATCAAGAATATCACGCCTGTTAGTCGCGGCTATGACAATCACATTTTCATTTCCGGTAAAACCGTCCATTTCGACAAGCAGCTGATTGAGTGTCTGTTCACGCTCATCGTGACCTCCGCCGAGACCTGCCCCTCTGTGGCGGCCGACGGCATCGATCTCATCGATAAATATTATGGAAGGGGCATGCTTTTTGGCCTGATCAAACAGATCTCTTACCCTTGAAGCGCCGACTCCGACGAACATTTCAACAAAATCAGAACCGGAAATAGGGAAGAACGGACATCCCGCCTCGCCGGCAACAGCTCTTGCCAGCAGTGTTTTACCCGTGCCGGGAGGGCCGAGCAAAAGTACACCTTTAGGTATTTTCGCGCCGATATCCTTAAATTTATTCGGGTGTTTCAGGAAATCGACGATCTCCTGCAGCTCCTGCTTTTCTTCCTCCGCACCCGCAACATCATCAAATGTCGTTTTGGTTGTGTTGGACTGATTTTTCAGATTGGCTTTTGCGAATGAGGAATACGCTCCGCCGCTGCTCTGCTTCATCATGAAATAGATGAAGATCGCTCCCATGGCGACCATAAGAAGCACCGGTATAAGCGAATATATCCACGAGTTATCGGTGATTTTCTTATAATCCTGCTTCAGCGGTTCATCAGGATGCCTTTTGTTGTATTCCTTACGGTAATCAGCTGTATCATCAAGGAATATCTGGACATTCGGGACTTCATATTTTTTATCGGTATCTTCGCCCCTTAGCCGATATGTGAGTTCACCCGTGCCGAGATCGAGTTTATAGGACGCCACTTCATAATTATCGAAATAAGATATGATTTCGGTATACTCCGTCCGAGGAGCATTTTCCGATAATTTTGACGACACATAATAAATAGCGATCACAGCAAGGACTATAATAAGGATATACGGTAAAATTCCTCTGCTTTTTTTTGATGCCAAACAAGATCACTCCATTCCATATAGATTTAATATTGAAAGAAAACATCTGAAATAACAAAATAACATCTGTAACTATATAAAGATACAAGTTTTATTATATATTCCGTCAATGTAAATAAAGTGTTATTTATGTGAAAACTGAGCAATAATAAAAATTCAGAAAACTTTACATCAGAACAGATTTCTTCTGACTCTATTCAATGCTGATCTCCAGAAATCTCGATGTGTTCTCATCGGGGGCAACACGTCCGTCAATTCCGAGATACTCAGCAAATATCAATCCTTCTTCATCCTCCAGAAAATGCATTGTTTCTCTTGATCCCGGAGGGACTTTCGCATTGATAAGTTTCTTTACCGAAGAAGTGAAATCATTGCCTTTAAGTCTTATCTTATCCCCGAAACGCCGGTTCCTCAGAATCACGCTACCCTTAATTTTATCATAATCAAGGTAATAAGTTGCTAAATTTGTATTAACATTTTCAGCAAAATTAAAATTTTTACTTTCAATTATCTTCGCAAACAGCTGTCTGTTACCGAAAATCGAGTTGGAGCCGGATTTCAGAGTCGCCGAGATCTGCTCCGTTTCGTTCTTGGGGGGTATTCTGCAAAGTTTAAGCACAGAGCCGTCGGAGATAAGAAAAATATCTCCCGATATGTTTATTTTACCTTTTTTGAGTAAAATATTGTCTGCTTCTTTAAGTCTGTCATAGGAATATGGCATCGAATTTTCCGAGAGAAGTCTTGCGATACATCGCTTTCTTATCAGCGGCGGATATGCTTTCAGCCCGTAAAGACAGCCATCGGAATGGCATTTTTCATATGCCGTTGTCACTACATTTTCAATAAACTTTTCCTCTTCACGAAGAACATCAAGAGAATGTACCGATGTTTCAACGACCGAATTATTTATTATGCCAAGCTGGGGAATGACATTGTGCCTTATTCTGTTTCTCGAATAATCATCTTTCAGATTTGTGCTGTCAACAACATATTTCAGATCATTTTTTTCAAGAAATTCTTCAATCTCGTTCCGGCTGACACAAAGAAGAGGGCGGATTATATTGTCCCGCACAGGAGGAATACCCGAAAGACCTTTCAACGCGGAACCTCTTGACAGATTTAGGATGACCGTTTCAAGATTGTCATTTGCGTTATGAGCCGTAGCGATTATTTTCCCCTCTGAAATACCGGAAAAAGCCTTATATCTCAGAACACGCGCGGCCTCTTCGGCTGAAATACGATGCTCATCGGCGTATTTTTTAACATCACAGTGAATGACAGTTGATTTTATACCGATATTATCGCAGAAATCACGGCAAAACCGCTCATCGTCGTCGCTTTCACAACCGCGCAGCCCATGATTTACGTGAACGGCTTCCAGTCCGATATCAAGCTTTTCTTTCAGAAGATACAGGACATACGTCATGCAAACACTGTCCGCGCCGCCGGATAAGGCGCAGATAATGCTATGGCCGGACACGG
>CAYPXB010000007.1:47626-51714 GCA_964414745.1 uncultured Alistipes sp. | reverse complement strand
CAAACACTGTCCGCGCCGCCGGATAAGGCGCAGATAATGCTATGGCCGGACACGGGCATATTGTTTTTATCAATAAAATCCAATATCTTGTCAATCATAAATATATCCATAATCCGAAAATTCAGCTCATGTCAATTTCGTCAAGATCGGCTTCGGTAAAGCGTGTGTACTGACCGTCCCATACAAGGCTGACTGTTCCCGTTTCTCCGTGACGATTCTTTGCTATGATACATTCCGCCAGATTCGGTGTCTGACTGTCCTTTTTATAGTATGCCTCCCTGTACAGGAAAAGAACTATATCGGCGTCCTGTTCAATAGAGCCCGAATCTCTCAGATCGGAGAGTATCGGCCGCTTATCCTGCCGTTTTTCAACATCTCTTGAGAGCTGGGAGAGGAGTATAACAGGAACATCAAGTTCCTTGGCCATGATTTTCAGCTGCCTTGTTATCTCTGATACGACAACGACACGGTTGTCCGATTTTGAAGCAGAATCCATAAGCTGGAGGTAATCGATGACGACAAGTCCCAGATTTCGCACTCTTCTCAGTTTCGCCTTCATTGTCTGAACCGTGATACTGCCGGAATCATCGATAAAGAGGGGGAGGGAACTGAGATAGCTGACACTCTCGGCAAGTTTTACCCAATCTTCGCCGGAGATCCTTCCGTTTCGCAATTTATTCGAATCTACCATAGACTCCGTTGAAAGGATTCTTGTGGCGACCTGTTCTTTTGACATTTCCAGATTGAAGATAACAACATCCTTACCGGATTTTCTTGCCACGTTTACGGCAATATTCATCGAAAAAGCCGTTTTGCCCATCGCGGGACGCGCCGCTATGATTATAAGATCGGATCTGTTAAGACCCGATATAATATTGTCAAGGTAGGAAAAACCCGAACGCGCCCCCATATATTTTTCCTTATCGGGTCCTGTTATTTTTCCGATCATGTCGTATGCTTCGACGATAGCGTCGCTCAGGGGGACAAGACCCGTTGTATTTTTTCCCCGGCGTATATCATAGATCTTCTGTTCCGCCGCGTCAAGCAAAGCCTGCGAGTCATGTTCTCCCGACTGTACATCCTCAAGAATATCCCTTGCGGCATATCCGAGAGCCCTTATATAATACTTGTCCGATACTATCTTGCAGTAGCTTCCTATATTCGAGGTCGAGGGCAGAGTGTTTCCGATCTCGGCAAGGTATCGCCTTGCCTGTGCATCAGATTCGAAAACCTGCTGTTTTACAGACTCATTCAGTATCGTGATAATATCTATCGGCTGGCCTGCCGCAAACATTCTCATTATGATGGTGTATAATTTTTTATGCTGTTCGTTGTAAAAAAAGTCTGCCTGTATATTTTCGGCAACATAAGAAATAACAGACGGATCCGATATAATCGCGCCGATGACCGACTGTTCCGCCTCTATACTGTGCGGAAGCTCACGCTCCGACAGGATCAGGCTTCTTTCTTCCGTATTATTCTCCATGAGAATTTTATCCCTCTGCAACTTCAATATCTATTTTTTCGCTGATACCGTTGTAAAATTTCACAGTGGCGCTGTATGATCCGAAGTTTTTGATATCGGAACTTAAAGTTATTTTTTTCTTATCCACCTTTACTCCGAACTGTTTTTCAAGCGCGTCGGAAATATGACTTGCCGTGACAGATCCGAAAAGTTTTCCGCTGCTTCCCGCCTTGGCGAAAACAGTTACTTTTTTTCCTCTTATCTTACTTGCCGATTCTTCGGCGGCCTGCTTTTCAAGGTCTGTTTTATGCTGCGCGGAGGCTCTCTGCCCTTCAAGTATCGTCATATTTTTTGCGCTTGCTTCGATCGCAAGTCCTTTCGGTATAAGCATATTGCGGGCGTAACCGTCGGCAACGTTCCTCACATCGCCTTTTTTCGCTGTACCGCTCACGTCCTTCAGGAAAATAACTTTCATATAATAAAATCATCCTTTCATTCGAAAATTTTTCAGGATTCATATTCGTCTATTGCGTATTTCAGCTGCGTCAGGGCATCCTGGACTGTCGTGTCCTTAAGCTGCACGGCCGCCATTGTCTGGTGCCCGCCGCCTCCGAGTTGCTCCATGATCACCTGAACATTTATCTGACCGAGGGATCTTCCGGAAATATTAACAATGTCGCCGGTCCTGTAGATCACGAACGCGGCATTTATATCACTTATTCCGAGAAGTTCATCGGCTGCCTGCGGTGCTACAAGCCTTATATCATCGGCTCTGAAATCGGCTGTCGCAATTGCGCATTTGTTATATATTTTCGCGGAAGAAACTATCTGTGTTTTTCTTCGGTAAGAATCAAAAGAGTTTGAAAACAGAAGTTTTACCCTGACAGTATCGGCTCCGAGCTTTTTTAAAAATGCCGCGGCTTCAAATGTCCTTACTCCGGTACGCATTACAAAGTTTTTCGTATCAAGTGATATTCCCGACAGGAGAGCGTCCGCGTAACAGGGATCGGGTCTGGCACTGCCCAAATGGAAATACTGAATGAGTTCGGATACCATTTCACACGCCGAGGATGCATACGGTTCGTGATGAAAAATAACCGCATTATCAATATAGTTGACCGTTTTTCTGTGATGGTCTATCACCACGACGGTTTTTGCCTTTTTGTATAATTCGGGGCTCTCAACTATATCCCGGTTGTGAGTGTCCGTAATGATCAGCGCATCTCTGTCGGATATACCCGAAACCGCTTCGGAAGGGGAGATAAAAAAGTCTTCACCGGAAGAATCTTTTATCATATCGATAAGTTGCGGGCAGAGGCATTTTTTCCGGTCAACGACGACAAAAACCTCTTTTTCAAGAAGTCTGAAAGCACCCGCAAGCCCCACGGCGGAACCGACAGAATCAAGATCGCCGAAACGATGCCCCATCAGATATACTTTTCCGCAGGACATTACAGTATCCTGGAGAGCATTTGCGATAATACGGATCTTGGCACGTGATTTTTTTTCGACTCCCTTTGAAACTCCTCCGAAAAATCTGTATCCGTTTTCGGTTTTGACGACAGCCTGATCGCCGCCGCGTCCGAGAGCCATATCCAGACATTCACGCGCGAACTGCTCGCTTTCTGCGAGATTCGAGGCGCCTGTCCCGACACCTATCGAAAGAGTAAGCGGCATATTGTTTCCAAGTTTTATATTTCTCGCGTCTTCAAGTATTTTGAATTTCTGGTCGATCATATTGTTTATATGCCTGTTTTCCAAAACAGCAAAAAAAGTATTGGCGGAGATCTTTTTGGCTACACCGCCTGTGCCGCTCAGAAAATTTTCAATAAGCTGCTCTGTTTCGACGGAAGCTCTTGCCTTGTCCGTTTCCTTCGCGTTCTGCAATATTTCCTCATAGTTATCGATACAGAGTATTATCACATTCTGCTGAGTTTCATCCGAGATCTTCTTGATATTGAAATAATCCGTCTCATCGTGAAAAAAGATAATGTAAAGAGAAGTATCGTCCCGGTTGTATTTTTCCGCGATAATCCGGTAAAATGAACCGTTTATGCTGCACGTAGCGCTGTTGCCGGAAGTTATTGTGTCCATATTCAGCGAGAGACAATCGGATATTTTTATACCGTAAACATCCCTTCCGGAAACGATCTTCTGAGTAAAAATATCATTATACCAGACAAAAGTACCGTCACTTCCGATAACTGCTATCGGAGCAGGCAGGGAACTCATATATTCAGCCGCGGAACGCTCCAGATGCGAATTCATTTTGGAAAAATGGCGGAATGAATTTCTGTAATAAATAACAAATGCAGCGATGATGACAATGGCAAGAAAAACAGTGACAGTCAGAAACACAAGACCTTTTTCCTTGTCCGATCTGCACAGGAACATGGCAGAGATCCCGGCGTCGGCAAGCAGCAGCGCAATACTTGCGAAAAGCAGCGCGGGAAACCTTATTTTCACAGTCATCATCTCCTTACATAGTTATTTTTATGCTGCCGGCAGAAATTTAAGTTTCCATAATGATTGGAAGTATCATCGGACTCCGCTTTGTTTTCTCATAAATAAAATCAGAGAGAGCGTCACGCATTTTTCCTTTCAGTGTGTTCCATTCACGAAG
>CAYPXB010000007.1:0-47526 GCA_964414745.1 uncultured Alistipes sp. | reverse complement strand
TGCACGGGAATAAAAAACTTCGGTTTTGTAAGGGCAAGCATCAGTTTGAGTTCTTCCTGACACGCGTGACCCGAAACATGAACTTCATACATTGATTCATAAACGACTTCCGCCCCCGATTTCATAAGCTCATTTACGACGCGCGTCACATATTTTTCGTTTCCGGGTATCGGAGTCGCGGAAATTATAATAAAATCCTGAGGTGTTATGTTAACTTTTTTATGGTCGTTCATTGCCATCCTTGTAAGCGCGGACATCGGCTCTCCCTGGCTTCCCGTCGTTATCAGAACGATCTTTTCGTTCGGATAGCGATCCATGCTTTCGATATCGATCATGATACCCGGAGGAGAATTGAGATATCCGAGCTCAATGGCGGTATTTATTACATTTATCATACTTCTGCCGAATACGGCGATCTTTCTGCCATATCTTTCCGCGCAGTTTATTATCTGCTGAACACGGTGTATATTTGAGGAAAACGTGGCAATTATTATACGTTTTCCCTCCGCGCTTTTGAAAAGTTTATCGAATGATTCACCGACATTCTTCTCAGTATGTGTATATCCGGGGCGTTCGGCGTTTGTCGAATCGGCCATAAGCGCGAGCACGCCTCTGTTTCCGAGTTCTCCGAATCTTGCAAGATCGATCGATTTACCGTCAATAGGAGTGTAATCCACCTTGAAATCACCGGTATGCACGATTATTCCCGCGGGAGTATGGATAGCCATACCTACGGCATCGGGTATCGAGTGATTTACTTTGATGAATTCCACGGCCATACATCCCATTTTTATGGTTTTCTTCGGCTCTACCACAACAAGTTTGACTTTTTCACTCAGTCCGTGTTCCTTTAATTTTCCGTCAACGAGCCCCAGTGTCAGTTTTGTGCCGTAAATAGGGACATTTATTTTCTGCAAAAAATACGCAAGTCCGCCGATATGATCTTCGTGACCGTGAGTGAGCACTATTCCCCTGAGTTTCTCTTTGTTCCTTTCGACATAAGTGAAATCGGGAATAACGATATCGACGCCCGGCATATCGGCATCCGGAAAAGCAAGTCCGCAGTCAAGGATAAACATATCGTTGGAACATTCAAATACCGTCATATTCTTTCCGATCTCATGAAGTCCGCCCAACGGAATGATCTTTACGGGAGTATGATGGATATTCTGAGGCTTTTTCTGTCTTGCCGTCTTTGTGGTCTCCGGCTGTTCATTTCTGACCGATGTTCCGGTATTGTTTTTATCTTCCGGTACGTCTGTTTTTCTTACATATTTACGGCGTACGGTTTCCGTATTTCTTTGATTTTTTCTTTTGCTGTTTTCTTTTTCGTTCACTATGGTCCTCTCTTTCCCGCACATCCGGAAACACGCACAAATTTTCCGGCTGAGCGTAATAAATTGATGATAAGATAAAATCCGGCGAATAATCGGTTTCAGCGTAAAAAGTGAATATCGTTGATAAAACAGAACAACAGGATATCTGATTCGCCTTGAAAAATATATCTGATGGCACTGATGCCAGAATCACAAAATAAATGCGAATAAAATAATTTTGTCCCAAAAAAGACGTCACAGATTATATTATATCTTAATTCCGGAAAATTGTCAAGCAGAATCACTTTTTTCAAAAACAGTTGCAAACATATAATCATATTTATAATTATTAACAAACCGGCATTGTGAATACTTATAAAATTTGTGAAAAATGATAAAAATTTTCTCTTTAAAAAAAATTGTATATTTACAACCGGATTTATGATATAATAAATATTGGTGTTTTTTAGGACTATATGAAATAAATTCTCCGAAAAATAAGAACAGGGGGGATCTTTCTGAAAAAAATAATTCCCGACAGGAAGAATATATTTTTTCTCGGAATACTCGTTTTTCTGGCGGCCGCTGTTCTTATATTTCTGTCTGTGCTGATAATCCCTTACACGGCTCTGAAGGTCTTTGCCGTTATTTTGTTTTCACTTGCTGCCGTGCTGCTTATTTTTGTCTATATACCGATGTATTTCAGATATACGGAATATACCGTGTATGAAACGGAAATAAGGAAGACAAGCGGTGTTTTCATGAGAACGACTCACTCGATAAAATTTACCGCCGTACAGTACTGTACATTCGCGAAACTTCCTTTTTCATCTCTGATAGGTTCGAATTTTATTATTTTCTATGTTTACGGCGGAAATATGGTGCTGTATTTTCTCAAAAGGGAAGATGCGGAATATATCCTGGAAAAAGCGGGTATATCCGGACAGGGAGGTGAGAGCGATGTATCGTGAACATCCTCTCAGGATCCTGAGATATTCCGCAAAATACATATGGCTCCTTGTTTTTCCGCTGATAAGAGGAATTTACGCCGCGACACTTGATTTTGACAAACTTTATGTCTGGTTCAGAGGCGCGTGGTTTGACTTTGTAGTAGTGTGTGTGATCATACTTTTCGGTCTTGCGCAATGGCTTTCGTCACGTGTGATAATCAGAGATGACGCGATAATACACAGCGAGGGAATAATCCTTAAGATAAACAGGATAATCCCGTTTGAGAACATAAGCTCATTCTCCACGGAATTGCCGATATTTCTGCGCCCATTGGGCTGTATACGCATCTACTGCGATACGTGTGCCGGTATCTTCAGATCATCCGATATGAAACTTCTCGTATCGAGAAAAGTGTGCAATCAGATAAGGAAAAAAATTCCCCGCCTTAAAGAAAATGAAGTTCAGCGGCACAAACCGTCCATGCTCACGATCGTGCTGCTTTCCGCCTTTTTTTCAAGCGGATTTACAGGGCTTGTATATATCGCCACGCTGTTTATAAAAGGAGGCAGCATCGCAAGGGATATACTGAACCTCTCCATTGAACGTATCACGGAAGAAACGCTCAAACTTCAGAGCATGAACCTTCTCAAAATACCCTCGGCTGTCATAGGTATCGGTGCGTTCTTTATCGCGGCATGGGTTCTTTCGTTTGTTTTCAATATTCTGCGCTATTACGGATTCAAAGTCGAAGCCGATCATTCCAGATTAAGGATAAGCTGCGGAATTTTCACAAGAAGAGTTTTTAGTATCAACGCCTCGTTCGTCAATTATACGGATCTCAGACAGAGCCTGATAATGAAATTTTTCAGGATCGTAACTGTCAATATCAATTGTGCGGGATATGGTTCCGGTAACAAACATCTTCCTGTACTCATACCGGTAAGGAAACAGAAAAAAAATGACAAAAAAATGCTTTTCGGTCTGTTCGATATGACCGAGAACGCGTTTAAGCCGACGGTTTTAAGCTTTTTTCATTACACGTGGGCTCCTCTTATCTTATTTGTGGCAATATTATTGTCGGTCTGCTTTATTCCCGCACTTTTCCCGCAGACATCGGAACTCGTCAAATTTACGCTCATAATGGCGGAGATCCCGACCGGCTGGCTCCTGCTCGTAAAGATCGCAGCTTTGTTCACAAGCGGTGTGTACCTGCCCGATGATAAGATAATCGTGAAATATTCATCATTTTTTTCTTTCCACACAATTGTCAGCGAGCGCTACAGACTTGTAAAGATAAGTATCCGTCAATCTCCTTTTCAGAGATTATCGAAAAGATGTACGATCGGATTCTATTTTAACGGTGAAGTGTCAAAAAGGCATTTTGTGAGAGACATAAAATGTACGGAAGCCGAAAATATATTGTCCATGCTCGGAAACATTCCGATTATTTAATATCAGAAAATATTGCATTATTCCGAAGTTTATGTTATAATACCATGTGAGTGCCGAAATGTTTTTTGTTATATTTTTATCTTTTTATGATCGGAGGATCTCCCTATGCTGTCAGATATTGAAATAGCACAGAATGCAAAAATGAAAAAGATCTATGACATCGCCGCCGGACTCGGAATCGATGAAAACGATCTTGAACCTTACGGTCACTATAAGGCCAAGATCTCGGAAGATCTCTACTCAAAGCTTGCGTTTAAAAATGACGGAAAGCTCATTCTTGTGACCGCCGTAAATCCCACGCCCGCGGGGGAGGGGAAAACCACCGTAAGCGTCGGACTTGAAGAAGCTATGGGAAGGATCGGAAAAAAGGCTGTCCTTGCCCTGCGCGAGCCGTCACTCGGTCCGGTGTTCGGAATAAAGGGCGGAGCTGCGGGCGGAGGTTACGCCCAGGTAGTTCCGATGGAGGATATAAATCTTCATTTTACCGGTGATATGCACGCCATCACTTCCGCGAACAATCTTATATGCGCGATGATAGACAATCATATTCAGCAGGGAAATGAACTGATGATCGATCAGAGACGCATCATGATAAAAAGATGTCTTGATATGAATGACCGCGCTCTCAGAAATATAGTTATCGGCTTGGGGGGAAAAGCAAACGGTATTCCCAGAGAAGACGGTTTCAATATTACTGTCGCTTCGGAGATAATGGCGATACTTTGCCTGTCGACCGATCTGAAAGATTTAAAAGAGCGTATCGGAAATATTCTTATTGCGTATAATACCAAAGGAGAACCTGTTTTTGCGAAAGAGCTCGGAGTCTGCGGCGCTGTGACGGCATTGCTGAAAGACGCAATAAAGCCTAATCTTGTACAGACTCTTGAAAACAATCCCGTATTTATCCATGGCGGACCTTTTGCAAACATCGCCCACGGATGCAATTCTGTCAGGGCAACAAAACTTGCGCTTAAACTCGGTGATTACTGTATAACCGAAGCCGGATTCGGCTCAGATCTCGGTGCGGAGAAATTTTTTGACATCAAATGCCGTTACGGCGGTATCACACCGTCATGTGTCGTGCTTGTCGCGACTGTCAAAGCGATAAAATATAACGGAGGAGTTCACAAAGACGATCTTGCGAAAGAAAATATGTGGGCGCTTGAGAAAGGAATAGCGAATCTGCAGACACATATCGAGAATATGCACAAATATCATGTTCCGGTCGTCGTCGCCATTAACAGGTTTAATACGGATACAGACGAAGAACTCAGATTTGTGGAAAAATTCTGCAATGATATGGGTGTTGAAGTGTCTTTGTGCGAAGTTTTCGAAAAAGGCGGTGAAGGCGGTATCGATCTTGCGGAAAAAGTCTGCGAAACTATTGAATTATGCGCGGATAATTCCGTCGGATTCAGAATGCTTTACGATGATGAAGAGTCTGTCAGGGAAAAGATAGAAAAGATAGCGACTGAGATATATCGCGCCGACGGAGTTATCTATACGCCTCAGGCAGAAAAGGCGATAAAAGAGATAGAATCGATAGGATTTCGCGATCTTCCCGTTTGTATCGCAAAAACGCAGTATTCCCTCTCCGACAATCCCGCTCTTCTCGGAAGACCCAGAAATTTCCGCATTACAGTGCGTGACGCAAGACTTTCCTCGGGAGCAGGTTTTGTTGTCGTCTACACAGGTGATATTATGACAATGCCCGGTCTGCCGAAAAGACCCGCCGCACTGAATATCGACTGTGATAAAAACGGCAATATTTCCGGCCTGTTCTGAAATAAGAAATGCATAGAATAATTACAACTTCCCGTAAAGATACGGTTGAACTCGGAAAAAAGATCGGAAAACGCCTAAGAAAAGGTGACATTATCGCTTTCAGGGGAGGTCTCGGAGCGGGCAAGACCGCTTTTACCGCCGGAATTGCGGAAGGTCTCGGATTTTCGGCAAATGTTGTATTTTCACCGACTTTCTCCATAGTGAATGAATATAAAAATAACGGCACTACGCTTTATCACTTTGATATGTACAGGATCACCGATGAAGAATCCCTTGAATCAACCGGATTTTTTGATTATCCTCTTGAAAATTCGGTGACTGTTATCGAATGGTCGGAGAATATTTCGGATTATCTGCCGGATAATACAATTACCATAACAATAAAGATACTGGATGAAACGAAACGTGAAATCCGGACAGAGGATGGTGGACGATTTGATTTTCTTGGGGATTGACACATCGGGGAAAAACGCCTCGGCTGCGATCTTTGACACAGAATCGGAAATTTTTACGGCACGCAAGGATCTATACACGCAAAAGACCCATTCCCAGGTAATAATGCCTCTTTGTAAGGATATTATGGAACAGAGCGGCATAAATATAAATGCGATAGACGCGATTGCCGTAGCAAACGGTCCCGGTTCATACACGGGTCTGAGGGTGGGAGTTGCCGCCGTTAAGGCAATGTGTTATGCTTTGGACCGTAAATGCTGCGGAATTTCCACGTTGGAATCACTTGCGTGGAATAATATAACTTTTCAGGGCACGATATGTACTATGATGAAAGCACGGAAAGATCTTGTTTATGCCTGTATGTATAAAAGCGACGGATATTTTCCGAAACAGATCATTGAGGAAAAAGTCATCGGTAAAGATGAACTTGCCGAAATACTCGCTTTCAACGGTGAAACAGCCCTTTTATGCGGAGATGCGGCGGAGGATTTTTTCACAGAATATCAGTCCGAACGGTTGATAATCGCGCCGCCCCATACAAGAGTTCAGAATGCCGCGGGTGTTTGCCTTGCCGCAATTTCAAAAAGACTTATTTCACCGGATGAACTGAATATTTCGTATCTTCAGAAAGTAAAAGCCGAGAAGGATCTGGAAGAAAAAGAAGAAACCGATAAATCATCCCGGCAGCCGGAGGAGGCCTACTAAATGTATAATATTGCAATCGGCAGTGATCATGCCGGCTTTGAAATGAAAAGTAAACTTATAGATATACTTCACGATAAAGGATTTATTCTTACGGATTGCGGGGGGGACGGAAGCCCGTGTGATTATCCCGAAATAGCGTCAGTTGTCTGTAAGAAAATACTTTCCGGGGAATGTGATCTCGGTATTCTTATCTGCGGAACGGGAATTGGAATGTCAATTGCGGCAAATAAATTCAAAGGAATCCGGGCGGCATTATGTTCGGAAACATACTCCGCAAAATTTTCAAGGATGCATAATAACGCAAATATACTTTGCCTTGGCGCAAGGGTGATCGGATCGGGACTTGCCGCAGAAATAGCCGACGCATTTCTTTCTGCCGATTACGAGGGCGGCCGTCACGAGAGAAGACTTGATCTTATAAAAGATATTGAAGACAATAATTAAATATAAGGAGAATACACAAAAATGGAAGGATTACATCTTATCGACCATCCGCTGGTTCAGCACAAGATATCGCTTATGCGTGACAAAAATACAGGCGTGAAAGAGTTCAGGGAACTTGTCTCGGAAACGGCTATGCTTATCTGCTATGAAGCGACACGTGATCTTCCTCTGAAAGAGATAGAACTTGAAACACCTCTGGCAGTCGCGAAAACAAAAGTCATCTCCGGAAGAAAACTTGCATTTGTTCCTGTTTTGCGGGCCGGACTGGGAATGATCGAAGGAGTCACTGCTCTGGTACCTGCCGCAAAAATAGGGCACATAGGCATTTACCGTGATCCCGAGACTAAGGAATCCGTGAAATATTATGTAAAAATGCCCGATGACATAGCCGAACGGGACGTGATCATAGTTGACCCGATGCTTGCCACCGGAAATTCCGCCTGTACCGCGATAGAAGAAATGAAAAATCTCGGAGTTGTGAACATTAAATTTATGTGTATCCTCTGTTCTCCCGAAGGAGTGGAGAATGTCCACACAAGATACCCGGATGTTGAAATATATGCCGGGGTCCTTGACAAAGGACTCAACGAGGACAAATATATAATCCCCGGTGTAGGCGACGCGGGCGACAGGATATTCGGAACAAAATAAGATAAATAAAAGGCGGCTTCTGAATAAGCCGCCTTTCTGATTTCTGAATTTTCCGAAGCCGTATAAAATCTTACAGACTTACGCGAGTTCAGCAAAATACTTGATCGTTCTTACCATCTGCGATGTGTACGAATTTTCGTTGTCATACCATGAAACTACCTGAACTTCATAGAGATCGTCGGCAATATTTGCGACCATTGTCTGAGTAGCGTCAAAGAGTGAACCGAATCTCATACCGATAACATCAGATGAAACAATGGGATCTTCATTGTAGCCGAATGACTCTGACGAAGCAGCCTTCATAGCGGCGTTGATGCCTTCTTTTGTGATATTGTTGCCCTTAACGACAGCTGTCAGCAACGTAGTGGAGCCTGTCGGAACAGGAACTCTCTGAGCCGAACCGATAAGCTTACCGTTAAGTTCGGGGATAACAAGACCGATCGCTTTTGCTGCGCCCGTTGAGTTGGGAACGATATTGGCGGCGCCGGCTCTTGCTCTTCTCAGGTCGCCCTTTCTGTGGGGACCGTCAAGGATCATCTGGTCGCCGGTATAGGCGTGAATGGTGCTCATGATACCGCTCTGTATGGGAGCGAAATCATTAAGAGCTTTAGCCATCGGAGCAAGACAGTTCGTGGTGCATGAAGCAGCAGAGATAATAACATCATCGGGTGTAAGAGTTTTTTCGTTTACGCTGTACACGATCGTCTTAAGATCGCTTCCTGCAGGAGCCGAAATAACGACTTTCTTTGCGCCTGCGTCAATGTGAGCCTGGCTCTTTGATTTTGAGCAGTAGAAACCTGTGCACTCAAGCACGACATCTACACCGAGTTCACCCCAGGGAAGCTCAGCGGCATCTTTGATAGCGTAAATAGTAAGTGTCTTGCCGTCAACAGTGATAGTTCCGGCTTCATCATCTGCCTCTACAGAATGAAGACTCTCGCCGATCTTTCCGCAGTAACCGCCCTGAGCGGTATCATACTTGAGAAGATGGGCAAGCATCGAGGGCTTTGTAAGATCGTTTATAGCTACGACCTCATAACCCTCTGCACCGAACATCTGCCTGAATGCAAGACGACCGATGCGGCCAAAACCATTAATTGCAACTTTAACTGACATGGGAAAACTACCTCCTAAATTTAATTTAATTCTATTATAACTCAGAATCGGATTTTTTTCAAGTGATTACAAAAAAAATAATGTGTATTTTTGATAAATGGTTATTATGCACAAAAATCGACGTGTCTTATAGGGCATAATGTTTAAAATTTATTTGATGTTATAATAAATTTTTCTCAATGAACGGTTTAAGTTGCTGTAACGATGACCCGCGGTAACAGTTTTGATTAAAAATGTGACGATATATGGCTATACAGATTGTCCTACCAAAAAATAAGCAAAAAACGTATTTTATTTTAAATATTTTTGTTGACAATATTCAAAAAAAGGGTTATAATGTAAAAGTAATGTTATAAAATCGTATTTTCTGTGGATACAAACATTTCGGAGAGAATATTTATGGAAAGTAAATATGAGATCGAGAGAAAGTTTCTTGTGAGATACCCTGACCTTTCTGAATTAAAGATCGTAAAAACAATGGATATATGTCAGACCTACCTCGGGAACGGTAAAAAAGGACAGCAGAGAAGAGTAAGGAAGATAATAACCGACGGCACTGAACTGACGTATGTTTATACCGAAAAAGTCCTTATTTCGGATATAACCCGTGAAGAACTGGAATATGAGATCACCCCGGAAGAATACCGGGATCTTCTTAAACAGCAGCGTACAGACAGCGTTCCCGTTGAAAAGATAAGATACTGTTTTGAATATAAAAATCAGATATTTGAGCTGGATACTTATCCATTTTCGGAAGAACTAGCTATTCTGGAAATAGAACTTGCGGACCCGGAGCAGGAGATATTTTTTCCTCCCGATGTAACGGTTGTGAAAGAAGTCACCGGAAATGAATCGTATACAAATGCCGTCCTTGCAAAAAGAGGCGCTTTTCCGGAGTGAATGATTGTTTTATATCTTTTTTCAGACGGTAGGGCAGTGATCTCACACTGCCGGAATGGAGTTTTGACTGATGTCGGAAAAAACCTTTTCCGTGGCTGATCCCGATCAACTTTACGGATTGTTTGGTAATCTTGATGAAAACATAGACCATATAAAAGAACAATACAGTGTCGATATAATCAACCGTGGCGGAAATATCAAAATCATCGGCGATGAAGACAATGTTGACAAAGCACTGAAAGCTATAGAAGCGATAACTTCCCTCAGAGCGGGCGGCAGACAGATAAACCCACAGACCGTAAGATATGTGACTTCAATGGTTTCAGACGGAGCGGAGCAGCAGCTTCGCGAACTGAGCAACGACGGAATATGCGTTACCTGTTCGGGGAAGATAGTAAGAGCGAGGACAGTAGGACAGAAACGATATATCGACGCGATAAAAGACAATACGATCGTTCTCGGCATAGGTCCCGCCGGAACAGGAAAGACATATCTTGCCGTTGCGATGGCTGTCAGGGCGCTGCGTGACCGCAGAGTGAAGAAAATAATCCTTACCCGTCCCGCAGTGGAAGCCGGCGAGAAGCTCGGTTTTTTACCCGGAGATCTTCAGGACAAGGTAGATCCTTATCTGAGGCCGCTGTATGATGCGCTGTTTGATATGTTCGGCGTGGAAAACTTCGGCAAATATATGGAAAGCGGCGTAATAGAAGTCGCTCCGCTGGCGTATATGAGGGGAAGGACGCTTGATGACGCTTTTATAATACTTGACGAAGCTCAGAATACGACATCGGAACAGATAAAGATGTTTCTGACACGTCTCGGAAATGACAGCAGGATGGTCATAACGGGGGATATTACGCAGATCGATCTGCCTGATACAAAGAGATCCGGGCTTGTTGAGGCGATACGTATCCTGAGGGGAATTGAAGATATTGCCATACACAGGTTCAGTGAAAAAGATGTGGTACGGCACAGGCTCGTGCAGGAAATAATAAAAGCATATGAGAAATACAGTGAAGGGAAATAAATAAGCCATGGCTAAACTAAAAGTATATGTAAAGAATAATCAGACAGAAGTAAAAGTCCCCGTCGGGATTAGGCTTCTCATAAGAAGATGCTGTCAGGCAGTTTTAACGACTGAAAATTTTGATAAGGATGCCGAAGTAAGCGTTTCTTTCGTAAGCAATACCGAGATCAGGACTTTAAACAAGCTGTATCGTCAGAAAGACAGTGTCACGGATGTTTTGTCATTTCCTCTTACCGGAAACGACGGGGAAGTGGAAATAAACCGTGAAACGGGAGCGATACTGCTCGGGGATATCGTTATATCCCTTGAAACTGCCGTCAAACAGGCGGCAAACTTCGGTCATTCACTTGAAAGAGAAATAGGTTTCCTCACAGTCCATTCCATGCTTCATTTGCTGGGATACGATCATGAGGCAAGCCAGCTTGACCAGAGGATAATGCGCGAGAAGGAAGAATCCGTTCTCGAAAAACTCGGTATCTCAAGGGATGAAACGTATGTAACGGAGGAAAATACTTAATGTCACGTACGGCATTTATTACTATCGCGGGAAGGACAAACGCAGGCAAATCCTCTTTTCTGAATCTTATGGTAGGGGAGAGGATAGCCTCCGTCAGCAGCAAGCCTCAGACTACCCGGACACGTATCACGGGAATTAAGAATATTGATGACGTACAGCTTGTGTTCTTTGACACTCCGGGTCTTCACAAACCGAGAAATAAACTGAGCGAACATATGCTCAACACGGTAAAGGGATCAATAAGCGGAATCGATGCCGTTTTGTTTATGGCTGACTGTACGAAAGAGATAAATCAGCAGGAGACCGATATGCTGAAAGATCTCAACAGCTCGGAGATACCGGTAATTCTCGTACTGAACAAGATCGACCTTCTGAAAGACAAGAGAGCACTTGCTCCGGTAATTGCCTCAATATCGTCAGTTGCGGAGTTTCAGGCGGTTATTCCTGTAAGCGTGCGTGAAAACAACGGTATTGATATAGTAACGGAAGAGATCATAAAATTGTCGAAGGAATCCCCGCATTTTTTCCCCGACGATATGATAACCGATCAGCCGGAAAAAGTTATAGTTTCGGAGATAATAAGAGAAAAACTTCTCATGCTCCTGAATGATGAAGTGCCGCACGGCATAGCTGTCGGTGTTGAAGAAATGAAGGAGCGTAGCGACAAGGATATACTTGATATTTCGGCTGTGATATACTGTGAGAAAGAATCACATAAAGGAATAATTATCGGGAAAAACGGATCTATGCTGAAAAAAGCGTCAACGGAGGCGCGCATGGAGCTTGAAGATTTTTTCTGTATCAAAGTGAATCTGAAATGCTGGGTAAAGGTTAAGGAAGACTGGCGAAACCGTGAAGGATTGATCAGGAATTTCGGACTTTCCGCAAACTGATTGGAATGTTATATGATAACGACAGAAGGAATAGTACTCAGAGAGAGATCGTTCGGGGAACAGGATAAATTTATCGATATTTTATCGAAAGACAGGGGCATTCTGGAGATTTCCGTGAAGGGATCGAAAAAGATAACGGGTAAGTCCGGCTCATCTACCCAGCTTTTTGCCTATTCGGATTTCTGTATTGATGAGCGCGCCGGGCGCTTTTATCTTAACAGCGCGGAACCGATACATATTTTTTACGATCTCAGAAATTCACTCAGCAAAATATCTCTGGCTTCATATTTTTCCGAAGTTCTGAGGAGCAGCGTAACAGATGAATACCGGAATTCCGATATTCTGAGATTGATGCTCAATTCTCTTTATTTTATCGAAAAAGACCTGAGAAGCGAAAAGCTTATAAAGTCGATCTTTGAAATGCGCTATGTTTCCGAGATCGGTTTTATGCCGGATGTTGTCGGCTGTAAGGATTGCGGAAAATACGAACCGTCCGAGGTTTTTTTCTTTATCGATGATGGCTTTTTTCTGTGCGGAGATTGTTTTAGGAGCAATAACGAAAGCAATTATATCAGAATAACCCTGCCTGTGCTCAATGCGGTAAGACATATCGTGCTTTCCGATTTTGACAGGCTTTTTAATTTCAGAATGTCGGAGACCGCCGGGGAATTATTGTCAGTTCTGACTGAAAAATATATTGTCACTCAGCTTGACAGAAATTTCAGAACACTTGATTTTTACCATCAGGTCAATTTTCAGATATAAATCAGCGGGAGAAATAATGGATAAATACTTAAAAACGCTTGAACTTGACAAGATCTTACAGATGCTTGCCGACCTTACATCGAATGACGAAACGCGGAGAATGGCTCTTGAAATAAGGCCTTATTACGATCCGGACAAGATAAGAGAAGAAAATCTGATCGCTAAAGAGGCTTATGACTTATCGGTAAGATTCGGTACACCGCCGTTTATGAACTTCAGAAACATATGCGGCTCTGTCACAAGGGCAAGATCGGGAGCTTTGATATCACTGCGCGAACTGCTTGATATTGCCGGTATGTTAAGACAGGTAAAAGAGCTTTCAGTCTGGTTTGCAAAGTGTGAAAACACAGATACCATACTCGGTTATTATTTTTCTTCGCTTATTCCCAATGACTATCTTCTTAAAAAACTTGAAAATTCCATAACTCCCGAAGAGGAGATATCAGATTCCGCTAGTCCGGAGCTTGCTTCCATAAGGCGGAAAAAATACCGCGCGGGAATAAAACTTCGCGAGTCTCTTGATAAAATGGTAAAGAATACATCGGTTCAGAAATGCCTTCAGGAGAGCAATATAACCATCCGTGACGGAAGATACGTCCTCCCGGTAAAGTCCGAATGCAGAAATCAGATCCGGGGACTTGTGCACGATACATCATCAAGCGGACAGACGATTTTTATAGAACCGATATCCGCTGTTGAGGCAAATAACGAAATACGGCTGCTTGAAAGCAAAGAGCAGGAGGAGATCGAGAGAATAATCGCCGGACTTTGCGCTGAATGCGGACAGTACGCGCATGATCTTTGCGAAAATTTCAGACTTTGCGCTTTGCTGAATCTGTATTTCTCAAAAGCCGGACTTGCCGCAAAGCTCAGCTGCACAATGCCGGAAATTACCGACGATGGCATTATAGAACTGAAAAAGGCGCGACACCCGCTCCTTGATATGAAAAAGGCGGTCCCGGTCGATATTAAATTAGGAAAAGATTACAATGCGCTTGTCATCACCGGGCCGAACACAGGCGGAAAGACGGTAACACTGAAAACAACGGGTCTTTTGTGTCTGATGACAATGTGCGGACTGCTCATACCGGTGGCGGACGGAAGTCGTATTTCGGTCTTTGGCAATATACTTGCAGATATAGGCGACAGCCAGAGTATCGAGCAGAATCTGTCAACATTTTCTTCACATACGAATAAGGTCATTGAAATAATCGGCAGGGCGGATGAAAGATCTCTTATACTGCTTGACGAACTCGGATCGGGAACGGATCCCGTTGAAGGAGCGGCGCTTTGTGTCGCTGTAATAAAAAGGCTTATGGCGTCGGGATCCAAGATCATGGTCACGACACATTATCAGGAACCGAAAGTTTTCGCGATAAACAATCCGAATATTGAAAACGCCTCATGCGAATTTGATATTATAAATATGCGTCCGACATACAGGCTGATCGTCGGATCGCCGGGAAAATCAAACGCGTTTGAAATATCCGAAAATCTCGGTATGCCCGAAGATATAATAAACGACGCTAAATCAATGATCGACAACGCCAATACGGAGCTTGAGGATGTTATAGGAAAACTTGAAGCCGAGAGACTCGATCTTGAACGCCGGAAAGAAGAAGTAACAAAACTTAAACAGGAAACCGAAAAGAATAAAGAAGAATCAGAAGAGCTCCTGAATAAGATAAGATCATCGGAAAAAAGTGAGCTTGAAAAAGCGAGAATAAGAGCCAACAGTATCATAGAATCGACAAAAGCGGAGTCTAACAGATTATTGGACGAACTTGAAAAACTGAAAAAGGAAAAAGACAAAGCCGGGTTCGGTGAAGAACTTGCCTCGATAAAATCTGAAAGCAAAAAAAGTTTTAACAAAATGTATGATATCTCAGACCCGGTCTCAGAATATGATTCCGATACCGATTATGTCCTGCCGCGAAAATTAAGAAAAGGCGACAACGTTTATATTACCGGTCTTGACAAAAAAGGTATAGTATCGGGCGAACCGGAAGGCAATGATTACGTATATGTCCAGATCGGCGTAATGAGAACGAAAATAGATATAAAGAAAATACGCCTTATTGAAAACAGTAAAAAACCCGAAAAGAAAACGCAGCCGCAGAAAAAAACCGGAAAGATCGGAGTCAGTGCCGAACGCCGAGGCAAGATGGAACTTGATATACGAGGATGTTCCGCGGATGACGGAATTTACCGGCTTGATGAGTTTATAGACGATGCCGTGATGTCGAACATTTCACTGATAACCGTTATTCACGGAAAAGGAACCGGAATACTGCGGAAAGCCGTTCATGACAGATTGAGAACGCACCCGTCGGTAAAAAGTTTCCGGCTCGGGGTCTTCGGGGAAGGAGAAGACGGCGTGACAATAGTTGAACTTAAATGAAAATACGTTTTTGATGAGTAAGATATATAAAGTTGCACCAAAGAGAAGTTTGGTGCAACTTTGAGAGAAAAAAGAAAGAAGGCGGACACATATGGCGAAAAGCTATAATAAAAGCGAAAATCCGGAATTTCTGAACGAATATATCATGCATATAAAGCTTATACAGAATCTTTCCGAAAGGACTATTCAGGAATACTATTTTGATATAAGACTTTTTCTTAAATACATTTACGCCAAGTTTCACGATACCGATACCGAGATCGCCGAGACCGACATTTCGGGAATGACTGTCGAAGACATTAAAAAAATTACAATTTCGGATATTTATGATTTTATTTTTTACACGGCCGATGAAAGAAACAACGCGGATAAATCAAGATACAGAAAAATTTCGGCTATCCGCAGTTTTTTCAGATACGCCTCGCATACAGGGCTTATCGATGACGATCCCTCAAAGGATCTTGAGATACCGACTCCGAAAAAGGCGCTTCCGAAGTTTCTGTCTCTTGACGAAAGTATGAAACTCCTCAAAGTTTCTGATTCTACGGCTTCAAAACGCGACTACTGTATTCTGACGTTGTTTCTTAATTGCGGAATGCGTCTGAGCGAACTTGTGGGCATAAATACGGATGATCTGAATTTCACCGATAACACCCTTATAGTAAAAGGCAAAGGCAATAAAGAAAGAATGCTTTATCTTAATGAAGCTTGTATCGACGCTCTTGACAATTATCTTGAGATAAGAAATGCCAACCCCAAAGCCAAAGACGAGAAGGCACTGTTTCTTAGCAATCAGAATAAAAGGATCTCCAAACGCCGTGTCCAGCAGATAGTCGAAGAAACGCTGACCAAGGCCGGACTTGACGGCAAAGGCATTACCACGCATAAATTAAGACACACCGCGGCAACTCTGATGTATCAGTACGGTGACGCCGATGTCCTTGTTCTCAAAGAGCTTCTCGGTCATGAATCCGTATCCACGACCGAGATATATACTCACCTGAATAATGATATTGTTAGAAATGCCGTTGAAAGCAATCCGCTTGCGAAAGTTAAAAGTGATAATAAAGATAAATAGTTATAAAATATAATTGTTTTATACTGTTGACTATCATTGTTTTATATGTTAAAATAAAGATGATCATCATTGTTCTCTTTACTTAAAAACTGATGGAGGAAAAGAAAATGAAAAAAGATGCTTTTGATTATGTGTGGACAGATAAAAAAAGAACTCTTTTCGGATTGCCGATCTCATTCACAAGATATTATCTCACGGAAACCAAGTTTATCACGCGGACCGGATTTCTCAATGTTGACGAAGACGAACTTGATCTTTACAAGATAACCGATAAAAAAGTCAAGTTCCCCTTCTGGCAGCGTTTGGTAAATTGCGGAAGTATACTTATTTACAGCAAGGATACGGATACTCCCTCAAAAGAGATCCATTGCATAAAGGATCCGAGAAAAGTTTCCGAACTCATTGATAAATATCTGAACTCAATGAGGGATAAATACGGTATAAGAGGCAGGGATCTCATGGATCTCGATAATGACAGAGATGACTATGATGCTATTGACTGATTATAAACGGTGATTTTATGCTTTCATTTATTACGGAAAAAATTTCCTGCTGGGAACGGCTTAAAAACGAGCAAAGACCTATTTTCATATATGGTATGGGCGACGGCGCAATGAAGATAATGAATGTTTTCAAACAAAAAAGCATCACTCTTTCCGGTATATTCGCGAGTGATGATTTCGTGAGAGGTCATTCATTTGAAGGATATCATGTGCATAGGCTTTCTGAGATTGAAGAAGCTGTCGATGATTTTGTCGTAGTGCTTGCGTTCGCGGCGGGATATCAGGAGATCGTGGACAAGATCAACGATATTGCCTCCCGGCACACTCTTTATGTACCTGACGTTCCTGTTGCCGGAACCGGTCTGTTTACGTATGAATATTGCGAAGAACACTCACAGGAGATCGAGGAAGTTTATGATCTGCTTGCCGACGATTTTTCGAGAAAAGTGTACGCAAATATCATAAACTTCAAGATCAGCGGTAAAATAGAGTATTTATCGTCTGTAACGACACCGAAATCCGAAATTTACAAGAAGATCATAAAACCCGGAATGAATGAAGTTTATGTGGATCTCGGAGCATATAACGGCGATACGATACGCGAGCTTATGGAATTTACTCACGGAAGCTACTCATCGATCTATGCTTTGGAGCCGGACAGAAAAAATTTTAAGAAATTAAGTAAATTCGTCAGCGGAATGAGACATATATATGCTTATAATTCGGCGGCATGGTGCAAGGAAACGGAATTGCCCTTCGCCTCCAGAGCGGGACGGCAGTCATCGATATCGGCGGATTCCGAGATGACAGTCAAATGCCTGTCTGTCGATACAGTTCTGTCGGGAAAGGCGGCAACCCTCATAAAAATGGACGTAGAGGGCTATGAACGTGAGGCAATATGGGGAGCGGCGTATACCATCTCACATTTTTCTCCGCGGATGATGGTGTCGCTTTACCACAGAAATCAGGATATATTTGAGCTTCCCCTGCTCATAAAAAAGCTTAATCCGGATTATAAGCTCTATATAAGGCATCAGTTATATATCCCCGCCTGGGAAACAAATCTGTATACCACTCTTTAATGATATTAAATAAGGAGACAGTATGAAAAAAATAATTGCGGCCGTTTCAGCTGTTTTGCTGCTGATACCGTTTATAAGCTGCATACCGGCCGGAGCTCTGAATTTTCCTCTGAAAACGACGATTCAGAGCGAATCCGCCATTGTCATAAATATTGACTGTGATATGGTCATTCACGAGAAAAACGCCGATATACAGCAAATGCCCGGCGCTCTTGTCAATATAATGGCTGCCATTGTGTGTCTGGAAAATTGCGAAAATCCGGATGAGGAAATAACAGTCAGAAATTCCGTTTTCGAAAGTCTTGCCGCGACCGAGTATCCGGAAGACCTGAGATATGCCGAGATTGAAAACGGAGATGTGCTTACGGTCAATGACCTTCTTCACGCGATGATGCTTACTTCGTCGGTCGAAGCCGCACAGGTCCTTGCCGATTATTTCGGCGGCGGAGATATCGGCGCTTTTGTAAGTAAAATGAACGAAAAGGCCAAGGAAATAGGCTGTGAGTCAACGAATTTCACAAATCCCACGGGAATATACGATCTTAATCAGTACACGACCGCACGCGATATGGCGAAAATAACGATGTATGCCCTTGAAGTGCCGCTTTTTGAGAGTATCGCGACTTGTGACAAATATAATCCGTCAATACCCAACTTCCAGAATCATAAAGATCCCTCCGAATGGATATGGACAAATTCAAACCTGATGATGGATCCGGAAAGCAAAGAATATTATTATCCGGGAACAAAAGGTATAAAAACGGCAAATCTTTCCGCCGCCGGCAGAAATCTTGTCACTCTTGCGGGAAAAGACGGTAACAATTACCTTGTTATTTTATTAAAATCACCTCTGAAAGACGCAGAGGGAAACAACAGATTTTATCATCTTGAAGATGCCGGAACGATCCTTGACTGGGCATTTGAGCATTTTTCTTATCAGGTCATTCTCTCGGCTTCAGCCGAAAAAGGCGAAGTAGGTGTTACTCTTGCGGAGGGAAACGATTATGTTCTCGCAAGACCGAAAGAAGAATTTTCAATGCTCTGGTATGACGATGTTGACACATCGCTCATCAAAAGCGACGGCGAAAACATAAAACTTGACAAAGAATCATTTCAGGCACCGATAAAGAAAGGAGACCGGCTCGGTGAGCTTAAGCTCACTTATTCCGGCGAGGAACTCGGAACAGTCGAACTTGTCGCAGTATCCGATGTCAAAAGATCGCTCTCCAAATACAATCTTTACGCCGCCGGGAGATTTCCCAGATCAGAATGGTTCAACAAAGCTCTTCTTATCTCAACGGTATTGTGCGCCTTGTATGTCCTCATATGCATATATTCATTCATATGCTATAAAAATGAAACAAAATCGGTCAAATCGAAATACGCCGTACCGAAAATTGAAAATAATAACAAAAAGAAGAAAAAATAAAAAGGGAGACAGCATTTGTCTCCCTTTTGTTTTTCTCTACAGCAACGGAGCGATCAGCCTTAGCAGCCACCCTGTGAACTTTACAAAAAATTTCTCGCTTTTTATGCTCTCGTAGCTGACTCTCGCGCATTTTGAAAGTGTATCCTGAAAATCATTCTCAATATCACTTATGCATTTCACATCATACATATACACTCCGCATTCAAAATGATGGTAAAGACTGCGATAGTCAAGATTTATCGTTCCCACAACGGCTTTTATGTCATCTGAGATAAATTCTTTTGCGTGAACAAATCCCGGAGTATACAGATAGATCTCAACTCCCGAATCAAGCAGTGTCCTGAAATATGATTTTGAAAGGGCATATACCGCCTTTTTGTCCGGTATTCCGGGCAGTATCAGCTTTACATCCACTCCCCTCTCGGCCGCGTATTTAAGAGCCGTAAGCAAAGTATCATCGGGAACGAGATACGGTGTCATTATGTGCACATATGAATCGGCACGGTTCAATATGTTCATATAAACTTTTTCGCCGACTTTATCCGTATCAAACGGATGATCCCCATAAGGTATAGTATATCCTTTTTCAGACGGGAATGTTTCTGAATGACCGAAAAATCCGCTGTAATCGGGGCTTTGCTCATCCAGCGACCACATATTCAGGAACATAAGTGTCATCGTGTCGACTGCTTTTCCGCGGATCCGTATTGCGGTATCTTTCCAGTGTCCGAAACGAACTTTCTGATTTATATATTCATCGGCGAGATTCACACCGCCCGTATACCCTATTTTACCGTCCACAACAAGAATTTTCCGATGGTCGCGGTTATTGTAATGAGTTGACATAAACGGTACGATCGGTGAGAACATCTTGCATTTTATTCCGTATTTTTCGATCATCTCCGGGTATTTGTACGGAAGCAGCGAGATCGCGCAGGTTCCGTCATAAAGCAGTCTTACATCCACCCCGTCTTTGGCTTTATCCGCGAGTATTTTCAGTATAGTTCCCCACATCTTGCCTTCATCGATAATAAAATACTCAAGGAAGATAAATTTTTCGGCTTTGAGCAGGTCGTCGATAAGAGCGGCATATTTATCCTCACCGAGGGGAAAATAAGTCACCTCATTGCCTGTCGTCGCCGGAAACGCGCCGCTGTTATTAAGATAATAGACAAGTTCGGCCGTTTCGGGACTTTCTTTTTTTATTGCGGAATATGTTTCTTCATCCTGAACGATATCATTTTTGTGTTCTTTGATAAGTCTTTTGCAGCTCTCCGCCGCTTTTCTTTCACCGTAGTTATCTTTTGTGAAAAGATAAAACAGCGTCCCTATCACAGACGTCACCGATACGATAAGTACCCATGTAAGTTTTGCGGAACTGTCCATATCACTGTTGATAAGCATAATTATGACGACCATATTAAAAATCGTCGCGCCGCCGATTATCGCGCTGATAAGGTGCGCTGCGAAACCCTCGACCAGCACAAAGATCGCGACTGTAATAAGGCAAAGCAGTAAGATAATTCCGGTTCTGCTGAAAACAATACGAAGAAATCCTTTTTTTCTTTTGCTGAGCAGATTCAGTTCTTCCATAAACTACCCCACACTCCTTTATGAAATCATTCAATTATATTATCTGATTTAATAATATAATACAAAAGATATTCTACCACAGCATTTAAAAAAAATCAATACTTTTGTGCATATAAAATCATATTTTTATTTTTCAAATTCTTTTTTCAGAGATCCGGCAAATTCTTCAATGTAATATCCGGAATTGTCGGATTTCCAGAATGCGCAGTAATTTCTTCGAATCGGCTTGCCTTTCCGGTATAACGGCAGGCATGAAATAGTTTTTTTCAGTTCATCCGGCGGTTTTCCGCCCTCCACCGGTAAAAATCCTTTTCCGCTTATTACCATGAGCCGCGCTTCATCGATATTTTCGGCAAATATAAATTCTCCCGATATGCCGTAAACTTCACGATAGAAATTTTCCTCTGTCTTCCGCTGATCTTTCGAGGCTACAAGGATACACGGAATATTTTTTATTTCATCGACATTTATATGAGAAAACGAACTGACAGACTCTCTTGAAGACACTTCGATATGGCAGTCTGTTTCAGACAGTGTAAAATTAACATATTCATCTGAAAATGCTCTCCGCTGATCGCTCAGGACTATATCAACGCAGTCCGACCGCAGCATTTCAAACAATTCTTCATGGTTACCCGTTTTTATTTCGACGGGAATATCCCGATATTCCGACGTGAATGAGGCAACAGCTCTCTGAAGTTCCGTACCGCCGTAATTTCTAAGATAGCCCACGCTAAGGCTGAAATTTATTTTATTTGCTATTTTTACGGTTTCGCGGCAGATCTTTTCATATTCCTCAGTCAGTATCAGGCTTTGATTATAGAAATATTTTCCGGCGGGAGTCAGCGTAAAACTGCGATTTTCTCTCCTGATAAGCGTGACTCCGAGTTCATTCTCAAGCGCCCGGATCTGCTGTGATATGGCGGATTGTGAAATATAGCATTCATCCGCCGCCTTGCTGAAGCTGTTCAGACGGACAACTTCCTGAAAATACTTTATTTTTTTCAGCATAACAACCTCATTTTATCATATATCGGAATCTCTGTAACATATGTTCTATTATAATTTATTTTTGAAAATAAATCAAGTGGTTCAGACAGCGATGTCCGTCTTGACTTTTTCTCCCGGATATGATAATATGTTACATATTTCAGCCATCGGAGATGTGATTATTTGAATCTTCTGAAAAATTGCCGTTTATGTCCGAGAAAATGCGGAGCCGACAGAACGAAAGTAAAAGGATTTTGCGGCGAGGGCGACATTATGTATGCCGCCAAGGCGTGTCTGCATAAATGGGAAGAGCCCTGCATATCATACAAAAACGGAGCGGGAACGATATTTTTTTCGGGCTGTAATCTGCATTGTGTTTACTGCCAGAACAGCGCCATAAGCAATAAATATTACGGAAAACCGCTTACCGTTGCCCGCCTTGCGGATGTAATGCTTGAATTACAGGATAAGGGTGCCGATAACATCGAACTTGTCACGCCCACTCACTTTGTGCCTGTGATAATTTCCGCCCTTGACATTGCGCGGCCAAAATTGAAAATTCCCGTGATATACAACACAGGAGGGTATGAATCAGTCGATACCATAGATTTGCTTGACGGATATATTGATGTTTATCTTCCCGATATAAAATATTTTTCCTCTGATGTATCCGGAAGATATTCTTCCGCTCCCGATTATTTCGATTTTGCGTCGGAAGCGGTATTAAGAATGACCGGACAAGCCGGCAATCTCAGATTCAACGACGAGGACGGACTTATAAAAGGCACTCTTATTCGTCACCTTGTACTTCCGGGACAAAGGCACGATTCTATGAAGATAATCGGATGGATAAGCGATAATCTCGACCCCGGAACATATCTTCTGAGTATTATGAGCCAGTATACTCCTCCGGAGTCCGGTATCGGAAAATACCGTGAACTTGACAGGCATATCACAAAAATGGAGTATAACAGCGTCACAGATCTTGCGCGAAAGCTGAATATAAGCGGATATTCCCAGGACATAACATCGTCCGATTCCGCGTATATACCCGATTTTGACGGCTCCGGAATATAAATTCTCAGTTACAGGTTGCAATTATCATAAAAATATGATATAATATCCTTGTTTGCGGTTATATAAATCCATATCATTAAGGAAAATCAGAATGAAAATAATACTTGCTTCCGCATCGCCCCGAAGATGCGAACTTATGAAACTTATTACCGATGATTTTATTGCTGTACCGGCTGAGATCCCGGAATCTCTCCCCGATGATATAATGCCTGAAGACGCCGCCGGGTATCTTTCGGAACTAAAGGCGCACGCTGTTGCCGAAAAATACAGAGATTCAACGGTGATAGGCTGTGACACCGTTGTGATCTGCCAAGGGAAAATACTCGGAAAACCCGCCGATAAAGATCAGTGCAGAGAATATTTAAGATCTCTTTCGGGCAGATCTCACGAGGTCATAACCGGCTGCACCATAATAAATAATGAAAGAAAAATATCGTTTTCGGTCAGAACCGAAGTATTTTTCAGAAATATCGATGACAATGAAATTGAAGAATATATTATGACAGATGAACCGTATGATAAAGCCGGCGGCTACGCCATACAGGGCAAAGGAGCTCTTTTTGCCGAAAAAATAAGCGGTGACTTTTACAACGTTGTAGGACTGCCTGTTTCTCAACTTTACACTCAGCTGAAAAATTTTACAGATACTTCCAAAGGAGAAATCAAATGAAAAAAGCAGCGTTTCAACCGGCCGATATCCTTTTGCCGAACAGTTTTACAGATCTCGGAAAATGGCCCGTTATCGCCTGTGATCAGTTCACGAGCGAACCTGAGTACTGGGAGGCGGCAGATGAATTTATAGGTGACTCTCCTTCTTCCCTGAGGCTTATATTACCCGAACTTTATCTGAACGACGCCGACGTTGACAAAAGAATAGAAAAGATCCATAACGCGATGGCCGAATATCTGAAAAACGATATTTTCAGGGAATACAGATCCTCTATGATATATATCCGCAGAATACAGAGCGACGGGATCCTTCGTGAAGGAATAGTCGGAAAAATAGATCTTGAGGAATACGATTTTTCATACGGAAGCAATTCTCAGGTGCGTGCGTCCGAAGCGACCGTCGTGGGAAGGATACCTCCGAGAATGAAGATAAGACAAGGCGCGCCGCTTGAACTTCCTCACGTGATATTGCTTATCGACGATCCGGAAAGGACTGTAATAGAGCCGCTTTCCGAATATTATAACGATTTTGAAAAATTGTATGATACAGATCTTATGTATGGCGGAGGCAACCTGTCGGGTTATCTTGTCGGCGAAAATTTTCAGGAAAAAGTGACAGAAGCTCTGTGCAGACTTTCGGAAAGTAACGGCGACATCGGCTCATCGGAAAGAAAATCGAATCTTATTTACGCTGTCGGTGACGGAAATCATTCACTCGCAAGCGCGAAAGAATTTTACGAACAGTTGAAGAGTGCAGATCCCGGTGCGGATCTTTCGGATCATCCCGCAAGATATACGCTTGTCGAACTTGTTAATCTGCACAGCCCCGCGCTTAAATTCCAGGCTATAAACCGCCTTATCTACAACACCGACTGTGAAAAACTGCTCAGTGAGATGAAAGAAAGACTTGATCTTACCGAAAGCAGCAGCGGTGAGCAGATATTTAAGTATGTTTATAACGGAGAGCAGCACACAATGAATATCGGAAATCCCGGTTCCAATCTTACAGTCGGTTCCGTTCAGAAATTCCTTGACGAATATACCGGTGCAAACGGAGGAACAGTCGATTACATACACGGAAAAAAGACAGCCGCAAAACTTGCGCAGAAATATCATGGAATTGCCCTGATCTTCCCCGATATGGATAAATCCGAGCTCTTCCCCACCATAGAAAAAGACGGCTGTCTTCCCAAAAAAACATTTTCAATGGGTCATGCCGAAGACAAAAGATACTATATGGAAGCAAGAAAGATTATCCCTTAAGAAATTATGCCCATTATCAAAGAATAAAAAAGGCGGATGCAGGAATGCGTCCGCCTTGATTTTCTGCTTTTGAATTTTGTGTCAGCTATCTATCTCCCGTATCAGATTTATCATCTCGATCGCTCCCAGAGCGCATTCATATCCCTTATTCCCCGCTTTTGAGCCGGAGCGCTCGATTGCCTGCTCGATATTATCTGTTGTCAGGACTCCGAACATGACAGGTATATCGTTTTTCAGAGAAACATTGGCGATCCCCTTTGAAACTTCGCTGCACACATAATCATAGTGGCTCGTACTTCCGCGTATAACGGCCCCAAGGCATATGACCGCGTCGTATTTTCCGCTCTTTGCCATCTTTGAGGCAATAAGAGGTATCTCAAACGCACCGGGAACCCACGCGATATCGATAGAATCATCCGCTACATTATGTCTTTTCAATCCGTCAAGCGCTCCGTCAAGAAGTTTTGAAGTAATAAATTCATTGAATCTGGCAACAACTATTCCTATCCTGATTTCTTTCGGTGTAAGCTTTCCCTCATAAACTTTCATTTTTTTCTCCTTCCTGTTATCAGTAATCGAGCATATGTCCCATTTTATCCCGTTTTGTTTTCAGATAAAAAAGATCATACGCCGTTGCGTCCATCTGAATGGGTATGCGTTCTTTTATTTCAAGGCCGAAACCGCTGAGTCCGTATATTTTATCCGGATTATTCGTGAGAAGTCTCAGCGTTTTGCAGCCGAGATCGCGCAGGATCTGGGCGCCGATATAATATTCCCGCATATCGCCGGGAAATCCGAGAGCAACATTTGCTTCAAGTGTATCAAGTCCCTTATCCTGCAACTCATATGCCTTCAGCTTATTTATAAGTCCGATCCCTCTCCCTTCCTGCCGCATATAGAGCAAAACTCCCCTGCCTTCTTTTTCGATCTGCGTCATCGCGGAGGCAAACTGCTGCCCGCAGTCGCATTTCAGCGAGCCGAACGCGTCGCCTGTCAGGCATTCCGAATGCACTCTGCACAGAATATCTTTTCCGTCTCCGATCTCGCCTTTGACAAGCGCGACGTGATGTTCACCGTTGAGCAGGTTTACATAACCGAGCGCGCGGAAATTACCGTATTTTGTGGGAAGAGCGGTATTTGCCACACGTTCGACAAGAATATCGTGGCACTTTCTGTATTCTTTCAGCTCTTTGACAGTTATAAAGCAAAGCCCCCACTCCCGGGCTTTTTCCTGTAACTGCTCCGCCCTCATCATTGTTCCGTCGTCTTTCATGACCTCGCAGCACAGACCGCATTCCTCAAGGCCGGCAAGCCGCAGCAGATCGACGGTAGCTTCCGTGTGGCCGTCGCGTTCGAGGACGCCGTTTTTCCTCGCCGCGAGCGGAAACATATGACCGGGACGGCGGAAATCTTCGGGTTTTGAATTTCTGTCGGCAGCCATTCTCGCGGTGTATCCTCTCTCCTGTGCCGATATTCCCGTCGTAGTGTTCATATGATCTATCGAAACGGTAAACGCGGTACAGTGATTGTCTGTATTTTCCTCCGGATCCACCATCTGAGAGAGTCTGAGTCTCCTGCAATTCTCCCTGCTCATCGGCATACATATAAGTCCTTTCGCGTGAGTTGCCATAAAGTTTACGTTTTCTGTCGTGGCAAACTGCGCCGCGCAGATCATATCGCCCTCGTTTTCACGGTTCTCATCGTCTGTAACAAGTATGATTCTGCCGTTGCGAAGTTCTTCAATCGCTTCTTCAACAGTGTTATAACGGAACATATCAGATAATCCTCCATAAATTCAAAACATCAGTAGCCGTGCTTCTGAAGAAAACTCTCGGTAATATTGCCGGACGTATTTTTTTTCATATCTGTTTCCGGATAGTTTAAAAATTTTTCTACATACTTTCCTATTACGTCGTTTTCAATGTTAACGACCGACCCGACATTCTTTTCGGGTAATATCGTATTCGATAAAGTGTGCGGAATAACGGAAACGCTGAAATCATCGCCGGTCACGCCCGTGACCGTAAGACTTATCCCGTCGACAGCGACAGACCCCTTTTCAACAATATATCTTAAAATGCTCCTGTCTGCCGATACGGTATAACGAACCGCTATGCCGTCTTTGCGTATCGCGCTTATCGTTCCCGTTCCGTCAATATGCCCGGTGACTATGTGACCGCCCAGACGTCTGTTCAGAGAGACCGCCCGTTCAAGGTTGACCCGGTCGCCCGCCCTGATTTTTTCCAGAGATGAACGGCTCAGTGTTTCGTTCATGACATCGGCGAAGAAGAAATCGCCCTGAATTTTTGTGACGGTAAGGCACACTCCGCTCACCGCGACACTGTCGCCGATATTCAGATCATCAAAAATAAGTTTTGCCTTTATCTTTATGCATGAGATCCTGTCTGTTTTCTGAACCGAGGAGACCGTCCCTGTTTCCTCAATTATTCCGGTAAACATTTTTTATCAGACACCCGGCTTTCTATCAATAAATCACATCCGACCCGTTCGACTGACTGAATTTCAAGTTCCACCGCGTCTTTCAGTTTTTCGATTCCCTTTCCCATAACAGGCGACGGCGAATCTTTCCCCCCGATAAGTTTCGGAGCGATAAACGCTTTTATCTTATCAACGATACCGCATCTGAGCGCCGAACTGTTCAGTTTTCCCCCGCCTTCAAGGAGAATGCTGTCTATACTGTTTTTTCCGAGGATATTCATAAGTTCCCTAAGATCCACATGGCCCTCTTCATCGGGCGTTGTAAAGACAATATGACATCCGGCTTCCTCAAGGCGGGACTGCTTTTCGGAATTTTCTCTGCAGGCCGCGATTATCGTCGGTATCCCGCAAGCCGTTGAAACGATCCTGCTTTCCAAAGGTATCCTCAGTTCCGAGTCACAGATTATCCTTACGGGATCTCTTCCGTTTTCAAGCCTGCAGGTAAGTTGCGGATCATCCGCGATGACCGTACCGATTCCCGTCATAACGGCAGAATATCTCATTCTGTCGCGGTGGACGGCCTGTCTTGCGGCATCTGACGTTATCCACCTTGATTCGCCTGTATAAACAGCTGTTTTTCCATCCATGCTCATTGCGTATTTCATCGTAACAAACGGTGTGTTTTCGGTTATATAATGGAAAAATATTTCGTTCAGCCTGTCGCATTCGTCCTTGAGAACGCCCCCGATGACCTCAATACCGCTTTCTCTCAGCTTTTTTTTGCCTTTTCCGGCAACAAGAGGATTAGGGTCATCGGAACCGATAAAAACACGCCTGATACCGGCAGCCGAGATTGCGTCGGTACAGGGAGGATTTTTTCCGAAATGACAGCACGGCTCCAGAGTGACATACATATCCGCCCCCTCCGGAGAAACTTTGCAGGACGCAAGGGCGTTGCGTTCGGCGTGAGGCGTACCGTATCTGAGGTGTGCGCCTTTACCTATTATATCGCCGTCTTTCACAATGACCGCGCCGACAAGCGGGTTGGGATTTACATATCCTATTCCCGCCCGCGCCTCCCTCAGCGCTATCCTCATATATTCTTCCGCGTTCAAAACAGATCCTCCGTAAAATTTCAGGTCCGTGCTTCAGTACATCTCATACTTTTGCGGCCTGCTCATAAGATTTTCCAGCGCGTTTTTCACATCACAGCCGAAGAACAGAACTTTATTGAGCTCCTCGGTTATCGGCATCTCCACGTCAAGCTTTCTTGAAAGAGCGTAGGCTGTCTTGCAGCAGTAATACCCCTCGACTGTTCCGACTCTCTCAACGGCTTCATCGGGCAGTACTCCCTGACCGATGAGTATTCCCGCGCGTCTGTTTCTGCTGTGCATACTTGTACAGGTAACGATAAGATCACCGATACCCGTCAATCCGTAAAACGTCTGTTTTTCCGCTCCCATCGCTATACCGAGTTTTGCTATTTCATGTATTCCGCGGGTCATGAGAGCGGCTTTTGTATTATCTCCGTATCCGAGCCCGTCGCAGATCCCCGCACAGAGCGCTATTATGTTTTTGAGCGCGCCGCCAAGCTCGCAGCCCGTGACGTCTTCATTCAGATATATCCTCATCACTTTGCTTCTGAGAAGTTCCTGAACATATTCCGCCGCGGAAATATCTTTTGACGCCGCGACCACGGTGGTCGGAATGCGTCTTGCGACCTCCTCGGCGTGCGAGGGACCGGAAAGGACGACGATCTTTTTTGATGAAAGCTCCTCCGAGAGAACATCGCTCAATAATTTAAGCGAACCTTCTTCTATACCTTTTCCCGTATTTACGACTATCATATCTTCCGTCACATACGGTTTTGCCTCTTTAGCCACATCTCTGACAAATGACGACGGTATTCCGAAGATAAGCAGATCACAGCCGGTGATACAGGAAATATCGGCAGTAAGCCCGATATTTTCCGATATAGGCACACCGGGCAGTTTTTTGATATGTTCCCCGTGAGTCCTTATATCATCGATCTCTTCCCGGAATTTCGACCATACAGTCACATCATGTCCCAGACTTTCGGCTTGCACTGCGAGGCTCAGACCGAATCCTCCCGAACCGAGTATCACGATTTTTGCCATAAAAATATCTCCTCTCTGTTTTTATTTTCCTATGGTAAACTTATTTTCCGTACCGTTTTTCAGTCTGCTTATATTTGATCTGTGCATCCAGATGACTATCGAAGCCATCGGTATTGCAAGAACAGCATAGAAAAGGCAGGTCTGCCACTGCGTCCCCCTTATCAGTTCAATCAGAAATACGGAAAGCGGGCAGAGAGCCGCCGCTGTCACGGAGGCAAGCGAAACATACCTTGATATCGCGAGAACTATAATAAAAACAACCATTAAAACGCAAAAGACCCTCCAGTCGACAACGATAAAAGTCGAAACGCCGACCAGTACTCCTTTTCCGCCTCTGAATCCGTAGTATAACGGAAAAATATGACCCAGTATCGCGAAAAATCCCGCGATATATCCTATGTAATACGTACTGCCGTCGGAAGTAAGTCCCGCGTCAAGCGCCGAGCAGACAGCCCTTGCGATGCAGACCGCCAGAATACCTTTTCCGAGGTCGCCGATAAGAGTCAGTATTCCGCAGAGTTTTCCGCAGCACCTGAGTGTGTTTGTAAGACCCGCGTTTTTACTTCCCATCGTGCGGATATCCTGACCTTTTACAAGTCTTACGACGATTATCGAAAAATTCAGACTTCCGAGCAGATAACCGGCAGCCGCCGCAGCCAGAACAGCCAAGAAATAATTCATTTACTTTTCATTTCCTCCTCTTTCCCGGATTATAAATCTCACAGGCGTTCCCTCAAGCCCGAAAGCCGAGCGTATCTGATTTTCGATATAGCGTCTGTAAGAAAAATGAAAAAGATCCTGACGGTTCACAAATATCACGAAAGTCGGAGGATTTGTCGACGGCTGCGTAATGTAATATATTTTGAGTCTGCGTCCCTTGTCGGAAGGCGGCTGAACACGTGTCGTGGCATAGGCGAGGACATCATTTAGCATACCCGTCGAGATCCTCATACTGTTCTGCTCATAAGTATAATTTATAAGTTCAAAAAGCTTGTCGATCCTCTGACCGTTTTTTGCGGAAATGAAAACGAACGGAACGTACGACATAAAGCTGAGATCATCTTCAAGTTTCGCGCGGTACTCATCCATAGTCCTGTCGTTTTTCTCAACGATATCCCACTTGTTGACCGCGACAACGCACGCTTTCCCCTGCTCATGGGCATATCCCGCGACTTTTGAGTCCTGTTCGGAAAATCCCTCCGAGGCGTCAAGCATAACAACACACACATCGGCGCGGTCAACGGCCATATATGCCCTCAGCACACTGTAGTGTTCGATTTTTTCGGTCACCTTCGATTTTTTTCTTATTCCCGCGGTATCGATAAAGACATACTTTCCGAAATCGTTTTCGACCACCGTATCAATGGCATCTCTCGTAGTTCCGGCAACTCCCGAAACGATCGCCCTCTCTTCCCCGGCGATTTTGTTTATAAGCGACGATTTCCCTACGTTAGGCCTGCCTATCACCGCGACTTTTATAAGATCTTCATCATATTCCACATCATCGTCATCGGGAAAATTTTTCAGGATCTCGTCAAGCATATCCCCTGTTCCGTGACCGTGTACCGACGACACGGGAAAAGGATCTCCGAGCCCCAGATTGTAAAATTCGTAGAGTTCCACGGGTGTTTCGCCGGGAGAATCACATTTGTTCACGGCAAGGACAACGGGTTTTCCGCTCTTCTGCAGCATTTCCGCAACAGCATGATCGTCGGGTGTGACGCCGCATCTTATATCGCATACCAGAACGATGACATCGGCTTTTTCTATCGCAAGTTCCGACTGCCTTCTCATCTGCGCGAGAATGCCGTCTGTCGATTTAGGCTCGATACCCCCCGTATCGACGACCATAAATTCTCTGCCTCTCCATTCGCATTTCGAATATATCCTGTCCCGCGTGACGCCGGGTGTATCTTCTACGATGGAAAGCCTTTTCCCGATAATTTTATTGAACAGCGTGGATTTTCCCACATTCGGGCGACCCACAACCGCGACTATCGGCAAGGGCATAAGATCATCTCCTTCATATTTCAGTTTATACCGAGTATCGCGCCCAGAAGTTCATGCCCGTCATTATCGACAGGTCTGACGGATATATTCAGCTCACGCTCAACATCGCCGATTGTCATGTCATCCAGAAAAACGTCGGAACCGTTTCTCAGCATCGAAGATGAAACGAGAAGCTCATCATAATCATCTGTCTTGTCTTTCAGCCCGGCTATAATGTCACGCGCCGTCAGAAGCCCTGTGACGGTGATCAGCTCGCCGAAAAAATCGTTTCGTACCGGGACAACGTCACATCTCAGGCCGCAGTACAGATCTTCCGCTCTTTCAGCCATATTTTTCATATATCGGTACGGAGCGTATCCGCACGCAATCAGGACACTTCGTTTCTTTTTCAGACAAAACCCCGGATCATCAAGCGCGTCCGAAAACTCATCGATGAGAGAACGCATCATTCCGACGCCGTTTTCATACTGTGGATAATCCTCGTAATAATCGCCATCGGGAAGATCCTTTCCGGCGAGCAGAAAAAACTCATCAGACGGAAAAACGATCCTCGAACCGTATTTATTATAAAACATCTTTTGAAAACGTCCGATTATGTCAATAACATCGGACGCCGTTTCCCTGCCGAAAGGCTCAAGCGGATAAAGACCCTCGCGAAACCGGGTGAGCCCCACAGGCACGACCGCGATACTTGTGACAGCGGGAACGAGTTTTCCGAGATCGTCAAGCGTCTTTTCAAGCTCCGCGCCGTCATTAAGTCCCGGACAGCACACTATCTGGCAATTCATCTTTATATCGTTTTCGGCAAGCCGCCGGAGATATTCAAGCTTTTCTCCCGCGAATCTGTTGTTCATCATCCGGCATCTCAGTTCGGGATCCGTCGTATGAACGGATATGTTGACATTGAGTTTCATCTTTATGATACGGTCGATATCGGGATCTTCCAGATTTGTGAGAGTGATATAATTTCCCTGAAGAAAAGATAATCTCGCGTCATCGTCCTTGAAGTAGAGTGTATCCCGCATACCCGGGGGAAGCTGATCGATAAAGCAGAATACGCACTTGTTTCTGCACGAATGTTTCTCATCCATGAGGAATGTGCCGAAATTCATTCCCGTGTCCTCATATTCATCCTTGTACAGAACAAGCGATATTTTTTCCCCGTCGCGCTCTGCCTCAACAACAAGTTTTTCCTCAGCGGAATAAAACATATAGTCAAGAACGTCGTCAATGTTATTCCCGTTAATGCTGAGTATCAGATCATCGCATTTTATCCCGGCTCTCATTGCCGGTGAATCTTTTTCAACACCGCAGACCCTGACCATACGTGATACATCCTAACATAAAAAAACTCATATATTCAGAAAGGAGAGAAGGATAACTCCTCCTCTCCTCCTCATGTGCCGGTCATATCCGGTTATTCATCGTCCATCTTGAGGACCTGGACTCCGTTATAAAAACCACAGTTCTTGCAAACCTTGTGCGGAGCCTTATAAGCACCGCAATTGTCGCATTTGCTCATTGCGGGTGCGTCGAGTTTCCAGACTGAAGAACGTCTTTTGTCACGTCTTGCTTTTGAAACTTTATTCTTCGGTACAGCCATTTATTGCACCTCCTTACCTGTACAAAAGGTCGAAATCATTTCAGACAGTCGCATTCGGACTCATTCAGGTCACATCCGCACACCATGCAAAGTCCCTTGCAATCCTCTTTACATAAAAATTTAGTGGGAAGCTGCAGCAGAATGTCTGTAACAGCGATCTCTTTCATATCGATATTCTCATCGCCCGCGACGATATACTCGTCATTGTCGTTATTTACGTTTCTGACGACAATGTGGCTGAAATCATAGTGATAGCTTGTGTCAAGCTCCTTAAGACAGCGGTCGCACCGCATCAGCAACGAAAAATCGGCGGAGTAGTCAAGCGTTACTATACCGGCGTTATTTTTCACTCTGCAATTAAGAGTGACCGGAGAGGAAAACCTGACATTTTTTATATCATCAAGCTCTTCCGGAGAGATAGTTCTTTCAAAATTCCTGACTTCCCCCTCGGCGTCAAATATTCCCCTTAAATCGATGATCATATCAATACCTTCAAAACATCGCAGAATATATTATACAACAGAACAGGTCTTTTGTCAACAATAACAGATCGCGGCTATTTACTTGATGAATTGTGTCACGCTTTCGGGAAGATCCGCTGCGTCGGCTGAAACGGTAAACACTATCGTCGACTCGTCGCCCGTAAGCTTATCGAGTTTTTCGAGCAGTCTTCCGAGTTCATCGTAATCGCGGCCGCATATCCTGAAAACACCGTCGACAAAAACTTCTTTTATATCAAAGTTTCCGGCGAGCATTCCGGCAACAAAACCATAGAACGCGTCGTAACCCTCGATATTTGACTGATCGACATCACACCATCTGACCTTATAGCTTATAGATCTTCTGACTGTCTCGCCTTTTTCGATGCATACCAGAACTCCGTCCGTGGTCTTTACCGACTCATTGATCATCTCAATGAGTATCTTTGTTTTTCCGGTGCCTTTTTTTCCTGTAATGATCTTTATCATATCATATTCCTCCAATGCAATTTTACGGTAATGCGGTTTATATCAGAAACACAAGACCGGATCTGCAACCTTTTCCGGGATCATTCTGTCATCTGCCGAGTTTTTCCTCAAGTTCGGCTTTTCTGTCCTCATAGCCGGGCTTTCCGAGAAGCGCGAACATATTTGACTTGTAGCTTTCGACGCCGGGCTGATTAAACGGGTTCACTCCGAGCACGTAACCGGAAACGGCGCACGCTTTTTCAAAGAAGTATATCATATATCCGACGCTTTCCTCGGTCGTATCGGCCAGCTCAAGTATAATGTTGGGCACTCCGCCTTCCGTATGGGCAAGCACAGTCCCCTCAAAAGCGCGGCGGTTGACCACCGACATATCCTGACCCGTCAGAAAGTTCAGTCCGTCAAGATTTTCATCATCGGGCAGAAGATAAAAATCCGTCCGCGGTTTCTTAATATCGACAACGGTCTCGAACATCACTCTCGAACCGTCCTGAATAAACTGTCCCATCGAGTGAAGGTCAGTCGAGAAAACCGCCGAAGCCGGGAATATTCCCTTGTTGTCCTTGCCTTCGCTCTCTCCGAACAGCTGCTTGTACCACTCAGCCATCATCGTGAAATTGGGATCATATGAAACAAGCATCTCCACGGATTTGCCCTTTCTGTAGAGAATGTTTCTCAGAGCTGCATATTTATAGCAGTCATTGTCATCAAAATTCCTCGAAAAGTCCAGACGCGCTTTCGCGGCGCCTCCCATAAGAGCGTCGATATCACAGCCCGAAACGGCAATCGGGAGCAGACCGACGGCTGTAAGCACGGAATACCTTCCGCCGACGTCATCGGGGATAACGAACGTTTCATACCCCTCGGTATCCGAGAGATTCTTCAGAGTGCCTCTTGCCTTGTCGGTAGTCGCATAGATCCTCTTCCGTGCCTCATCTTTTCCGTACTTCTTCTCAAGCATTTTCTTGAAGATCCTGAAAGCGAGGGCGGGTTCTGTCGTCGTTCCCGATTTCGAGATGATATTCACCGAAAAGTCTTTATTCTCACAGAGCGAGATCACATCATTCAGATAAGTGGGGTTGATGCTGTTGCCGACATAATAAATATCGGGAGTGTCCTTGCTGAGATTGTTGTACAGGCAGGACTTCATGAATTCAATGCACGCCCTTGCGCCAAGATACGATCCGCCGATACCTATGACAACAAGTATATCCGAATCGGATCTGATCTTGTCTGCGGCCTTTTTGATCCTTTCAAACTCATCTTTGTCGTAGTTGACGGGAAGATCGACCCAGCCCAGAAAATCATTGCCCGGTCCCGATTTCTCATCGAGAAGCCTTGCAGCCGTCTCGATCTGAGGCTTTATACTGTTGATCTCATCGCAATTCACATACTTTTCAAGGTATTTTGTGTTGAGTTTTAATGACATTTTTTCAACCTCCAGTTTGTACAGAAAACGTACAGTTATGATATGCCACCCACCCCGCGGCTGAAGGATACAAGCGGTATATTTAAGACAAAGCAGGAATTTTCCTCTCCGGAGGGTGCGGGGCTGCGGAGCAACTGACCGCGCTACAGCTCAATATATATCATACTATATTTTCTGTCTTTTTTCAAGAATAATTTAGACTGTGAACATATAATTGTATATTATCAACAATTCCGGCATTGATTTTTTGATGATTTTCACAACACGCACTGACGCCCGCAATTCTTGCATTATTTGATCGGGAAAACTTCCCGCAAGAAAAAATTTTTCGACCTTGATTAAATGCCGTATAAAACAGATTCTTTGCCGCTTTATCGGGTCATTTATTGCATATTGTAAAAAATCAACAAGTTTATATTGTGCAAATCATCAGATTTTTTTATTAGAGTTGACATATTCGCGATTAAGTAATATAATAATCGTTACAGACATAAAATTTTGAGGTGTGGAATGAGCGGAAGAAAGAACGGCAGATACAAGATACATTATTTCAGGATATTCCTGACTCTTTTGCTTCTGATTGTTATAGTCGTAGGCATAATTTTTATCGTAAACAGCATAAATGGCGGAAAAGACAGACATACAGCCCGGAGCGAAGCCGCCACGGAAGCCCGTAAGACCGACAGCGTCGACACTGCCACGGCTGTGATCACAACCGAGCCAACCGGACCCGTTGTCGTAAGACCGGAGATCCCGGACGATGTCATTGAATTTTCCGCGAAAGAGAACCGCGAGTTTGATCCCGGGTATATTCAGTCCCCCACCGACGAGGACGGCAGCGATCAGGTCCTGATGCCGGACAGACCGGTGTGCGGAGTGCTTGTCGATACGGAAGAAAACGAAGTAGTCGCGGAAAAAGACTGCGAAAAAGTCATATATCCCGCCTCTCTCACAAAAGTAATGACTCTTATAGTTGCGACAGAATATGTCGAAGAAAACGGAAGTCTTGACGATACCGTCACAATTACGGCGGATATGATCGATCCGATGATAGAGCAGCACGCGTCGAGGGCGGGCTTTGAAGTCGGTGACACTCCCACTGTCGAGCAGGTGCTTTACGGTGTCGCTTTGCCGTCGGGAGCCGACGCCGCGCTTGCCGCCGCCGTCTATACGGCGGGCTCCGAAGCCGCGTTTGTCGGGCTTATGAACGAAAAAGCCGAAGAAATGGGGCTTGAGCACACTCATTTCACAAACGTCGTCGGACTTCACGATGAAGATCACTACAGCACGGCTCTTGATATGGCGATGATACTCGAGTATGCCGAAAAAAACGAGCTCTGCAGCAAAATACTCTCCACCTACCAGTATTTTATTCCCCGTGATAACGCGGAGAATGAAAGCTCCGGACAGGATGACGATCCGGGTGACGGCGCATATGTCGTTATCGAAGGCACGACGTACAGCGAAGATGACGGAATAATACTCACAAGCACGCTGTTCAGCCGCATGGAAGGCACCGAAATGCCCGATGTCACCGTAGTCGGAGGAAAGACAGGATACACAGACGAGGCGGGACAGTGTCTTGAAACATTCGCGAAGATAAACGGAAAAACCTATGTTCTCGTACTCACGGGATTTACCTCGAAATGGCAGATCGTCTACGCCACCCTGACGATATACAGCACGATCTGTGCCGGAGGAAGTCCCTATGTACCCCCGAAATAAGAAATAAAAAGATATAAAAGATAAATATAAAAACAAAGATAAATGTGTGGAAAAAAGAATACGGAGGCAAAAAATGAATAAGCAGCGTCTGAACAAAAGCAGACTGTTTCTTGCTATGTTCCTGATAGTCGGCACGATAGCGGGAACTGATGCCGTCAGAAGAAATTACGCCGTCATAACGGATGATTATATAACCGTGGACGGGTCTTTCAGGGATCCCGACACGCCGAGGCCGGAGCACAGCGCCGACAGCCTGAATCTCAGCGTTACCGGAACACAGGATCCGACAGTCGCGACAGCGGATCTGAAAAACCTCGGATATACCGAGCTTGATATACCCTCTTCGGAACTGTCCGGAGGGCTGCTCGCGATTGCGGGAGAAACTCCGTCCGAAGGAGCAAATGACGCGCATTCCGAGCTTGTAAGGCTCGGTGATGTGAAAAATGATTACTACCTTCTCAGCAGCGACGATCTGATGCTTGCCTCCGAAGCAGCAGACGCCCTAAACAGCCTCATGGAGGCGTATAACAAGGCGACGGGTCTCTCGGACTTTATTATCTACACCACGACCGAGGGATATACCGCGGAGGATTCCCTCTGCCCCGAATCGTTCCCGGAATCATCGACGGGCTTTACGATCGACCTTGCGGTGAACGGTCTGAACAGGGCGCTTCCGTATGACGGAATGGACGAGGAGGCGTGGATAACCGAAAACTGCGCCGACTACGGATATATAGTCAGGTATCCGGCAGGCAAGGAAGAATGCTACGGCAGAAATTCGTGTGTATGGCATCTGAGATATGTCGGAAAAGTCCACGCGGGAATCATGAAAAGCAGCGGGCTCTGCCTTGAGGAATATATAGAATGGATAAAGAAATATACGTATGACAGTCTGCCGTATGAATGTGAGAGCGGCGGAGTAAAATATGAGATATATTATGCCCCTTCAATGGGCGACACAACATCGGTAAGAGTTCCCGTATCCGGCAATTACAGCGTTTCCGGAAACGGCAAGGACGGATACATAATATCCGCGGTAAAACCGGACTGAACCGGAATGATAGGAAAAACGCGTCGGCGTACTGTCGGCGCGTTGTTTATTTGATTTGGCGTCTAATTTTTAAGGCTATGCATCGGAGCTGGTATCCTTCCTCCGCGATTTATAAAATCCGCGGATGATTTTTTGTTGACCGGCATAACAGGTCCGCTTCCGAGAAGACCTCCGAACTCAAGAGTGTCGCCCTCTTTTTTTCCGATTGCGGGAATAAGCCTCACGGCCGTTGTCTTTGAGTTTATCATACCTATCGCCGCCTCATCGGCTATTATGGCAGAGATCGTCTCCGCGGGAGTATCGCCGGGGATAGCGATCATATCGAGCCCCACCGAGCAGACAGCCGTCATCGCCTCAAGTTTTTCAAGCGTCAGTGTCCCCGAATTTACCGCGTCGATCATTCCCGCGTCCTCCGATACGGGAATAAACGCGCCCGAAAGTCCTCCGACAGACGACGAGGCCATAACTCCCCCTTTTTTCACGGCGTCGTTTAGTAAAGCAAGGCACGCCGTGGTACCGTGTGTTCCGCAGACTTCAAGCCCCATTTCCTCCAGAATATGCGCGACGCTGTCCCCTACCGCAGGCGTCGGGGCAAGAGAGAGATCGACTATACCGAACGGAACTCCCAGTTTTTCGGACGCTTTCATACCGACCAGCTGACCCATTCTCGTGATTTTGAACGAAGTCTTTTTGATAATATCCGCGAGCTCATCGACAGATGCGTCGGGGTATTTTTTCAGCGTTGCCCTTACGACGCCGGGGCCCGAAACACCCACGTGGATCTCGCAGTCGGGTTCGCCGATCCCGTGAAAAGCCCCTGCCATAAAAGGGTTGTCCTCAGGCGCGTTACAGAACACGACAAGTTTTGCGGGACCGATACAGTTCCTGTCGGCAGTCCTCTCGGCTGATTTTTTTATGATCTCCCCCATCATTCTGACCGCGTCCATATTTATTCCGGATTTCGTCGAACCGATATTGACGGATGAACAGATATTTTCGGTAACATCAAGAGCCTCCGGGATCGATCTTATAAGCGCGAGATCGCCGGAACCTGTTCCCTTGTGAACAAGAGCCGAATACCCCCCGATAAAATTGACTCCGCACGTATCCGCGGCTCTCTGGAGAGCTTTTGCGAATCGTACGGGATCTTCCTTATCGCAGGCAGCCGAAAGTATCGCGACGGGTGTCACGGAGATCCTCTTGTTGATGATGGGGATACCGTATTCCTTTTCGATCTGCTCGCCGACAGGCACAAGTCTTTCGGCCTTAGTCACGATTTTTTCATATACTTTGTCGCAGGCTCTTCCGATATCGCTGTCGATACAGTCAAGCAGCGATATCCCCATTGTTATGGTGCGAATATCAAGACATTCGTCCTGTATCATTCTTATCGTTTCGAGAATATTGTAAACGTTCAGCATTTTTCCGTTTCCCCTCCTCAGATGCTGTGCATCGAGTTGAAAATATCCTCATGCATTGTGTGAATTGACAGTCCCAGCTCTTTTCCGAGCAGGTTCATACTGTCCACAAACAGAGAAAAATCGACCGAAACATCTGATATATCCACGAGCATTATCATGGCGAACATATCCTGCAGGACACTTTGCGTCACTTCGATGACATTTGCGTTGAACTTTGAGCAGACGCCGGTAACTTTATTCAGTATACCGACATTATCTTTTCCGATAACAGTCACGACAGCTTTCATTTTACTACCTCCCGGAATATCTTTTTATACCGTAATTTTATCTTATTATACCACGTTATCGGAGAAAATACCACATTTTCCTAAAAATTAAAAATTTAAATTATAACTCCGCGATAAAATAAAGATAAAATAAGTCTTTATTTTTTACCGGAACAGTGATATAATATAGAATATAAGTCATTTATTCAGGTTAAGACCGGGAGAAGTTTATGGATATGATCGACTGCCACACCCACACAAGTTTTTCCGTCGATTCAGACGCCGATCTGACGGAAATGTTCGACAAGGCGCGAAAAACAGGGCTTAAGGCGTATGCCGTGACGGATCACTGCGAGTGCAACTGCTGGTATCCGGAAGAGCATTACAAAGTCCCCGCCGTTTCGGATGATTTTGATTTCGCCCGTCATTTTGAGGACTCCGTTTCCGCTGTCACGGCTTTGAAGGAAAAGTATGAAAAAAGCGGTGAGAGCGGCGAAAAGACTGAACTTCTCTGCGGTGTCGAAATGGGACAGGCAACGCACGATACCGACGTCGCGGACATCATAGTAAACGACGCGCGGCTTGATATCGTGATAGCGTCCGTTCATCAGATATACGGATACCCGGACTTCGCGTTCATAGATTATTCCGCGCTCACCGAAAATGAGATATATAAGCTTCTTGAAAAATATTTTGAGGAAGTATATACGCTTTGCAGATGGGGAAAATTCGACATACTCGGCCATCTTACCTACGCTCTGCGCTATCTGACGGGAGATTACGGTATCAGGATCGATATGAGCCGTTTTGATGACATGATCGGCGAAAGTTTCCGCGCGCTTATTGAAAACGGCTGCGGAATCGAGATAAACACATCGGGTCTGAGGCAGAAATACGGCGATACATTCCCGTCCGGAAAGTATATAAGATTATACAAAAGTCTTGGCGGAGAGATAATATCTGTCGGATCCGACGCGCACACGCCGGAGGATATCGGAAAAGGTATCGGAAAAGGCATCCGGACCGCGTCCGCCGAGGGATTTAAGTATATAAGCTATTTTAAACGGCGCAAGCCTGTTTTTATAGAGATCAAGCCATAAAAGAAAGGAAGAGTTTATTTGTTATGGATATTGTAAGGATATTGCAGCAGAATTCGCGTATATCGGACAGCGAGCTTGCCGAAATGCTCGGTATCAGCGAAGAGGAAGCCGCGCGGGAAGTAAAAAAACTTGAAACAAGCGGCGTAATAAGAGGATACAGCGTCATAATAAACGATGAACTTTACGATAATTCCACCGTGTACGCGACAATAGAACTGAAAGTGACTCCCCAGAGGGACTGCGGATTTGACGACATCGCCAAAACGATAATGATGTACGACGAAGTTGAGAGCGTTTCGCTGATGTCCGGCGCGTACGATCTCGCCGTCGAGGTAAAGGGCAACAATCTGAAAGATGTCGCGTTCTTCGTATCCGAGAGGCTGTCGACGATAGAGGGCGTTCTGTCCACCGCAACGCATTTCATACTGAAGAAATACAAGGAAAAAGGAATTTTCATAGACAATGAAGAAACCGATGAAAGGGGATTTGTTAGTCCGTGATAGATTACGATAAAGCGCTTTCGGAAAAAATCAAAAACATAAAACCGTCGGGTATCCGTAAATTTTTCGATATCGCCGAGGTGATGGATGACGTCATAAGCCTCGGAGTCGGCGAGCCGGACTTTTCCACACCATGGAATATCAGAAAAGCGGCAATAAACGTGCTCGAAAGAAAAAATATCGTCTACGGAGCGAACAAAGGCATACAGCCGCTGCGAAACGAGATATGCCGCAAGATCGAAAAAGACCTTCGTATAAAATACGATCCCTCCGAAGAAATAGTCATTACCGTCGGCGGCTCAGAAGCGATCGATATTTCCATAAGGGGCGTAATAGACCCCGGCGATGAAGTCCTTGTCGTCGAGCCGTGTTTTGTCTGCTACTCGCCTCTTATCGAGCTTGCGGGAGGCGTGCCTGTCCCTGTTCCGACAAAAGCCGAAAACAACTTTAAAGTTACCGCCGATGAGATAGAGAGCAGGATAACAGACCGCACGAAAATGCTGATACTCCCCTACCCGAACAACCCAACGGGCGCCATAATGACACGTGAGGATCTTGAACCTGTCGCGGAGCTTCTGCGTGATACGAATATACTGATACTCTCCGATGAAATATACTCGGAGCTTACATACGGAAGAAAGCACTTTTCCGTCGCTCAGCTTGACGGAATGCGTGAACGCACCATACTCGTGAACGGTTTTTCAAAGGCATACGCGATGACAGGCTGGAGGCTCGGCTATGTCACCGCGCCCGAGCCGATAATCTCGCAGATATCGAAAATACACCAGTACGGCATAATGTGCAGCCCATACATAAGCCAGAACGCGGCCATCGAGGCAATAACATCGTGCGACGGCGAAGTACGCAAAATGACAGATGAGTACAATATGCGAAGACGCTATCTTGTGGGCGAGCTGAACAGGACAGGTCTTGAGTGCTTTGATCCCGAGGGCGCGTTCTACGTGTTCCCCTCAATAAAAAGCACGGGAATGTCAAGCGAGGAATTCTGCGAGCGTCTGCTGCACGAGGAAAAAGTCGCGGCTGTGCCGGGAAACGCTTTCGGAGAGAGCGGTGAGGGATATATACGCATCTCATACGCGTATTCCCTCAGGCATCTGATGGAAGCGATGAGCCGAATAGAACATTTTGTGAACAATATCGGAAAGGGATAAAATGAAGATACGAAACGCGGCAAAGATAAACCTTGCTCTTGATGTGACCGGAAAACTGCCGTCCGGCTATCATACAGTCGAAAGCGTGTTCCAGACAGTGGGAATATACGACGATACCGAAGCGGAGCTTATCCCCGGAAAAGGAAATATCAGCGTGACCTGCCTGCCCGGTCCGTCTTTACAGGGCGAAAAATTTCCGTCCGGCAGTGACAATATCGCTTACAAGGCCGCCCGGCTTTTTATGGAAAATTCAGACACCGACTGCGGCTGCGAGATCAGGATAACCAAAAATATCCCTTCACAGGCGGGACTCGGAGGAGGAAGTTCTGACGCGGCGGCGGTGATCAGTCTTCTGAATATTCTGACAGATTCGCGTTTTTCCGTAAATGACCTTGAAAATATGGGAAAGCAGATCGGCTCCGATGTACCGTTCTTCTTTACGGGAGGCACGGCGTACGTAAGCGGTATGGGCGAAAAGGTAAGATCTGTCGCGCCGTTTACGGGAAAAGAACTTGTTATTTCCAAGGGAAGATCCGCCGTCTCAACGGCTGAGGCTTATAAGAAGATCGACGCTCTCGGAGATATGATCCACCCGGATATTCCCGCTCTCATCGGTGCGCTGAATGATCATACCGGGGATGAATGCCGCTTTTTCGGCAATATTTTCGAATATGTGACGGATATAGACGAGATCTTCCGCATAAAGGACATAATGCTTGAAAACGGAGCGTCCGTTTCTCTCATGACCGGAAGCGGCTCCGCCGTTTTCGGAATATTTGACGATACGGAGCGTGCGGAAAACTGCCGTGCCGCTCTGGAAAAAATGGGATTTTTCGCAAAAAGATGCGCCGCCGTGGCGGAATCGTTTATTTTCTGAAACATAAAAAACGCCCTCTTTCATCTGATAAGAAAGAGGGCTGTTTTATTTTGATTTATTCTAATTTGACGCCGCCGAACTCGTTTCAAGCAGCAACTTGTCAAACGGGGAATATCGCCTGTACGCGTAACTCTTTTTGTCTATACTGTACGATTTTGATATATCGGTCATATAATTATCAAAATCCTCGGAATATCTGAGCTGTTGCAGAGATTTTATATAATCCTCGCTCCACAGGTCATCTTCCGTCATTCTCTCGCGCAGATCGGCACGTATGACAACGTAAATCGCGTCATTTTCCTCGTCCGGCAAAACCTCGGCTTTATTGAGATCCAAGTCATCAAAAACGAATTTCGTAAGTTTATTCATCGATTTGACGCTCGCGGACTCCGTCACGGTCGTTGTCACCGTTCCCCCCTGCTCCACCGTCACATCGGCGGCCGTTGTCGTCGTGATCTTCTGCAGCAGCTGCTCATTCTGATGAGGGTCCGCCGTCGTGGAAGTTGTCGTTTCCGTGTTCGAAGTCGTAGTCGTGGTCGTTGTCGTTATCGAGGACTGCTCCAGCTTTTCCGCCTCAAGTTCCGCCGTCTTTTCCTCTACGTAATCATCGTATTCTTCCTGTACCTTGTCCATTTCGGCAAGCTTATCAAGAATATCCGACTCATCGTTCACACGGTCCGCGTAATCGTCCGCCATTTTCTCGATATCCCTGCGGTCCGAATCCTCAAGTTCGTTGCCGTCGGAGTCAAGAAGGCTGAGTTTGACGTATTTCACACGCGCAAAATTATCATCAAAGTAATCCTTGAGCTCGTCCTCGCTCATTCCCTTTTCGCCTTCAAATCCGTAGTAATAATCAAAGATCGCGTCTCTTTTGTACTCCGCCTGAAGAATATCCCTGATGGAATCCTCCCCGATACCGTTTTCGCTGTATATCTCGACCGTTGAATAAGTCTCAACGTTGTCTTCGACTGTCTGAAGATCCTCCTCCGAGATTGTTCCGCCTATTTTGTCAAATTCCTTCTGTATCGCGACAAAATCGGAGCAGTATTCCGTGGCTTTGTCCTGAATCCACTCCTTGGATTCAAGATTGTCGATCGATGATTTTTCCACTTCTTCCGGCGTAGCCGCCGCCGTTGAGCCGCTGTTCTGTGTCACGATATCGTTTGCCTCGTAATACGCCGAGAGCGTATAAAAAATAAAAATGCCGGCTCTTACCTTGTATCCGTCTATCTCAAGCGGATATGCGGACGCGGAGCCTATTGTCGGAGTGCATGAAACCATGGTAGCTCCCATAAAAACCGCTGTCAGAGCCGCTATAAACTTCTTTTTAAAGTCCTTCATCAGTGTATTCCTCCGGTACAAAAAATTATATCACCAGTCTATTATACTATAAAAAAAAATAATTGTCTATAGAAAAACGGAAATTTTTTATTTTTCACATAATTTTTAAAAAAGGAGGATATTCTTATTATCCTCCCTGATACTATTGCCGTTTCCGCCGCTTTATCCGCTGTAATTGCGCTTCAGAAAGCTTATTTCTTCCGCATATCCCTCAATATCGTTCGGAGTTTCGAGAATGAACGGAAGTCCTCTCAGATGCTCGTTGTTGATGACGCGTATAAGCGCGTCCGCCCCGATCTGTCCCTCACCGATCTTTTCATGCCTGTCCTTGTGCGAGCCAAGGGGGTTTTTGCTGTCATTGAGATGAACCGCCTTAAGCCTCTCAAGTCCTATAATATTATCGAATTTCTCAAGCACCCCGTCAAGATCTCCGGCTATATCATAGCCCGCGTCCCAGACATGGCACGTATCAAAGCACACTCCTAACCTTTCCCCATGTTCCGTTCTGTCGATTATTTCGCGCAGCTCCTCGAAAGTGCAGCCGACTTCAGAGCCTTTTCCGGCCATTGTTTCAAGCAGAACGGTCACAGACTGCGACTGCGTCAGTACACTGCCGAGCTGCCGCGCGATAAGGTCAATACCGGCTTCGGTGCCCTGTTTAACGTGGGAACCGGGGTGAAGATTATAATAATTTCCGGGGATATGCTCCATTCTTTTCAGATCGTCCGCCAGTGTATCTTTCGCGAATTTTCTGATACCCGCGTCGGCCGAGCACAGATTCATCGTGTACGGCGCGTGCGCTACCAGCTTTCCGAATGAATTATCCCGGCAGATATCAAGAAATTCCCGCACATCGTCGGGGTCGACGGCTTTGGCGGCGTTGCCTCTCGGATTTCTCGTAAAAAACGCGAAAGTCGATGCTCCTATCGAAACAGCCTGTTTTCCCATCGAGGCATATCCGCCCGAAGCGGACAGATGACAGCCTATATAAAACATATCGTTTCCTCTCAGTCAATGCTCACTTTTTTCATGATCTGCGGTTTACGTGGTTTATCCCTGTAATCGGTGCTTACAGACGCTATCTCATCGATGACGTCCATTCCCTCCGTGACTTTGCCGAACGCGGCATATTGTCCGTCAAGATGCGGAGCGTCCTGATGCATTATGAAAAACTGCGAGCCGGCGGAGTCGGGTTGCGACGACCGCGCCATCGAAATAACTCCCCTTGTATGTTTAAGGTCGTTTCTGACGCCGTTTGACGAAAACTCACCTTTTATGTTCCATCCCGGGCCGCCTGTGCCGTCGCCTTTCGGACAGCCTCCCTGGATCATAAATCCTGAGATGACTCTGTGAAAGGTCAGACCGTCATAAAAGCCCGATCTCACTAGCTTTTCAAAATTTTCACAAGTGATCGGGGCAATATCGGGATAAAGTTCTATCTTTATCTTCTTTCCGTTTTCCATTTCTATTGTTACCATTGTTTTTCCTCCGTATTTTTCTGATTTTTATTGCAGATGAACCACGAAACCGTCCGACGGAGCAGGCTGCAGGTTCGGAGCGGGCTGCTCAGTCACAGTTGTAGGCTGCTGTTCGTTCTGTCCGAGAATGCTGAACGATGACGTAGTCGGTTCTGTCGGATCCTGATTATCCAGAATGGAAGTCGGTCCTGTATCTTCCTCGACGACTTCCCCGCTCGGGACTTCCGCCGCGTTTTCATCTTCCGTCACGTAGTACGTGCCGACAATACTTCCGAGTATGCTCGTAACATACTGGATATTTTCGGTCGTTATCTCGCTGCCGTCCGGATTGCTCTGATCCGGATAGTAGTCCTGAGGCAGACCCGTTCCCTGCGGCACCGCAGCCTGATTCCCTGTTCCGCTGTACGCGTCTATAACGCCGCCTCCGGGTTTGGATTTTTCGTTTGTTTCCTGTATATCCATTATACAGGATCTGCCGATATACATAACAATGACCGCGACGACAAACGCGATTATTATTGAAATGATCCTCCTTGATGTCATCAGACCGCCCCCTGCGCCGGTATAAAATATCAATACTTCCGATAACATATTATACCAAATCATCGTTAAAATGTCAATAATCTGTCCATAAAAAATTTTGTCAGGTACGGCTGAAACGGGCGAAATTTTATCATTTTTGCGTTCATCTCAGCGCATCACGGCTCTTTTTTCCAGCACAGTACTCCATCCTCGCTCCGTATTGCCCGTATATTGACATTCCGGCTGAAAATGCTATAATCCAATACAGAAAAATTTTTCGGGAGAGATGAATCAAATGGAAAAATCTAAAGCAAACAAAACGAATGTTCCCCCATATACTAAACTGTACTGTGGTGTATCCATAAAAGACAATGCGCCGGTATTCAACTTCAGAAAAGACTCCGCAAACGATATAATTACCCTTGAAAA
>CAYPXB010000006.1:15950-79259 GCA_964414745.1 uncultured Alistipes sp. | reverse complement strand
TAATCGGGGGAAAAATAACGGAGAACGCGGCTTTTATAATTTTATCTTCCGGTCTTCGGAAATAAACCCGATGACCTGAGTTGTTCGATTTAAGTGTCCCGGTTTTCTTATTGACAAAAACGGCGATCTATGGTATAATACACCATAAAAATCTGATTGGAGGGCGCCGAAATGACCAAATGGAAATATGACAAAAACAAAAAAACTCTGACAATAGGCGGAACGGGTGAAATGGATGACTATTCCAAAGAAAATCCATCGCCATGGAACGGATATGACATCAGAAAGATCGTGATCGGAGAAGGAGTTGCAGACGTCGGAGAATCGGCTTTCTACGGCTGTGTCGGCGCGACTTCCGTCACTCTGCCGGACAGTATCATCAGAATCGGCCATTTTGCGTTTACCGGCTGCCAAAGCCTGAAAGAAATAGATATTCCCGACGGCGTCAGGAGTATCGGAAATGCCGCTTTTGCCGACTGTATCAGACTGACGGATATAAATATTCCCGAAAGTGTCGAACAGATCGGAGGCGAGGCTTTCTTTAACACACCGTGGCTCAGAAAAAAGCTTGAGGAAAGTCCGGTCTGTGTCACTAACGGTATCATTTTTGACGCCGACGAAAATATCGAATATGAAGTCGTTATTCCGAATAACATACTGAGTATCGGTGCGGGAGCGTTTGCAGACTGCAAAAAAATCGAATCTGTTATCATTCCCAAAAGCGTAAAAAATATCGGCGAACTGGCTTTTTGCAGATGCAGAAGTCTGGTATCCGTCGTTATTCCCGACGGCGTTACCGAGATCCCGCGCAAGGCGTTCGGAGATTGTCTGAACCTGACGGATGTTACCATCCCCGAAAGCGTCAAGAAAATCGACAGCAGCGCTTTTCTCGGTACCCCGTGGCTGGACATGAAACTGGAGGAAAGCCCGTTTGCCGTTGAAAACGGCCTGCTGTTCAGCATAAGTCAGTCGCTGGAAGGCGACGTGACGATACCCGACGGTGTCACGTCTGTAGGCGATTTTGTTTTCGCCGGCTGCAGAAATCTTACATCGGTAACTATTCCCGAGGGAACTGTTCACATCGGAGAAGGCGCTTTTTTCAGATGCGAAAATCTGAGATCCGTCAATTTGCCCGACAGTATCGCAAAGATCGACAGAGGCGCTTTCCTGGGCACTCCCTGGCTCACCGATAAAGTCAAGGAAAATCAGTTCGCTGTCGTAAACGGCCTTTTATTTGATATATACGGGCCCATTGAGGGCGATCTGATCATACCTGAGGGCGTCACAAGTATCGAGGATTACTTCTTCGCGGGTCATGAGGAAATAACATCCGTTACATTGCCCGAAGGTTTTACTCATCTCGGAGAAGGAGCTTTTTTCAGATGTGAAAATCTTGTATCCGTAAAAATGCCGGACAGCGTTACGGTCATCGGTGACGGCGCTTTTGAGGGCTGTTCAAGTCTGAGTTCAATAAACTTTCCGGGAAGTGTCAGGAGTATAGGAAAGTTCGCTTTCACCGGCTGCGACAGCCTTGAATCGGCAGATCTGCCCGACGGTCTTGAAAGCATAGGAGAAGCCGCTTTTTTCAGATGTGATAATCTGACATCGGTGAGCATTCCCGGCAGTGTCGAAAGGATCGACAGAAGCGCCTTTTTCGGCACTCCATGGCTTGAGAGCAAGCTTGAAAAAGAAATATTCGCTGTCGCAAACGGCATATTGTTTGAAGTAAACGGATCTGTGGAGGGAGATGTCACGATACCCGTCTTTGTCACAAAAATCGGGGATTATGTCTTCGCAGATCATGAAAAACTGAGGTCTGTAAAGTTGCCGGACGGTCTTAAAGGTATCGGAGAGGGCACATTTTTAAGATGCGAAAATCTTGAAGATATCAATATTCCGGAAACTGTAGACAGTATCGGAAACGGCGCTTTTAACGGCTGTACGAAACTGAGATCTTTAAATATTCCCTGCGGCATTACGGAAATAGGAGATTTCTTTTTCGCGGATTGCATCGGCCTTGAGTCGGTTAATCTGCCGGACGGCGTCAGAAAGATCGGAAAAAAAGCTTTCTCGTGCTGCGGCAGTCTGACTTCGGTAAGGATACCGGACAGTGTAACGGAGATCGGAAGCGGCGCGTTTGAATTTTGCAAGACTCTTGACGATGTCATAATTCCGGACGGGGTCACGGCAATTGATGATTTTTCTTTCACGGGCTGTGAGAGCCTGTCATCCATAAATATACACGACGGTATCACAAGTATCGGAAACAGTGCGTTTCTGGGCTGCAGAAGCCTTAAATCGGTGAAGATTCCCGACAGTGTCACAAAAATCGATATCTGCGCTTTCTATAACTGCAGCGGTCTGACTGATGTCACTATATCTGAAAATATCAGAAGCATCAGCAACGGTGTTTTCGCACATTGCGAGAGTCTGGAATCCGTGACCGTGCCCGGAAGCGTCAACGAGATCTCCGAAAGCGCCTTTGATTACTGCGTCAATCTTAAATTTCTCACACTTCCGTGGTATCATCAGGACGGACCTAACCATATGACTTTCCTTTATGACGAGGATGTGCCTGTTTCGGAACAGTACTCGATGATAAATGAGAAAAACTATAATGTCAGAATGAAACTTGATGTAAAATACACCCTGCTCTGGAGACTGTTCGGTCTGAAACCGGACGATGAAGAACTTCTTGCGTATATCAAGAAAAATTTTGCCAAGATGATACGTTTCGCGATTGACAGGGGCGATACGGAGACCGTTTATAATGTCTGTCAGTCCGGAAATCTTATTACGGGCAGGAATATTGACGGCCTTATCGATTACGCGATTGAGAACACTCAGAAAGGCGGAAATCCGGAGATACAGGTCATGCTGATGAACTACAGAAACGAGCACTTCGGAAATAAAAACGGTGATATGAAGGTATGATATAATAAATAAAGAGCAGAGGTTCCGCTCTGCTCTTTTTTTGTTATAATACCGTTATAAAACTCCCCTGATTTATGATAATATCCATTATATCACGGATATTACCTGAAATCAAGCAGTCGGAAATATCCGGTACCGAATACTATCTTTCTCTCCTGAATTTCGGCATTATCTTTTTTATATAGAAATAATACAGTGTGCTGAGGTTGAAGTCATACAGAAAAAATATGATATCCGAAAGAACGAGCATGACAAGTTCACCGTATTTTCCGATCTCATCAAATTCTTCGAGCATTTCGTCCAGTCCGAAAAGATATACCGTGACGTAAAAATAGGAAATAATGCATACGTTGCAGATAATAAATTTTATCAGAAACCTCAGAAAACCGTTACTGATCTTCTGTATACTGTTGCGGATTATCGGATAATGGCCGAAGATCATTATGAATACAAGCGCCGCTTCTTTATCGAATGTGATGATAAGCGACAGAAGACTTACCGACAGATAAGTCAGAAACGCCCAGCCCGTGCTTACTTCGGTTGCGATAAGCATCATCAGGACTCCCGCGACCATCGGAAGCAAAAGATAGAGCGCGGGGACTATTCCGGCAACGAACATCGTGATAAGGCATAGCGCCGAAACTATTCCTCCGAGCGCCACACGATAGCTTATGTCCTTCATTATTTTTATATTTCCTTCCGCTTCTGTATATTGTATGTTATCGCCGAAAGAAGTTTATAGGGCACGAATCTTGACGCGAATATTCCCGTCTTTACCATAAGTCCGGGTATCGCGAGCAGTTTTCCGTCAAATGCTTTTTTCAGCCCGTATTCCGCCGCGTATTCGGGCGTTATGGGTCTTACGCTGAACTCAACGCCCGCTCTTTTGTTGAAATTTGTATCTACCGGTCCCGGACAAAGGAGAGTTACCGTAACAGATGAATGACGGCGCCGGAGCTCTTCCGCAATTGCCATGGTCAGACGGACAACGTAATTCTTTGAGGCGTAATATGACGAGAGCAGGGGACCTGTCAGAAATCCCGCGCTTGAGGCGACGTTCAGTATTATTCCTCTGTCACGTTTTATGAAATCTTTCAGAAACAGTTTTGTAAGGATATGCGTCGCGGTGATATTCACGTTTATCATATCAAGTTCATCATCAAGGTCTGTCCTGTCAAAATATCCGAATATGCCGTATCCCGCGTTATTTACAAGCATATCGATATTTTTCCCGCGGCAGAATTCATAAACTCCGAATACTTCATCTTTTACGGACAGGTCGGCTTTTATCGTTTCGACGTCTGTCGGAAGCTCTTTTTTCAGCTTTTCGAGCATCTGTCCGTTTCTGCCCGTGAGGATCAGATCCCAACCGTATCCGCTGAGTTTTTTTGCCATGGAAAGACCTATGCCCGAAGTGGCTCCGGTAACAAGCGCTTTCATCAATATCAGTCCTTTCGTTTTATATTTATTTCAGTCGGAGAAAAAACAGATCTTTTCAAAATAATCCTGTTTTTCCAGATCTTCTATGCCAAAAAGAAAAAGTGTCTGTTCATAATCATCCGGGTCGATCGGCAGATCCGTATTTTTTGTCAGCTTCTCCGGTGTGACAACGGCTATCTCGCTGTAATGCTGTAAAAGAAACGGTATAAAACAGTTTGCGTAGTCATCTTTTATCACAAGAAGTTTTTTGTTGTTTCTGATATTCGTCCTTATCTTCAGGATCGGGGAATCCCCTCCGGGATAAACGCCGTATTCGTTGCTGCTTCCGACAAGATCCTTATTGTATAAATTTACATCGGTTTCTTTTCCGTCTGCTGAAATGCCCTTGCAGCTGAGGACTTCGGAGCCGTCGTCGTAAGAATAAATATCGATAATGTCGGGTTTTATTCTGTCATACTGCGACCTGTTATACAGATTTCCCCTGAAATCACTGCTTATGTGCTCTATCGTATATCTGTCGTACGCAGTGGGCAGAAATCCAAGTTTCTGTATTACGGATCTGTAGACGCAGTACGCTCCGTAACTTGTCCATTTGCTGTCGTTGCGGTAATAAATATAGTTATCGTTGAGCATTTTCAGTATATTGTACGCGTTTATCGTTTTGACAGCGCTGTCAAGCTCCGAATAAAGCATCTCTATATCTTTTTCCTGATCATCGGTCCTCAGATGTTCGGGGAGCAGTTCGCTGTATGTTCCCGACGATGAGGGTATCGCCGTAAAATAAACGGTGCCTTTGTACTTTTTCGCGTACCCGTTGATGCGGACAGCTTCGGAAGAAAAAAGACCGGTATCGCCGCGGCTCGCATCGAGGAGCATATTATCGGCAATATAAACATCATTTACGATCTTTTCGCCTATTGCCGAGTCAATGTCAGCCTTTGCCGTAATAAGACGGCTCCTTCCGACAAAATGATCGGCAAAATAAACACTTAAGCCGTCAAACGCTTTTCCGCTCTCGGAAATATTTTTGATCGTATCGTGAATATCGGCAAGTTTTCGGTTTTCCTGAAATGACTCCGTCGATTTTTTCGTAAACAGACCGGCCGCCGTGACAGTTCCCGTTATCAGCGCAAGCAAGGCGGCTGTGATATTATATCTGAATTTTTTCATCGCTTTCTCCCGTGTCTTTTCTACAGATCAAGAAGTATCATATCCGAAGAACCGTCAGATGACAGCAAGATCACGCATAAAACAAGAAGTATTACCGTAAACACAGGGGATATAATATCCGTAACGGTCCTTACGGCTTTGTTTTCCGAGTTCCCCGCCGGCTTTCCGAATACGCCCGCAGCCGCGATCACACATACCGTCAGGAGTATTCCGTACATCCTTATCAGATATACCGATCTTGCGTCCGCAATTATACCGTTTCCTCCGATCATGGCAAAAAGATATTTTACTGAATATTTTATGTCGGAGCCGAAGAAAAACGGGGATATCAGAAGCAATATCATATCATTAAGGATAATTCCGCCTATTTTGTACGATCTTTTCTTCCGGACAACAGTATCGACGCCTATCAGAGTTCCGAGGATAAGACCCCACACAAGACTTCCGGTACCCGCTCTGTACCACTGCGATAAAAGGACCCAGACAAATATGAGCGACAAAACTCTTGATATAACGGAGTCTGACCTGTCACAGACGGGGGATACGATCCTGCGCTTGAACCATCCCGTTACCGGAATATGCCATTTTCTGCCGAAATCTCTCATCCCCGCTCCCGTAAACGGATAATTGAAGCTTTCGGGCATTCTGTAGCCGAAACAAAGCGACAGCCCCGCTCCCATATCGGAGATACCGGAAAGCGTAAAATACAGGCAGAGCATATAGGAGATCGTCCCGATCCATGCTGAAAGCGCGGATATTCCGGAAATGCCGCCGGAAGTCGCGGATTCAAAGAGCATATACAAATTATCGGCAAAAATCAGCTTTTTTGCAAGTCCGTATATAAATTTTTCCGCGCCTTCACCTATCATCGAAAAATTTTTCGGCACGCTGTGGGATCCTGTGTTTTTCAGCAGCGTAATAAAATCACCGTAATCAGATATGGGGCCTCCGGGAAGTTTTGTGAACATCATTGTGTAAAGAGCGAAGTTTACGATGTTTCTCTCCGCGTCTGTTTCACCGGAATAAACATCGAGAAGATAACCGATCGCCGAGAGAGTAAGAAATGACAGCCCCAAGGGAAATGCCAATCTGCCGGTAATGAAATTTCCGCCTGAAAGTCCCGCGTATCTGAAAAAAACAAATATCAGAATATCAACAAGACAGACGGCAAACAATGATACGGAACAGAAAAAGCGCCGTTTTCTTATCTTCTTTATGGCTATGCCGGAAAAATAATTGAATGCCGTATATAAGATCATAAAACAAAGAAAATATATTCCCACGGCACTACAGAAAACTACACTCAGCGCAAGAAGGGATATTTTTCTGAATCTTGCCGGCGTTATATAATAAATCAGAAGCGATACAGGTAAAAAAAGAAATATAAAAAGCAGACTGCTGAAATATAACATCCTGAATCTCCTTTTTATCTGAAAATAAATAAACGGAAAACGATCCTGAATGCAATTATAACATATCTGTGAGTAAATGTAAAGAATACTCTGTCTGTCATAAACGGAATGCTATTTGCTTTTCAGGCTCTTTACACGCTCTTCAAGTTCTTCTTTGTCCATCATCGTGTTCAGCACTTCGATCAGCGAAGATGTGGACATAAGTTCCGGCAGACCCAGTTCTTTCTGCAATTTTTTTCTGAGCGATCTGCTGTTTTCATGTCCGCTCAGACACAATTCATACATCGTCAGATCGTCAATATCACGCTTTTTTTCATTATTCCGGGATCTGACACCGTATTTTTCAAAAGCTTCAAGCAGTATTTCCGCGCTTATCCCCTCAACTCCGAGTTTTCCCTCGGCGGAGGGCTTTTCTTTTCTTTTCTCTTTTCCGAATATGTCGGGAATGTAGATATTTATGACGGTTCCGTCACTTATACAGCCTTTTATATAATTGCGTATCTTCCTTCCGGCGCTGTCCGAGTCCGTCAATATGATTATACCTGTCTTTTTCGCGTAGTAACGTATCAGCGCTGTCTTTTCTTTATCTCTGAATATTCCGAAACCGTCTGTCGTTATAATTACGGCGTTTATTACGGAGGAAAGTTTTATCTTGTCGTATTTTCCCTCAACGATGACAGCCTGCTCAATATCTATCATATTTCCTCCGGCTTCCGCCCGTCGCGATCATTTTTACAATCGCCTGTTCTATCGCTGTTTTTTCATCACAGGACGTTGAATTCATACTCAATGCCGTATCGCGGAGCACCGAAAGACAGTATCTGAGCCGTGGGAGAGAAAAATCCGGGGAGGCTCTGAAGGCGTTCTTTACTTTGAAAGCCCATTTGTACCTGAAATCTTCTGCGACATTATCGGCATTTCTGCCTGATCTTTTCGCGCAGGAGGCTCTGTATATATCGATAAAAGAGCTGTAGACGGAGCCGAGAATGGCTCCCCTCGCCACTCTCTGTTCCGTCAGTTCGTCAAGAGCCTCAAACGCGGACTTTTTATCAAGTTTTGCCACAGCGTCCGCAAGTCTGAACACGGTGGCGTCGCTGCGGCGCGCGGTCAGAAGATGTACGTCGTCGGGTGTTATCTCTCTGTTTCCGGCGTAGGCGCAGAGTTTTTCGATCTCGTTTTTTATCATCAGGGAATCGTTCAGACACATTTCGGCAAGCTCCCGCGCCGCCTCGGGCGATATTGAACAGCCCATTTTGGAAACTTTCGACGATATGGCTCTCACGAAGTACTCTGTATCTTTCAGACCGCACTCGCAGCATATGCCGGATCTGGATACAAAATCCGCAAGTTTCTTATTTTTTCCCTGTACGGTCTTTTTGCCGTCTTTGATATCGAAGCCCGTTATGTTGAATATCACGACGGTCCGGGGAGGTATATCCGACAGCGCATTTATAAGATCCTTATTTTCATCTTCCCTGTGCAAGTCACAGTTATAATCATTGACGAGTATGCAGTTGTATTCAGAAAGCATCGGCATCATTTCGATCATATCCCTGAGTTCGGATATTTCAAGCGAGGATCCGTTTAATCTGTTGAGGGAAAGTCCGTCGCTCTCCCCTGTCGCGATCTTTACTATCGCTTTTGTCAGAGCTTCGACTTCACTCACATCCTGTCCGTAGATATAGTATAATCCCGCAAGTTCTCCGTTTTTCAACTGCCCCAGAATACTACGTGTATTATCGTAAAACATTATCGAGCCTCCTAAGCATGAATTTCCGGTCTTCCGAATCGAAAATAATTTCCGTGTTGCCTGTCGGGTTATCCTTTGTACCCTGTAAGGTCACATTGTTGTTTTTCTCCGGATAATACGATATTCCGATATTTTTATCTTTTACGCCTACAGAGAGGATATTTTCATTATAGTAACTTATTTCTGTATTTTCGCCGGAGTATTTTACAACAAAATTATTGTTTTTAAATTCGGCGGGAAGCGGTGTGATGATAATATTATCACGGTTCACGGACGCTATGTCGTCATCATCGCCGCATAAAACAAAGTTTTTTATATCAGACAGCTCAAGTTCTTCCGAGTATGAACTCAGTTTCCTGTTTTTTTCCTTACTGAAAGAAACCGCGTCTATTTCGCTTATTCCGTTATCGGAAAGATACTTTCGTACATATTCGGGTGTTCTTCTGTCGCCGCTGATGTCAAATACCGTTGTGTTGCCCTTTAACGACACAACGACGGCTTTGTCTTCTCCCTCTCCCAGAACGGCGACTCTCAGTCTGTCGCGGCTTATATTCTGAGAAACGCACGCGATTGTGGCAAATACCGCGACTCCGCCCGTCATCGACAAGACCGTGGATCTTATTTTCTTGCCGGACAATATATACACCGCCGCAGAACCGTAGACGCATACCGAGCAGACACAGAAAAGCACAGGACTTGCGCCCGAAAAATGAACAAACTCAAGCCGCCCGATAAATTCAGTTATGCCAGATATGAAATCAATCAGAAGTCCCGCCGGCGACAGAAGCGATATAAAGCCTCCGCTCAGGACATATAGTCCGCCTATAAGCATGACTGCCATACACAGCGGAAGTATGAAAACATTTGTCAGAAATGACACGAGCGATGAGTCATGAAAATAATATATGTTGAGCGGCATCAGCAAAAGCATTACAAATATCATCGAAACGATTTCTTTCAGAAGCCTTCCCGCCGGTTTTTCGGATCTTATAAACGATGTAAGAGCAGGCGCCGCTGTACCGACGGCAAATGTTCCGAAAACGGAAAGAATGAATCCGACGTCCTTTATCGCGTACGGATTGAAGATACATATCAGCAGAGCCGCCGCTCCGAGAGAGTTGAAAGGATCACCCTGACGTCTGAAAAGCTTCGCGATATAATAGAAATTGAACATGATCGCGGCTCTTATCACCGAAACGGGAGATTTTACGATGATTATCATAAATATCAGAAAGATATCCGTTATTGTCAGGGTAAGCAGCTTTCCCGCGTGAAAACGGCTCAGGATAAACATTATAAGAGCGGCAAAGACAGACGCGTGAAGTCCTGAAACAGCCATTACATGGCCTATTCCGCATCTGTACATAAATTCCTTGTCCGTTTCCTCCATGCCGGATCTGTCGCCGAAAACGATACCCGAAAGAAAGCTTCCTCCGGTTCTGCCGAGTTTTATATTGAATTCGGAGATCATTTTCTCTCTGTAATCAAGGAGCGCGCGCTTTATGTAATGCCCGTTTCTCTGCGAAAGCTTCAGTCCGTCATATTCATTTGATGACAGAAATATCCTCCGGGAGCCGTAATAATCACGGCTGTTATAAAGATAATCGTTTTCATATGTCCGCAATACACAGTTTTCAACGTCTATCCTGTCGCCGATCCTTGCCCCGGTGTCATCACAATATAGATTGAGATAAACTTTAAGGGATCCTTCATCTGTATTCCCCCTGAGCGTATACATCGCCTTATCTCTGTCATACAAGGTGATATCCGTGACCTCACCGCCGAACCCGACTGTCTTGCCCTCAAGAGAGAGAATATCTTTGTTGACAACGGCTTTATATCCCGCGAATGAAAAAGCGGCCAGACAGAATGTGACAACAGATACGAGGATATATTTTAATTTTCCTCCGGTATTCAGAAGAGCTACCGTGAGCAGCAGCGGAAACAGGACCGACGCAAGCAATATTACGCTTCCTTCAGTAAAAAAGGAAGCGAAAAACGATCCCGACAAATACGCTGCCGAAATACAAATCATTTTCCGCTTCATAAAATTACTTATAAAACAATGGCAGTTTCTGCAAAAATGTTATATCTTCACGTTCGGCCGCGTCGCCCTCGGCAAGAACAGCCGCTTTTTCGGAAACGATGCCGCCTGCCTCTGAAACCAACTTCGCAAGTGCCGAAACGGACTCGCCTGTGCTGATGACGTCATCGACGATCAGCACCTTTCTGCCTCTGAGCATATCCGCCTTTTCGCGTGAAAGCCATAATGTCTGCTCTGCGGCTGTGGTTATCGATTTAACGGTGACTTTAAGCGGATCGGTCATATAAAGTTTCTCCGATTTTCTCGCGACAATATATTTCTTTCCGCTCTGCCTTGACATTTCATACGCAAGCGGTATGCCTTTTGACTCGGCTGTTATCATTAAGTCAAAATCGGAGCATTTACCGAGCAGCTGCTCTGCGCAGGCTACGGTAAGCTCAACATCGGAGAACATTATGAAGGCGGCGATATCAATATTCTCATTCAGAGGACAGAGCGTAAGTTCTCTTGTAAGTCCCGCGATCTCGATCCTGTATGTTTTCTTTTCCATAACAGTTTTATTCTCCGTTATTCTTCGGGACACACTGCCTGTTTGCCCCATCCCATTCTGACTCCCGCAAGCAGATGAAAATGCAGATGTTTTACGGATTGTCCGGCATCATCTCCGCAGTTTGTTATGATGCGGAATCCGTTTTCGATACCTTCGGTTTTCGCGATCTTCGCCGCCGCCTCAAAAATGTGCGCGACAACTCCGGAATTTTCTTCGGTTATCTCGGAAGCGCCGCTTATATGCACTTTCGGGATAATAAGATAATGAATGGGGGCAATGGGGGCTATATCCTTGAAACAATAAACAAACTCGTCTTCATATACTTTCGTGCTCGGAACTTCGCCGTCCAATATTTTACAAAACAAACAATCCATGGTTATTCTCCTTGTGTAATAAATTCTTTTACAACAGAAACAAAAGACATAAGCGCTTCGTCTGTCATATACGTCTTTCCGATACCCGCCATCGCGCTGTCGGCATGGCCTCCGCCTTTTCCTCCGGTTATCGCGGATATCCTCTTTACGATCTTTCCGGCGTCGGCGCCTTTTTTCACGGCTTCGGGGGTGCAGACACAATAGAATGAGCCCTTGTCGCCTGTGACGCCCGCAAACAGCGCGACCACTGCCTCTTTCTTCGATTTCACGCTGTCTCCGAGCTTTCTCAGCACATCGGGAGTGGCGCCGGTCATCATTGTGGAAACTATCTTTACGCCGTCTATGATATCGGCTTTGCCGAGGATATCTTCAAGCTCGGAATTTGCAAGCTTTTGGTTCAGCTCTTCAAGCTTTTTGTCTTTCTCCTTCGATTCGGCATAGATCGCGGAGCATTTTTCGGGAAGGTCAAAAATATTCGCAAGTTTAAGGGCTTTTGCCGATCTTGTCATTATATCTTTGTACCTGTCGATAAGTTCTGAGACCTCAAGACCCGTGACAGCCTCTATTCTCCGTACTCCCGCCGCGACAGAACTTTCGGATACTATCTTGAAAAGGCCGATATTTGATGTGTTTGATATATGAGTGCCGCCGCAGAATTCAACAGATTTTCCCGCTGTGACGACTCTTACGGTATCGCCGTATTTCTCGCCGAACAGCGCCATCGCTCCGAGCTTTTTCGCGTCCTCTATCGGCATCTCTTTCATCGTCACAGGTATGGCTTTCATTATTTCTCCGTTCACAATGTGCTCTGTCTGACGGATCTCCTCGTCTGTCATCGCGCTGAAATGGGAAAAGTCGAATCTGCAGACTTTTTCGTTTACAAGCTGACCCGCCTGGTGAACATGATCTCCGAGAACGGTCCTGAGCGCGTACTGGAGAAGATGAGCCGTCGTATGGTTCCGCATTATCGCGGTCCTTCTCTCCCTGTCGACCTGCGCGAGCAGTTTTACTCCGCGGGTGATACATCCCTGCTCTACCGTCGCTATATGCAGAAAATGTCCCTCGGATTTTACCGTATCGGAAACCGTCGCTATATTCTCGCCGTATATGAGCGAGCCGCTATCTCCGACCTGTCCGCCGCTTTCGGCGTAAAACGGGGTAACATCAAGCACGATGACGACTTCTTCGCCCTCGCTTGCGGTGTCGATCTCTTCGCCGTCCTTGTAGATGGCGAGGACTTCCGAGTCAAACGCGTCAAACGCGTCGTATCCCGTAAATATCGTTTTGGGAACGTCTATCCTTATACCCGGACCTGTCCATGAGGAACCGGACTTTGAATCGTGGTCCGCGCGCGCTGTTTCACGCTGGTTGGCGACAAGGCGCTCGTATGTATCGATATCGACGCCGATATTCTTTTCTTCGCAGATCTCCACGGTAAGATCTATCGGGAATCCGAAAGTGTCGGAAAGTCTGAACGCAGCCGCGCCGGAAAGTATATCACTGTTTTCTTTTTGCAGGTCGCTTATATACTGCGAAAGAAGTTCGGTGCCTTTGTCTATCGTTCTGGCGAATGATTCTTCCTCAACACGGATTATCTTTCTGATATAATCCTTTTTCTCGGCAAGTTCGGGATAAGCCGACTGATTTTCCTTTATCACGGTCTCGCAGACATCGCACAGGAACGGTTCTTTTATTCCGAGCATTCTGCCGTGTCTTGCGGCGCGGCGCAGAAGTCTGCGCAGAACATAGCCTCTTCCCTCGTTCGACGGAAGTATCCCGTCACCGACCATAAAAGTCGTGCCCCTTATGTGATCGGTTATGACTCTGAGGGATATATCGTTTTTCTCGTTTTCTTTATATTTCACACCCGCAATTTTTGTGATGTGATCCATTATATTGCGTACGGTATCAACCTCAAAAAGATTGTCGACTCCCTGTATCACACACGCAAGGCGCTCAAGACCCATACCGGTATCGATGTTTTTTGTCGCCATTTCCGTGTAGTTTCCGTTGCCGTCGCTGTCATACTGGCTGAAGACAAGATTCCATATCTCGATTATCCTGTCACAGTCACTCGCCTGCTCGAAACTTTCAAACGGTCCGTATTCCTCGCCGCGGTCAAAGTGTATCTCCGAGCACGGTCCGCACGGTCCCGAACCGTGTTCCCAGAAATTGTCCTTTTTTCCCATCCGTATGATGCGCTCTTTCGGAACACCGATATTTTTAAGCCATATCTGTTCCGCCTCGTCATCATTTTCAAAAACGGTTATCCACAGCTTTTCCGCGGGGATACCGAGAACATCCGTCAGAAATTCCCACGACCACTCTATCGCCTCGGTCTTGAAATAATCACCGAAGGAAAAATTGCCGAGCATCTCGAAATAAGTGCCATGTCTTGCGGTCTTGCCGACACATTCTATATCGGGCGTCCTTATACACTTCTGGCAGGTGGTCACTCTCTTATTCGGAGGGGTCGACTGACCTAAAAAATATTTTTTGAGCGGCGCCATACCCGAATTTATAAGAAGGAGACTTTTATCTCCCTGAGGCACAAGAGACGCGCTTTCCAGCCTTGTATGGTTTTTGCTCTCGAAAAACGAAAGAAACTTTTCGCGAAGTTCATTCAGACCTGTCCATTCCATAAATACAAATTACTCCTTTATCAGTCAATAAAATATTCAGACACAGAAAGTACGCTGTCCGTGCGGGGAAGCGCTGCAACGCTTATCCGTAAAATTCAATCGGTCGCCGTACCCGAAATATCCGGGCAGTCATTTATTCAGGTACTTTCACATAACAATTATATCAAAAACAAGGAATATGTCAATCTTTTTCCGTTTTTTTCCGGATCCGTAGCCTGTCGCCGGATTCGGATTCATTCCAGCATAACGGTAAACGGTCCGTCATTCAGAAGCTCAACTTTCATATCGGCTCCGAATATGCCCGTTTCCGTATGCACACCGTTTTCGCGGCAGCATCCGACAAAATATTCGTAGAGCTTTTCGGCGGGTCCGGGTTTTGCAGCCTGTATAAAATTCGGGCGGTTGCCTTTCCGGCAGTCGGCGTAAAGCGTGAACTGGGAAACAACAAGCAACTGTCCGCCCACATCGCCGAGTGAAAGATTTATCTTGCCGTTTTCATCGGAAAATATCCTGAGATCTGTCACTTTTTTCGCGATCCTGCGGCAGTCGTCTTCGGTATCACCTTCACCGACACCAAGAAAGACAAGAAAGCCTTTCTCAATGTTTCCGCATATCTTTCCGTCAACTTCCACGCTCGCGCGGGCTACTCTCTGGATAAGCGCTTTCATTATATGATCGCCTTTGTGACTTCGGAGAGAACTTCACCGATCTTTCCGTTTATAAAAATATCCGCGTTCGTTTCATTACTTAACGACGTCATATTTATTACGGCAACGCAATCGCCCCTGAAATACCGCACAAGACCCGCTGCAGGATAGACGTTGAGTGATGTTCCGCCGATTATGAGGAGCCGCGCTTTGCTTATCGCGGCCATCGACCTGCTCATTATATCGCTGTCAAGAGGCTCTTCGTACAGTACGACGTCCGGCTTTATTACGCCACCGCAGCTGCACTTCGGTATGCCTGTTGTTTTGAGGATATAGTCAAGACCGTAACTTTTTCCGCAACTCATACAATAATTTCTGTGCACGCTTCCGTGAAGTTCCAGAACATTTTCGCTTCCCGCCGCCTGATGCAGACCGTCGATGTTCTGGGTAATGACAGCTTTCAGCTTTCCCATTTTCTCAAGCTCTGCAAGCACTTTGTGGGCAGGATTCGGTTTCGCGTCGGGACAGAGCATCTTATTGCGGTAAAAGCGGTAAAATTCTTCGGTATTTCTCATAAAGAAAGTGTGGCTCAGTATCTCCTCGGGAGGATAATCATACTGCTGATTGTACAGTCCGTCAACACTTCGGAAATCCGGTATTCCGCTCTCTGTGGAAACGCCTGCTCCGCCGAAAAAAACGATATTGTCCGATTCTGAGATCTTTTCGGCAAGTTTCTCTTTTTCTGTCATATTATCAGCTCCTTAAAATTTTTACATAAAATTTTCTTTTCCGGGGTCCGTCAAACTCGCAGAAATAGATTCCCTGCCACGTGCCCAGCAAAAGTTTTCCTTTTGTTATGATCACCGTTTCACTTGCGCCTATGGCCGAGGATTTTATATGCGCGTCTGAATTTCCCTCGGAGTGACGGAATTCCTTCATTGCAGGAAAAGCATTGTCCAGACCGTTCAGAAAGTCCGCGCGGACATCGGGATCCGCGTCTTCGTTTATCGTTATCGCGGCCGTCGTATGAGGGCAGTATATCACGCAGATACCTTCGTTTACACCGCTTTCGGACAAAGCCTCGCTTACCTCCGCGGTGATGTCGATAAGCCCCCTGCTCGGCGTACTGAGCTCAAATTCAAAAAGCATGAAGATCTCTTCCTTTCCCTTTGATTATTTTATTTCGCGATCCCGCGTGTTTTTGTAATATTCGCAGAACCCGCTCAGCGGGCACTTTACGCATTCCGGATTCCGGGCGCGGCAGATATCACGTCCGAACTGAACTGTCTGATGACAGAAGCGGGAGGAAATTTCCGGAGGGATCAGCGCTCTGAGATCATTTTCGACTCTGACAGGATCTTTGCTGTCTGTAAGACCGAGTCTGTTTGAGATCCTGATACAATGCGTGTCTGTTACGATTGCCGGCTTTCCCCAGACATCGCCCATTATCAGATTTGCCGTTTTTCTGCCGATCCCCGGAAGTTTCAGAAGATCCTCCATCGTGCCGGGTATCTCTCCGTCAAAATCATCAAGCAGCATCTGCGCCATATCTCTGAGATTTCCGGCTTTCATCCGGTAACAGCCGCAGGGTCTTACATATTCTTCAAGCTCGTTTATATCCGCCGAGGCAAATGACTCAAGATCAGGGTATCGCTCAAAAAGCTTTTCGGTGACGATATTTACTCTCGCGTCGGTACATTGTGCCGAAAGGCGCGCCGCAAACAGAAGTTCATACGGCTTTTTATACTTCAGACTGCATTCTATGTCGGGATAGAGCTTTTCAAGTTCTTCGCAGGCACGTTCCGCTATCTCTTTTTCAGTCATTTTTTTTCTCATCCCGCGCTTTTTCCGCGGCATTTTCTCCCATCGCAAATTCTCTTTGTTTTTTCAGTATGCGGTCGTATATCCTGTACATCTGCTGTACCGTATTTTCAAGGAAATAATAATGCTTTATATATGCCGCGACAAGAACGATTATTATGATTATCAGGAGCAGCATCATTACTCCGCCGTCAGTTATAAGCTCTATGCCGATAAAAAGAACAAGGATTATGGCAAACATCATGGTGACAAGAAAATGAACAAGCCTTTCATGCTGCATAAACGCGATCTTGTCTTTATGCTCATTCAGGATATCGGCGAGCGTTTCCGCGTCACCGCATTCCCGAAGCCTTTTTTCGACATATTCCATATATTCTTTCAGATACTGTGTCATTGTCCGTCAGCCTCTCTCAATTCGTTTACAAGTTCTGTGAATCTGTCGCCTCGCTCCTCAAAATTACTGAAGATACCATAGCTTGCCGCCGCGGGCGACAGTATGCAGCTCTCGCCGCTTTTTGTTATCTCTGAGGCGAGTTTTACCGCCTCTTCAAGGTGTTCGGTATAGAAAACACGATCCTTTCCGCTGAAACCGGAACGCATTATCTGATCGTATATCCTCTTTCCCGATGCCTCCATACAGATCACATTTACCGTTTCGGATCCGAGAAAATCTATCAGGGAGGAATAATCTATACCTCTGTCCATACCTCCGATAAGCACCGTTCCGGTATTTTCTATGCTTCTGACCGCCTCTATCGCCGTTTCCGCCGCCGTTGAGATCGAGTCGTCATAATATCTGACCCCGCCCGCGGTGCAGACATATTTCAGTCTGTGATCGAGCGGCCGGAAATCGCATACGGCGTCACGGAACGATTCATCGCTTACGCCGAGCATTTTGCAGATACAGTACGCGACCGCGATATTGTAATGATTGTGAACACCGTGAAGTTTAAGATCGTTCACAGGTATATCAAACACGGGAGCGCCGTGAAAAAATACAGTCGCGTTGTTGACGTATATATCGGCATCCGGATCGCAACCTGATACGGAAACTGCCTCTGAAGAAATATCTTCGGGCATAATACCGGAATTGCAGACAAGTATGTCATCTTTATTCTGATGAAGCCATATATTGCTTTTCGCGGCGGCATATCTTTCAAGCGTGCCGTACCGGTCAAGATGTTCCTCATAAAGATTCAGCATAACGGATATATGCGGAGAAACAGTCATATGTTCCAGCTGGTGGCATGAAAATTCGATGACGGCGACAGTGTCATCCCGCATTTTTCCGGCAATATCAAAAACGGGTATCCCGATATTTCCGGCAAGCAAAGCGTTCCTGCCGCTTCTGTCAAGAATATGATATATCAGTGATGAAACGGTACTTTTCCCTTTCGTCCCGGTGATACCGATCATCCTGTCGCGAAAACATTCCGTGAAGACCTGCGTCTGCGACGTTATCTTACAGCTGTACCGCGAAATATCTTTATCAAGCGCCACACCGGGGCTCTTGAAAACCGTGTCGAAATCATCAAGGCATGACTGATATTTATCACCCGTTATTATCCGGACATCCCCGTACCCGATATCATCGGGAGCGTTAAGATCACATACGGTCAGCGTGCGGGGGCGGCAGTATTTTTTTATCATCCCGAGCGTTGATCTTCCCTCTCTGCCGTATCCGAAAATACAGACCGATCTTTCATCACAGAGATTTTTCAGATTTTCGGCAAATCCGTTCACAGGCGTCGCTCCATTTCAGTTTTCAGTATTTTCTCAAATTCGGGAGGAAGAAGATTGTTTTCATTGTAACTTTCGCAGTACAGTTTTATCGTGCTGTCCAGAGAATCCGGATCATATAAGCCGAGCGAGATAAAATCCTCAAAAAGGAGCGGCAGTTTTTCGCCGTTTTCCGTAAAATTCCTTATTGTCATCGATACGGCAAGGCGTATTTCATCAATACTTCCGACACACTCGAAGGGCTTATGACCGGCGGCGCCTATAAGTTCATGAAACCAGTCAAGCATCTCAGGTTTATCGGGAAGATAATCGCCGAATATTTCAGTTATCTCCTCTCTTGTGAGAAAAGGCGAGAGAATAAGACTTACAAAAAGGCATTTGGGACAGTTTCCGCACCAGATGTCCGGATCTACCTTGCTTCCGAGGTTACAGCTCCTGAAGATCTTCAGATATTTTCTGTGCGAAACGAACATCTTCGCTATCTGAAATTCGGATAACGGTCTCAGAAAGCTGAAATAATAACAACCTGTTTTGAGATATTTTTTTTCGTAAAAATTGAAATCTTTCTCAAATTCGTAGCTTTTTGAATACTGGTGATTCACCTGTTTTTCCGCAACAGTCGATTCATTCGCGCTGTTTTCGTTCGAGAGGACTATATATTTCAGTCCGTGCAGATATGCCGCGATCTCCGCCGAAAATGCAACGACAGAGGAAAAAGGCGTGTGTCCGTTTAGATAGCCTTTTTCATTCAGTCCGAGAAGCGAGCGGTCAAAGAAACGCTTTGCCGTTATCAGATCGGTGCTCCCGAGGCCTGCCGCCCTCGCTGTTTCCGTCACGGAATTTCTGCCGTTGATCACAAAACCTTTGCAGCTTACACCGTTTTCGATGAGCGTTCCGAGAGTGAGCGCCGAATCCTTGCCTCCTCCGATAGGCACAAGGCATCCTTCGACTTTTTCAACGGCAGATCCTTCGCCGTACCTGAAACTTCCGATACACTCTATACTCATAAATGTATCGGGATCCGCTTCAATTTCATTTACAAAAAAAAATTCTCCGAGACCCGAAAAATAAAGTTTCTTCCACCAGTTTTTCATATCGTTGTCAAGATATCCGCACTCAACAAGTATCACGGGAGAGCAGACCGCTTTCCAGTAGCTTATAAGTTCCGCCATCCCGAGGGAAAAGACAAGGCGCTCAGATACAAGTGAGCCGGCTTTATCGGAATACCCGGGTCTCGGAAAGCTCCAACCCGGTCTGAACACGGCAAGTCCCGGTATTTCAAACTCGTATGTTATATCGACGGAATTTTCTTTTTCGGTGATATTATAATTTTTATAAACAAAAACCGGATATTCTTTTCTGTATTTTTCATATTTGTCCATATTCTTCTCCCGCAAGAAAAACATATATCGTAAATTTATGTATCATTCCTTATCTGTCCGGTCGTTTTCGCAGATCTTATTATAATAATTTTTCAGGGCGTCAAAGCTCTCTACGCTCAGATCGTGCTCTATTTTGCAGGCATCGGAAAACGCTGTTTCTTTCTTTACGCCGAGTTTCATCAGAAGAGCCGAGAGGATATTGTGCCGCTCGTAAATACGCTCCGCGACTTCCCTGCCCGAGTCCGTGAGCGTTATGTGATTCAATTCATCGACACTGACAAGTTCCTGTTCTTTCATTTTTCTCAATATTACAGAAACAGTGGGCCGCGAGTAGCCGAGATGAGTACATATGTCGACGGCGTGAACATCGGGCTTTGACTCTGAGAGTATGAGTATCGTTTCAAGATAATTTTCTATCGCTTCGGTAACTTCCACGCCGTCTTCACTCCTTTACGATGTTTTATGATATTTGCATAATTTCACACAAGGATATTATATCACAAAAAATATTTATTTTCAAGAATAATCGTCACAAACCCGTATATTTTTTTGAAAAATTAGGCGGCAAAAATATCGGATTATAGCAAAAAAGCCCGGAAAACCGGGCTTATTTTGCAAAAAACATAATGCTGGAGGCGCCACCCAGATTTGAACTGGGGATCAGGGTGTTGCAGACCCACGCCTTACCACTTGGCTATAGCGCCTTTTATCGGGCAAAACACTTATGGAGCGGATTACGAGGCTCGAACTCGCTACCTCCACCTTGGCAAGGTGGCGCTCTACCGGATGAGCTAAATCCGCGTATTGGCGACCCGGATGAGGCTCGAACTCACGACCTCTAGCGTGACAGGCTAGCGTTCTAACCAACTGAACTACCGGGCCAGTGCCAATAATGGTGGGAGCTACAGGGCTCGAACCTGTGACCCTCTGCTTGTAGGGCAGATGCTCTCCCAGCTGAGCTAAGCTCCCACTCAAAAGCCGCATTATACCTGCGACTTTTGTATTATATCACATTTTCTCACGCTTGTCAACACTTTTCTGAAAAATTATATATCAAATTTTTATCTGAATCTGTTTATCGGCGCACTCTCAAATCCGTCAAGCAGTGTCGTCCTCTTTCCGAATGCCATACAGGTGCCCTTCGCGACGCAGTTTATCGCGTCTTTGGCTATGCTGCAGTTAATGCCGAGTGTCCTCTTGATGAGCTGTGTAAGTCCTCCGAGCAGAGATCCGCCTCCCGTCAGAAGCAGTCCGTTGTCGTATATATCACCGACAAGTTCGGGCGGCGCGTCCTCAAGGACTTTACGTATCGCCTCCATTATGGCGAATGCGTCATCCTCTACCGCCTCAAAAAGCTCTGTTTCGCTGAGCATTATCTGAGCGGGCAGGCCTTTCAGCAGACTTCTTCCTTTTACGGGCGCAACTCTCTCGTCACTCGGATCATAGAGATTGCAGAGCTCTTTCTTTACTTTTTCGGCTGTTCTTTCACCTATGAGCAGTTTATACTTGTTCTGGACATATTTTATTATCGACCTGTCTATGGCGTTTCCGGCGGTCTTAATCGTATAGGAAGTGACAACGCCGTTCATTGACACGATCGCGACATCTGTCGTTCCGCCTCCGATATCAACGATCATATGCCCCCTCGCCTTTGTTATATTGACGCCCGCTCCTATCATGGCGGCAATAGGCTCCTGTATCAGATACACCTGGCGGGAGCCGGCGCTTTTCGCGGCGTCAACGACCGCGCGGCTCTCAACATCCGTTATGAACGACGGAACGCATATTATTATCCTCGGTTTTACAAACTGGTGGCCGGTGACTTTGAGTATAAACTCGCGGATCATACTGTATGTAAGATCGTCGTCGGATATGACTCCGTCGGTTATCGGGCGGACGACCGCTATATAATCGGGATTTTTCCCGATCATTTCATATGCTTCCTTGCCCACGGCAAGCACTCTTTCCGTCCTTGTGTTATATGCTATCACCGACGGTTCGCTCAGAACGACTCCCTTTGTTCCCATCGTCATAACGATATTGGCTGTGCCAAGATCGATGCCTATGTCTGTATTTGCCAAATAAACAACCTTCTCTCATACAGAATTCAAAACGGATCCTCAATCAGGATCACCGGATATATTGTCATTTTCGCCATCGGAGGACAGCATATCTAGAAGGCAGGAATACCTGTTTGTCCTTTTGTTGTTGTCTACCATATATTTTACTTTTTCCTCCAGACCGACTATGATAAGCAGTTTTTTCGCTCTTGTGACGGCGGTATACAGCAGATTTCTGAAAAAAAGTTTATCAAGATCCCCCATTATCGGAATGATAACGGCTTCAAACTCACAGCCCTGACTCTTATGCACCGTTATCGCGTACGCAAGTTCTATCTGAGAAAGCATTTCAAAAGGGTAAACGGCAACTCTTCCGTCAAAATCAATGACGGCGCTCTTTTTCAGCATATCCATATTTATTATCTTACCGATGTCGCCGTTGTAAATGCCTTTGCCTTCCTCGTCGTCTTTTCTCCAGTCGATATCGTAGTTGTTTTTTGTCTGCATTACTTTGTCACCGATACGGAACGTGTAGACCATGCTGTCATATTCCGGCTTTGATATATCCCGCGGGTTAAGTTCATTCTGCAGGACTTTATTAAGTTCGGATACTCCCAGAAGTCCTTTGCGCGTTGGTGTGATGACCTGAATATCTTCCGTCGGGGAATAGTTATAAGCTTTCGGAAGACGGGTCTTCGTAAGACTTATGATAAGATCTCTCGCGGAATCATAATCTTTTCGCGAGAAAAAGAAGAAATCACCGGATTTCTGCGTCAGGTCGGGATATTCTCCCGAAATTATCCTGTGCGCGTTCGTTACGATAAAGCTGTCGCTTGACTGCCGGAATATCTCCTTCAGTTCGATCACCCGTACAGCGTGGCTTCTGATGATATCTTTCAGAAGATTTCCCGCGCCGACCGACGGAAGCTGGTCGCTGTCTCCGACAAGGATCAGACGGCAGCCGAGCCTTACGGCTTTCAGGAGGCTTTCAAAAAGCAGGACATCGACCATTGACATTTCATCGACTATGAGTACATCGCACTCAAGCGGGTATTCTTCGTTGTGCCTGAAACGCGGTCGCCACCCGCTGTCCGGCTCAACTTCAAGGAGCCTGTGTATCGTTTTTGCATCGTGCCCTGTAAGATCGGTCATACGTTTTGCCGCCCGTCCCGTGGGAGCCGCGAGAAAAACATCAAATGCCATATTTTCAAAAATTGAGATTATGGCGTTGAGCGTTGTGGTCTTGCCTGTTCCGGGACCGCCCGTAAGTACCATTATTCCGTTCAGAAAAGCGGCTTTTATTGCTTCCCTCTGAATTGCCTCGTATTTTATGTTATTTTCCTCTTCGACGATATCGATCATTCTGTCTATATCGGTATCCTCCCGGAGCGGAACCTCTCTCATCAGTTTTATCCTGTCGGATATGTATCTCTCGGCATTGTAATATTCCGGAAGATAAGCATACTCTCTGTCATTTTTTATATAACCCGAAAGCTCTTTTTTTTCAATGGCTGTCCTGTATGTGTCATACACGTATTTTTCTTTGACCTTAATAGCTTCAGATGTTATCTTGCACAGGGAATCAAGCGGCAGACAGCAGTGACCCGCCGTCGTGTTTCCTCTCAGGACATATTTCATTCCCGCGATTATCCTGATATCCGAGTTGTTTCCGATACTGTTGCCGGCGGCTATCGTATCGGCTTTACTGAAATCAAGCTCTATGGAAGGGTCGCACATGACATACGGGTTTTCACGCACGATATCCGGTGAATCTTCGCCGTACAGGCGGTATGTTCTCATTGCGTAGCGTGACTTTATCTCATACTGGGCAAGAAAATTCGTAAGTATTCTCAGAGAAAAAAGTTTTCTTGATTCTCTCGTGATCTCGTCGCATTTCTTGGCGGTGATCCCTTTTACCTCCATAAGGCGCTCGGGGGTATTTTCCATTATGCCGAGCGTATCTTCTCCGAATACGGAAACGATCCTTTTCGCAAGTGACGGTCCGATCCCCTTTACAGCGCCGGATGACAGGTATTTTTCTATATTCAGGACGGTATCCGGAAGTTTTATCTCGCAGTACTCAGCGGAAAACTGTAAGCCGAAACGCGGATGATTCACGTAACGGCCTTCGAGTATAAGCCGCTCTCCGCTTTCTACCTCGCCAAGATAGCCGACGACCGTAACAAGTTTTCCGGAAGCGTCAAGCTCAAGCACGGTATATCCGTCGTCATCACTTCTGAACACAACGTTTTCAACTGTTCCCTCCATGCGAATGATATCCTGCTCCAATACCGACACCCTTTCAGAAATCCACGAGTATATTTTTCAATCTCCTGACACGTATTACATATTACATTATACAATAATTTCATGCCGAATGCAAATGATTTCTTTATTTTTTAAAAGATGAGGGAGCGTCCGCTCCCTCTTATACCCCGCAGATCATACCGACAGCCGGATCGAGCCAGTCTCCCTCGAACAGTTCTATCGTGCCGTCATCGCACATTTTCGACAGATCCGTGCGCACGGGTATCTTCGCGAGAACGGGCAGGCTGTATCCGGACGCGATCTCCTCTATGTGGCTTTCACCGAAAATATACGATCTTTTTCCGCAGTCGGGGCACTCATAATAGCTCATATTCTCTATTATTCCGAGAATGGGAATATCCATAAGTTTTGCCATTTTTACGGCTTTTTCCACTATCATCGAGACAAGTTCCTGAGGAGATGTGACAATGACGATACCGTCAACGGGTATCGACTGAAACACGGTTAGCGGAACATCTCCTGTTCCGGGAGGCATATCCACAAAAAGACAGTCGATATCTTTCCATATGACATCTGTCCAGAACTGTTTTACGACACCCGCGATAACGGGACCCCTCCATACTACGGGATCTGTTTCGTTTTCAAGCAAAAGATTTACCGACATTATTTCCGTTCCCAATTTGCTTTTCACGGGATATATGCCGAACTCGCACGCTTCGGCCTTAGATCTTATTCCGAACGCTTTAGGTATCGAAGGTCCCGTAACATCGGCGTCAAGTATCCCCACGCGTTTGTTCAGACGCCGGAGCGTGACCGCAAGCATGGATGTGACAAGAGTCTTTCCCACGCCTCCTTTTCCGCTGACCACACCGATGATCCTGTTTATTTTGCTCAGTTCATTCGGTTTTTCCAGAAAACTGTGCATATCCTGCTGTCTGCTGTCGCAATCGCTTGAGCAGTTTGAACAATCCTGTGTACATTCACTCATGATAAAGACTCCTTTTTATTTTTTAATATCCGAAAGCTTCGGCTGTTCTTATGTTATTTTTTTGACGTCTGCTGCTGCCGCTTTTTCTGAAATCTGACGTCTTCGCCCCTGAATTCAAGGCATCTGTAAACCGCTGTTATCCGCGAGACGACTCTCGCGTCATATCTTCTCCTTATTTCCGCGTAGTCGAGGTTGGTGCTGATTATCGTCGGCATACAGCGGTTCATCCTTGTGTTTATTATATTGTAGACTGTGGAATTGTTAAACTGAGTTTCGTATTCGGTCCCGAGATCATCGAGGATAAGCAGTTCGGCGTCCATTATCTTGTCATATGTTTCCGTTGAATGCTCTCTGCCGAAATGCTCTCTCTCTATATTCTGCAGTATATTGATGATCGAGTCGTAAACGGCGCTGTATCCTCTCTTAAGGACGGTATCGGCGATCGCGAGCGACAGATGGGTCTTGCCGAGGCCTGTCTTTCCGAGCATTAAGATGCTCTCAGAATCCGTGTCAAACGATTCCGCATACTGTTTTGCGTATTCATAAATATGTTTCATGGTGTCAAGATCGCTGCCGCTGTAGTAACTCAGACTGAAAGTGTCAAAACCGCAAAGACGAAGACGGGCGTTTTTGTTGAGTTTTTCCGCTGAAAGATTTCCGCAAAGTTTTATGAAACATTCGCAGAAGTGATCGCCGACATAGCCTGTGTCCGAACATTTATCGCATTTATAATGCATATCGAGATAATCCGGAGGATAGCCGTTTTCGGCAAGAAGCTGCTCTGAGATCGCCTGCGCGCCGATATTGTTACGGCGGAGCTGCTCGATCTTTGCCGGAGCATCGGCCTCACCGGATGACGTTATGAGGCTTATCAGTTCTTTTCCCGTTCTGAACAGCTGCGAATTTATTTCGGCGATCTGAGGTATTTTTTCGTTTACTTCACTTATCCTTTTCTCGTTCTCTCTCACGGCATCGATCCTTCGCCGCTCCATGATCGCCCGCGCCTTGTCAAAAACTTCGCTGTCCATCTGTTTTGCCTCCTCAGAAATTATTTATGAACATCTTGTATTTATCAACATCAAAATCATCGTCGCTGTCATTTCCCTTGTCTGATTTTTTTCTCTCCTTGTATTTCTCTTTGTATTCCTTTTCCGCATTTTTTACGTCGTCAAGCGTCTTGTACCCGTTTTCGCCCCACGAGAGAAGGATCTTGTCAATATAGGGAAATGAGAGCTTATCGATCTGCTCTATCGTTTTTTCGTACGCGTAGCGGATAAGTTCTGTGCTGTACCCCGCCGACTGCCACGCAGATATATATTTTTTCTGATTTGCCGTCGGGGATCTTTTCATCTCGAATATTTTCATTATAAGCGAGGTAAACTCGTGCGATCTGCTCATACGGGTCACTTCATCCTGGGCAAGACTCAGGGTGTTGATATCATTTTCGCTCCAGTCACAGGCAATCGTTTCGATATATCTCGCGTTAGCTTTTCCTATTGTGGCGCAGTATGAAAGCAAGGTTATGATGACTTCTTTCTTAAGTCCGAGGTAGTCGTGTATCCATATAAGAGAATTCTGCATCGTGTTATTAAGGGTTCCCAGTATGCTCTCAGCCATCTTGAAAAGTTCGGAAATATCGGGAGAATCCTTCATCATACGGGCAATCTCGGATGAGTGCAGCAGTCCTCTTTTCTCTTTTATCACGACCGGTCTCGGTATATCCTCTTTTTTCGGCGCTTCTGCCTGCGATATTTCAGATCCCGCAGGATCGGTCCTTATGACACGGTCGCCGCCGTCGTCCGAAAAAACGTTTACCTGTTTCCAGAACATAACGGCTTCAGGCACCTGCTCCCGCGCTATCCCCGTGTTTTCCGCAATTTCACCGTCCGTAACGGATTCACCGCAATGGCGCAACATATAAAGCAAAACTTTAAGCTGATCACCCGTAGCTATTTTTAAGAGGTTGTCCGCGACGATTGCGGGAACTGCGAATACCGAGTTCCATATTCCCGCGTTTATCCTGAAATTCAAAAGCTCATCTCCTTATATGGTAAAGATGAATATGACATATCTGAAAACCGTTAACTGATATTATAGCACAGTTTTCTTCTTTTGTAAACATATATTATTCCCCGTTTTGTTAAAATGCTTTATTATAAAAAAATAAATTTTGTGAAAATAGTGTACCCCGGTTTGTAAAATCGCTTTTTTATACAATTTTCACTGCTTATCTGACGATAAAAATCTGTATGGTATGTTATTGAACCGGATGTATATCTGTGATATAATACAAATTGGCGTTAAAATCATATATTCTCTGCGTTCATGGGAGGTTTTGTCTATGGCAGCGGAAATATCGGCTATCGTGATCTTTGTGGCTATGTTTCTGATGATAGTCGCCGACAAAATAGAAAGACATATAGTTACACTCGTAAGCGGCGGACTTACACTTCTTGTCGTTTTCGGTATCTGCCAGCATAATATGAAAGCGATATGGGATACTATCGCTGTGAAGGATATTTTCAGACTCCGGTTCTGGATCCAGCAGTCCGAAGGGGAAGCCTCATCTTCCGGTATAAACTGGGCAACTATCATATTTATTGCCGGCATGATGATCATGGTCGAAGGAATGGCAAAGGCAGGATTTTTCAGATGGCTCTGCATGAAAATAGCGTATCTTGTGAAATGCAGGACGATACCTGTTTTCATAACATTCATGATCATGTCCTCGGTGCTGTCAATGTTTATCGACAGCATTACCGTTATTATGTTTCTTGCCGCCGTAACGATAGAGCTTGCGCAGCTTCTGAAATTCAATCCGGTCCCGATGATACTTTCCGAAATATTCTGCGCAAATCTCGGAGGTTCATCCACGATGTGCGGCGATCCGCCCAATATAATCATCGGCACGTCACTCGGATATTCATTCGCGGATTTTCTGACGAACACCGGCCTTGCGGCGGGAATATCGCTTGTGGTGATAATCGTCTACTTCTATTTTGTGTACAGAAAGGAAATATTGTCGTCATCGGACGGATCGGTTGATATATCGGCTTTTCCGGATCCCAAAGACGCAATAACAAACAAAAGGGACTTTATCATCAGTACGGTTATCTTTATATGTGCCGTTGCGCTTCTCGTCACACACTCTATGACGGGGCTTACAGTCGCTACCATAGGTACGTTTATTGCGCTTGTCACTCTTATCACATCTGGAAAGAACTGCATGGAACTGCTTAAAAAAATCGATTACAAGACACTGCTTTTCTTTATAGGACTTTTCATTGTCGTCGGAGGTCTTGAACAGACGGGAATACTTGAGAATGTGGCAACATTCATAGGAGAGATAAGCAACGGCAACGCAATGCTGATAGTGGCTATTATACTCTGGGTATCGGCTCTCGCAAGCGCGTTTGTAGACAACATACCGTTCGCGGCGACAATGATACCCGTTATAAAAAGCCTTTCAGCGACACAGGGGCTTCAGCTTCCGGTACTTGCCTGGGCGCTTTCGCTCGGTACGGATATCGGAGGCAGCGCGACACCGATCGGCGCTTCCGCGAATGTTGTGGGCACTTCCGTCGCAGCCAAGAACGGATATCCGATAAACTGGGGAAAATACTGCTGCAAGCTTGCCCCGGCGACGATAATCGTCCTTGTTGTGTGCACGGTATATATATTCGCAAGATATATGTAAAGTCGTATCGCGGTATAATAATGACGGATAAACATATGAAAACAAAAGAATACGGAGGATTTTTATGTCACAGATAATTGTTTCCGTAGGACGCGAATTCGGCAGCGGAGGCCACGCGATAGCGGAACTTGTTTCGGAAAAACTCGGCATACCGCTCTATGACAACGATCTTATTGCGGATGTGGCTGAAAAAATGAGAATGGACCACGACGAGATCGCAAAATATAATGAGCAGCCGAGAAAAAGACTTATTTCCAGGACAGTAAGAGGCTACAGCAATTCAATTGAGGAAAATATCGCTCAGATGCAGTTCGATTTTCTCAGGAAAAAAGCTGCCGAAGGTGAATCTTTTGTGGTAGTGGGCCGCTGTGCCGAAACTATACTAAAAGATAATCCGTCGCTGGTATCGCTGTTTATTCTCGCTGACAAACAGGCAAAAACAGACAGGATCATGAATATTCACGGCATTTCCGCGGAAAAAGCCGCTTTACTCATGGAAAAAAAAGACAAGGACAGAAAAGCGTATCATGACGCATACTGCCCCTTGCACTGGGGGGATCCGAGGCTTTACGATCTTTGCGTGAACAGCACACGTCTCGGAATAGAAAAAACCGCAGATTTCATTGAGCAGTATATAAACTTCCGCAGACAATAAAGCAAGCGGCAATATTATTACGGCGCAAAAACTGCTGCATCACCGATGCAGCAGTTTTGTTTTATTTTCTTCTGAATTTGACTCAGTTATCGGCACTGAGTGAAGTGATGACCTCGGTGAGCAGGTTTGCGGGCAGCTGCTCGTATCTTACAAACTCGAACGTAAAACTTCCCATTCCCCTTGTGGTCTGGCGCAGATACATGGCAAAATCATGCATTTCCCTCATCGGCACTTCAGCCTGAATAAGCGTAACTCCGTGAGAAACAGGTTCCATTCCGAGTACTCTGCCGCGTCTTTTGTTAAGCTCGCCCATTATATCTCCCGTGTTTTCATCGGGAGCCGTTACCTTGAGTTCACCGATCGGCTCAAGCATTACCGGGTCGGCCTGTCTCATTCCCTCTTTGTACGCGATGGACGCGGCCGTTTTGAATGCCATTTCCGACGAATCGACAGGGTGATAGGATCCGTCGACAAGTATAGCCTTGACACCGACAACGGGACATCCCGCGAGTACGCCTTTCTTTACGGATTCTTCAAGACCTTTCTGAACGGCGGGAAAATAGTTTTTGGGGACTGCTCCGCCGAATACTTTTTCTTCAAAAACAAGCTCTTCACTTACGCACGGCTCAAATTCGATCCAGACATGACCGTACTGTCCGTGACCGCCCGACTGTTTCTTATGTTTTCCCTCTACTTTTACTTTTTTCCGGATAGTTTCTCTGTAAGCTATCTTCGGGACAGTCAGCACTACATCGACACCGAATTTATTCTTGAGTTTTGCGGCGGCGACATCGATATGCTGCTCGCCGAGACCGCTAAGTATCTGTTCTCTTGTGCTGTCATCCTGCGCGTAATGAAGCGACGGGTCTTCCTCAATTATTCTCTGTATTCCCGATGATATCTTGGCCTCATCGCCCTGCGCTCTGGCTTTGACAGCCATCGAGTAGCACGGATTCGGAAATTCCATGCCGGGGAGCTCAAGTATTCTTGATACATCCGACAGAGTATCTCCGGTACTTGCCGTGATCTTGGACGCGACAACAATATCGCCCGCCTCGGCAACACTGACATCGATCTGTTTTTTGCCGCAAAGAGTGAAAAGTTTGCCTATCTTTTCGGTATTTCCGGTCTTTCCGTTTATTACGTCGCTGTTGGCGGAAAGTTTTCCCGCGACAACTTTTATCATGGACATCTTGCCGACGAACGGATCGGCTATCGTTTTGAACACAAACGCGGCAAGAGGAGCATTCCGGTCACAATCAACTTCAACGACATCTTTTCCGGGAGTATACGCCTCGGCGGGAAAGATCTCGTCGGGAGCGGGCAGGAGCAACTCGATTTCTTTCAGGAGCATATCGATTCCCGAAAGATCCGTCGCGGATGCGCAGACAACAGGCGTGATAATGCCCTTATTCATTCCGGCGTGTATTCCGTCGATAAGTTCTTTTTGGGTGAAAGGCTCGCCCTCGAAAAATTTCTCCATAAGTTCATCGGATGTCTCGGCGACAGCTTCGGAGACAGCCGCGAGCAGACCGTCGATCCTGTACTCAAATTTTTCGGATATTTCGGCGGTAGGCATATCGGTCTCAACCGCATTGCCCTTTCCGTCGTATTTATATGCTTTCATCTCAATGAGATTTACAAATGATGAAACTTCACCGTTCTGGATAACAGGTACGACAACAGGGCACACGGTAGGTCCGAAGACTGTTTTCAGCTCGGTAAGAACATTGAAGAAATTAGCGTCCTTGTCATCGATCTTGGTGACAACGAACATTTTCGACTTTCCCTGTTTAAACGCCTCGTCATACGCTTTTCTCGTGCCGACTCTTACGCCTGATTTTGCCGATACCGTTATCATTACCGTATCGGAAGCGCGGATACCCTCTATCATCTCGGAAGCAAAGTCAAAAAGTCCGGGAGTATCCAGAAGATTTATTTTATATCCGTCATACTCAAAAGCGGCAAGCGATGTGTTTATCGAGATCTTGCGCTTTATTTCCTCCTGGTCGTAATCGCAGACAGTCGTTCCGTCGACAGCCTTTCCGAGTCTGTCGGTAACGCCTGCCTTGTAAAGCAAAGCTTCGGCAAGAGATGTTTTTCCCGAACCGTTATGTCCGGCAAGAGCGATATTTTTTATCCTGTTCATGTCATAGTACTTCATCAGAAGATCTCCTCAAAAAATATTCCGGTCAGTAATACCGGGTCATCGGTCCGCCATATTCAGACAGTATGAAGTCAATACATCCGAAACGGCAGAATGTCCTTGTTTAATTATAAGTCATACAAAAATGAATTGCAAGATTTTACTTATATTTTCATCATTTTATAATATTTTTAATGCTGATTTATGTGCATAATATATAAAAATAAAGTATATTATTTAATCATAATATCATAAATTATGATTGCGTCCGAAAATCGGTCTAAAATAAAATGGCGGAAGATCTTAATTATATATTGACAATATCCCGCAAAAGGTATATAATAAAAACACATTAAATCTGACTGTGAGGGGAGTTTATATGAATTTTTTAAAAAGAAACATCAAAAAAATACTCATCTGCCTGCTGGAGATCCTTATCGGTATTCTGCTGCTCATTAACCCGGAGTCGTTTACGACGGGGATCGTCATTGCTCTCGGAGTAGTTCTTGTTCTTGAGGGAATATTCTGTATTATCGGATATTTCCGCACTTCGCCGGAACAGGCGGCTCTTGCCGGCGGAATGGTGAAGGGTCTTGCGATGCTTGTCGCCGGATGTTTTCTGATACTCAAACCTGAGTGGCTTGTTGCGACATTCCCGGTCTTTACGATAATCTACGGCATCGCAATTCTGCTCAGCGGACTGTACAAAGTTCAGTGGTTCATTGATTCTCTGAGACTTAAGACCGGAAGATGGCTTTTCCACTTGATAAACGCTCTGCTTCAGATCGTCTGCGCCGTAATAATTCTCGCTAATCCGTTTGCGTCAACCGTTGCGCTCTGGATGTTCATCGGAATATCGCTTATCGTGGCCGCTATTTTCGATGTAGTCGTGCTTGTGGTATCGAGCGTTTCAAATTCATCCGATAAGAGCAAGTCCGGCAAGTCCGGAAAATCGGAAAAACCGGAAAATACAATAGAAATCACAGAACAATGATCTCAGAGTTTTATCTGATGAACTCAAAAGAGACAAAGCCTTCAGTCCGGCTTTGTCTCTTTTTTTGGCTGTGAAAAAGACCTGAAAAATATCATCCGCGCAGGTATGACGCACGGTATTGCGCGTTTATCTCGGATATTTCCTTCTTTCCGTCGATATAGTCCCGGTACATCCCGTAAGCATCTCCGCCTCCGAGACAGCAGGAAGAACAGTTTTCACATCCTCCGCCTCCGCAATCGAGAGAGCGTCTTACTATTTCTTCACGCTCCTGTCTTGTCGTGTCCTTGATCAGAATACTCATAAAAACACCTCCATATTCATTCGCCTTCATCGTTCAGGCACTGCCGCAGATACTCCCGGTAGCCGCCTTTCAGATTACAGGCGTTATATCCCGCGTCGGACAGAAGCTCCGCATAAGCCGAGCTTGTTTCACCTGTCTGACAGAACAGGTAAATCGTCTTGTCGGCAGGCAGTTCATATAATTTACCGATATTGTCCGCGGAAATGTGTATTGCCCCGGGTATCGTACCGAAATCATACAGCATATCGCTGCGCAGATCGACGAGAACATCCCCGTCAGAACGTATTTTTACAAATTCCTCAGGCTCTATATCACGCATCATACCGGCAGACCTCCGTTCCTTTCAGCTGTTTGTTTATTGAAACACCCCGATCCATAGTCAGTACCGTCAGGTGATAAAATGACCGGGTCTTCTCCGCATACGGGACAGTCGCTGCGCGGCTTTCCGGCATCGATCGTCTGCATTCGCATGGTCAGTCCGTCGATATGCAGTATACGCCCGGCAAGAAGATCACCGATACCGAGAAGGTATTTTACCGCCTCTGTCGCCTGAATACAGCCGAGCATTCCGGGCAGCGCTCCGAATACCCCCGAATCCGAACAGCTCTCCGCATTTTCGGGTATCTCTCCCAGCACGCAGCGGAGGCAAGGACTTTTTTTCGGCACACAGGTCATGATCTGTCCCTCAAAGCGCACCGCGCCCGCGTGTACATATGGCTTATTTTCTATGACACAGGCGTCGTTTATAAGAAACTTTGACTCAAAACGATCTGTGCAGTCCAGAATGATATCATAATCCCTTATCACATTCCGGATATTTTCCGCCGTCATCCTTTCGGAATGAAGCCGTAAATCAATATCGGGATCTATCTCGAGTATGCGCTTCCTTGCCGATTCTGTCTTTAACATACCGATATTTCCGGCAGAATGTATGATCTGACGGTTGAGATTTGACATATCTACAACATCGCCGTCCGCGATTCCTATCATTCCCACTCCGGCGGCCGCAAGATAAAGAAGTGCCGTCGAGCCGAGCCCGCCCGCTCCGATCACAAGCACTTTTGAGGCGAGCAGTTTTTTCTGGCCGGAAACACCTATTTCTTTAAGTATAAAATGGCGGGAATACCGCTCCGCCTGTTCTTTTGAAAACGCCATTGTTCCTTTCCTCCGCACGTTTTTTCCCTGTGTCAGTAAGCATTGCCGCAGATCACATCAGTGTATCGATATAATTCCGCAATCCGGCGGTTCCTCCCACCGAGATATATGAGTAATAATTCAGGATCAGAGACGCGTCCGAAGAATCTATAACTGTGTCCGTATTTACATCGGCTGCTTTTTTCTGCCCGGCGTTCAGTCCTCCGGGCATTCCTATCGAACTCAGGGCATATTCATTGAGTGCCTTCGAGGCGTCGTATGAATCGATAATACCGTCGCCGTCCACATCGCCGTACTCAAATGCCTTTGCGGGATCTCCGTTTCCGTGCAGAGCGTAGGGATCATAATCTTCACTCTCTATTTCGGGAAGCGCGTAGAGAAAATTTTCGGCAGTTCCGTCGGGTGTATCGGGTATATGATCGATATTGAACAAATCGCTCCCCTTTGCAAAATATGAGTCGGAAACCGTATCTCCCCCGTCATCCCAAGTGCAGTCGGCGTAATAATATCTGCCGTCGTCCATACGTATCACATTCCATGCGTGATCACCGTATTCGCCCATTCTCGTTTCTCCGACGCCGCTTACAAAAATATTATCGATACCGTAGTAATTGCAAAGCATTTCATACGTGCGGGCATATGCTTCACAGACGCCTTTTTTAGTCACAGCCGCACCGATGACAGTATGAGCGTCGGCGCTGCTGACGGGGATACCGTCCGTATCATAGGCATAATCTATCGACAAAGCGAGTTTCTTATAGATAGCCCGCGCATCTTCGTAAAGAGATCTCCCCTTTACACAATCCGAAAAACCGGCGATAAAGTCCAGAAGTTGTGAATTATAGTCTTTTCTCACCGACGCTTTCGCAAATTCGGGATAAACGATAAAATAAATCATTTCCTCCGTCTGAGTCCCCTGACTGTATGATCTGGATGTATAATAGAAATAATTTGACAGAAAATAGAAGATCGGGTTATCGTTCCTGAATGTATAATAGACTTCCGCGGCCTCGTTATGATCCAGTCCGTACTCGTTCAGGTCAAATTGCTTTGTCGTGTACATTACGTCATCGTCAAACGGGGCAGGCACGGCTTTTATATCAGTCGTCCTGTTCCAGATATCCATCGCGGCGGTAAACATATCGTTATAAAGTTTCTGACGGCCGGTGGGATTTTTTCTGAGCACCATATCTTTGTAACCGTAGAATAAACCGCATTTTTTTATGACAGCCAGAACAGCGTCTGTATTGCCGCTTGTGGCAGCCTCTGACTTTATTCGGTCATCGATACTTACAGAAATTTTTTCCGTGTCTTTGCAAAGAATGTTTTCTTCAGATGACGCATACGAAAAGCACGTTGAACCGGCGGCCGATGCCGCGGTGATGACAAACCCGGTCAATATCGCGGCTATTTTTTTTATTTTCATCTCCCCCCCGCCTTCCGTTCGATAACATCAGATGAATATTCCTTATTTTAATCCTGTAACCACTTTATTCTATTGTATCATATCTGCAATATCAAGTCAACAGATTCCGGTTGATTATCGGAATTGTTTTTTTACATAAACATTTTAACAAATTCTTATTGACAAGCTTGACATTCTGTTTTGTTTATGATATTATTCATAGAGTGAAAATCAACTGATTATTTCTCAATATTATTACATTAAATTTTATTTGGCGAGGATAGTATGAAAACAGGTCTTATATTCGATATGGACGGCACACTCTGGGATTCGTCCGAAAATGTCGCTTTTTCATGGAACGAAAAACTCAATGAGCTCGGATACGGTGACTTTGTCATAACAAAACAGGATATTATGAGCGTTATGGGTCTGACGATGAAAAATATCGCGGATATAATATTCAGAGGACTTCCCGAAAACAAAAGAATGGAACTGCTGAGCGCCTGCTGTATTCATGAAAATGAATATCTTTCGGTACACGGCGGAGTTCTGTACCCTCATCTTGAGGAAACGCTTGTCACACTGAATAAAAAGTACTCTCTCTGCATAGTTAGCAACTGCCAGAGCGGTTATATAGAAGCTTTTCTGAAATACTACAGGTTTGAAAAATATTTTGACGATATCGAATGTTACGGAAATAATCTGAAGGAAAAAGGAGATAATATCGCGCTTGTGTCTTACAGAAATCATCTGGACAAAGCGATATACATAGGCGATACTCAGGGCGACATGGATTCCGCAGTAAAGGCGGGCGCTTTGTTTATCCACGCGTCGTACGGATTCGGAAAGATAAAAGAAGATGTTCCGGAGCTTGCAAAATTCTCCGATCTGCCGGAACTGCTGGATAAGATCGGCAATTTTCAGTAAGATATAAAACAACTGTTATATGGCAAACCGTGATATTTTTATGTTGCGTCAGGTTGACAAAATGAGCAGGATATGATATATTGAATACAGGATATATAGCCTGAAAACAAAAGCAAATTTACAGAGGGGTAGAAAGATGTCAAAAGTATATTTTACGGATTTCCGCACAGGGTATCAGGGTGAGAATATGCCCGCAAAGCTGAAAAGGCTGGCAAGAGAAGCCGGTATCGGCAATATCGATATGCAAGGAAAATTCGTTGCGATAAAAATGCATTTCGGAGAACTGGGAAATATAAGCTATCTTCGGCCGAATTACGCGAAAGCAGTAGTCGATCTTGTAAAAGAACTCGGCGGAAAACCGTTCCTTACGGATTGTAATACCATGTATCCCGGTCACAGGAAGAACGCGCTGGAGCATCTTGAATGCGCATGGGAAAACGGTTTTACTCCGCTGACGGTGGGATGTCCCGTAATAATCGCAGACGGACTTAAAGGAACAGATGATATAGCCGTACCGCTTGAAGGGTGCGAATATACAAAAGAGGCCCTGATAGGCAGGGCGATAATGGATGCCGATGTATTTATCAGCCTTACTCATTTCAAAGGCCATGAACTGGCGGGTTTCGGAGGTACAATAAAGAATATCGGTATGGGCTGCGGCTCGAGGGCGGGCAAAACGGATCAGCATTCAGACAGCAAACCGGTCATTGATGAAAATAAATGCAGAGGTTGCAGAAGATGTCTGAGGGAATGCGCGAACGGCGGCCTTTTCTATGATGAGAGATCGCATAAGATGAATATCAATACCGATAACTGCGTCGGCTGCGGAAGATGTCTCGGAGCGTGCAATTTTGACGCGATAGATTTTGCACAGAATCAGGCGGTTTCAATAATGAACGCGAAAATGGCGGAATACACAAAGGCTGTCATCAGCGGCAGGGACAGTTTTCATTTGTCGCTTGTCGTCGATGTTTCACCTTACTGCGACTGCCACGGTGAAAATGACGCCCCTATCCTCCCGGATATAGGTATGTTCGCGTCTTTTGATCCCGTCGCATTGGATCAGGCGTGCGCCGATGCCTGCCTCAGAGCAGAACCGCTTGCCGGTTCCGTGCTGAGCGACGCGAGAGCAAAAAAGGATTTTAACGATCTGCACGATCATTTCAGAAATACGTCGCCTGACTCAGAATGGGAAACTCAGCTTATACACGGAGAAAAGATAGGGCTCGGCAGCAGAAAATATGAACTTATCACTGTCTGATCTCTTAAAAGGCAGTTTCTCTCGGTGATAAATAAATTTTGTATTTTCTTTTGAAGATAAAATATTCGGGAAAGGAAAAGCAGATAAATAAAAAATCTGCGGAGAAAAAAATGAATATTGCGATTGCTCAGTCGGGAGGACCTACCAGCGCGATCAACGCGTCTCTCGCCGGTATTCTTGAAGAATGTGAAAAAACGGATAAAATCGGAAAGGTCTACGGTTCGCTGTACGGTATCGAAGGTCTGATTGAGGGAGATCTTGTCGATATGTCGGATCATATTGATATCCGTAAAGATCTGGATCTTCTTATCAGAACACCTGCCGCCGTTCTCGGTTCATGCAGAAAGAAATTACCCGATTTTGAAGAAGACGATTCTGTTTATAAGATCATTGCCGAAAATCTGAAAAAGAACGGCATTGAAGCGTTTTTCTATATCGGCGGAAATGATTCGATGGATACAGTCGACAAGCTGTCGGGATACTTCAGGGAAAAGTCAACAGATATATGCGTTATAGGTATTCCGAAGACTATTGACAATGATCTTCTCGGTACGGACCACTGCCCCGGCTACGGCTCGGCGGCAAAGTATATCGTATCTACGGTGCAGGAGATAATTCGCGACAGCAACGCCTATAACACTCCGTCCGTAACAGTCATTGAAACTATGGGTCGACACGCGGGATGGCTCACTGCGTCAGCCGCGTGTGTGAAGCGGAACGAAGAACATTCTCCGCAACTTATATACCTTCCCGAGGTGGTCTTTTCGGATGACAAGTTTATCGGCGATGTCAGAGAAAGATTAAGTTCGGATAAGACCGTTGTTGCCGTTGTGTCTGAAGGAGTGAAAACATCGTCCGGTAAATTCGCGGCTGAAAATTATCAGTCAGCGAAAAAGGACGCGTTCGGACATTCATATTTATCGGGTATCGGAAAGTATCTTGAAGATCTTGTGACAACGCGTATCGGCTGTAAAGTCAGATCTATAGAACTGAACGTCATGCAGAGGTGCAGTTCGCACATAGCTTCCCTGACAGATATAAACGAAGCCCGGGAGGTCGGAAAAAAAGCAGTGACTGCCGCTCTTTCCGGTATGACGGGAATTATGATCTCTCTGGAACGTGTTTCTTCCGATCCGTATCAATGCAACATTTCTTATGTTCCGGCCGGCGGCGTGGCAAACAAAGAAAAATGTTTTCCCGCCGAATGGATCGATCCCTCGGGAAACAGCATTACAGAAGAAGGCGTTGATTATATTTTTCCTCTGATCTACGGAGAACTTCCGCCGATCATCGAAAACGGACTTATCAAACATTTTAAAATAATCTGATTTTTTTACCCTCTCCAACGGAAAAAATTTTTTATGAATTCAAAAAAACACACCGCAATAAACAAAATGGCACGAAATGTGTCATATGATTTATGCGGTGTTTTTATATTTATATTGATAATTTTCCTGTTTAATATAAACCGCGCGGCAACGGAAATATGAATAAGATATATAAGAGATATAACGATAAAATAATTACGGAATCAGGACAACAGTTTATTGCAAAGATTTTGTATCAGGTCGCTGAATGTCTGGTACTGAAACAAAGCCGCGGTATCGTTTTCGGCAGATCACTCCTTTCGAATTTTTTATTCTGAACTGATTACAATGAAAATAGTACCTATCCGGTCAAAACTGTTTTATATACGATAGATTAAATGTATGATTCCCTCCTTTTTTAACGATTTCTGGCACCTTAGGACAATTTGTCCACAGATAGTATACCATAGTATTTTAATATTGTCAAGATATATTTTACAATAGTATTGTAATAATTGACCGGAAGGAGGATCAATATGTTCGAAGAAAGAATTAAGGAATTAAGGTTGTCTCTCGGATTAAATCAGGTTCAGTTCGGAAAAAAATTATCTGTAACAAAACAATGTATCAGTAACTGGGAAAACGGAAATATTCAGCCATCTGTAGATATTCTGATAAGGATCTCAAATAAATTTTCCATAAGTACCGATTATCTGTTGGGATTGTCGCATAACAATACATTAGATGTTGAAGGATTGTCGCCCGAAGAAATACTGCATATAAGAAATATAGTCGACGACCTCAGAATGCTGAAAAGTTAAAGCGTGCATAAAAATGCGCGCTTTTTACTATTTCTGTACAGATCAGATTTTCAGTTGTCTTTCATCAGTCTTACCATGACCGCTTTTTGTGCGTGAAGCCTGTTTTCGGCTTCTTCAAAAATCTCTCCGGCGTGCTCCTCAAAAACTTTCTCGGTTATCTCTTCCTCACGATGTGCCGGCAGACAATGAAGAACGATCGCGTCATCTTTGGCAACACTCATAAGATCGTCGTTTATCTGATAATTCCTGAATGCCGCTTTTCTCTGTTCTGCCTCGCTCTCCTGCCCCATAGACGCCCATACATCGGTAATAAGGACATCTGCGTCCTTCGCGGCCTGTTCGGGCGATTCGGTTATCTCAAAACTGTCATAATCCGAGGCAAATTCAAGTATCTCTTCAGGCGGACGATAACCCTTCGGGCAGGCAAGAGAAACGGACATTCCGACTTTGAGACATCCTACCGTAAGAGAATTGGCCATATTATTGCCGTCACCTATAAAACACATCTTCAGGCCGTCAAAACTCTGCTTTATTTCCCTGATCGTCATCAGGTCGGCAAGGACCTGACAAGGATGACAAAAATCCGTAAGTCCGTTTATTACGGGAATACTTCCGTATTCGGCAAGAGCCTCGACTTCGCTCTGACGGTACGTACGTATCATTATTCCGTCAAGATAGCGGGAAAGTACCCGTGCCGTATCCTGTACGGGCTCGCCTCTTCCGATCTGAAGATCATCTGAGGAAAGAAAAAGCGGGTATCCCCCGAGCTGATACATTCCCGTTTCAAATGAGACACGGGTCCTTGTAGAAGCCTTCTGAAAAATCATACCGAGTGTCTTACCTTTAAGATGAGGATGAGGTATATCATGCTTTAACTCGTATTTAAGCTGATCCGCGAGGTTCAGTAGATCTATGATCTCTTCCGTACTGAGATCGAGCAATTTTAAAAGATGTTTCATATATCTTCCTTTCTTAGTTCAAAAGACCGTTTGATCCGGTCAAACGGTCGGTAATTATCTGTTTTTTAATAAATCCTGTAACGTGTGATCACTTATTTCTGTTGATCTCTCCGAATGCCTTGTCAATGGCAATTGCAAACAACGGGATATAATCATCAAATACGTTGTTTTCTATTTCAATTTCATACTGGAGTTCACCGGACATCATTGAGACGGTCTTGATATGACCGACTTCATTGTCGTTTATCATTATGCTGAAATTCATCCTGTCCTTGCTCTTTATGGAAAATTTCTTATTGTCTCCTTCGCCTTCGATGGTAGGATCGAGAAACATCGACTTGCAACTGAGCATGATAAATACATCGCCGTTGAGAACTATCGCAAACGTGGGCTTCTTTGAATCCGAGTCCTGCTGCAAAGTGTAAAGATTATAACCGCTTGCGTCAAAAAGATCATATCTGTTCGCAAGCCCTTTCTTTTTTACGGTGTAGGGAACCCGGTTCTTTTTATCCTGAACTTCATACTTTCCGCCTTTGGGAGTTACAAGCAATTCCATAAATCATTCCTCCAATATACTTCTTAATATGTCCAAACCGTCAGTCAAGTTCTCGGTCTCTATCGTAAGCGGAGGCAAAAGCCTTACCTTTTCTTTGGCTGTAAGCACTAAAAGTCCGCGTTCAAAGGCTTTCCTTGCCACATCCGCAGCCTTTTTATTCTTTAACTTTATCCCGACCATGAGCCCTTTTCCCGTTAATTCCTCTACCTCGGGGATTTTCGCAAGTTCACTTCTCAAAAATCCGGCTTTTCTGTTCACTTCATCAAGGAATCCGCTGCTTTCAAGTTTTCCTAGGACAACAAGCCCTCCGGCACACGAAACGGGATTACCCCCGAACGTCGATCCGTGAGTACCGGGCGTCATAACATCGGCGCACTTTTCCGACGCGAGGCAGCATCCTATGGGCAGACCGCCTGCAAGTCCCTTGGCAAGTGTCACAATATCTGCTTTTTTTCCGTACCAGTCGCCGGCAAAAAATTTTCCCGTTCTTCCGACTCCTGTCTGAACTTCATCGGCTATAACGAGAATATCTTTCGCGGAGCATATCTCAAATATAAGGTCGACAAATTCACGGCTGAGATCGTTTACACCGCCCTCGCCCTGAATATACTCTATCATGACGGCACATACGGTTTCATCTGCTTTTGATCTCAGGTCTTCCGGGTCATCAGCCTTTGCGTATACAAAACCCTCTGTAAACGGAAAATAATAATTATGAAAATTATCCTGACCCGTCGCCGAAAGCGTCGTAACAGTCCTTCCGTGAAATGAACCGTCAAGAGTTATGATGTTGTGCCTTCCGGGCCCGTATTTGTCAAAACTGTATTTTCTCGCAAGCTTTATCGCGCATTCATTCGCTTCTGCGCCGCTGTTTCCCAGAAAAACCTTATCATATCCCGTAAGCTCACAGAGTTTCTCCGCAAAATCAGCCTGAACACCGTTGTAATAATAATTTGAGGTGTGCTGTACGGTCTTTACCTGTTTACACACGGCATCTACCCAGTCTTCATCGCAGAATCCAAGGGAATTGACACCGATACCGCTGCCGAAATCGATATACTCTCGGCCATCTTCGCCGGTACATCTGCCGCCTTTTCCGCTTTCCAGAACAAGGGGGTATCTGCCATATGTATTCATAAAATATTTATCTGATTTTTTTTCAGTGTTCAATGTCGTCAGACTCCTTTTGGCCGAAATGTCTGTTTCCGCATAAACTTGCAGAAACATATTCAAAGCAAGTAAAAGCCCATAAATCCAAAAATCAAGCGTTCCGGCTGTCTGAAGAGAATCCGCCATTTATAATTATAACGCTTGCAATACCGTAAAATCAATAGATTAAATCTGAATTATGGTAAATTTTTTGTATATATGGTATTTCTTTTTACATAAATTGAGTTCCTATTCCCGAACTTGAAAGTATCTCGATAAGTATCGAGTGCGGCACTCTTCCGTCGATGATCACAGTCTTTTTTACACCGCGTCTTACCGCCTCGACGCAACAGTCGACTTTGGGTATCATACCTCCCGATATTATCCCCTGTCTCTTCATAAACGGCACATCGCTGACATTTACGGACGGAATCAGAGTGGACGCATCGTTTCTGTCCCTGAGAAGTCCGGCAATATCACTCATAAGTATGAGATTTTCGGCTTTTAACTCCGCGGCTATCCTTGCGGCGGCGGTATCCGCGTTGACATTATACGTGTTTCCGTTCTCATCTGTCGCTACCGTTGCGATCACAGGAATATTACCGTTTGCCAATGCGTCTGTTATCGGTTTTGTATTGACTTTCTCTATCTCTCCGACATACCCGAGATCCTGTCCGTCAGCCGTTTTTGCACGGCTCGCGGTGAGCATTCCCCCGTCTATACCGCAGAGACCGATGGCATTTCCGCCGTGTTGGGTGAGAAGCTGGACGAGGTCTTTGTTTACCTTTCCGGCAAGAACCATCTTCACGACATCTATCGTATCCGAATCGGTGTATCTCAGGCCGTCGATAAACTTGCTTTCAATATTGAGGCGACCCAGCATTTCGCTTATTTCGGGGCCTCCTCCGTGTACAAGCACTGTTTTTACCCCTACAAGTGAAAGCAGTACCATATCAGTCATTACGGCATCTTTCAGTTCGTTGTTCGTCATCGCGTTTCCGCCGTATTTTACGACAAGTATTTTGTTATTGTACTTCATGATGTACGGCAAAGCGTCTATCAGGACCTGAGCCCTTGTGCTGTTAGAAACAAATTCCATTCGTATTTCCTTTCATAAAGTTCGGTATCAGCTGCGGTATTCGCCGTTTATCTTTACATAATCATATGTAAGATCGCAACCCCACGCGACAGCTTTTCCCTTTCCGTTTCCCACATTTATGTTTACGATGATCTCATCGCTTTTCATTATCCGGCTTGCTTTTTCTTCGGAATAATCAAGACCGTTGCCTGCATGACAGAGCGGTATACTTCCGTTTTCGGACGATATCGTTATATCGACTTTCTCAACATCGATATCGGCGGCCGAGTACCCGACGGCACAAAGTATTCTTCCCCAGTAGGCGTCTTCGCCGAAAACAGCCGCCTTGAAAAGATTTGATTTTATGACTGTTTTCGCGACAGCCTCGGCGTCATTTTCGGATACCGCTCCGGTACACACGCATTCAATCAGTTTTGTGGCTCCTTCCCCGTCCCGCGCCATCATTCTTGACAGGTTGACCATGACCGCGTATAAAGCGCGCTCAAAGATCTCAAAATCCTCATTTTCTTTTTTTATCCCGATATTTCCCGCAACTCCGGACGCCAGAATACATACCATATCATTTGTCGATGTGTCGCCGTCAACGCTTACACGGTTCAGAGTGACTCTGACTGTGTCATTGAGCGCCCTTTGAAGCAATTCGGCTGTAATATCCGCGTCGGTAGTGATAAAAGTAAGCGTTGTCGCCATATTCGGATTTATCATACCGCTTCCTTTGAGCATTCCGCCGATCGTACAGGTCTTGCCTCCGACCTCAAATCTCACAGCGACCTGCTTTTCCACGGTATCGGTCGTCATTATCGCCTGCACCGCACGCCCGCCCCCGTCACGGGACAGACCTTCAACAAGTTCTTTTATTCCGTTTTCTATCGGCTCTATCGGGAGTTTCCGGCCGATAACACCGGTAGACGCAACAATAACGTCGTCTTCATCTATGCCGAGCTCACCCGCCGCAAGCTCGCACATTTTTCTTGCTTTTTCGATACCGTCGGGATTGCACGTATTCGCATTGACCGAATTTACTATAACAGCTCTCGCAATTCCGTTTTTTATATGCTCTTTCGTAACGGCAAGAGGCGCGCCTTTGACTTTATTTGTGGTATAAACGGCAGCGGCAGTACACGGTTTATCTGCCACAATAAGCGCGAGATCCTTTTTCCCCTCCGATGCCGGAAAAGATTTTTTTTCGCTGCTATTTTCTCCGTTACAATTACCGGGATCCGAATCTTCGCTTTTTCCGGCAAGGCCGCAACATATGCCGTTTGCGCGGAAACCTTTGGCTGCGCAGACTCCTCCCGAAACAAAATCCATATTATCAAATTTTTTTAATTTCATCCTACTCTCCTCATAAAAATCAAAAAAAACAAAAGACGCAACGGTTTATGAAAATATGTCTTATATCAGACCTGTTGTTTCATCTATGCCCATCATTATATTAAGACATTGCAGGGCGGCACCGCTTGCGCCTTTACCGAGGTTGTCAAAACGTGAGCAAAGAAGTATTTGTTCATCATTACCGAAAACATATATTTCCATCTTATTCGAACCCGACATGGCGTTTGACGCGAGAAAAAAGTTCTTCTGCTCCCCGTCGGTCATAAAAGGTCTTACTCTGATAAGTGCGGCGTCCGCATAGTGTTCGGCGTAAATATCGTGAATATCCCGCGCTGTGATCTTTTTTCCGAGTGTCCTTGTCTGGATGGGCACACTTACCGTCATTCCGCTGTAATAATCACATATCACGGGATTGAACATAGGCTTATGTGTAAGACCCGATATTATCTGCATTTCCGGCAGATGTTTATGTTCCTGCGACAAGGCATACTGTCTCGGGCTGTCATATTCGTCGGGTCTGTCTTTTCCCTCATAGACTGAGATCGCTTTTTTACCGGCTCCGCTGTAACCCGAAAATCCGTACGAAAAGACCGGATAATCGGGCGGCAGTATTCCCCGCGACACAAGCGGATAGACAAGGGAAATAAATCCCCCGGCATAACAGCCCGGAACCGCGACTCTTGACGAGTTTCTGATTTTTTCCCGGTGCGCAGGTGAAAGTTCGGGAAAGCCATATGCCCAGTCCGGATCTACTCTGTGGGCGGTAGACGCGTCTATAATACGGACATTATCGTTTTCGGCAAGCGAAACGGATTCTTTTGCCGCGTCATCCGGCAAGCAAAGAAATGTAAAATCAGATGAATTTATCAGTTTTTTTCTCTCTTCGGGGTCTTTTCTTTTTTCGTCGCTTATCCGCATAAGTACAATATCTTCTCTTGTACTCAGTCTTTCCGCGAGTTTAAGCCCCGTCGTTCCTTCCCTGCCGTCTATATAAACTTTTACAGACATTTTTTAAATATCCTTTCTTCAGACCGAACAATCACTTTTTGCGGCGTTTCTGCACCTTTCTCTCGTATTTTGCTCTTTTCGGATCCTGTTTGTCCGAATTATCCTCTATCATCACGTGCCATATACTCACACCGAGAGTAACGACGACTATTGACACAAGCCAGATTATTCTTACGGCGGGTACCACGGGGATCCACAGTCCCATGACAAGTTCTCCGCTGATCCACAGTACTGCCATAAACAGAGTCAGACCGAGAATAAAGATAAAGTCTTTCTTTTTCATTGCAAACGTTCCAGTTCTTCCCCGGCAAGTCTTATCTGCTCCGCAACGGCCTCCGGCGACGGTCCGCCGTATGATCTTCTCTCTCTCACGCACGTATCAAGGCTGATCGCGTTATAAACGTCATCTGTAAACAGATCCGACATTTTCCGGTATTCCTCAAGCGGAAGTGTCTCAAGTGTCAGTCCCTCGTCAATGCACTTCGCGACAAGTGTGCCTGTTATTTTATACGCGTCCCTGAACGGCATTCCCTTTTTGACAAGATAATCGGCGCAATCTGTCGCGTTTATAAATCCCTTCGCCGCTGCATTTCTCATATTTTCACGGTTTACCTTCATTGTGGAGATCATGGGAATAAAAGTAGAAATGCATATCTTTACATTATCGATCGCGTCAAAAATCGCTTCTTTATCCTCCTGCATATCTTTATTGTAAGCAAGAGGAAGTCCTTTGAGCATTGTAAGGAGCGTTACGAGATCGCCGTTGACTCTTCCTGTCTTTCCGCGTATCAGTTCCGTTATATCGGGATTTTTCTTCTGCGGCATTATCGATGAACCCGTTGCAAAAGCGTCATCAAGTTCGATAAACTTAAACTCCCAGGAGCACCACATCACGATCTCTTCCGAAAATCTTGACAGATGTGTCATTATAAGCGACAGAGCGGAGCATAATTCAACGCAGAAATCCCTGTCCGATACGCCGTCAAGACTGTTTTGCACCGGTGCGTCAAATCCGAGTTTTCCGGATGTGAAAAAGCGGTCGATGGGATAAGTCGTTCCGGCAAGCGCCCCGCTTCCGAGGGGGCAGAGATTCATACGTCTTGTCGCATCTTTCAGTCTGTCGATATCCCTGAGGAACATCCGGACATAAGCCATCAGATGATGCGCGAACGTTATCGGCTGGGCTCTCTGAAGATGAGTGTATCCCGGCATGACCGTTTCGGTATGTTCTTTCGCGATATTTATCAGACAGCGGACAAGTTTTTTCAAAAGTTCCTGTATCTTACACGATTCGTCCCTTAAATAAAGCCGCAGATCGACCGCCACCTGGTCATTCCTCGATCTTGAGGTATGAAGTCTTTTTCCGACGTCTCCGAGCCTTTTAGTGAGCTCTGTTTCCACAAACATATGTATATCTTCCGCATTCGGATCGATCTCAAGTTTCCCGCTGTCAATATCATCAAGTATCTCACTCAGACCCGCTACGATGGAATCACTGTCCTCTTTCGGAATTATACCGCAGTTTCCGAGCATCATAGCGTGCGCAATGCTGCCTTGGATATCATACCGGTACATCCTTGAGTCAAATGAAACCGATGAATTGAAGGCGTTGACGCCTTCATCGATCTGCTTTGAGAACCTTCCGGCCCACATCATCTCTGCCATATCAGTCTCCTTAAAAATAACTAAAATATTTTACCGAAAAAACAGCCTGAATGCACAGCCGTAAATGCCGTGCATTCAGAATATGATCGTTTCAACAGTAAATTCTGCCGCATTTAATCACGATTATTTGCTCTTTCCTTCGTCTGCGCGTTTCTGCTCAAGTTTCGCACGTACTTTTATGGGCAGCCCGAAGAGGTTGATAAAGCCGGCGCTGTCCTTCTGGTCATAGACGTTATCCTCATCAAAAGTCGCCACTTCTTCATCATAAAGTGTATACGGCGAAGTCACACCGGCATTTATTATGTTGCCCTTGTAAAGTTTAAGCCTTACTTCTCCGGTCACTGTTTTCTGTGTTTCGGTCACAAAGGCGCTGAGTGCTTCTCTCAGCGGCGTAAACCATTGTCCGTTATATACGACGTCGGCAAATTTTATCGAAAGATACTGCTTGACTCTCGCGGTCTCCTTATCAAGCGTAATTGTTTCAAGAACTTCATGCGCGTGATAGAGTATCGCGCCGCCCGGTGTTTCATAAACTCCCCTTGATTTCATACCGACAAGTCGGTTTTCAACAAGGTCGGCAATACCTATACCGTTCTCTCCTCCGATTTTATTGAGAGCGGAAACAAGTTCTACGGCGTCCATCTCTTTGCCGTCGATAGAAACGGGAATGCCTTTTTCAAATCCGATCGTGACGTATGTGGGTTTATCCGGTGCCATTACCGGTGACACTCCCATTTCAAGAAAGCCTTCTTTTTCATATTGAGGCTCGTTCGCGGGATCTTCAAGGTCAAGTCCCTCATGTGAAAGATGCCATATGTTTTTATCCTTCGAGTAGTTTGTTTCTCTGTTGATCCTCAGAGGGATATTGTGCGCTTCCGCGTATTCGATCTCCTGCTCTCTGGATTTCAGATCCCAAATCCTCCATGGGGCTATTATCGTCATGTCCGGCGCAAATGCCTTTATGGCAAGTTCGAATCTGACCTGATCGTTTCCTTTTCCCGTGCAGCCGTGACAGATAGCGTCCGCTCCCTCGGCAATTGCGATCTCAGCGATCCTTTTTGCAATTATCGGGCGTGCGAACGATGTTCCGAGCATATATCTGTTTTCATATATCGCACCCGCCTGAACGGTCGGAAAAACATAATCTTTTATAAATTCTTCCTTTAAATCCTCGATATAAATTTTTGACGCGCCTGTTTTCAGAGCTTTTTCCTCAAGCCCGTCAAGCTCCGAAGCCTGACCTACGTCCCCGGATACGGCAATAACTTCGCAATTATTGTAATTTTCCTTGAGCCACGGTATTATTATGGATGTATCCAGTCCTCCGGAATAGGCAAGCACGACTTTTTTTATTTCTTTTGACATAATGATTCCTCCCGTTTGAAAACAAGTATTAAAATACATTTATTTTTCCGCCTGTCTCGCGTACTTCTGCGATAACGGACATATTACTTTCTATTATACACTTTCCGCACCCGATGTCAAGCGATTTTGAATAAATATTCATTATTTTTGATAATATTCATAATTTATGAATATTATTCAGAAAAATATTTAAATTCACAGATATTTATACGGAAGTCTTGAATTTTTACCGCTTTGCTGGTATAATTTAAGGTAGTTGTGAATGGTATAATTCGGTAACAAAAACGGAATCTGTTTCAGAAAGGATCAATAATCTATGAACTATGCCGAGGAATCGCTCAAGAAACATTATGAATGGAAAGGCAAAATTGAGGTCGTATGCCGCGCTCCGCTCGAAACAAGTGACGATCTGTCGATCGCGTATACGCCGGGGGTCGCGCAGCCCTGCCTTGAAATAAAAGAAGATATTGACAAAAGCTATCTTCTCACAAGACGGTCGAATCTCGTCGCAGTCGTCACAGACGGCACTGCCGTGCTGGGACTCGGTGATATAGGACCTGAGGCAGGAATGCCCGTGATGGAGGGAAAATGCGCGCTTTTCAAGGCATTCGGCGACGTCGACGCCATTCCTATCTGTATCCGCTCGAAAGATGTTGACGAAATCGTCAATACGGTTAGACTTATTGCCGGGTCTTTCGGCGGAATAAATCTTGAGGATATTTCGGCGCCGAGATGCTTTGAGATCGAAAAAAAGTTAAAACAGTGCTGTGATATACCCGTCTTTCACGACGATCAGCACGGAACAGCCGTTGTGACTCTTGCCGCTATCATCAATGCACTGAAACTTACGGGAAAGAAACTCAGCGAGATAAGCATAGTGACAAACGGTGCCGGTGCCGCCGGTACGGCGATAATAAAACTCCTTATCTCCCTGGGACTTGAAAATGTCGTTCTTTGCGACAGAAAAGGCGCCATCTACAAAGGCCGGGACAGCCTTAACCCGCAAAAAGCGGAAATGGCGGAAATAACAAACAGAGAAATGAAAAAAGGATCTCTTGAAGATGTCATTAAAGGCGCGGATGTATTCATCGGTGTTTCATCCCCGGATTGTGTGACGCAGAATATGGTGAGAAGCATGGCTAAAGATCCCATACTGTTTACTATGGCAAATCCGACTCCGGAGATAATGCCGGATCTTGCCAAAGAAGCGGGAGCCGCCATAGTAGGTACGGGCAGAAGCGATTTCCCGAATCAGATAAACAATGTACTTGCCTTCCCCGGCATTTTCAGAGGCGCTCTTGATGTGCGCGCAAGTGACATCAACGATAATATGAAGATCGCGGCGGCAAAAGCTATCGCAGGATATATACCCGACAGCGAGCTTACGCCCGATCATATTATTCCGAGTGCCTTGGACAGATCGGTTGCGCGGGCAGTTGCCGACGCGGTGGCAAATGCCGCGAGAGAATCGGGAGTGGCGAGGATCTGACACTAAAATCATTTTTCGGAAATTTTACTGAAAATATCCGATAATAAAAGGATGAAAGGAGCCTATTTATGAGCCTTAACGATACACCCTCCGCAGAGAGGATACATATAAGTTTTTTCGGAAAAAGAAACGCAGGCAAATCGAGTGTCGTAAATGCCGTGACCGGTCAGGATCTCTCGGTCGTTTCCGATGTCAAGGGTACGACGACCGATCCCGTTCATAAATCCATGGAACTGCTTCCGCTGGGACCTGTTGTGATAATCGATACACCCGGTTTTGATGACAGCGGCTCTCTCGGTGAGCAGCGTGTGCGGAAAACAAAGCAGATACTCGGCAAGACTGATATTGCCGTGCTTGTGGTCGATTCTACAGAGGGCATATCCGAAACGGATTCAGAACTTATCGGTATTTTCAAGACAGTAAACATACCATATATTATTGCGTACAATAAATCGGATCTGTCAGAAATAAAATGCGTTAATGAAAATGAGATCGCCGTATCGGCAGTCACCGGTGAAAATATCTATGAACTCAAAGAAAAGATCGGAGCCTTGTCAAAATCGGACGCTCCTGTGAAAAGGATCGTCGGTGATTTAATCAAGCCCCATGATACGGTCGTCCTTGTCACGCCTATCGACTCGGCGGCTCCCAAAGGAAGACTTATCCTTCCGCAACAGCAGACGCTTCGTGATATACTTGATTCTGATGCCATCGCTGTCGTTGTAAAGGAAGATCAGCTTCAGAAAGCTCTCGAGAAGCTGTCATCTCCTCCCGCACTTGTAATAACGGACAGTCAGGCTTTCGCGGCGGTGGCGCCAATCGTTCCCCAAAGTGTGCCGCTGACTTCATTTTCCGTTCTTATGGCAAGATACAAGGGATTTCTTGACTATGCGGTAAAGAGTACAGCGGTCATAGATAAACTTGATGACGGTGACAAAGTACTTATATCCGAGGGCTGCACTCATCACAGACAATGCGGGGATATAGGAAGTATAAAACTCCCGGCGTTGCTTAAGAAAAGAACGGGTAAAAATTTGGATATAGTTCTCTCTTCCGGACGGGATTTTCCTGACGATCTTTCGCCGTTCAGACTTGTTATCCACTGCGGAGGATGTATGCTCAATGAGCGCGAAATAGCCACAAGACGCGACAGAGCCATAGCAAGTGGTGTGCCGTTCACCAATTACGGGACGGCTCTGGCATTTCTCAACGGAATACTTGAAAGGACGATAAGTATCTTCCCGGATCTTCTGAAAGAAATAAAATAATGTATCATACGAATCAATACAATTTTTGATTTGTTAATCTGCATAACTATATAACGATTTATTCTGTAATATTGGTTAATTTCACGAATATTTCCGTATTTAATCTTTTTTCTTGACTTTTTTTCCGCTTTGGTTTATAATATTTTTTGCTATAGTGTGTGAGGAATGTTCGGTTCTGTTGCCTTTAGCCTCAGCTGTTAAGTCAGCTGACAAGTGGCGGCATAGCTCAGTTGGCTAGAGTAGTCGGTTCATACCCGATTGGTCGTTGGTTCAAATCCTACTGCCGCTACCAAAGATGGCCCGTTGGTCAAGTGGTTAAGACATCGCCCTTTCACGGCGGAATCATGGGTTCAAGTCCCGTACGGGTCACCATCTGTTAACTCGGAAGTGATGAAAATCATCATTTCCGAGTTTTTTGTTCTCGGGATATTTTTATTTCAGACAGCTCAGAAAACCCGGTAAATCCTTATTTTCGTATTTCTTTGTGAATAGTGCATACAGTACCGGACTTTCGTTTGTATATTATATATATTGAGTTTGCTTTCTTGATTATGTATACTGAAAATAAAGAATATCGATCTATCCGGAAAAAATAAACCTGAAAAGGAGAATGACCATGAATTACAGATCCAATGCCTTATTGCCGAAACCGGTCGTTTCGCTCATTAAAAAACTCTCCGGACTTGACCCGGTCTGTCCTTCGATAATGACATGGGAAGATTGCAAAGATCCGGTATGCTCCATGGATTTCGGAGAAAAGTGGTACGCGGTGATTTCAGATGATATGATGACAGATGAAGATCATAAAGAAGACAGAAGATATATGACAGAAAACTGCCTTATCGAAACGATAATCAGACTTCCGGAAAATATGTTCAAAGATCCGGATCTGAAGGCAAGCGTCATTATCTTCAGTCTCGGAAATTATTCCGTAATGTGCGTCGATGCCTCGGATTACTGCACATCGACCGATACGGGGAGAAGCACATTCATGCACGAGGATATCGATGATATAATGTCGGCTTGTAAAAAAGAGTCCGATATCAGTGTCAGGATACTGAACAGCGAGATCGCAAAAAATGATTTCAGTTTCGGTGATTATCTTTTTTCCCACACGATAAAACTGAGAGAAGTCGTACTCGGCACAAGGTGCGGTCTTCAGATCTCACCCGAAGATCTTGAAAGCATTACATCTGATGTTCCGACGCCGTTTTACTGCATAAAGCCTTCTTACATAACAGATAATGAAATTTCAGAAAAACTTTATCTGAAAGAATGCTCCGATTCATTCAGAAATCACGAAATCAGAAACAATGATCTTATAATTTCAAAGCTCGGAAAGCCGCTGCGTGTTGCCGTAGCCAAAACAGAAAGCAGTAAAAGCGCGATAGCCATAGGACGACTTTATGTGTTTGATATCGATACTGCGAAAACAGACCCTTGGAAACTGCAAAAATATCTTATAAGCAAAGAGGGCAGAGATCAGTTGCTGAAGTGTGATGTCGGACAGGATACCAGAGATCTCAACCTTGAAAAGATCCTCGATATATCCATACCGAGAAGTTTGCTGAAAGGAGCCGGATATGAGATAATCATACCGGAAACGGTAAGAAAACTTGCCGTAAAGACAGGAGGAAAAATCATCAATGTCATAACTGCCCACGATCTTGATTACTGCCTTTCCGAAGCAGACAAATTGGAAGGTGATGACAAACTGACGTGTGTGATGTTAAATTACAATACATACAAAGTATCATATGTTTCCTTCCGAAAAAAACTTATCGATAAAAGACTGGTCGATACAGTTATTCAGCTTCCCGAACACCTTCTTGAGGAGTCGCTGATACCGGTGACTATGATGATCTTCAGCAAAAACTGCGAGGATATTATGATGATAGACGCAACAGATCAGTTCAGGCCGGTCAACCGTCTGAAAAATATACTGAGTGATGAGAACATCAAAAAAATTCAGAACGCGAGTGTGTTCGAATCAGATATAAGCTGTATCGTATCATATGAGAAAGTTACCGAATATGATTATATCCTGGATCCGTCGGTCTATCTGCTCGAAAAAACGATACCGGGAGAGAAGATACTGCTCGAAAAATGTGTGAAAAAGGCTGTGTGCGGTCTGAGCGTTTACAACGAAAAAAACTGTGTGATAAGCGATGTCCCGACAGAATACAGGATACTGCGTTCTAAAAATATAAAAGACGATGTCTTGCCGAAACCCGAATATCTGTCAGAATGGAAGGAAGGATATGACAAACACTGCGTCAGCGGCAAGTGCCTACTGTTGAAGTGGAGCTATCAGCAGATCGGAATATTTGCGGCGGATCTTACAGGTATGAATGTCCTGATCTCCGGGAATATCCGCGCGATCGAGACAGATGAACAAAAAATCGATGTATACAGGCTGAAAGACTATCTGTCAGGCGAAGAAGGCCAGAAAATAATCAGAACATTATATAACTTTACGGCTTTCAGTCTCCCGCTCGGTAAAATAATGAAAATACCGCTGCCGGCAGAAATTTTCAGATAATTATCGGAAAAGAATCTTACGAGTGAAATAAGCGCCACGCGGCGGAACTTGATGAGAAACAGGTAAAAAAGGCTTACAGGGTCGGTATTCTGCCCTGTAAGCCTTATTTTTGTGAAGAATAATCACTCTGATCTATATTCTTTTTTGTGAAAGCGCAGCTTCGATAAGATCGATCTCGGTTCTTTTCACACACCACTTATCGGGTTCTTTTACGATTCCCTTTCTGATCTCGTTTATATCGCACCACATCAGTGATTCGATCTCTTCGGGATCGGGAATAAAAGCCACATCATTCTCTTTGTCCGGTCTGATTTCCGACATAAATACATAATTAAATTCATTACTGACAAACCCGCGCTCTGGGTGTGTAACGTGCAGACATTGCATTCCCGCAAGTATTATATCCTTCTCAGACAGTGTTACACCGATCTCTTCGGCGGTTTCCCGTATGACGGCATGAAGAAGACTTTCTCCGGAATCAACATGACCCGCTACGGAAGCATCAAACATTCCCGGCAAAGATTCTTTTTCAGAAGAACGTTTCTGCACAAGAAATTCTGAATCCTTCATTATCCACATATGGACACTTTCGTGCCATACACCTGTCTTATGAACAATGTCCCGGTCTTGTACAATCCCCGACGCAACTCCGTTCTCATAAAATACATCCAGTTTCTCACTCATATCAAAAACTCCCTTACTTCGCAATTTTTCATTACAAAATCAGATTATCAGATAAAAACTTACGGTTCATCGTTCTCTCCCACAATTTCAATGTTCGATATACTGCCAAAGTCGACAGCGGAATATGCCCCCGAGATACCTGTTCTGCCATATAGCTCTATCTTACGGTTTTCAGCGTTGATACGCCTGACATGATCCGTTACGGTTGCGTAGTTCCCACCGCGCTTTTTTCCGTCGGGAACAAAGTACGTTATTTTCGCCTTCGGCGTTTTCCCATCTTCTGTCATTCTGCCGAGCATATTGAGCATATCATTGATCTTTTCTGTTTCGTCATCGCTCAGTTCTTTCTTTTTTTCGGTTTCCCTTGCCTCTTCAATTACCATGTCGCTGTATCCTTCCAGCGCGGAAAAAGCGGAAAACTGGGCAGCCCGGTCATATGCGCCCATTTGCTTTCCCGTAAATGACTTACGGTACGGAATATCGATTATATCCGCGTAGACCAGTCTTGCGTTTCTTTTTTCATCATTTGTCATTTTTATCATCTTCTCCCGCTCTATGTCCTCCGATCTGCCCGTTTCGCTCTGTCGCGGTTGCTTTGCTTAAAAGATCCATTCCTTTCAGAACGGCATTTTTTCCATATCTGTCCTGCAGGCACAATTTTGCCTCCTGAAGCTTATGTTCTCTTTTCTCCTTTTCCATGTCCGCGATCCTGTCATCTTCGGTTTTATTACAGTCACCGAAAAAATCAAGTTGCACCGGCGCTTCAGCGGGTATGCCTGTTTCGGGTATAAGGTCACAGGCACATATATTGATACGGCGAATGAGCAGGTCTCTGTCGACGATCCTGTCATAAAGTTCCGCCATTTTATTCACAATTACCCTTGACGAGGAAGTCCATCGGTCTGTATTTGCGGTTCCGTGTGCGTGATATGGCACGATACTGCCATAACTGTCTTTTTTAACCCTGCCCTCATATATTTTTCCCGTCAGAGTGACTTTATACAGACCGCCGGTCGACGATCTGTCCCGGCAGAGCGATTGCAGCGATGTTTTGTCATATCCGACAGTCAGTGTGAGTTTTTTCGTAACTACACGTTTTCTCACAAGATCAAGCGTGAGCGCCTCCGCCATTTCTTTCACGATGAGTTTTCCGTCTTCCGCCTTATATGGCTCTTTCAGTACCTGTCCGGAGGAGAGAGACGCAGTGCGCGGTCTGTACGCTTTTATTGTCGCGATATCGGTCGGTTCATATCCCCATGCGTGATCGATAAGAAGTTCAGCTCTTACGCCGAGTGCCTTGTAAAGAGCGTTTTCGTCATGAATGCTCAGTCTTGCTATATCGCCCATGGTATAACACCCGAGTTTTCTCACACGATCGGCGGTACCGCTGCCTACATTCCAAAAATCCGTAAGCGGCTCATGGCACCAGAGCAATTCACGGTATGTCTGCTCGTCAAGCTCCGCGATACGCACGCCGTCTTTGTCAGCCGGAACATGCTTCGCAACAATATCCATCGCGATCTTCGCAAGATATAAATTTGTTCCGATTCCGGCCGTTGCGGTAATGCCGGTCTCGTAAAGGACTTCTCTTATCATCGCCATAGTCAGTTCATGCGGTGTCATATGATATGTATTCAGATATCCCGTTACATCGATAAAACATTCATCGATAGAGTAAATATGGATATCTTCGGCCGAAACATAACGCATATAGATGGAAAAAATTTTTGTGCTGACTTCTTCGTACAGTTTCATCCGTGGGGGCGCGACAATATATTCAAGCTCTGCAGCCGGGTCCGCGGCAAGAGTCTCCGAGTCAAAAGACGACGAGGAAAAATGCGGCTTACCGTTTTTATCCTTCGGCAGTACTCCCATATTCAAGGCATCTGCGTAACGCTTACGATTTATCTCTTTTACCGCGCTTATGACTTCAAACAATCTTGCGCGTCCCGGGATACCGTACGCTTTCAGGGACGGCGTGACAGCAAGACAGATCGTTTTTTCCGTGCGTGTCTTATCCGCGACAACAAGGTTTGTCGTCAGAGGATCCAGTTTCCGCGCCACACACTCAACCGACGCGTAAAAAGATTTAAGATCAATTGCCACATAAGTCTTATTCATTGCGTTCTACTCTCTGTTCATCGGGAATTTTTCGGACATTCGACATACCAGCGTCCGATACGGCTTGACTGATAACGTCCCGCTTTTTCAAAGAAAAGATATTTTATCTCCCCTCTGACGACAACTGTATAGCAGTCTGTGACGGCGCGGTCTGTGTTCTGCGTCGCAGGACGAAAATTTCTGACTTCCTCGATCTGAAATTCACGCCCGTCCGACCACGTTATCTTTCTGGGGTGCATATACCCGGTCGGATCAAAATCGGAGGTGACCTCTACATAGACACGCTGCGTATTTTCTTTCATGGCTTATCCTCCTTTATTTTTATGTGACCGGTCATTCCGTGCGGCTGTCCGGGTGCCTTTTAACGATCTTATTGTACTTTTCGGCGTCTTTCTCCGTCACGATATCGTCCGGCTCAAGTTTTCCTATGACTTTACCGATAATATATACCTTGACATCATCGGTGAATTTCATCGTTTTATACTTTTTGTTCAGCGAATGCAGTCCGTCACGGCGGTATATCTTTATATATGTTTCGTTTCCGACGATAAACGCGCCGACGTCCCCCGGCTCCAATTCCGGGCAATCCGGAAACATCTGTACTATCACCTTGTCCCCGTTACGGTATTCCGGCTCCATACTGTCACCGTTTACCGTAAATACACAGCCTTTCATCTCGGTCGTTTCATTCCGGTAGAGAAGTATCGTTTCTCCTTTATCATGTATTTCCTCTCCGGGATCGAATCCGGCGGCAAGCTGTTTTGTATATTCCGTCTTTTCTATGATGTTCTCACAGATCTCCGACTCTTCCGCGGTACGCAGATTGTCTATCATACAGTCGACCGCGTAACGGTGCCCCGGTGAAAGCTCTCTGTATTTTCTGACAATACCCCGTTCTTCATCACTGTACGCTTCTATAGGGAGCGGCAGATCGTATAGATCATAGAATGTTATGCACAGAGCCTCACAGATCTTCGGCAAGAGCGAAATATCCGGCCTTGTCCTTCCGTTTTCCCAGTTACAGACAGCGTTGCCGTGTACCCCGATCATAGCGGCAAGCTCTTTTTGCTCGATGTTTTTCTTTTCTCTGAAATACCGTATCTTGCGGCATATAACGGGAATGTCCTTTTTCTTTGCCATCGTCATCGTGTTGGCGATCATAACATCGGCATCATCCGGCGGCGGCTGGACTCTCCTTCTGCCGCTGTACTGTTTTTTCTCTTTTTTGTTATTTTCTTCCATGCTTTACTTCCTTTCGTAAAAAATGCTGTTCTGAGCCTGTATTTTATCTTATAATTTATTTTATCACACAAAATATCATTTGTCAAGTACTTTTTTAAAAAAATTTATAAATTTTATTTGAAAATTTCAGATACACGATACCCAACCCGGCCAAAAAGGCTCTTTGCAAATAATCTGTGCATATAATTTCAAAGGACAGTTCTTGACTTTTTTCCCCGAATGTGCAATAATAAATCAGAATGTCTGAATATTTATGGCAGGATATTGACCGTACCGCTTATATTCTTGTCACAGTCAGACAGCCAGATATGTCTCTTTTATAAATATACTTCAGGGAAAGGAATAAATGAAAATGCTGAAAAAAATCACCGCTTTGCTATTAAGTCTGATCACCGCGACAGTCATAACCTCATGCGGAGGCGGTAAATCGACTTCAGAAGACAGTTCATCAGGTCAGTCGTCTTCGACCGGCGAGACCGTGACAGAAAGTGATACTTCATCGGAAGCCGCCACAGAGGCGACCACTGTTCACGTAAGCCCCACAGAAAGCGTTTCATCGACATTGGGATCGCAACTCACTGTGAACAAAGTCATACAGCATACGGAGGGTTCAAATACCTGTCACTTCCCTCTCGCAGATTTTTTTGAAAACAAAGACTCGGAAAAATCCATAAAATCATTTACATTTATAATATATTCGGAAAGCGGGGGCAATCTCGGAGAACTGAAAGGCGCTCTGGGAATTTCCGTTGACAAAAGCTGTCCTTCAGCCACATCCGAAGGCTGGTATCAGAGCGCTGACTTTACTCAGCCCACAAACGGAACATATGCCGAGGTGACCTGCGAAATACCTCAGGATGTAAGTGATCATATCGCAACAGACGGCGAAGTTATGTTCGGCTACTGGTGGGGATCTCCCGACAGTATAAGGATAGAAAGCGTCATATGCACATACACGGAGACAATGACACTGCCTGTAGACGGTGAAAACTCAAAGGAGATCAAAAAAAGCGTATCTTATAATGACAGTGAGAACACAATAAAAATACCCGTATCGGATCTTGTCGGGGAAGGATGCAACGTTGAGGCGGTAACATTCAACATAAGCACCGGAAGCGGAAAATTCGGAAAATTCACGGGTGCTTTCGGAGCGGATCATCCCGACGCGGGCTATTACCAATCGGTCGATGTCGCTGTTTTCACGGATTCCTCCTCACTTTCTCTTACGTGGATACCGTCACGGGAAGCAAGATCATATATTGACAGAAGCGGAAGCATAGTCCTCGGATACTGGTGGAGCGAACAGACGTCCTTAAGCCTTGATTCCGTTTCCGTAAAATTCAGCGCAGGTGAAGGATATTCACCGGATGAAAACGCGAGTGACAATGGCGGCGAAAGTTCTTCGGAGACCGGCAACAATGAAGAAAACACATCTGAAGGGAACTTCAAGACAGCTTCACAGATAGTCAGCGAAATAAAAGTCGGCTGGGTACTCGGAAATACATTTGACTGCTATAATTTCGCGTCATGGACAGATGACGGTGAAACGGCGTGGGGAAATCCGAAGACAACAAAAGAAATGATACAGTCTGTTAGGAATGCGGGATTCAACGCGATACGCATACCTGTAACATGGGGCGACAATATGACAGGCGACACAATAAACCCGGAATGGATGGACAGAGTGCAGACTGTGGTCGATTATGCGTATGATGAGGGTATGTTCATTATACTGAATATGCACCACGACGATTACACGTGGTTTAACCCGACAGAATCCGAATACCCTTCGGACAGCGCGAAACTTCGCACGATATGGAAGCAGATCTCGGAGCGGTTCAGAGACTACGACTATCACCTGCTCTTTGAGGGCATGAATGAACCGCGTACGGTGGGAAGCGCCGGTGAGTGGAACGGAGGAACACCTGAGGAACGTGCCGTTATCAACAAGTATGAACAGGATTTTATAGATACGGTGAGAGCGTCAGGCGGGAACAACAAGGAGAGAACGCTCGTAATAACTTCATACGCCGCATCGGCTGTTGACGACGCCATAAATGATATAGTTATTCCGTCAGATAAGAATGTCATAATATCCGTCCATTACTACGCACCGTGGAATTTTGCCGAGGGTCAGACAACGGAATTTACCGACAATGACAGAAAAGAACTTGAAAACACGTTTTCAAAACTTAAATCCAAGTTTGCCGATAAAGGCACGCCTGTGATAGTCGGTGAGTTCGGCTGTGTCGCGGCCGCCTCGGATGATGTACGCGCCGATTATTATAAATTTTATGTTTCCGCGGCTAAAAAATACGGTATCAAATGCTTTGTATGGGACAACAATGTGTCAAGCGGAGAACAGAGCTTCGGTATTTTTTCAAGGGAATCTCTCAAGTGGAACGAAGCGATACTGAAAGGCATTCAGGACGGCTCAAAGTAATACACAAATATCTGACTTCGGAGCATTCGTATGCAGTCAATAAAAAGTAATCTTGTTTTCAGTCTGAACGCGACTATCCCGATATTTCTGATAATGCTATTCGGATGGTTCATGAACCGCGCGGATATTTTGGACGATAATACAACAAAAAAGCTTAACAAGTTCGCGTTTGATATACTTCTTCCGGCACTTCTCTTCATGGATCTTTCTCAGGCTGATTTCAAAGCGGTCTGGGATACCGAATTTGTTTTGTTCTGCCTTATCGTAACAGCAATATCTATCGCATTCGTGACCGCGCTGTCATTTCTTCACAAAGACAAATCCGAGCGCGGTGAGATGATACAGGCGTCATACCGCAGCAGCGCCGCGATACTCGGTATCGCTTTTGTAAACAATATATACGGTCATTCGGAAATGGCGGCGCTTATGATCGTGGGTACGGTCCCGCTCTACAATATTGCAGCTGTGATAATACTTTCGGTGACTTCTCCAAATCGTGAAAAATCCGGAAACAAGATAAAGCTTGTCTTGAAAACCGCTCTTGATGTGATAAAAAATCCCATTATTTTGGGTATCCTGATCGGAATAGTGTGGTCACTGCTTGATATACCGCAGCCTGTGATACTTACAAAGACGGTTTCGTATCTCTCGGTAATGGCCACTCCTGTTTCACTTCTGGCGCTCGGAGCTTCCGTAAAAATAAGAAATATAAAAGAAAAGCTGCCGACGGCAACTTTCATAACATTTATAAAACTGATATTTTTCTGCGCCGTTTTCCTGCCTGTAGCTGTCAGACTCGGTTTCAGAGGGGAAAAACTTGTCGCTCTGCTCGTTATGCTCGGAAGTGCGACGACCGGGACTTGTTTTATAATGTGCCGGAATTTCGGTCACGACGGAACACTGACAGCGTGCACGGTTATGTTGTCGACGCTTTTAAGTTCTTTCACGCTTACATTCTGGCTATTTATTCTCAGGTCATTTGGGTATATCTGATACAGACAGCTTTGATTTATGATTTATATAAAATCTGTAAAATAAAAGGGTACGCAGAAACAGCGTACCCTTGCGCAATATATATATTATTGTTGTCCGTACATTCCGCCTTTAAAATAGAAATTATCCATTATTATCAGCGCGCAGCCACCTAAAAAGTCATTTTTGCCCTCAAGCTTGCTCAATACTACTCTGTCGGCTATATCTTCTCCGACAAATCCGGTCATCTCTCTTTTTACATATTCGAACTGCTTCTCATTGAGCTTATAATTATGAAGGATCACTCTTTGCGCAAAATGGCAGACAGCAAGATTGTTTATAAGTATCGAATACTTCTCGATAATACTGTCAACGACTTTCTTGACCGGCTCTTCGCCGTGTGATATAGCCGTAAAGACGCTGTCCGAATCGATCTTTTCCTTGTCACCTCCGGTAAGCTCATAGAGAACAGGTGTCCTGTCTTTTGAATAGACCTCCAAGAGAGCATTTTTTATGGCAGTCCGGGATATTTCGGCTTTGACGGAACCATCAGGATACCCTTCAAAAGTTTTTCCGCCGGGACATATGATAAATTTTTCTATAAGATACGTGTATGAAAGATAATCACTGAGCAGGATATTTCTGTTGACGACCGCAAAATTCACCTGGTTGCCGTTATGAAGGAAGACCTGATTTATCTGAGAACCGTTCACAACCTGACTGTGGGAACTTCCCGAGGCTGAGTTCACGAAGTCACTGCTTGCAATCGCCATCAGCCCTATGGCGTTGCCGCAGTGGACATCAACTCCGACACCGTTTGAGATCTTTTCGCTGAAACTTGAAAAATCAAGGACGCCGTCCTTAAAGAAGATCTTAAGCTTACCCCACATTGATGGAACAACACCGACACCGACGCCCAGGATCTTGTCTTTTGGAAGTGCGCTGTTTTCTATAACTTCGTTGCTCTTCTGTATTATAAAGTTTATTATATCCTTACTTGTCACTTTATCATCTATCGTCATACTTGCTTTATCGAGAATATCCGCATTAAGATTCGTAAGCCCGATGCTGACTTCTTTTTCATCAACAGTAGCACCGATCGCAAATCTGCTGTTTTCGTTTATGTCAATGAGTATTTTCCTTCTGCCCTTCTTGAGCTTTACCGTATTTACCGGAGCTTCGCCGACTTCGATAAGAACGCCTTCTTCGATCATCTCGTTAGTGATAATGGTTACGGCTGCTCTCGTTATCTCAAGAGCACTTGCAATATCGACACGTGATATCGGACCGGATTCTCTGATAACGCGGAGGATCTGCATTCTGTTTCTTCTTTTCAGATCCAATTTACTGATTCCAAGTTTTTCCATACGATCAACTCCATTCTGATTCAGGCAAGTAAACTGCGTAAGACAGCAGCGCCTGCAATTTTAACCATTGATACTATCCCCGCCGGTCAACTTGCCGAATGCACATCCAACATCATCACATAATTCAGATACTGCAAACCCTAAACATATCTAT
>CAYPXB010000006.1:0-15850 GCA_964414745.1 uncultured Alistipes sp. | reverse complement strand
GACATAAAAAATTCTGGGATTCCGGGCAATTTCGGAAAAATTCGCGTCTGAAATGGCAACACCGGAAACTATCATAGCAAGCGGCGTATTGAGAGATGCTATCAGATTCAAAGCCTGAGCCGGGACGGACGGTATTTTTATACGGAAAAAATATGTTATAAGTCCTGCGAATATCGCAATGACTGTCGGTGAGAAAAAGGATCTGACCGCGCTTTTCAGGTCGCGTCTTCCTGAGATCAGCATAACTCCGTGAGTCCATGCGAGAAGATTGAAAACAGTGATGTAAGCCGTGAGATAAAAAACGCCCTCATTTCCGAATAAGGCATTTACAAGGGGGATACCGATAAAACCGCAATTTGAATAAATAGCGGAAAATCTTTCAATTTCGGTCTTTCTCCCCTCTTTTTTTCTTATCAAAATATATACCGACGTTATGGCAATAACAAATGATACGCCGGATAACAAAAAAGTCAGAAGCAGATTTTTCATAAGCTCCGGTCTGTAATCGATCTGATACGACATAAGTATAACAACGGGATTTACGATCTGAAGTACAAATTTTGACAGTTCCTTATTCGTTTCTGCACTGATAAGTTTAGTCTTTGCGCACAAAACGCCCGTCAGTATAAGAATAAGCATTATTACCGATTGTTTCAATACAGTTTCCGCCATATGCACCACCGAAAAACGGATTTTCCGAATTTTTCCCGGGTTTTACCAATGATGATTATTTCCCGGAAGCATTTAGCCTTGCAGCACGATTATATTATATCGAAAAACGCACGGCCGATATACAGCCGTGCGAATTTAATATATTTTTAAAGTCAAAAATCATATGATGTCCCGGTTGCCGTTTTTTTATTTAATGACTCTCACTCTGACAACACCGTCAATTGCTTTTATGTCATCGGAAACGGCTTCGTTGAAATCACCTGTCACATCGATCATAGTATAGGCAAAGTCTTTCTTGCTCGCATTGACCATATTCTCGATATTCAGACCTTTTATGCTTACCGCGGCTGTCATGGCGGCAATCACTGCGGGAATATTTTTATGAATAACGCATAATTTGGTTCCTACCGCCTGCATAGACGCGTCGGGGAGGTTAACGCTGTTTTGTATATTACCGTTTTCTATATAATCGATAAGCTCTTTTGCGGCCATATACGCACAGTTGTCCTCACTCTCAGGAGTCGAAGCGCCAAGGTGGGGCAGAACGATGATATTTTCATGGCCGAGAACGATATCATCGGCAAAATCAGTAACATACTTGGCGACTTTGCCGCTTGACACTGCGTCGACGACCGCCTTGCTGTTGACAAGTTCTCCCCTCGCGAGGTTTATGATACGGACTCCGTCTTTCATCATTGCTATCTGCTGAGCGTCTATCGTGTTTTCAGTAGCGGGAGTATACGGCATATGTATCGTGATATAATCGCTTTCCCTGTATATATCATTGATGTCTCTCACGACTTTCACAGAAGGGTCGAGATGAATGGCGGCATTTACGGAAAGATACGGATCATAGCCTATGACTTTCATTCCAAGCGCAAGCGCGACATTGGCGATCTTTCCGCCGATGGCTCCGAGTCCGATAATTCCGAGGGTCTTTCCGAGAAGTTCCGGTCCTGCAAATTTTGCTTTTCCGCTCTCAACTGTCTTGGGAGCATCGGGTGTTCTCTCAAGCGAATCGACCCACTTGACGGCTTCCGTAATTTTCCTCGATGAGATAAGAAGCGCGCAGATGGCAAGCTCTTTGACGGCATTTGAATTTGCGCCGGGTGTATTGAAAACACAGATACCTTTTTCTGTGCATTTATCGACGGGAATATTATTCACTCCCGCTCCCGCACGCGCTATCGCAAGTAAATTGTCGCCAAACTCCATATCGTGCAATTTGGCTGAGCGAACCATTATAGCGTCGGGATCAGAACAGTTGTCGGAGACCGTGTACTTGCTTTTGTCATATATATCGGTGCCGACAGATGAGATCTTATTAAGCGTGAGTATATTGTACATTTATATTACCTGCTTTCCGAATCCAATGATTACATTATTCTTTTATGTTGCGATATATCAGAATGTTCATGAATTTTCCTTTTCAAATTTTTCCATGAACGATACAAGTTTTTCCACTCCCGCAATAGGCATTGCGTTATATATCGAGGCTCTCATTCCGCCTACTGTTCTGTGACCTTTCAGATTTTCAAGTCCTGCTTCTTTGGACTCCTTCACAAACTTGGCGTCAAGTTCTTCGTTGCCCGTGACAAACGGAACATTCATGAGTGAGCGGTCTTTCTTCTCGACAGTTCCTCTGAAAAGTTTGCTTTGGTCGAGATAATCATAGAGGATACCGGCTTTCTTCTCGTTATGTGCTTTCATAGCCTCAAGTCCGCCCATATTCTTTATCCATTTGAAAACTTTTCCGCATATATAAATACCGTAACACGGAGGTGTGTTATAAAGCGAACCAGCGTCAGCCTGAGTCTTCCACTTGAGCATCGTCGGAGTTCCCTCAAGCACGTCATCACGGATAAGATCTTCACGGATTATGGATATAACAACACCGGCAGGACCGATATTTTTCTGAACTCCCCCGTAGATAACACCGTATTTTGTAACATCGACGGGTTCTGAAAGAAAACACGATGAAACATCGGCGACAAGGTCTTTTCCCTTTGTATTCGGCAGAGTTTTGAATTTTGTTCCGTAAATAGTGTTATTTTCACAAATATAGACATAATCGGCATCTTCCGGTATATCAAGATCGGAACAATCGGGAATATATGAGAATGTCTTATCGGCGGACGACGCAACAGCTACAGCGTCACCGTAGATCTTTGCCTCCTGAAACGCCTTTTTGGACCATTGACCGGTTATGATATAAGCCGCCTTTCTGTTTTTCATCAGATTCATGGGAACAGCCGCGAATTGCTGGGACGCTCCGCCCTGAAGGAAAAGCACTTTATAGTTGTCGGGTATATTCATGAGGTCACGAATATCCTGCTCCGCCTCTTTGATAATATCATCAAACGCTTTCTGGCGATGTGACATCTCCATGACGGACATTCCGGTTCCATTGTAGTCAAGCATCTCCTCGGCAGCCTCTCTGAGGACTTCTTCGGGAAGAACAGCCGGTCCTGCGCTGAAGTTATAAATTCTGCTCATCGGTAAAACCTCCAAAAAAATAAATAAAATACACACGGTCAGCCCCGCGGCACCGGACATATTCAGATAAAATCAAATATATCCGGATGAACGCGGAGGAATTCGGTCACAAAATCCTGTACACTGTAAATTATACTCTATTGATATGGATATGTCAATAAGAAAGGCTGTAATTTTATCTATTATATCAATAATCAATATTTAAATCAAAAAAATTTGTTTATTTTATGTTACGCAATCGGTGTTATCATTGATATAAATTTTCATATTAAAAATCTCGAAAAAATTTTCAAAAATAAAAAAGCGGCCGTATCAGCCGCTTTTTTATTTATCATATTATTCGTTGATCTTTGTAACAACGCCGGAACCTACAGTCCTTCCGCCTTCACGGATAGCGAAACGAAGTCCCTCTTCAATAGCTATAGGAGTGATAAGCTCAACGCTCATTGATACATTGTCGCCGGGCATACACATTTCCTTATCTGCGGGAAGTGTGATAATACCTGTAACATCGGTCGTTCTGAAATAGAACTGCGGTCTGTAGTTGTTGAAGAACGGTGTATGACGGCCGCCTTCTTCCTTTTTCAGAACATAGACCTGACCTTCAAACTTTGTATGAGGGTGAATCGAACCGGGCTTGCAAAGAACCTGTCCTCTCTCGACCTGGTCTCTTGTTATACCACGGAGAAGAGCGCCTACATTATCACCGGCTTCGCAGAAATCAAGTGTTTTTCTGAACATCTCAAGACCGGTAACGACTGTCGACTGCTTTTCATCGGAAAGTCCTACGATCTCTACAGGCTCGTTTACATTAAGTCTTCCTCTCTCAACTCTTCCCGTAACGACAGTGCCGCGTCCGGAGATCGTCATTGTATCCTCGATAGGCATAAGGAAAGGCTTAGCGTCGTCACGGACAGGATCGGGGATAAAGTTGTCAACTGCGTCCATGAGTTCAAGAATGGGGCCATATGCCGGATCGTTGAGATCATTCGGAGCCTCAAGTGCAGCAAGTGCGGATCCCTTGATGATCGGTGTATCGTCACCGGGGAAATCATATGATGTGAGAAGATCTCTGATATCCATTTCAACGAGTTCGAGGAGTTCTTCGTCATCAACCTGATCAGCCTTGTTCATAAATACAACGATTGCCGGAACACCTACCTGACGGGCAAGAAGGATATGTTCTCTTGTCTGCGCCATAGGTCCGTCGGAAGCCGCAACAACAAGTATTGCTCCGTCCATCTGGGCAGCGCCGGTGATCATGTTCTTTACATAGTCTGCGTGACCGGGGCAGTCAACGTGAGCGTAGTGGCGCTTGTCTGTTTCATACTCAACGTGCGCCGTATTGATCGTAATACCACGTTCTCTCTCCTCCGGAGCCTTATCGATCATATCATACGCTTCGTACTTAGCCTGACCCTTCATTGCGAGAGTCTTTGTTATAGCCGCGGTAAGTGTGGTCTTGCCATGGTCAACGTGTCCGATAGTACCAATGTTTACATGCGGTTTTGTTCTTTCAAATTTAGCCTTAGCCATTGGGTAATTCCTCCTTATAAAAAACGATTAAGAAACCTGTATGTTAATTATAACAGATTTGTTTTGATTTTTCAAGTGTTTTTCGGAATTTATTTCCGAAACTTATTTTTGTCAGTCTTTGCCTTTGCTGCGGTCTGTTATTATCTTTTCGGCAATATTCTTCGGTACCTCAAGATAACTGTGCGGTTCCATGGTATACTGTCCGCGACCCTGTGTGTTTGAGCGGAGATCGCTTGTGTACCCGAACATTTCCGAAAGCGGAACAAGCGCGTCTACCTGGACAGATCCGTTTCTTGCTTCCTGTCCCTGTATCTGTCCTCTTCTCGAACTGAGGTCACCGATAACAGTGCCGGTATAATCATCGGGAACGGTAACGGATACTTTCATTATCGGTTCCATCAGAACGGCATTTGCCTGCCTCATTGCCTCTTTGAAGGCCATAGAACCGGCGATCTGGAATGCCATCTCGGAAGAGTCGACTTCGTGGTAGGAACCGTCATAAAGCTCGACTTTTACATCGACGACTTCATATCCGGCAAGAATACCGGCTTTCATAGCTCCCTGTATTCCCTTGTCGACCGCGGGTATATACTCCTTCGGTATTGCTCCTCCTACTACAGAGTTCGTAAACTCATAACCTTTTCCGGACTCATTGGGTGACACACGGATCTTGACGTGGCCGTATTGGCCTTTACCACCCGACTGACGCGCGTATTTGTGATCGACATCGGCGTTGCCTTTGATGGTCTCTTTATATGCCACCTGCGGTGTACCGACATTTGCCTCTACTTTGAATTCACGCAACAGTCTGTCAACGATGATATCAAGGTGAAGTTCTCCCATGCCCGCAATGATCGTCTGTCCGGTCTCCTGATCGGTCCATGTCTTGAATGTAGGATCTTCTTCCGCGAGTTTTCCCAAGGCAATTCCCATCTTTTCCTGACCGGCTTTTGTTTTGGGCTCGATCGCAAGCTGTATGACAGGTTCGGGAAACTCCATGGACTCAAGTATTATCGGGTGCTTTTCGTCACATAAAGTGTCGCCTGTTGTTGTGTTTTTAAGGCCTACAGCGGCGGCAATATCACCGGCGTAGACAGTTTCAAGGTCTTTTCTGTGGTTGGCGTGCATCTGGACGATACGTCCGAACCTTTCCTTGTTGTCTTTTGTGGCATTGAGTATCGTGTCACCCTGGTTGATAACACCTGAATAGACTCTGAAAAACGCAAGTTTTCCGACAAAAGGATCCGTCGCGATCTTGAACGCAAGTGCCGAGAACGGCGCGCTGTCGGAGGAGGGTCTTTCCTCTTCTTCGTCGTTAACGGGGTTTACTCCTTTTATGGCCGGAACATCAAGAGGAGACGGCATATAGTCAACTATCGCGTCAAGGAGCTTCTGAACTCCCTTGTTTTTGTAAGACGAGCCGCAGGTCACGGGAACCATATTATTTGCTATCGTCGCTTTCCTTATGCAGGATTTTATCTCATCGGGTGAGAGTTCACCGACTTCAAAATACTTTTCCATCAGCGCCTCATCCTGCTCGGCGACGTGCTCAACAAGTTCATCATGATACTGCCGGGCTTTCTCTTTCATATCTTCCGGTATCTCTTCGACACGGATATCTTTTCCGAGGTCATCGTAATAGATATAGGCTTTCATTTCAACAAGGTCGATAATGCCCTTAAAATCCTCTTCGGATCCTATAGGAAGCTGTATCGGAACGGCGTTGCACTTGAGCCTGTCCTTCATCATATCGACGACATGATAAAAATCCGCGCCCATTATATCCATTTTGTTTACATATGCCATTCTGGGCACATGATAATTGTCGGCCTGTCTCCAGACGGTTTCCGACTGAGGCTCTACGCCTCCCTTGGCACAAAGTACTGTCACCGAGCCGTCAAGCACCCTGAGTGAACGCTCCACTTCGACAGTGAAGTCTACGTGTCCGGGGGTGTCGATTATGTTGAGCCGGTGTCCCGCCCAGTAGCAGGTAGTCGCGGCGGAAGTTATCGTAATACCCCTTTCCTGCTCCTGCTCCATCCAGTCCATGGTGGCTGAGCCTTCATGCGTCTCGCCGATCTTATGATTTACTCCGGTATAGAAAAGAATACGCTCCGTGGTCGTGGTCTTGCCTGCGTCTATGTGAGCCATTATGCCGATATTTCTGGTGTTTTCAAGTGAACAGTCTCTTGACATAATAATCCTCCTTTGAAATACGGTAGAAACGCACGATCACCAGCGATAATGAGCAAACGCCTTGTTTGCCTCCGCCATCTTGTGGGTGTCGTCACGTTTCTTGCAGGCTCCGCCTGTTCCATTAAGAGCGTCGAGGATCTCTCCCGCGAGTCTCTCTTTCATGGTCTTCTCGTTTCTCTCTCTGGCATATTTTGTTATCCATCTGAGACCGAGAGTCTGACGCCTTTCAGGTCTGACCTCGATAGGCACCTGATAAGTGGCGCCTCCGAGACGGCGTGCTTTGACCTCAAGTTCCGGCATTACATTGTCCATTGCCTCCTGAAATACTTCAAGCGCATCTCTGCCGGTTTTTTCTGCGACTATATCAAAAGCGCCGTAGACGATCTTCTGTGCAACACCTTTTTTGCCGTCAAGCATTATGTTGTTGACAAGACGTGTGACAAGTTTTGAATTGTATACGGGGTCTTCCAATACGTCGCGTTTAGCGATTTTACCTCTTCTTGGCATTTCGCTTCCCTCCTTCATATAAATTCATGAATTCATAGGTACTCGTACTGAACGGATTACTGCCGCTTATACACGGCTTATTCACCCGTTCAACCCGTCAAGACCAATGCAGAGGATCTCAAAAAACAAATAAAATTTTCTCTGAAAAATTTGTATGCTGTCTTTATATCAATCTTCCACATTCATCCTGTGGCAGCGGTTATCCTATTTTAAGGTACGGTTTACTTTGACTTCGGCTTTTTAGCACCGTACTTGGAGCGGGCCTGTCCTCTGTTGGCAACGCCCTGGGCATCAAGTGTGCCCCTGATAATGTGGTAACGGACACCCGGGAGATCCTTGACACGTCCGCCTCTGATAAGAACAACGCTGTGTTCCTGCAGATTATGACCGATTCCCGGAATATAAGATGTTACCTCATATCCGTTCGTAAGTTTTACTCTGGCGATCTTTCTCATTGCCGAGTTAGGCTTTTTAGGTGTCGCAGTCCTTACAGCGGTGCATACTCCTCTTTTCTGGGGCGAGCTGAGGTCGATCTGAACCTTTTTCTTGGCATTGTAGCCCTTCTGAAGAGCAGGTGCCGTGGACTTGACTTCCTGATCCTTTCTTCCCTTACGGACCAACTGGTTAAATGTAGGCATATACTTCCTCCTTTTCTCAGAATTGTATGTGCGATCACGCAACACACTTTTATATTATACACACAAAAAAGCGACTTGTCAAGAGAAATCGACAAATTTTCTCAGAAAATTCGTGATATTCAGACAAAATCGCTTTTAATAATTTATTAAGAAACCGTTTATGCTTTCTTACATTGTGCGGTTACCCGTTTTTTTCAGATCCTTTGTCGCGGACGATATCCTGTTGACGATAAAAATCGAAAAACAGCCGAGGAGAACACCCAGAACAGCTCCCGCCAGAACATCGGTCGGAAAATGAACGTAGAGATAAAGCCTCGAAAACGCGATAAACAACGCCACTATCAATCCCGAAAAACCAAAATATCTGTTATAATACATAAGAACGGTAACGGCGATAAAACTTGACAAAGTATGCCCCGACGGAAAAGAATAGTCGGTCGGAACCGAAATAAGCATATCTACCGCTGTATTCAGCCAGCACGGCCTCGGTCTGGCGATAATATTCTTCAGTAACACATTCCCGATCAGCACGCCGCTGAGCAGACCGGTCACCATCGTCACGGAACACTTTCTGTATTTTTTGAAAAATAAGAGGATCGCGGCTATGAAAAGCCATAAAATACCTTTATCGCCGAGCCGTGTCACAATACACATTATCTTATCGAGAATGTCATTTCTCAGATTCTGCCGGATAAGGTCGAGAATAAAAAAATCAAATTTTTGAATCAATTTCCGATCAGGGCATTAAAGCCCCGTCCTCCCTTAAATCATAATTGAATTCAGAATAAATGCGGCAGATTCAGAGCCGGTATTTTCAGCAAAACATCAGACAGCCGCACCACATTATAACTTATCTGCGTCTTTTCAGTATTGTAAACAGCATTATGATAGGATAAATCTCAAGCCTTCCGAACAGCATATCAATACTGAGAACTATTTTGGAAAGAGCCGACAGTCCCCCGAGATTTCCCGCCGGTCCGAAACGCCCCACGCCGAATCCGATGTTGTTCATACAGGTTGTGACAGCGGACGCCGATTCTTCTATCGAAAAGTTATCCAGCGATATAAGCAGGAGCGAACTGATGAAAAGCATGACAAAAATTATCGCGTAAGATGTAACGCCCCTTACCATATCCTGCTCAACCGGTTTTCCGTTCATCTTCAGAGTAACGACGGAACGGGGATTTGCGATATATTTTATTTCCTTGATACCGCTCTTGAAAAGAATGATCCATCTCGATACTTTCATTCCGCCGCCTGTCGAACCGGCGCACGAACCGATAAACATAAGGATCAGCAGCAGAGTCTGCGAAAATACCGGCCATTGCGTCGTATCGATATTGGAAAATCCCGCGGATGTTATAGTTGACGCCACCATGAAGAAAGAATATCTGAGCGTTTCGCCCACACTTCCGTACAGGTGATATATATTTAACGCGACAAGTACTACCGACACCAGTATCGTTCCGAGATAGACCCTGAGTTCTTCGTCTTTATAGACCTGCGCGAATTTTTTGATAAGGAGAAAATAGTAGAGGTTGAAGTTTATTCCGAAGAGTATTATGAAAACGGCGACTACCATCTCAACATAAACGCTGTCATAATGTCCTATGCTGTCGCTGTATATGGAGAATCCGCCTGTACCGGCTGACGAGCAGGCGTGTATGATCGCGTCATACAGCGGCACTCCTCCGAAAAGTAGCATTATGATCTCAAGTACCGTGAGGCTTATATATATACCGTAAAGGATACGTGCGGAGGCTGTTGATTTTGAAACGATCCTTCCGACTTTCGGTCCGGCACACTCGGCGCGCATCATATGCATGGATCTTACGTCATTGCTGTTCATGACAGCGAGTACCAGAACGAGTATTCCCATTCCGCCGAGCCAGTGAGTGAAAGATCTCCAGAAAAGCAGGGATCTCGGCAGCGACTCGACATCATCAAGCACCGTGGCTCCTGTCGTCGTGAATCCGGAAACAGTTTCAAAAATCGCGTCCGCATAGGAATCCATATCGTCGGAGAGGATAAACGGAAGCGCCCCTATCATCGAAACAAATATCCATGCCGCCGCCACGCTCACAAAACCCTCTATCGAAAAGATAGTATTGTTCTTGGGTTTTTTCAGCGTTATTATAAAGCCTGTCGCAAGCTGTATGAACATGGGGACACCGAACCAGAGAAAGGCGCTGTACTCATGGTAGATGATACCGACTATTATCGGAAGTATCATAAAAGCTCCCGATACTTTCATAATCTGTCCGGCTATATAAAGAGTCATTCTGTAATTCATATTCGGATCCTCAATACTTATCAGTCAAAAATATCACTGAGATCATGCAACCCTTTATTTGTGGTAACGACAACTACACTATCGTTTTTCTTCAGGCAGTCACTGCCTCTCGGCGTGATAAGATCATTTCCCCTGATTATGCTTGCTATAAGCACGTCATCCCTCAGATCAAGATCCCTGAGCGGTTTGTCAACATAATCCGCATCGGATGACCTGATGACAAACTCAAGTGCCTCAAGCCTGTCATTTACGAGCCTGTAGAATGTGATAACTCCGCTGCCCTTTGAATTCTGTTTTACCCGTACATATTGCAATATCTGATTGACTGTAATCGCAACCGGGGATATTATGCTGTCAAGGCCGAAAGTGCCGGATATCTGCATAAGCGACGGTCTGTTGACCTTTGTAACGACTTTATCGACACCGTTTTTTTCGGACAGAAGTGACAGAAGTATATTTTCCTCGTCGATACCCGTAAGAGTCACAACGGCATCGAAGTCAAAAACGTGTTCCTCGTCAAGCGTATCCTGGTCTGTTCCGTCACCGCAGGAAATATCGACTTTGTTGAGCAATTCGCTCAGCACAAGGCAGCGCTGCTCATCCTGCTCGATTATCTTTGTCTTTATACCCATTTCGACAAGCTGGTTTGCAAGATAATACGCGATCCTTCCTCCGCCTATCAGGACTGCGTTCTTGACTCTCTTTTCCCTGTAGTCCTCGCTCACAGTCTTGAAAAATTTGACCATCTCGCTGTGTGAGGCCGTAATATGTATCTTGTCCCCCGCCCTTATCACAAAATTTCCGTCGGGGATTATTATATCATCATCTCTCTGTACGGCACACACAAGCACATCAAGATTCATTTTCCCGGAAACATCCTTGAGGGTGACATCTTCGAGAACGCTTCCCTTGCTGACGCGCATCTCGACAAGATCCACCCTTCCCTTTGCGAAGGACTCGATCTTTATTGCCGCCGGATACCTGAGTATCTTTGAGATCTCATTCGCCGCGGTGAAATCGGGGTTTACCATGAGGCTTATCCCCAATTCCTCCCTCATAAAGACAAGCTGTCTTCTGAACTGCGGATCCCTTACTCTTGCGACACAGTGGCGGGCTTTCATCCTCTTCGCAATCAGACACGAAAGAATATTGACTTCGTCGGAATCGGTAGTCGCTATAAAAATATCTGTCTTTTCTATATTAGCGTCTGCAAGTACGGCTGTTGACAGACAGTTTCCGACGATTCCCATCACATCGCAATCGTTGGTGACCTCGTTTACGACACTTTCAAGTTTGTCAATGACCGTGATGTTATGCTCTGTGGGACCGAGTTCCTCGGCAAGAGATATTCCGACCTTGCCGCAGCCGACAACAATAATATCCATATTACACTCCAATAAAATATACAGATTTACCGAAGACAGAACAACATCTTGCTCCGAATCAAAATAATTATATAACCGTATCGGGATTTTGTCAATAGTTAAACGCGCGAATCACTTTATAATTTTTATTTTTAAATATAGCGAGCGGATACCGGAGAATAAAGTTATGTAAATTTGTTAATTATATCTGTATCAATAGTCTGTCAAATTTTCTTTACATTCTGATCATTTTATGCTACAATAAACTAAAATGGCATATATCGGAGGTATGATCATGAAAATGACTTTTATCGGTGCCACACATGAGGTCACCGGAAGCTGTACTTATATAGAGGCGTGCGGAAAAAAATTTCTTGTGGATTTCGGAATGGAACAGGGCGAAGATATGTTCGAGAACGCAAAGATACCGGTCGCGCCCGCAAATATCGACTTCGTTCTGCTCACACACGCTCATATAGACCATTCAGGTCTGCTCCCCCTGCTCTACGCCGGAGGTTTCCGGGGCGAGATCCACTCGACGACGGCTACGGCAAATCTGTGCAGCGTCATGCTTCGTGACAGCGCTCACATACAGGAATTTGAAGCCGAATGGAGATCCAGAAAAGCGAAAAGAAAAGGCGAAGACGAGATCGTGCCGCTTTATACAATGGATGACGCCATAGGCGCAACAGAACTTTTTGTCCCGCATCCGTATGAAACCGAATATCAGATCTCCGAGGGCATACGGGTCATTTTCCGCGACGCGGGACACCTTCTTGGTTCATCCTCGATACTTCTGAAATTAAACGAAAACGGAGCGGAGAAAAAAATCGTTTTTTCCGGTGATATCGGAAATACAGATCAGCCGCTCATACGCGATCCGCAGTACTTCACGGAGGCGGATTATGTCGTTATGGAGTCAACCTACGGAAACCGTGTCCATAACCGGCCGTCCGACTATGTAAAAACACTTGGCGATGTACTTCAGAGGACTTTCGACAGGGGCGGAAATGTAATAATACCGTCATTTGCCGTCGGAAGGACCCAGGAGATGCTCTATTTCATACGCAAGATAAAAGATCTGAAAATGATAAAAGGGCACGAGGATTTTCCTGTTTATGTGGACAGTCCGCTTGCAATCGAGGCCACGGATATTTTTATCGACAACCGCGAGAGCTGTTATGACGAGGAAGCTCTTTCATACGTACGCAGAGGAATAAATCCCATAAGTTTTGACGGACTTATAAGAGCAGTTTCAAGCGATGAGTCACGCCTTATCAACGACGACACACGCCCGAAAGTCATCATTTCGGCAAGCGGAATGTGCGAGGCGGGAAGGATAAAGCACCACCTCAAGCATAATCTCTGGCGGAGAGAGTGTACCGTTCTGTTTGTGGGATATCAGGCAGTCAATACTCTTGGACGGAGCATTGTGGAAGGGGCGAAAAATGTAAAACTCTTCGGGGAGACCGTCAAGGTGAACGCCGAGATCAGACAGCTGCCCGGAGTAAGCGGACACGCGGATGTCAACGGTCTTATGAAATGGGCGAAAGCTTTTGAGTCACCCGAAAAATTCTTTGTTATCCACGGTGACGCATCTTCGGCAGACAGCTTTGCCGGCCGTCTGAGAGATGAGCTCGGAATCGATGCGTATGCTCCGTACAGCGGAACAGAATTTGATATTTCAAAAGGTATCATTACTTATGAGGCCGAACCTGTACCTGTCAATAAAAAGAAGATATACGGCGCAAACTCAAATATTTATTACAATGACCTTCTTGCCGCTTCGGACAGACTTTACAGGCTTATCAGAGACAACGACGGAAGAGCAAACGCGGATCTGAGAAAGCTGACTGATATTATCAACAGGATATGTGACGAATGGCAGTAAATTTTACGGCTTTACCGAAATGAGATATAAGAAGGGGTACAGTGGATATTGACGGAAATAAACTGATCGGTACTTTACATAGATCGGGCTTTGAGGCGTATTATGTCGGCGGGTGCGTAAGAGATTTTATAATGAAAAAAATTCCGGAAGATTATGATATATGCACAGGCGCTCCGCCGGAAATGATCAGACAATTGTTTGAAAACGATCATAAAACAGAGCTGACAGGATTCACGCACGGGACAGTCACTGTGTTTTGCGGCGGAAAAAAATTTGAAATTACCGCTTTCAGAAAGGAATCGGAATATTCCGACGGACGCCATCCCGATAATGTAACTTTTGACGCAACACTTGAGGACGATCTTAAGCGGCGCGACTTTACGATAAATGCGATGGCTATGGATATTGACGGAAATATTTTCGATCCGTTCAGCGGCATTGAAGATATTGAAAACAGGAAAGTCAGATGCGTCGGAGACCCGACTGAACGGTTTTCCGAGGACGCTCTGAGAATAATGAGGTGTCTGCGCTTTTCATCCCAACTGGGGTTCGGTATCGACAGTGAAACCGCCTGCGCTGTCCATAAGATGAGAGAAAATCTTGAACTGATTTCGAAAGACCGCGTGAGAGATGAACTTGTAAAACTTGTCTGCGGAAAAAACTGTGCAGATATCCTGCTCGGTTACAGCGATGTTATTTCCGTGGTCATTCCGGAGATTATTCCCTGTATAGGATTTGACCAGCGAACTCCGTATCACAAATACGATGTCTGGGAGCATATAGTTCATTCTGTGGCCGCCGCTCCGGACGATCCGCCGCTGTTACGCGTCACAATGCTGCTCCATGATATCGGCAAGCCGGAAATGTTTACACTTGACGCAAACGGAAGGGGGCACTTCAAAAATCACGCACTCAAAAGCTGCGAACTTGCCGACCGGATACTGAAACGGCTGAATTTTGACAAAAAAACGATTCATGATGTTGAGCGGCTTATACTGCATCACAGCGACAAGATCAACGATGACAGGAAAATAAAAAAGCTTATATCCGAAATCGGCGAGGATCTGTTCTTCAGGCTTATCGAGATAAAAAAAGCGGATAATTCGGCAAAAAATCCTTTTGTACTCGATGAACTGAAAGATCTCGAAAATATCGCGGATTCTGCCCGGAGAATGATAAATGACGGTGAGGTCATGCATCTTTCACAGCTTGCCGTAAACGGGAATGATCTGAAAAAGCTCGGATTCAGCGGTGCCGGAATAGGAAAAGTTCTCGAAGATATACTTGATCATATAATTGACGGTGACCTGAAAAACGACCGCGATGAGATCACCGCGTTTCTTAAAAAATAAACCCCCCGCTTTCTCAGACAAAGACAAGCCGGGGGCTTTTTATTTTTTGATACAATTATCCGGCGGGTATGGATTGTTCTCAAAAAGTTAAACTCGGAAAATTTTCACATAACTTTCACAAAATTATCACCCGTTTTTTTGATGTAGAATACCAAAGTATTCTGTATCTGATTAAAAGATCAAACGGGAGGTAAAACAGAAAGTGGCTAAAGTTTCTTTTTTCATGGGTGAGCCTGCTCGGGAAAAAGTCATTTTATCAGGGAGCATTTTAAGGATGATGATGTTGATATTCCGGATATTTATTCATATCAAAAAAATGAACAGTCAAAAGCAAAGCTCTTCTTAAATATAGGACTAAAGGGAGGCTTTGAAATTTACAAGGAAGCCCTTTTAAGAGCAAACCGACGCCATCTCAGCGATATTATCGGGCGACTGAAAAACGGGAGAGATGTTGTGGCGGAACAGACATTTCATATGGCGAAGCGTCGTATCGGTTACATAGAGGCGATTCGTGAAGCGGTCGACGCGGAGATCGAGATCTACGTGATGATGCCCGATGACGCGCAATGGGAGATAAATCTGCGGGTAAGAAATGATAAACGCAGCGTTGAAACCGCCAAAAGACAAGCGGGAGACGATATCGAGTTTCCCAATCCCGCGGAAGGTTTTGACAGGATATACGAGGTGACGGGCGACAGGATAACACTGAGGATGGATACTCCCGCACCCGAAATCATTGATAAGGCAAAGGCGGAACTTGAAGAGGAGAGAAAAAAACAGATAGAGGAGGCAAAAAAACGGATGTTCGGATTAGTCCCGTCGAAAACCATGAGAGAATTTTTCTCGGGATTCGATGAGTTAACGGATTATTTGTTTAACCGGACTCATTGTAAAAGTTATACAAT
>CAYPXB010000005.1:76354-80157 GCA_964414745.1 uncultured Alistipes sp. | reverse complement strand
TTTGTCATTGTCCTGCCTTATCACTTCACTTTCGCCGATCGGCGCGAGTGCCGCCGCAGTAAACAATCTTGATGAGAGTTCAGGAGTAGATGATGTTACACTTCTTGTCGGTGCGAACAGCGATTTAAAAGGAAATACTGTAGATGAAACGATAGCAAACGCCGATAATACATATGCTCTCGGGATCGCGTCGCAGTTCAGTGTTTTTCTCAAAGAAGATTTTCATGTAACGCAATCCGACACCGAAGGCCGCCTTGCCGTAGGCGGAAGCATAAAAGCCGACGTTGATTGGTACGCAAAACCCGGAGATGGATATTCGGTGGGAATGGGCGATTATAGCTCACATACTACGCTTGATAAACTTCTCGGTGGTAATACCGGATACGCGCATATCGTATGGGGTGCCGGCGGTGAGAAACCTGAAATGACGGAAGTCAGCATGCGTAGCAGTTATGATGAAAACGGTCATGAAGATTATAATACTCCTCATCAGATTGTGGCTGTCGAAAGTACCAACGGAACAGCTCACATTAGGACAAATCAAAATTATAACGGATATCTTGACCGGTTTTATGATGTTTCGGCAGATCCCATCATAGATTTTGAGGATGAATTCGGAAAGCTGGCCTCGACAAGCAAAACTCTTGCGCAGAGAAGCAGCAGCATGGATTTCAAAGTGGAAAAAACCGATAGTCAGGACGATACGGTAACTTTAACTTACATGGGTGACAGTGAAAGTGCCGAGACGGTTTATTTTTCTCTTAACGATTCACAATGGAAGGCACTGGAAAAGGCAAATTACGTAAAATTTGAGAAGATACCCAAATTGCCCGAGTCGAGGACTGTTATTGACAATACCGGGGGAGAATCTAAGTGGGATTATTCTTATATAGTTATCAACAGCCCGGCAGAAAAAGCGGTTCTTGCGGACCCGGATGATAGTTTCGGCGGAAACAAGTATACTTCGATAAACGGCGAATTTATTTCTTTGTATCACATCGGGGATACCGGCAGCAAAAACAATCATATCGGAACAACAAGTGTCCTTTACAACTTCCCGTCAGCAACATCTGTTCAGTTGGGCGGAAATTTCCAAGGTACGATTCTCGCTCCGGGTGCTGATGTCACAGACGGCGCGGGAACAAAAGATCGCGGTCACCTTTCTGGCGCTCTTATAGCCAAGAGTTTTGACGGAACGACTGAATTCGGTTTCCGCTCGTTTACAGGTCCGAAAGGCATCATCGGAGGAAGCGACGCCTACACGATAGATATCGAAAAATTTGATTATGACGGAAAGACTCCTCTCGGAGGCGCCAAGATCGGTATATACAAGCAAGACGGTACACTGTACAAGAGTATTACATCGGGAGAAAATGCGACGGTCACAGGCATAGAGCCCGGCAAATACTATATGCAGGAGATCTCAGCCCCGGACGGATATGCTCTCTCAAGTGAAAAGTACTATTTTGAAGTAAAAGAAACACCTGAGAAAGAGTTAATACTGAGTGAACAGATTCAGGATTCAAGTGGTCAAGAAGTTAATAATGTCAAATATGTTGATTCGGTCACGATAACGGTATATAGCGGCGGTGATTATTCAACTGCTGTCGCATCCGCAGAATACGAACCGAACAATGTAAACAACAGCGCATATATCATTGACGGCAAGACCTGCACATTGACCGAAAGCGGCGGAAAAGTGACATCTGTGGACGGAATTGAGGCAACCACTGAGGAATTTACGCTGTATCCGATTACGGACAAAAAAGGAAACTATATTGTTACATATAACGGAAAACTTGTAACACCGACAGTCAATCTGACGGAGAAATTGAGTGATAACTATTTCGACTTTACCGACGAAAAGGCGATCACGTTCAGAAAAGTCGACGCTTCGGGAAGTCCCCTCAAAGGCGCGACAATAGAGATGACGTCGGGAACCGTCACGGTCGGCGGAACAGCCGAGAGACCGACATATTCGTATAAGCCCGGCGGCGCGGCCGAAGGCTGGGCATGGAACGCGGAAAACTCCGTGAGTGCGATCATAGATTACGGAAATATCGGAGAACTTAAGGCAAACGGCAAAACTTATGAGAATGTTTACAGGATACATGAAACGGCGGTACCATCGGGAACATCATATGCTCTCGGCGATGATATTCTTATCCTGAAATATGGCGGCAATATCTACTGGACAAATGTGGCAAACGGCGCGGACCCGTCAACGTTCCCCCTGACACAAGGCTCCGGAGGCGGACTTGCCGAAAGCGAGAACAGCGGCTGGAACAGGATCGACGGCAACACGGCGGCGGAAGACCGGGTCCTTACAATGGAAAATCTTGAGATAAATGGCGCCGACGCAGATCTCATAAAAGCGGACACAGAGGGAAAGATCCTGACAGGCGCTACGATAGCCCTCTATTACGACGGCGAGGAAGAGCCGATATACACCTGGGAGAATTTCAGCGGCAGCAGTTCGCTCACACAGGACGATGGATTCAGAAATATCGACAATAAGCACGTCATAAAAGGATACCTTCAACCCGGGATCTATTACTTTGTCGAAACAGCGGCACCGCAGGGATACACGAAATTGGATGAAAATCTTTACTTTACCGTCGCGAATGACGGCTCCGTACAGGCCGGCAAAGCAGAAGCCGCAACGCTTGAAATGCCCAGTGATAAGTTCGGAAATAATCCTGAACATAACGATTCCGAATATGACTTTGGGGAACAATACGCCGGAAAGAAAATAACCGGTGTTGATATTGAGTACACATATGATGACACCAAATTCGGTTGGGGAGCTGGTATTCAATTCAAATCGAAAGGTGTTAATGACAATGATTATGTGCAAAAAGATTTCACTATATCAACTGACGGAAAAATTTCTTTTGACTTAACAGGGGATGATGTTGTATTTGGCGATAACGGAAAAATGGGAATATCATATTGGAATTGCTATATCACCAAATTGACCTTCCACCTTGATGAATTAGGACCTTCTGACGAAAGTACACTTAATGATATGTTTAAGGTATCGGATCAGGGCGGCGAAGATGATAAAAAATATGATCTGAAGATAATAAATAACGGCAGCGGAACGACGACTGAAACGACGACGTCGGCCGAAACCACAAAGAAGACTACCACAACGACAACAACGACGACAAAGGCTACAACGCAGACCGAAAAGACGACAAAATCCACATCGGCGACAACATCGGCCGAAACCACGAAGAAGACTACCGCCACCACAACAAGAACGACGGCAGCAACAACGGTTACGACTACGACAGCCGCGCCCGTTACGAGCGTAAAGATTTGCAAGCAGGACGATATGGGATCGGAACTTCCCGGCGCCGTACTCAGCCTTAAGGGAACAGACAAAAACGGCGACCCCGTAAAATTCGCGCTTCAGAGTCTGGATCTCGGGGAGGGAGCGAAATCGATAAGCTCCTCGGGAGATGAACTTATCTGGCAGTCCGGCAGAACACCGACGTATGTTCTGGGCATACCCGACGGGGAATACGTCCTTACGGAAAGATCCGCGCCCGACGGTTACGAATACGCGGAGAGCATAACATTCGTGGTCGAAAACGGAGAAGTCACATACGTAAACGGAAATAAGACTTCGGGAAATACGGTGGTTATGATCGATAAGGTAAAGACCGTTACGGAAACGACCACAACTACTACAACAACGGTTACCACGACAACGACGACTGTGACGACAGCGAAAGCGACTGACACATCACAGGCCACGACAGCTCAGTCGGTATCGACCGAAAAAACAACGACAA
>CAYPXB010000005.1:61605-76254 GCA_964414745.1 uncultured Alistipes sp. | reverse complement strand
GACACATCACAGGCCACGACAGCTCAGTCGGTATCGACCGAAAAAACAACGACAACAACGACAGTCCTGACGACAGTTTCTTCAACAACGCCCTCGGAAACGTGCGTTGTCAGGATCTGCAAGCAGGACAGCTCGGGAGAGGAAGTAGCCGGAGCGACGCTTGATCTCAGGGGTGTCGACAAGGAAGGAAACGAGATAGTCTTTGCGGACGGAAGTCTTTCCCTCGGAGACGGAGCCACCGCCGTCAGGTCGGGCGGAACGGAACTTGAATGGGTATCCGGAAATTCGCCGACAGATGTATTGAATATCCCCGACGGTGAATATACTCTTACCGAAAAGAACGCGCCGGATGGATATGAATACGCCGAGCAGATGACATTTGTCGTTGAAAACGGAAAAGTGGTCTCCGTCAACGGACAGCCCGCAAGTGACAATACGATCGTGATGATAGATGAGCTTATCATTACGACGACTGCGGAAACAGTCACCTCGACGACTGAGATCACCACGACTACAACGACAGTGGATACTCCTACGGGACAGCGGCCGGGAATCGTCACGACGACGAGCGGAGATTACGGCATCGGCGGAGGAGAATTCCAGAATTCGACAACGACCGTCGCAACGGAAGTGACGGGAAACGTACCGAACGACGGAAACGGAGAGTTCTCAAAGACCACTGCCGCGACGACGCCCGCAGATACCGATTCACAGCAGGTCACGACCACACAGACAGTGCCTGCGGATGACACGGGTACGACAACAACGACGACCACCGCGACAAGTACTGCAACGACCGCGGCAAGCACAACAGCGGTCACCTCAACAACAGTGACAAGTACGACAGTCACGGGAACGGCAACAGGTTCATCGCCCGGAACGGGAGACACATCGCCTTCGGTTCTTATGATGATGCTCTCGGTTTCGCTGCTTGCGCTGACGGTATCCGGACTTATGAAAAAGAAAAAAGATGAACACCCGGACGGAAGTTGATACTCCGTAGAGTGACAGAAAAGGCTGCCTGAAGAAGGCAGCCTTTTTATTTTTTGTTCTTCGGAAAAGGTCGCTCAAAAAAATAATGAAACTCTTGAAATTTTTTGAAAAGTATGGTACAATAAATAAAATCGGTATATATCTTTGCCGGTTTATCGCGCTATGACGGCGCGATAACAAAACAGCGGCGGTTTTCCGCCGGACGGAGGTGCGTTATGAACGCTGACCCTTACGGGAATACGATAAAATATTTCTTCTTCGGTTAAAGCTCTGCGCGTTTCCGGCTTTCACCGAAGACAGTTTTCGGTGAAAGGAGGTGCCGTTTGCCTTGATCTCAGGCAAACCGGCGCGGGAAAGCCATGATAACATTCTATGTTTCTGAAAAAGGAAATATCTGTGAGACGGATGCTCCGGTACACGGATGCTGGATCTCCGTCGTAGCCCCCACATCTCAGGAGATAAAGGAGCTTATCGAGCAATACGGTCTTGACAGCGGATTTGTCAAGTCATCCCTCGACGAGGAGGAGTCGTCCCGTATAGAAAGTGAGGACGACCAGACGCTTATTATCGTCGATGCGCCGCTATCTTCGGTCGACAATGATAATACCTCGATATTCTTCACGCTGCCTATAGGTATTATCATAACAAAAGATTATGTTTTTACCATAACAAACAGGTCCACGAGGATAATTGACGAGGCTGTAAGCGGAAGCATCCGGAGCCTTATGCCGGGTTATAAGACGAGATTCGTTCTTCAGCTGCTCCTCAGGATAGCCGGACTTTATCTTGCATATCTGAAGCAGATAGATAAACTTTCGTCCGCCGCCGAAAAACAGCTCCATGACGCGATGAAGAATGAGCTGCTTATGCAACTTCTTGCTCTTGAGAAGTCTCTCGTATATATATCGACGTCCCTCAAGGCAAACGAGGCGACGATCGAAAAGATCCACCGCGGCAGGGTGCTCAAGCTTTACGACGAGGATCAGGAACTGCTTGAGGATGTCATCATCGAAATGAAACAGGCAATTGAAATGGCGAGCATATATACCGGTATCCTGTCCAGTATGATGGACGGTTTCTCATCGGTCATATCCAATAATCTGAATATGGTCATGCGACGGCTCACGATAATCACGATAATAATGGCTATACCGACCATGGTTTACAGTTTTTACGGAATGAACACAAAAGGTTTGCCGTTTTCCGGTTCGATATGGTTTCCGCTCGTGCTGTCCGTTGTTCTCACACTTGTCGTTGCGGCGCTGTTGCTCATAAGGAGAAAAAGCCGGTAGCGTTAAACATAAAAAGAGATCCGCGGAGAGCCTCCGCGGATCTTTCATTCTTCTTTTGACTTTTCATTGTTGTCTTCGTCCTTTTCGGTATCTTTTACCGTAAGGATTATCTTTTCGACGGTTTGTTCATTCATAGAGGAGACGCGTATCCTGAAAATTCCGGTTTCCGCGCTTTCGCCTGTCTCGGGAATATGTCCTATGACGTCGGTCGCCCAGCCCCCGACGGTACTGCAGGTCGTCTGTATCATATCCTCATCAAGTCCGAGCTGCCCGGTAAGATCCTCAATGTTTGTCTCTCCCGCGACTTCATAGATATTGTCGCCTATTTCTGAGATGTTCGTTATTACTTCGTCATCCTCGTCGTATATTTCTCCGACAAGTTCTTCGATGATGTCCTCAAGAGTGACAATGCCCTTTGTTCCGCCGTACTGATCGGTCACGACGGCGAAATGGACTTTCGAGCGCTGCATATCCTTCAGAGCTTTGCTCAGCGGCTTGCTGTCTGCTATATGCGGAACTTCCTGAATTATCGGTCTGATATCATCTTTGCCGTCCGCGATCATCTTGAAGAACGCCTTGTTTGTTATTATTCCGATTATCTCGTCGAGGCTTTTTTCATAGACCGGGAGGCGTGAGTACATTTCGGTGCCGAATGTTTCTTTTATTTCCTCAATAGGCGAATTTACTTCGACGCCGACAACTTTCACGCGAGGGATGAGGATCTTGTTGACTGTGGTGTCGTCGAACTCAAGGGCATTCTTCACAAGATCCCCCTCATGCTCCTCAATGACCCCCTGTTCTTCGATCTCATCTATCATATATTTAAGCTCATCCTCCGTAACACTCGGCGATTCGTCGCCTTTTGCGACAAGCGATGACAGCTTGTTGAAGAAGATAACCACGGGTTTCATTATCGTTACGAGGGCAGAGAGCGGAGCGGCGAATTTAAGAGCGATCTTCTCGGAATTTTTCTTCGCGTACGATTTCGGCAGCACCTCGCAGAACACGAGGACAAGAACGGTGACCACGACGGTTGATATTCCGGCACCCTTGCTGCCGAAGATATTTATAAAAATAAGAGTACTTACGGATGATGTCGTTATATTGACGATATTATTTCCTATAAGTACGGTCGTGAGCACATCGTCAAATTTATTTGCCAGTTTCAGGGCTGTCTTTGCCTGTTTATTGCCCTGCGCCTCATAGTTTTTAAGTCTCAGCTTATTTACGCTTGAAAAGGCGGTCTCCGTACCCGAAAAAAGCGCGGAAAACACCATCATTACAAGTACAAGAATTATCTTCGCAATGTCTGAACTGTCCATTTTTATCCTTTCCGATGTCTTTTCTTTTCTTATATCTGCGCGTGCGCGAAAAATGTCAGACCCCTTTTATGGCATTATGGGCTTTCGCGACGATAGTCCGATCGTTCTCATATGTGAGTATAGTCGGCGCATATGAGATATCTACCCATTTCACTTCCGAGATCTCGCCGTCCCTCGGAACATAATCGACGTTTTTTGCCTTTGCGAGAAAATAGACGACAACTTTTGTCGTGTCCTTGTTCGGAAAATATGTGACTGTCTCCCTGAAAGTCGGGTCGATCATAACATCGATGGATGTTTCCTCCATTATTTCTCTCTTGGCCGTCTCGATCTCGGTCTCGCCTTTTTCCACATGACCTTTCGGAAAAGACCAGTGACCACTGTTTATATGTTTCAGCAGCAATATCTCGGTATTTCCGTGAAATTTGCGGTATACGACGGCGCCGCATGATTTTTCGTGGATCATATTTATTACCTTCCCGGTTCCGGTTAAAAAATATATATCAATGTCCATATGCATCCATATACAAAGCAACCGATTATATATACAATACATTATAGCACAGATGACAGAAATTGTCTATAGAATGAAAAAAATTATTTTAATCAGGCGAGGGTATTTACTTTACATCAAAACTGTATTATAATAGACCTGTTGAACACGTAAAAAGAAAATGTCATTTTAAGGAGGAAAAATGGACGACAACAAAACTCCCGAGCAGTACAGGTCTGAGATAGCCATGCTCAATCACGAGGTCTATGAACTTCAGCGTCAGCTTGACCTGAAGACGGATGAGCAGCAAAAAGCGATCACGCTCGACCGGAACGACCCGTTCGGAAATCCTACGGAATATCCCGGTTACAGCGGAGATTATTCCGATATCGTCCCGCAGATAAAAGTTCCGGGCTGCCGGCTTCCGGTGGAACCCGGACGCAGAGAGAAAAAAGCGCTCCGTAAATATTATTCGATCGGAGGAGCGTGTCTGGTCTTTCAGTGGACTACTGCGACAGTCCTCTCGAATCTTCTTATGGGTATCGTTGTCCTTGTGATAAATCACCTGAATCCCGGTGCATCGATTGACGCCATTACCGACTATTCATACGGGTCGTCGATCGTTTCCGCCATAACAATGATAACTTATCTTGTCGCAAACACACTGTTTGCGTGGCTGGGTCTAAAATGGGCGAAAATAGAGCCGTATTCCTTGGTAAAGACAAGAAATTACACTCTCGCGAAGGCATTTCAGTATTGCTTTATCGCCGTTTTCATTCAGTATATCGCCTCGCTTTTCTCGGATGTGTTTTCGGACATCATCGAAAAATACGGTTATTCCGCCGATACCATGGATACAACAAATATGTCACAGACAAGTCTCGGGATCATCATATATATAATATACGGCTGTATAATCGCGCCGATAACAGAAGAGCTGTTTTTCAGAGGTATGCTGCTGAAAGTCTTTTCCCGGGCAAACCAGAGATTCGCGATCGTCGCATCAGCGGTCTTTTTCGGCCTCGCGCACGGAAATCTCGCGCAGTTCATGCTCGCTTTCATCCTCGGTATCTTTCTTGCGCATATAGATATGAAACACGATTCGATAATACCTTCCATAGTTGTCCATGTTTTCCTGAACACCATATCAGATATCTTCAATTACACGTACGATGACGGCAACATTCCTCTTTCCGCGGCCATCGATATGATATATGTACTGATGGCTGTCACGGGACTTGTCATGCTGGTTGATTTTATATTCAAGAACAAACTTCCGAGGACGACGCCGCAACAGAGCAGGCGCGGTTTCGCCGTCGCAAAGACATCATTCCCGTTTGTCATCGCTTTTGTCGTTCAGCTTGCGTATCTCATCCTGCTGATCCTCGAAACAAAACCCAAGTGATGTATCGTTGATTTTGCGATAAAACGGCAAAAAGCTCCGGTTCCCCGGAGCTTTTTGAATTCAGGTCTTATCGGTCTCTTTCTGTGTACTTTCCGTCTGCGGAGTATCGGTATCCATTTCGTTGCAGCTGTTATACGCCCGGACTATTATATCGGCGCATATCTCGTCGCTAAGATCGCTGCTGTTGAGGCACATCGCGTAATTCTCCTTATTCTGCCAGAGCCTTCCCGTGTTGACATTAAAGAACGTCTCGCGCCGTTTATCTGTCTTCTTCACGAATGCTTCCGCTTTTCTCTCGGAAATCCCGTATTCCTCTATGGCCTTTTTGATACGTGCGTCCGTCGGACCGTAGATATAGACGCTGAAACAGCCTTTTTCCTCCAGAATATAGCTTCCGCATCTTCCCACGAGGACAAAACCCTGTTCATTCTCCGCAAGTTCGCGTATTATATCACTTTCTATCAGGAAGATCTTATCGGAGAGAGGGAGATTTTCTTCCGTCGACCTTGCGGGATTCGCCGAGAGCATGAGTGAATATAAAAAACTCGTGGGAACATTTTCCTCGGCACTCTCGATATATTCGGGTTCGACGCCGTATTTTTTTGCGGCCATTTCCAGAATAGTGCGGTTATAATAGTTTATTCCGAGCTTTTTGGCGACGATCCTTCCGATATTGCTTCCGCCGCTTCCGTACTGACGCTCGATCGTAATAAATCTCTTTTTCAACTGATATTCCCCCGATCTTTTTTTATTTCTGTATTCAATGCCCGGTACAGATTTCCTGTTGCCCGGGTATTTCATGCCATTTGCCATTATTGTACTTTGTGTTAATTATACCACTTTTCGCTGATTTTTCAACATTGAGAAAAGCTGTTTACAGCTAAAAAATCCGAAATCTATTTTTTTTACAATTTGCATTTATCCCGATTGTGCAATTTTACCAATTGACCCTCTGCCTGTCTGCACATATTCTCCGGAATCAGGGTTATGTTTCGGACTGAGGCAGGGAAGTCCGTTTTTTACGCCGTGAAAACGCGAATAGCAATAAAGAGATCGCGACAAGTTCAATCGCTGTCGTGATTAAACTGCCTTCGATACCGAATTTACCCCCGCTGAGAAGAATGTTGTCATTTTCGGCGGTCACCCTGAAAACCGAGGCCGACTGCCCCGTTCCGCTTACGCTTATCCCAAAGAGATTGCCCTGTGCGAAATTCCATACAGAGTGGGCGGCACAGACTCCCCAAAGATCGTCAAAATATATAACATAAAGTCCCGCGAACGTGGCAAACAGAAAAATATTGAAAAAAGAGAGGAGATTTATCCCCGGGTTAAACAGATGCGCCGCCGCAAAAGCCAGTGAACTTACGAAAAGCGCTGTCTTCGGGGAATGCTTTGCTCCTACCGACACCATAAAATACCCCCTGAATATGATTTCCTCGCTTGCTCCCTGAATGATATACCCGAAGAAATACAGAATGATCAATCCAGCGCCGATATTTTTTTCAAGGCTTATCCTGTTTATGCCGGAAAGGACAGAGATCCCGGTAATAACGCTCATCATGACAAACCCGACGAGCATACCCTGAAGATAATGCGGGACAATACATCTTTTCCGTATGCCCATTGACGATATAGGTCGTTTTTCTATGAATCTGCAATATATCACGCATATAAAGATCGCGAGAGCGGTGCAGAAAAGCATAGGTATCATGACTTTGTAGCCCGAAGTCGCCCTTGACACGATATCATAGAAGTCACTGAAACTGTATGATGACGACGGATCGGACAGACCGCTTCTGTATAATTCGCTTATCACGGCGGGTACCGCAAAGAACATCGTAAATACCGACTCGGCAATATTGATTATTATGAACACAGCGATGAAGATAAGTATCTGGAGTATAAGCGAACGCGGAGATTTTGAAACGGAGGCCTCCCCGAACAATGAGATTTCGTTTTTTTTCATTTTCCTCCCCCGGCAAAAATCATATCGAAATTCGGAATGCAAAAATACTGTCCTGCAAGCATTATACCACCAAAATCGTTTTTTGTCCATATCGTGACCGGGAATGCCCATTATTGCGCTTAAACCGGAGGACGGAACATACAGGTATTGACTTTTTTATTGAAATCGTTTATAATATTGCATGGTTGTAGGCTGAAGCCGTTGCGGTTCCGGAAAGATACCGCAATAGCAATATATGATATTATGATATAAGGATTACGCGGATAAACGTTAAATGTTATCAGAGTGACATAAAGTTAATATAGATAAAGAGTCGCAAGAACATTCGGAGGAGAACAATGACATCAAAAAAAAATAAAGAAACAGAGGCAGACACCGCTGAAACAAAGAAAAAAAATCAGACGGAACCTGCATCTGAGGAACGGGAAAATGCCGAGTCCGCCGGTCACGTGCAGAAGAACGATAAAAATCGGTTCTGGTCTGTCGTTCTTTTCGCGATAGGAGTACTGATATTTCTCATGGCGGTCATCGAGGGCACGGCCGGCTGGAGGGCAGTGCATAATTTTCTTTTGGGTGTTTTCGGTCTTGCCGTCTTTTTTGTGCCCGCGATACTTATTTATACCGCTGTTTTGATAGGACTTGAAAAAAGTCAGAAGTGTGTTTCCGGACGAGCCATATGGGGAGTGGGACTTATGTTTCTCACAAGTTCGGCGATACAGATATTCGGCGTCGGCAAACTGCCGGGTGACGGGTTTATTTCCAATATTGTCCGGCTTTATAACGACGGAAAAGAACTTGACGGCGGCGGGGTTGCAAGTTTTCTTGTGGCGGGACCGCTTTTGTCAATATTCGGTTCGACGGGTGCGAAAATAATAACGGTCATTATGTTTTTTGTTTTCATAATGCTTCTGTCGGGAATGGGGATAATACAGTTTTTTGATATCATCTCCCGCCCGTTCAGGTTCATCGGACGGTGTTTTATCGGGATCAAAAATATGATCACGGGCGGCGATTTTGAGGACGCTTTTGACGACACTGACGACGATGATGACGATGATGAGGAAAAGCGGGATTTTGAGGCGGATCTTGAGGCTATAAATATCGTAAACAACCGTGAACCGGAACGGGAACGTGCCACACATGGAGAAAGTGACGGAACCGAGCCGGAATTTCTGTTTGATGTTCCTCTTCCCGCGGATAAAGACACGGATACCGGGGCGGAAGCGCAGCAAAGTCAACCCAAAAATGAAGAGCCTGTTGACAGCAGCCTTGATATATTGGTTACCCGGGCGGCTGATTCGGCGGAGCGGAAGAAAGAGCAGAATGCCCGTGAGGCAGCCGTGTCCGGTGAAGACAAAGAACGCTCCGAAACGCAGTACATCATTCCGCCGGTCGACCTTCTGACACCTCCCGATGTGAGATCGAATGACGAATCCGCGTCCGAGGAGATGCACGAAAAAGCGGAGACGATAGTAAATACGCTCAAGAGTTTCGGCGTAACGGTGCGGATAAGCAACATATGCCGCGGACCTGCCATTACAAGATATGAGATACAGCCCGGATCCGGAGTTTCTGTAAAGAAGATAAAAGCGCTTGAAAACGACCTGGCGCTGTATCTTGCGGCGCAGATACGGATTGAAGCGCCTGTTCCGGGTAAATCTGCTGTCGGCATAGAAGTTCCGAACGTCAACAAAGACACGGTCACTCTCAGGGAAGTTCTGTCCTCTCAGCAGTTCAGATCCGCCAAAAGCAAACTGTCGTTCGCTGTCGGTAAGGATATTGCCGGCAACATAATCGTAGGTGACGTTGCCCAGATGCCGCATATGATAATCGCCGGAACGACCGGTTCCGGAAAATCCGTATGCACGCGCTCCATCATAATGAGCATACTTTACAATGCAACTCCGGATGAAGTCAAACTTATCCTGATCGACCCCAAGATCGTTGAGTTCAAGGTCTTTGACGGCATACCCCATCTTCTCATTCCGATCGTGACCGATCCCAAAAAGGCGGCGGGCGCTCTCAACTGGGCGGTGAACGAGATGATGCGGAGATATCAGATGTTCGCTGAAGACGGTGTCACCGATCTGAAATCGTACAATGAAAAAGCCGGGAGAAATCCCGGGATGAACAGGATACCTCAGATTGTCATATTCATTGACGAACTTGCCGATATGATGCTTGTCGCGGGCAAGGAAGTGGAGGATTTTATATGCAGGCTCGCCCAGATGGGACGTGCCGCGGGAATGCACCTTGTCGTGGCGACACAGCGTCCGACTACCGATGTCATAACGGGACTCATAAAAGCGAATATACCGAGCCGTATAGCACTGTCAGTCATGTCACAGGTCGATTCACGCACGATAATTGATATGAACGGAGCCGAAAAACTGCTCGGAAACGGCGATATGCTGTACAAACCGATAGGAGTGATGAATCCTGTCAGGATACAGGGCTGTTTCGCTTCCTCAAAAGACATCGGAGACACGCTCGCGTTCATCAGATCACAGGCGCAATCATCATATGACAGTGAGATAATGGAAGAAGTAGATCGCCTTGTGCCTGCCGAAAAAAACGATAAGGACAGTAATTACAATCAGTCATTCGCGTCCGGAAGCGATGAGGAATATGTGGAAAGAGCGATAACCATCGCAGTCGAAAACGGGCAGCTTTCAACATCGATGCTCCAGAGAAAGCTCGGGATCGGATTCGCAAGAGCCGGCAGGATCATGGATAATCTTGAGGAAATGGGAGTAATAGGACCAAACGAGGGAGCTAAACCGAGGCGTGTACTTATGTCGAAAATGCAGTATGACGAGCGCCGCGCGAGAATGGGTGAATAGCCCCGAAAAAACCTGTGGAGACAGATCTGATGAGATATGAAGGATTTTTACCGACTACGGAAGCCGAAATGAAAGAGCTCGGAATATCACAATTTGATTTTATTTATGTTTCGGGTGACGCATATGTGGATCACCCGAGTTTCGGAGCGGCGATAATCACAAGACTTATTGAGTCACTTGGATTTTCCGTAGGTATCATTTCACAGCCCGATGTACACGGCGACCGGGACTTCTGCCGGTTTGGCAGACCGAGATACGCTTTTTTGGTGACGGCGGGAAATATAGATTCGATGGTCGCGCACTACACTGTGTCAAAGCGCAGACGCTCCGACGATGCGTACAGCCCGGGCGGAGTTGCCGGAAAGCGTCCCGACAGGGCTGTCACGGTCTACTGCAAGAAGATACGTGAGTATTTCGGAGACGTTCCCATAGCGATAGGCGGGCTTGAAGCTTCACTGAGGCGGTTTGCCCACTATGATTACTGGGATGACGCGGTCAGACCGTCCATACTTGTCGACAGCGGCGCGGATCTTCTCATGTACGGTATGGGAGAGCACCAGATAACCGAGCTGTGTGAACGGCTGTCGGCAGGTGAAAGTATCGGCTCGATACGTGACATAAGGGGCACCTGTTATCTGACCGACCCTGTCAACACGCCCATCGGCTGTGCGCAGTGTCCGTCGTTTGAGCAGGTGCGTGACAATAAGAAAGAATACGCAAAGGCGACGAAAATACAGTATGACTGGCAGGATGAAATATACGGTAAAACAGTCATACAGCGCCACGGCAATAAAATGCTCGTTCAGAATCCGCCGGCGCTCAGTCTGACAACAGAGGAACTTGACCGTATTTATGAACTTCCCTATATGCGTGAGGCGCACCCTTCATACGAAAAAGCGGGAGGAGTTCCCGGCATAGAAGAGGTGAGGTTTTCGATAACCCACAACAGAGGATGTTTCGGATACTGCAACTTTTGTTCGATCGCCCTTCACCAGGGCCGCAAGGTAACGTGCAGGAGCATTGAGTCTGTCCTGCGTGAAGCCGAAAAGCTGACAAAAATGCCCGGATTCAAGGGGTATATACATGATGTCGGTGGTCCGACGGCAAATTTCAGACATAGCTCATGCGAAAAACAGATAAAAAGCGGTCTTTGCGCGGGGAAAAAATGCCTCGCGCCCAAGCCGTGTCCCGCACTTGAGGCGGATCACACCGAATACCTTGATCTGCTCAGAAAACTGAGGGAAATAAAGGGAGTAAAAAAAGTTTTTATCCGCTCCGGGATAAGATTCGATTATCTCATGGAGGACAAAAACGAGGATTTTTTCTATGAACTCGTGAAATATCATATCAGCGGGCAGCTGAAAGTCGCGCCGGAACACTGTTCGGCCGCTGTTCTTGACAAAATGGGAAAGCCGCACATAGACGTCTATAACAGGTTCAGCAGACGATTTTACGAGATAACCGGTGAGCTCGGAAAAAAGCAGTATCTTGTGCCGTATCTTATGTCTTCACACCCCGGAAGCACTCTTAAAGAGGCGGTCGAGCTGGCGCTTTTCCTGAAAGACAACGGTCTTCACCCGGAGCAGGTACAGGATTTTTATCCCACTCCGGGAACCATATCGACGTGTATGTTCTATACGGGGCTGGATCCATATACCATGGAAGAAGTATATGTACCGAGATCGGCGCACGAAAAAGCCATGCAGAGAGCGCTGCTGCAGTATTATCTTCCCGGGAACAGGGAACTTGTCCTCGAGGCGCTGAAAAAAGCCGGAAGATACGATCTCATCGGGTCATCTCCGAGATGTCTCGTAAACGGCACATCGTCGACCAAAAATGTATGCAGTGGCGGCAAAGGCGGTGAATCTGGTTGGAAAAAAGGAAAAGGCGCGGCAGCGGCGAAAAAAGGAAAACGCAGGCAGTCCTGATACTGTTTGTTGTCATAGCCGTTGTGATCTCGGCCTTTGAGGTATGCGGCACAGATCCCGTACGATGGGTAAAAGACAAGCTCGGAGGGAGCGGCGGAGGCACAGATGATGAACTTTATGTTCATTTCATCGATGTCGGACAGGGCGACTGCATATTTCTGGCGTGCGGCGGCGAAAATATGCTTGTCGACTGCGGCGAGGCGTCGTACGCCGACAGTGTGATCTCATATCTCAACAATCAGGGAGTCGGAAAGATCGATTACGCGGTTGCCACGCACCCGCATTCGGATCACATGGGCGGTATGTACAGGATAGTGGAGCAGTATGAGATCGGCGAGATGATAATGCCGCAGGTTGACGACAGCGATATCCCGACAACGCGCTTTTTCGAGAAATTTCTCGATTCCTGCGAAGAAAAGGGTCTGAAGATAACGGAAGCCGGACCGGGTGACATTCTGAAGATCGGAGACGCGAAAGCCGAGGTCTTGTCACCCAAAAGCGGGAAATATGATGAACTGAATAATTATTCCGTCGTCCTCATGGTGGAGCACGGCGAAAACAGATTTCTGCTCACGGGGGACGCGGAGAAGGAAGCGGAAAATGAAATGACAGACAGCGGAAAACTTTCACACGTAAATGTTTATAAAGCGGGACATCACGGAAGCAACTCATCGTCAACAAAAAATTTTCTCCGCGAGATAACGCCCGACGCGGCAGTCATAATGTGCGGAGCCGGAAATTCATACGGTCATCCGTCCGATGCCGCTGTCAAAAGGCTGACGAAGTACACGGATGAGATCTACAGGACCGACCTTGACGGAACGATAGTTTTCCGCTCGGACGGAAGCCGGATCGAAGTTAAAACGGAGGCGAGTGATAAATGACAGTGATCGACAGGTTTGAAGACAGCGTCGCAGTCCTTGAGACCGACGACGGAATGATTGATATTTCACGGGATCTGCTGCCCGCTGACGCCAAAGAGGGCGATGTGCTCCTCAGATCGGGTGACGGCTATTCCGTCGACAAACAGGCTACGGAGAAAAGACGCGAAGAAATGCGCGGGCGCTACAACAGGCTTCGCAGAAGCAGGAAATGAAATGATATATGATGTTCTGGTCATAGGCGGCGGCCCGGCAGGTTGTATGGCAGCCGTGACAGCGGCAGGACTCGGGAAAAAAGTCGCCGTGATCGAGCGCAACGGAAAAATCGGGAAAAAGCTTTCGATAACCGGAAAAGGCAGATGCAATCTGACGAATAACTGTGATATTGACACTCTGATGAGGAATATCCCGGTGAATCCCAAATTTCTGTACAGCTGCTTTTCGATGTTTGACGCTCGGGAAACGATGAATTTTTTTGAAAGCCTCGGTGTTCCGCTAAAGACCGAAAGAGGCGGCAGAGTCTTTCCGGCAAGCGATAAAGCCTCCGACATCGTAAACGCTTTGGACAGAGAAATGAAACGGCTCGGGGTCGGAATTATTTCCGGGAGGGCAAAAAAGCTCATCATCCGCGATAACAGATGTTCGGGCGTTCTGACTTACGACGGAAAAGAGTACCTCGCAAAGTGTGTTCTGGTGGCGTGCGGAGGGAGATCATATCCCGCGACGGGGTCGGACGGAGACGGATATAAATTTGCGTCACAGGCAGGGCATACCGTGACGGAGCTTAAGCCGTCGCTCGTTCCGCTTGTTTCGGAAGACGAATTTTGCGCTGAGCTTACAGGCCTTTCACTGAAAAATGTGGTATTGCGGCTTTATGACGGCGAAAAATGTATTTTTTCGGAGCTAGGCGAAATGCTTTTTACGCATTTTGGCGTTTCCGGACCTCTTGTGCTGACAGCAAGTTCACATATAAGGGAAATGCGTCCCGGCAGGTATCATCTGCTCATTGACCTGAAGCCGGGACTTACCGAAGAAATGCTCGACAAGAGGATAAGGCGCGATTTTTCGGAGAACCTTAACCGTGATTTTGTAAACGGCATGAAAAGACTGCTTCCGGCGAAGATGATACCGGTTATAGCCGAAATTTCGGGAATACCGCCTGACTGTAAGATAAACGGTATAACAAGAGAGCAGAGAAAATCTCTTGAAAAGGCAATCAAATCATTCCCGGTCGGAATTTCCGGATTTCGTCCCATAGAAGAAGCCATTATCACAAGCGGAGGAGTAAAAACAGATGAGATCGATCCCAAGACAATGGAATCAAAACTTCTGGAGGGACTTTACTTTGCGGGCGAGGTCATAGACACCGACGCTTATACGGGAGGATTCAACTTGCAGATCGCGTTTTCCACCGGGTATTGCGCGGGGATATCAATGAGTCGGAAACAGAGTTGAAACTTATTATACACAGAATGGAGAATCGGTATGAATACAATAAATATAGCGATAGACGGACCTGCGGGTGC